>NZ_JACVBA010000009.1:0-4654 GCF_014852135.1 Stenotrophomonas sp. STM01 | reverse complement strand
CAACGCATCCCGCCCCCACCAACGCTCCACCACGCCCTCCCCAAGGAGGTCACTCTCCAGCCGGTACAGGCGCTGCGCGCTGTTCAACGCGGCGACCTGTGCCATCAGGTTCGTCAGCTGATCCATGCCAATCCCAGAAGTTGTGACAGCCCGCCCGACACGCAGCGGATAGCCGTGCATTCCCCCTTGCCGGCGAATCTATCAGAAAACAGGAACGTGACATTTCATGCCGAATTCAAATAAATGAATCGGCAAAGCTTCAAATCGGGCAACAACGCACAGTTCAGGCCATGACGACACGAGGCCCACCGGGGCCTCGCGTCGTGTCGTCTGGCAGGACTGCCGCAGTGATCAGAACCGCGGCATCCCGTTGGGAATCGCACGTTTGAGTCCATCGATCACGGCGTCCTTGCCGGCATCAATCGCGTTGTCGACCGCGCGATCCACCGCACGCGCCGCACCATCCTTGATCTCCCCGGCCTTCTGGCGGACACCGTCAACACCTTCCTGCACCTTCTCCTTGGCCGCATCGATCGCGCGATCGCGCTGGTACTCCACTTCCTTCATCGGTTGCAGGAAGCGCTCGTGGTCGCGGTCCATGATGTGACGGTACTGGCCGACACCGTTGGGTTCACGGCGCGTGCCCGATCCCACCACGTTCTTCACGACCCAGCCTTCCATGCCCATGTTGTCACGCAGGTCCTTGGCATCCGAATCGCGCATCAACGGCACGTTCCCTGCACTGTTCTCGTCCTCGACGTCCACGTCCTTGCTGTTGGCGGCCAGCACCTGCTGCTCGAACCGGTTCAGCTCATAGGACAGCGCCTGCATGTACTCGCGACCGGCCTCATCGTGCTTGCGCAGGTCGCTGTACTGTTTCGCCAGCGCTAGGTGGTGCTCCCGCAGTGCGTTGCGCTTGCGGATCTCGTTGATGAAGATCGCCTTGTCGATGCGTGTGATCGGCCCAAGCATCCAGAAGCCCGCGTGCGAGTCATGCACGTAGTCGTCGAAGAAGCGGTCGACGTCGGCAGGAATCGGCGCCGTCGCATCCACCGCGCTGACCACGTCCTTCTGCACCTGCGAGGGCGAGGCCGACAGATTGATCGGGACCCCCACCAGGCCGATGGGCACCGTCACCGTCCTCGGCTTGTGGGCGTCGCGGGCACGCTGCAGGTCAACCTGCCAGTCCTTGTTGCCCTCTTCCAGGTCCGCCTTGTCCTGCGCGCTGGCCGCGGACCAGCTCTTGAGCGTCTTCAGCGCGGCGTCACTGGTGTACTTCCCGCGCCAACGCCAGTAGTGCTGCATCTGCGTCTGCATGCGCCCTTCCATGTGGCCGCGCTTGCTGCCGCTGACGTTCTCGCCCTTCTCGTTGGTCGGCGTCCATTGCAGGTAGGCCGAGAATGCACTTTGCAGCGTCGGCTCGATCTTGAAGTCGCTGTTGATATTGGCAGGCAGCTCATTGAGCGGAAGCAGCTTCACGCCGCCATTGACGCTTTCGAAATACATGTCGCTCAGCGGGATCTGCGAGAGCATGTCACTGCGCCCCGCACGTCCCTTGCCCTGGTCGCCGGGGGCATAGCCACCGCCGATGTCCGAGTGCACGCCGGGGTAGACGAACTCCTTGGCCGGTGACGGCCAATCCCCGCCCATGCGCAACGTCGACAACGGGAACGAACGCCGGATCTCATGCCCGGCGCAGTAATGCACGGTCTGCTCGACGCCGGCCGGAATGCCCATGCTGCCGTTGGCCCAATCGAGGAAGCCGCCGCCCACCGGCGAGGAATCGGCCAGCAGCACCGACGCCACGGTGTCGTACAGCCCCAGGAAGCGGATGTTCAACTCTGCCGGCCCCACCTTCCCCTTCGTGGCCAGCTTCACCCAGTTCGCGAACGTGCGTGCCTCCGCGGCGCCGCGCGAAAACCCGAACACCGTCAGGTGGACGCGGGTGATGTTCGGCCGCTTCTCCTTCACCTTCGCCAGCAGGCGTTGGTCGATGTCCTCGAATATCTGGATCATCTTGGCGTTGCCGCCGCGATACAGGGTCTTCAAGCCCCTCCAGATTTCGGTGACCAGGACCTTGGCTTCGTCCGCCGGCACCAGGTCGGTGCCGGTGACCGAACGCGAAACCGCGTTGTACAGCATGATCATCGCGTAGTGGATGCGTGCCTCGCCACCACGGGCCATGCTCTTTCCCTTGCTGTCCTCTCCCGTCTCGTCGATCTCGGGGAACGGCGTGCCCACTCCGGGCAGGTAGAACTTGAAGTACTCCACGTCATCGGACTTGTGCGCGTCGTACAGCGTGACCACGTTTGAATGGCCCGCACTGCCGCGGTCGCGCAGCATGTTGTTGTTGGTGCCGTCGAAGAACACCCCGACATGCAGCTCGCGCATGCAGTCCAGGCCGTCGGCCTTGCCCAGGTCGGCCTTGCCGGCCCGCCCGGACAGCTCCTGCGCGCTGGGCTTGCGGCTTGCGCGCGGGAAGTCCTTCGGCATCTGCATGGTGGCATTTGCCTTCGCCCCGTACTTGTCGTTGTCCCAGCTGTCCCCCGGAGGTGCGCTGCCCAGGCGTTCATAGCTGGGCTTCCAGTCACGCAACAGGAAGGGCTTCTCCTTGGTGGGGCGGAAGTACAGCAACTGGTCGCCGTTGGGCAGCAACAAGGCCGTTCCGGTGACATGCTTCGCATCGGCGAAGAACCACGCCTCCGTCGAACCGTCGCCACGACGATCAACCGCCCACCAGCCTGCCTCGAACTTGCTCATTTGGTCTCTCCCTGCGGGGCAGCCGGTACGGGCGGCACACCTGCGTCCTCAACGTCCGATCGCGTCGACCAGCCCGGCGGTGCTTCCGGATAGGGCGGCCCCTTGTAGCCTTCCGCGCGCGGCGAACCGTTGAAGATCACGATCCGCACCTCATCATTCGGCAGGAAATGCACATTCATCGAACCGGGCACGTCATAAGGCTCGATCGGAACCTCCGCCTCATGCCAGGTCTGGGTCGGGTCGCCATCGGACTTGCCGCTGCTGGTCGCCCACTTGACCTTGGCGGTCAGCCCGGGATGCCATTTCCTCGGGTAGAGGATGCAGCACACCGAGCCACCACCGGAGTAAGCGTTGATGCTGACGCCGCCGTGGTTGTTCACGTAGAACGGCGTGATGGCCTGATCGGTGGAGTTGTATCCATCGATGCTGCCCATGGCCGTGTCATCCTGACCGGACTTGGCCCCACAGGCGCTCACCAGCGAGAGCAGGCAAACGCCGAGAAGTACTTGCCAGTGCCGCCTCATCGTACGTGCCAATGGCTTGCGGCGTTCATGGAAATACGGAAGGGCAGGCTTCATTCGGTCCATCCTTGCGGGCGTCCTGCGCCCGCCGTGGTCATGCTTGCGGTCATCAACGGACCGCTGCGATGTGGTGGCGTTCTGCTGCAATGCCGTGCCCCTCATGGCAGCACCCCGCGTTCTTCCTCCGGGCGACGGTGTTCCAGCCGTTCCCAGACCGCATTGCCCCACAGCGGCATCTTGTCGACCAGCAGGAACTCCCCCGCTCGCACGCCTTCCCAGGTGGAGTGCAGTTCCGGCAGGGTGTGGAAGTCTTCCCCGCAGCTGAGACTGAGCACCACGAACTGCAGGCGGCTCTTGAGATCCTGCACGTTGAAGCGGGACGCCGTCTGCAGGATCTGCGTGATCCGGGCATGGAAGTCGCCGCGCACGCGTGCCTCCGGCACCAGGCTGGGGGTCTGTTCGCACAACATCATGAAGATCGCATCGGGCTCGGCGGCGGCGCGCAGCGCACGGAACTGGGCCACGGACAGGTGCAGGTGCTCGTGTGTATCGGCGACTGCCCCGTCCGGAGCTGCACGCCACTGCACGTACTGCCCGTTGCGGTCCACCCAGCCCCATTGCGCGACACATCCGCTCACGCGCGCAATCTGCGTGGCGGACAACTCGGCCAGCAACACCGGCAACACACGCGTATCGGCGAAACGGCAGTGGATGGGCTGCCCGCGTTCGGCGACGCGCGCCATGCCCAGATAGGCGCACAACCGCTGCAACTGCCCAACATCGGCATTGCCGTACAACCAGCTCAGCGCCGGCGCGGGCATTGCGAGCTCAAGCAATTGCAGGACCTGCGCGGTGCGGTGCACCTCACTGCCGGCAAGGGCGAGCAGCAGCACGCCCACTTCGCCGTAGGCATCCAGCTCCGAGCCCGCATAGGCCGCCGTGACCTGCATGCCATGCCGGGCGCAGACCGCCTGCACCCGCCCGGCATCGACCAGGGCCGCATCCAGCAACGCCCAACAGGCAAGATCGCCGTCACCGGCGATGGCGGCCGCCAACGCGGGCAACGCGGCCGAAGGCAGTGCATTGTTTGCATGACAGGAGGACAACGTCGCTTCCTCCTTACTGCAATGCCGCGAATGGCGCACCGGACGCGGCGGCCTTCAGCATGCACTCCACGCAGATGGACTTCGGGAACAGCGGCAACGGATAGTCGCCCTGCACCGGGCCCACGAATGACTTCTTCTTGGCATGCACGGTGATCTTTCCCGGGCAGTTGAAGCTGATGTTGCCGCCCTCGATCGTCACGCTCGCACCACCGGCGGTGGCGATGTGGATCGTCTTGCCGGCCGCCAGCTCCACCACGCCCTGCGCAC
>NZ_JACVBA010000008.1:0-2500 GCF_014852135.1 Stenotrophomonas sp. STM01 | reverse complement strand
TGCTAACGTCCGTCGTGAAAAGGGAAACAACCCAGACCCACAGCTAAGGTCCCAAATTTTGTGCTAAGTGGAAAACCATGTGGAAAGGCACAGACAGCCAGGAGGTTGGCTTAGAAGCAGCCACCCTTTAAAGAAAGCGTAATAGCTCACTGGTCGAGTCGGTCTGCGGGGAAGATTTAACGGGGCTAAGCACAGAACCGAAGCTTGGGGTGCATAACTTTGTTATGCGCGGTAGAGGAGCGTTCCGTAAGCCTGTGAAGGTGAGTTGAGAAGCTTGCTGGAGGTATCGGAAGTGCGAATGCTGACATGAGTAACGATAATGCGGGTGAAAAACCCGCACGCCGAAAGCCCAAGGTTTCCTTGCGCAACGTTAATCGGCGCAGGGTGAGTCGGCCCCTAAGGCGAGGCAGAAATGCGTAGTCGATGGGAAGCAGGTTAATATTCCTGCACCTCGCGTAAGTGCGATGGAGGGACGGAGAAGGTTAGGTGTACCGGGCGTTGGTTGTCCCGGGGAAAGGCGGTAGGTTTGGATCTTTGGCAAATCCGGGATCCTTTAAGACCGAGCACCGAGACGAGTCTTTTAGACGAAGTCACTGATACCACGCTTCCAGGAAAAGCTCCTAAGCTTCAGCTTACGCAGACCGTACCGTAAACCGACACAGGTGGGTAGGATGAGAATTCTCAGGCGCTTGAGAGAACTCGGGTGAAGGAACTAGGCAACATGGCACCGTAACTTCGGGAGAAGGTGCACCCTTTTTGGTGGCTCATGCGAGCTATAGCTGAAGAGGGTCGCAGTAACCAGGCCGCTGCGACTGTTTATCAAAAACACAGCACTCTGCAAACACGAAAGTGGACGTATAGGGTGTGACGCCTGCCCGGTGCTGGAAGGTTAATTGATGGGGTCAGCCGCAAGGCGAAGCTCTTGATCGAAGCCCCAGTAAACGGCGGCCGTAACTATAACGGTCCTAAGGTAGCGAAATTCCTTGTCGGGTAAGTTCCGACCTGCACGAATGGCGTAACGACAGCGGCGCTGTCTCCACCCGAGACTCAGTGAAATTGAAATCGCTGTGAAGATGCAGCGTTCCCGTGGCAAGACGGAAAGACCCCGTGAACCTTTACTATAGCTTTACACTGAACGTTGAGTTCGTCTGTGTAGGATAGGTGGGAGGCTATGAAACTGTGGCGCTAGCTGCAGTGGAGCCATCCTTGAAATACCACCCTGTCGTGCTTGACGTTCTAACCTAGGTCCATTATCTGGATCGGGGACCGTGTATGGTGGGTAGTTTGACTGGGGCGGTCTCCTCCTAAAGAGTAACGGAGGAGCTCGAAGGTACGCTCAGCGCGGTCGGACATCGCGCACTGTGTGCAAAGGCATAAGCGTGCTTGACTGCAAGATCGACGGATCAAGCAGGTAGGAAACTAGGACTTAGTGATCCGGTGGTTCTGTATGGAAGGGCCATCGCTCAACGGATAAAAGGTACTCCGGGGATAACAGGCTGATACCGCCCAAGAGTTCATATCGACGGCGGTGTTTGGCACCTCGATGTCGGCTCATCACATCCTGGGGCTGTAGTCGGTCCCAAGGGTATGGCTGTTCGCCATTTAAAGTGGTACGCGAGCTGGGTTCAGAACGTCGTGAGACAGTTCGGTCCCTATCTGCCATGGGCGTTGGAAGTTTGAGAGGGGCTGCTCCTAGTACGAGAGGACCGGAGTGGACGAACCTCTGGTGTTCCGGTTGTCACGCCAGTGGCATTGCCGGGTAGCTATGTTCGGAAGCGATAACCGCTGAAAGCATCTAAGCGGGAAGCGCGCCTCAAGATGAGACTTCCCGGGGCACAAGCCCCCTAAAGGAACCATGTAGACTACGTGGTTGATAGGTCAGGTGTGTAAGTGCAGCAATGCATTGAGCTAACTGATACTAATGATCCGTGCGGCTTGACCATATAACCTCAAGTTGCCTTGGCCGACATGACATGTCGATAGATCCAAGTGCACGCTACGTCACAAGACCTCTGCGAGACTGGCGCCTCATCCGTTTCTTTGGATGGCGACGTCCCAACCGTCTCCTTGGTGAAATTAGCGCTGTGGAACCACCCGATCCCATCCCGAACTCGGAAGTGAAACGCAGCTGCGCCGATGGTAGTGCAGCTCAAGCTGTGCGAGAGTAGGTCATCGCCAAGGTTTTAATCCCAAACCCCTGCAGCTTACGCTGCAGGGGTTTGTTCTTTATATGTAAGCAGGTCCATTTGCTTGCCTTCCCCAAAGGGAAACGTCTTCGAGCCGGCGCAACGCGCTGCTCCTGCCGCTTTCCTGGTGAAATCAGCGCTGTGGCACCACCCGATCCCATCCCGAACTCGGAAGTGAAACGCAGCTGCGCCGATGGTAGTGCGGCTCAAGCCGTGCGAGAGTAGGTCATCGCCAGGTTTTAAACCCCAAAGCCCGCTGCCGCCGCAGCGGGCTTTTTCTTTGCCCGGAACATCGCCGGTGGGCGCGCGCCCGG
>NZ_JACVBA010000007.1:0-40168 GCF_014852135.1 Stenotrophomonas sp. STM01 | reverse complement strand
CCGCCGGCCCGGCCGGGGCGGCCGCTGCGGCGGCCACCGCCACCGGCGTGATCCGCATGCCCGGCGCACGCAGCGCGCGGTTCACCGTCACTTCGGTCTCGCGGTAGATCTCGGCCACTTCCTCCGGCGCGCCGTAGCTGCCGGCGACACCGGCGATGACCTCCGCCTCGGTCTTGCCGGCCTGCTCGGCCAGTTCCGAGCGCAGGTACTCCTCCGCGTCGTACAGCGCGTCCTGGATCATCGCCGGATCGGCACCGGCCAGCGCCGCGCGCAGTTGCTCCAGGTACTCGGGGATGGTGGTGGGAAGCGGCCTTGCGTGGTTGTCAGCGTTCATCAGTGGATTCCCTCCAGTACGTACTGCAAAGAGTTGCGAGTGGCATCCCAGGCGGCGATCCACTGCCGCAGCGCGGCGCGGCCGTCATCGTTGATACGGTAGTAACGTCGCGGCGGCCCGGACACCGAGGGCTCGACATGGCTTTCCAACAGCCCGGCACCTTCCAGGTTGCGCAGCACCGGGTACAGGGCGCTCTGCTTGCCACTGAGCACGCCCTCCCCGACGCGCTCCAGCTCCTTGGCGATCAGGTAGCCGTACAGCGGCTCCGAAGCCTTGGCCAACACCGCCAGCAGCGCCAGCGAGACCGTGCCGGAGCTCAGTTCCTTCTGGAACTTGCGTAGCTGGGCATCCAGGTCACTCATCGCCCCACTCCTTCCAACTAGCCTGAAGCGAATACTAGTGTTGAGTTCGGTATAGCGAATGTGCCGGTAGTCATCCCACCTTGCGTCATGCCGCTGGCCGGCGGCGCGGGCAATCGCGCAGAATCGGCCCACACCCAATCCGGAATGCGCCCGATGACGCTTCGCCCCTCGCTGTTGGCCCTGGCCCTGATGTTGTCCCCGCTGCCGCTGCTGGCCGCCGATGCCCCCGCCAAGTACCGCAGCGCGCAGGAGATCATCGACGCCTCGCCTGCCAGCGACTGGCACACCCCGGCCGCGGAGAACCTGCTGTACATGAACCTGGCCGGTGGCCGGGTCATCATCGAACTGGCGCCGGCGTTCGCCCCGGAACATGCCGGCAACATCCGCACCCTGGCACGCGAGCATTTCTGGGACGGGCTCAGCATCTACCGTTCGCAGGACAACTTCGTGGTCCAGTTCGGCGATGCCGATGCCGACGACACCGCCAAGGCCAAGTCGATGGGCAGCGCCAAGCCGCACCTGCCGGCCGAGTTCCAGCGCCCGGCGCAGGGGCTGGCGTTCACCGCCCTGCCCGACCGCGACGGCTGGGCAGCGAAGACCGGCTTCGTCGGTGACTTCGCGGTCGGCAGCGATGGCGGGAAGGCATGGCTGGCCCATTGCTATGGTGCGCTGGGTGCCGGCCGCAACAATGACGAGGACAGCAGCGTCGGCGCGGAGCTGTACGTGGTCACCGGGCAATCGCCGCGCCAGCTGGACCGCAACATCACCGTGGTCGGGCGCGTGCTCAAGGGCATGGAGTTGTTGAGCACCATCACCCGCGGCCCGGATCCGATGGGCTTCTACGAGAATGCCGCCGAGCGCACGCCGATCATCTCGATCCAGCTGGCCAGCGAGCTTCCGGCCGACCAGCGTGTGCCACTGCAGGTGCTGCGCACCGATTCCAAAACCTTCGCCGATGCGGTGGAAGCGCGCCGCAACCGCGTGGACGGCTTCTACAAGCGTGCCGCCGGGCACATCGACCTGTGCAACATCCCGCTGCCGGTACGCGTGGGTGCGGCGGTGAAATAAGCGGTCGACCCGGGCGGCAAGGCCTGCCCGAAGTGGATCACGCGGGCCAGCTCTGCCCCTGCCCGGTCCTGCCATTTGCTCCGCAAAGGAGAGGACCGGGCGCAAGGCGCCCCCGCCGCCCTGCATCCACGCTTGACAGCACGGCGCGCCCGTGCAATTAATCAATTAACGAATTAGTTAAGTGATTACCCATGGCTGCCGACCAGATCTTTGAAGCCCTGGCCTCGCGTCCACGCCGCGAGATCCTGGCCTACCTGTCCGCGCAGGAACTCACCGCCGGCGAGATCGGCCAGCGCTTCGACATGAGCGCACCGGCCATCTCCCGCCACCTGTCGGTGCTGGCTGCCGCCGGGTTGGTCACCAGCGAGCGCCGCGGCCAGTTCGTCTATTACCGGCTCACCCCGGACAACATGGTCAACACCCTCAGCAGGTTCGCCTTCGAGGTCTGCCCCACGGCCGGCCCGCTGCAACGCGAATCGCGCCGCAAGGCCAAGGCCAAACCCGCTACCTGATCGCCATCGAGGCACGCCATGGAACGCACCCGCACGACCCGCGACCGCAGTTTTCCCCGTGTCTCGATTGCCGCCGCCGATGGAAGGCGGGCGGTGGAAGTCACCCTGCTCAGCCAGCTTGATCCTGGTGCCGGCGATGCGCTGGCCCTGCGTGCCGGCCAGCGCCAGCAGCATCACCCGCAGTTCAACGATGCGCTCGATGAGCCATCGGTACGCCTGTCCGCACCCGACTTCGCGGCACACGATCCCGCCTCGCTGTACACCTTTTCGGTCGGCAGCGCCGGCCATCCGTTCCATCGGCACGCCGGCCCGCGCCTGTTCACCGCGGTCAGCGGCAGCGGCGGCGCACGGCTGCGATTCATCCCGGCCACCCCATCGGCCGAGGCCGGTGCGCTGGAAGGCCTGCGCCACGTCGAGATCCCCGCCGACTGCCTGTTCACCGTACGCATGGCGGCACGCACCTGGCACCAGTTCCAGCCCCTGCACGGCAACGGGCAGCACCCGGCCTTGTTCGCGGTGTCGTGCCACCCGGACGAAACCGCCGGTGAGCTGGACCCGGCCACCCGCGCACAGGTCGGTCGCGGCGAAGCGGACCTGGCCAGCCTGACCGAACTGCTGCCTCCGGCGCTGCTGCAGGCGCTGTCGCAGCTCGACCCGGCCAAGGCGCCGGTCCCGACCACCACGCTGGGCTTCACCCACGCGATGGACACGTCCTGGTGCATCGGCCTGTGTGCGCACCTGCGTCGGCATGTCGGCCGGGCGCGCCAGACGCTCGCCCGCCTGTGCCGGCTGCATGGGATTGTCGGCCAGGACCTGCCCGCGCTGCGCACGTGCACACTGCCTGCCCTGCCCGCACGCTCCCTGCTCGCCGCGCAATTGCACGGTCATCACCACCAGGACAGCGTGCAGATCCGCATCGACACCCGCTGGCTCGGGCGGCAGTCGCCGGAACACCTGCTGGTACGCCTGCTGGAGGCCTTCATCGAACAGCCGGCCGCGCCGGTCAGCGGCCTGATGCGGTTCCGCAACCTGCTGGTCAAGCCGCTGGGGTTGCGCACGTCCACGCTGGGCTGCCCGGTGTCGTCGCTGCTCAACGATTCGGCGGCACAGCGCTTCGCGCTACGCTTCCCGGTGCTGGACGCCCAGGTCGACGCCGAGCACGCGCAGGTGCTGCTGGGGGCCGACGATCGCCACCTTGGGTTCCGCAGCGGTGTCTCGGTGCAGCGCGACGGCGATGGCATGCTGTTCACGCTGTCCACGCGGGTGCGCTGCCGCAACCTGTTCGGCCGCGCCTACATGGGGGTGGTGGACCCGGTGCATCGGCACTACATCGCGCCGCGGATGCTGCAGTCGGCGGTGGCTGCGCTGGTACGCGCGGAAGAACGGGAGATGGCGCCGGCCGGCGCAGCCTGAGCCGCCGCATCGTTCAGGCGATGGAACGATCCGGCCACCGGCCCGACCTACCGGCCGATACCTCCAGCAGCTAACGTAGGCCCATCCCTACTACCGGAGCAGCTGCCATGGCACACGTCACCATCGAATCCACCGATACCGATTACGCGCATGCCATCAGCAACGGCAAGCACCAGTTGATCGCCGATGAACCACCAAGCCTGGGCGGACAGGGGGCCGGCATGGCGCCGTTCGACCTGTACCTGGCCTCGTTGGCCTCATGCACGGCGATTACCTTGCGCATGTATGCACAGAAGAAAGGCTGGGACCTGGGCAAGTTCAGCGCCGAGCTGACCTCCAGCCGCGACGAAGCCGGTAAGCTGCAGGTGCATCGCGTGCTGTCGGCCACCGGCCCACTGAGCGATGCGCAATGGGAACGCCTGCTGGACGTGGTCCAGCGCACGCCGGTGACCCTGGTGATGCGCGAAGGCGCCACCATCACCAGCGAACGCCGCAGCTGAAGAGGAACTACACGCATGTATACGATCGTCGTGCTCTGGGACAACGACAACGCCGAAGTCACCCAGTGGGAAGACGCCCCGATGGTGACCACCTGGAAGGACCGCGAGATCTCGCTGCGTGCTGGTCCGCGTGAGCGGGTGGATGAACACGGCACGGTCAGCCAGGTGGCGGTCTACCTGCCCGACGAGCTGAACGAGGAAGAGTTCCAGGAGCTGTTCGCCGTGCACGAGAAGCAGGTACCGGAACTGCACCTGCACGGCTGACCGCCTCCTACGGTTGAATGAACAACGGCGCCTTTCGGCGCCGTTGTCGTTCAGCCCTTCTTCGCGCGGCGCCGGCGCAGCCACACGCGCAGGCACCACAACAGGAAGCCGCCGACGATCAGCAGCGGCAACAGGCCCGCCGCCACGCGGATCATGTAGGCCAGGCTGGTGGTGAATATCTCGCCGAAATCGCCGAATGCACGGCCGATCTCGCTGCGATTGCGTTGGCTGTTGGTCGACTCGAAATCCAGGGTGACCAACTGGGTGTCGATACGACGATGCTGTTGCGCGGCGTCGCGGTCGGCCTGCTGCAACCCGGCCTCGATCTCGGACAGCCGCTGCGAGAGGGTCAACAGGTCGGCCACCGCCAGGTCACTGCGCTGCTGGTACTGGACCAGGCGCGCATGCTCGTTCTTCAGGCGATCCTGCATCAACCGGGTATCGGCCACCTGCTGGGCCAGGTCCTCGGCCTCGGTGTCGCGGTTGGTGACCTCGCCCTTGTCGGCGGCCAGGGCGATCAGTGGCTCCACGCCCTTGGGGGCGATGCGCACCTTGATCGTCCCGCGCGGCGCGTCGCCGGCCTGCTGCGAGACATTCAACACGGCGCAGTCGCCGAACGTCGCGCCCTGGCAGGCCTCGGCCACCGCCTTCACCCGCGGCGCGATCTCCTTGCCCGGCAGCTGCAGCTGCACGGTGTGTTCATAGGCCAGGAAGGCCCCTTCCGGCGATTGCACCGCCTCGGCCGCCACCGCGCCGGCGCTGGCCATTTCATGCTTGCCGCAGCCGGCCAATGCCAGCAATGCGCCCAACCCGACCGCCCAGCCCATTCCCTGCAGATACTTCATGCGTCCTTGTTCCCCGTGAATTGATCGTGCCGCGCAAGCATAACCACCTGCCTGAATACGAACGCTAAGGAAATGTGCAGGCGCGGTGGCGCCTGCCCCTGCCCGATCCGGCACGGCCCGCCCAACCAACGGCAGGTGCGCCCCGCCCCGCACCCGGCCTATGCTCGGGGTTTCCCAACGCTCCAGGATCAACGATGCGCAAGCACCTGCTCGCCGCCGCCCTGCTCGCCGGCCTGGCCGGTTGCCAGGACGGCCAAGCCCCCACCGCTCCGACCGCCAGCACCGAGCAGGCCGGCCAGAGCCAGGCCGACGCCCAGTTCGCCGAACTGTCGAAGAAGGCGCTGGATACCTGGATGCAGCTGTCCCCGGTCAGCGCCACCCAGATCGGCGACCACCGCTACGACGGCGAGCTCGACGACCTCAGCGCCGACGGCCAGAAGAAGAGCCTGGAAGCCAGCAAGGCCCTGCTCGCCGACCTGGACAAGGTCGACGTCAGCAAGCTCGGCCGCGAGAACCAGGTCGACGCCGCGATCCTGCGCAACCAGTTGCAGTCCGATATCTGGAACAACGAAACCCTGCAGTCCTGGCAGTGGGATCCGCAGGTCTACAACGGCCTGGCCGGCAGTGCCATCTACGGCCTGATGGCCCGCGAGTTCGCGCCGCTGCCCGAGCGCCTGAAGTCGGCCACCGCGCGCATCGAGAAGATCCCGCAGATCTTCGCCGCCGCCCGTGCCAACCTGGACCCGGCCCGCGTGCCGAAGATCCACGCCGAGACCGTTGCCAAACAGAACAAGGGCATCCTCAGCCTGGTCGAGACCTTCATCACGCCCAACATCGGCCAGCTCGAGGCCGCCGACCAGCAGCGCCTGACCGCTGCCATCGACGCCCTCAACAAGGCCGTGGCCGAGCAGCAGGAATGGCTGGACAAGACCCTGGTGCCGAACGCCAAGGGCGATTTCCGCATCGGTGCGGAGAAGTACGACCAGAAGCTGAAGTTCTCGCTCAACTCCTCGCTCTCGCGCGCCGAGATCGGCGAGCGTGCCCGCGCCGAGCTGACCCGCGTGCGCGCGGACATGTACGGCATCGCCCAGCAGGTGCTGAAGGACAAGCCGGGCGCACCGGAAATGCCGGCCAACCCGACCGACGACCAGCAGCAGAAGGCCATCGAGGCCGCGCTGGAACTGGCCTATGCCGACAAGCCGGCGCGCGACAAGGTGGTCGACGACGCCAAGGCCTCCCTGGCCCAGTCCACCGAGTTCGTGCGCACGCATGACCTGATGACCCTGCCCGATGCACCGGTGGACATCATCCTGATGCCGGAGTTCCAGCGCGGCGTGGCCGTGGCCTACTGCGACTCGCCGGGCCCGCTGGACAAGAACCTGAAGACCTTCTACGCCGTCTCGCCGATCCCGGACGACTGGAACGACAAGCAGGTTGACTCGTTCCTGCGCGAGTACAACAGCCGCATGATCCACCTGCTGTCGATCCACGAAGGCACGCCGGGCCATTACCTGGAAGGCTGGCACTCGGGCAAGTTCCCGTCCACGCTGCGCGCCGTGCTGCGTTCGGGCCTGTTCGCCGAAGGCTGGGCGGTGTACACCGAGCGCATGATGCAGGAACAGGGCTACCTGGATAACGACCCGCTGTTCCACCTGGTGCAGCTGAAGTTCTACCTGCGCACGATCTCCAACGCCATCCTCGACCAGGGCGTGCACGTGGACAACTGGAGTCGCGAGCAGGCCATGCACCTGATGACCCACGACGCCTTCCAGCAGGAAAGCGAAGCGGCCGGCAAGTGGGTGCGTGCGCAGCTGACCTCGGCCCAGCTGCCGACCTACTTCGTCGGTGCACAGGAACACTTCGACACCCGCAAGGCGGTGCAGGACAAGCAGGGGGCCAACTTCAACCTGAAGGCCTACCACGACCAGATCCTGTCCTACGGCGCACCGCCGGTGCGTTTCGCCCGCCAGCTGATGCTGGACCAGCCGATCCAGTAAGCACGCGGCCGGCTGTACGTTCCCTGCCAACGCCCGGGTTCTTCCGGGCGTTGGCTTTTCCGGCAGGCGTCCGCACGCACGGACCGCTCGCAGACGGTGGTGCAATCCCCCCCTGCCCGCCCCAAAGCGTACCGCCATGAACCTTGCCGCCGTCGAGATCAAGGCCTCCGTTCCCGCGCGCGAGCTCGTCCGGTCCATGGCGTCCTACACGATGCTGGGCTTCGAGATCCCGTGGTCTTCCGACGCGCTGGCCTACGTGCGGCACGGTGGCACCCGCTTCCTGCTGCAGCCGTTCTTCGTGGCCGAGCATGCCGGCAATTTCATGATGCACCTGCGGGTGGAAAACGCCGATGACTGGCATCGGCACGTCCATGAAAGCGGTGTGATCGAACGCTTCCAGACCCGGGTGAGCGCGGTTGCCGACCAACCCTGGGACATGCGCGACTTCACGCCGGTCGATCCTGCCGGCGTGCTGTGGCGCATCGGGCACAACCTCTGAGCCATCACCGGCCATTGCCGATGCACTGGATGGACGGGCATCACGCGCGTAGCATCGCTGCGTCATGACCACGCTCGACACCCGCCTTCCGCCACCGATCGTGCTGTTGCTGTGCGGCCTGCTCGCCTGGTTGTGTGCCCACCAACTGCCGGGCTTCGCCTTTTCCCTGCCGATGCGGGTCACCATCGTCACCGTGACGGCGACCGCCGGGGTACTGCTCAACCTGGTGCCCAAGCTGCTGTTCCAGCGCGCCGGCACCACGGTCAACCCACTACGCCCGCAGCGTACGGCGCACTTGGTGACGCACGGCGTCTACCGCTTCACCCGCAACCCCATGTACCTGGGCCAGGCGCTGGTCCTGCTGGCCGCCTGCCTGTGGCTGCGCAATGCCGTCGCGCTGGGGGTGGTCCCTGTCTTCATCGCCTACATCACACGCTTCCAGATCCTCCCGGAGGAACGTCATCTGGCACAGCGTTTCGGCCCTGCCTTCGACGCCTTCCGTGCCCACACGCGACGCTGGCTGTAAGGCCCTCACCCCTGAAGGAATGCTGCATGCCCCTCGACCGTGAACAACTGCTGCGCCAGGCGAACGCCGTCCTCGACTGGAACCGCCGGCATCTGAATGCCACCTCGGTGCTGAGCGAAGCGCAGGTTGGCGAATGCTTCGCCGAGCACTTCGTGGTCGAGCCGAATGGGCGCCACTACGCCGCCAGCCGTGCCGACTACCTGGCTTTCCTCAACGGCATGAAGGCCGGCATGGCGGGCATCGACTACGACGTCGACCACGCGCTGGCCGATGGCGATGCCGTCACCCTGTCGATGCGGGCGCACATCGCCTACGGCGACGGCCGCCGCGAACACTTCCGCGCGATGCTGCTGATGCGCTTCGACGCGGATGGCAAGGTCGTGCTGTGGCACGAGGTCTACGTCCCCCTGCCGGCAGCCACCTGACGTCGGCAGTACTGCACAACCCGCATCGCCGTGGTGGCCTCATCCACCACCGCAGGGCAAGCCCCAACCACCGAGGCACCATGGAAACGATCGATTGGAATGATTTCACCAAGGTCGAACTGCGCGTCGGCCGCATCATTGCCGCCGAGCCGTTCGCCGAAGCCCGCAAGCCTGCCTACAAGCTGCAGGTCGACTTCGGCCCGGAACTGGGCGTGCGCAAGTCCAGCGCCCAGATCACCGCCCTGTACGACCCCGCCACGCTGGTTGGCAAGCAAGTGGTGGCGGTGGTCAATTTCCCGCCCAAGCAGATCGGCCCGATCATGTCCGAATGCCTGGTCACCGGCTTCCACGATGCCGAAGGCCGGGTCAGCCTGTGCGTGCCCGAGCACGACGTCCCGCTGGGCACGCGGCTGCTGTGAGGCCGCCGGTGGATCCCGACGGCGCCCTCACGCCGTCGGCCGATACTGTGCGGCAACCACGTACCCACCACTGACTGGCAGAAACCACACATGGGCAAGGGCAGGCTTGAAGCATTCAGTGATGGGGTCATGGCCATCATCATCACCATCATGGTGCTGGAGGTGAAAACGCCGGAGGGCGGCACCCTGCAGGCCTTGCGCCCGCTGATCCCCACCCTGCTGGCCTACCTGCTCAGCTTCATCTACGTGGGCATCTACTGGAACAACCATCACCACCTGCTGCAGGCCTGCAAGCGCATCTCCGGCAGCGTGCTGTGGGCCAACCTGCACCTGCTGTTCTGGTTGTCGCTGCTGCCGTTCGCCACGCGCTGGATGGATGACTACTACCTGCTGCCGCTGCCTACCGCCGCCTACGGCTGCGTACTGCTGGCCGCGGCCATCGCCTATGCATTCCTGCAACAACGCATCGTTGCCGCCGAAGGCAGGGAGTCGACCCTGCGCGAGGTACTCGGCCGGGACTGGAAGGGAAAACTGTCGCCGCTGCTCTACCTCACCGGCATCGTCGTCAGTTTCGTGCAGGTGCATGTCGCGCAGGCGATCTACGTCGGCGTGGCACTGATGTGGCTGATCCCCGACCGTCGCATCGAGCGCGGGCTGGCCGTCGACCCTCCCGCCCCCTGATCCTGGCCGGCAGGCCCGTGCGATCATGCGCCGACCTGGACACTGGCAGCGGCATGAACGACACCCCCGATGAACTGGAGCAGATCCATCACCGCGCCTATGCCGCGGTGGATGATGGCGCGCTGGAAGACGCCGCACGCGATTTCGGCAGCCTGCTCCAGCATCACCCGGACAACCGCTACTACCACTACATGCAGGGGCTGGTGCACAAGTACCTGCTGGACTGGCCCGCCTCGCTGCGGCACAACCTGCAGGCCATCGCCCTGAACGAGGAACACGGCCAGGCCGAGCATTGGAACGCGGCCATCGCCGCCACCGCGCTCGGCCGCTGGGACACCGTGCGTGAACTATGGACCGCCTGCGGCATCGCCCTGCCCGGAACCGAAGGCCCGATCGATGGCGACTTCGGCGTGGCCGTGGTTCGCCTGAACCCCTGGCAGGGTGGCGAGACCGTCTTCGTGCGCCGCGTTGATCCGGTGCGCGCACGCGTGCTCAACGTACCGCTGCCGGAAAGCGGCCACCGCTTCGGCGACATCGTGCTGCACGATGGTGCGTCGACCGGCAGCCGCTTCGACGGCGAGCGCGAGGTGCATGTGTTCAACCAGTTGGGCCGGCTGGTGCCGTCGTTGTTCCAGACCTTCGTGGTGTTCGTTCGCGCCGATGGCCAGGACGACCTGGATGCGCTGCTGCGGGCGACCGTGCCCGGCATCGGCCACGCCGAGGACTGGACGCGCAGCATCCGCCACTACTGCCTGCGTTGCAGTTACGGTGCGCCGCATCAGCACGCCGCGCAGGAAGACGCCGCGTGGCAGGCCGAGCGCAACCTCGGCGTCGCCGCGCAGAGCCGCAGGTCGGTGGAGAAGCTGCTCAGGGATTGGGCCGATGGCCATGCCGGGCGTCACGTTGACGCCATCGAAACACGCGAACGTGCGCCCCCGCCCCCGGTGGCCGGCAGCGCCTGGTGGCAGTCCCTCGAGGACGAGGGTGAAGAAGACGACGCGGACGAGGAAGAATGAGTCAACGGGCGCAGCGTTGATCGCAGCGCCCGTTGCCACTCACGCGCCTGCGAACACCGGCTCCAGCAGTTCGAATGTGCCGGCATCGGCGTCCATCGCCACCTTGCCGCCGACCGGCACGATGAACTGCTCGCGGATGTGGCCGATCATCGCACCGCGATAGGCCGGGATCTTCAGCGGCAGGATGTAGTCGTCGAAGATCTGGTCCAGCGTCAGCGAGCCGTAACCGTCGCCCGGCGTGCAATCGGTGCATTCGCCGAAGATGAAGCCGGCGACCTTGTCCAGCGCGCCCATCAGCTTCAACGTGCTGAACATGCGGTCGATGCGGTAAGGCGCCTCTTCCACGTCCTCCAGGAACAGGATCTTGCCGGTGAAGTCCGGCAGGTACGGCGACCCGGCCAAGGCGGTCAGCACGGTGAGGTTGCCGCCGACCAACTCGCCTTGGGCCGTGCCACCGCGCAGGGTCAGCGTGCGGTTGCGGCGCGGCACCAGCTCGTCGTCGGCATCCACCACCGGGTTCTGGTAGTGCATCAGCTCGCGCTTGAAGAACAGGCGCTCGAACTGGTCGGCGTTGAAGCGGTTCCAGGTGCCCGAGCCGATCTGCCCATGGAACGTCACCAACCCGGTCCGGGCCTGGATGGCGCTGTGCAGGGCGGTGATGTCCGAGTAACCCAGCAGGATCTTGGGGTTGGCGCGGATGCGGGCGTAGTCCAGCAGCGGCAGCAGCCGCGCGGCACCGGAGCCACCCCGCACGCAGACGATCGCCTTGACCTGCGTGTCGGCGAACATCGCGTTGAGGTCACCGGCGCGCTCGGCATCGGTACCGGCCAGGTGGCCATGGCGCGCGTCGTAGTGTGCGCCGGTCTTCACCTTCAGGCCGAACGCTTCCATCGCTTCGCGCGCCAGCTGCAGGCTCAATCGATCGCTGCTGGCCGAGGACGGGCTGACCAGCCCGACGGTGTCGCCCTTGTTCAGGGCCGGCGGCAGCAGACGCCCACGCGGCGCTGCCATCGCGCCCTGCAGGCCGAGCAGCGGCAGCGTGGCTGCCAAGGCGGTACCACCGATGAAACGCCGTCTATCCATGTTGCTGCCTACAGTAAAAAGAAACGGTTCCCAATTGTGGACCCATGCGATCACCCTTGCCCTGCGTCCTGATCCAAGCGCTGCCTCAGGTCCTCCAGCGACCTGGCTCGCTGACGCAGTCTCGTCAATTTGGTCGCCGGGTGCTCTGCCCACATGATCTCCGCACCGTCATCAAGGGGTTCGTAGATTGGAAGCAACTCGGTAACCCCCTCAAAGAGCCATTGCACTGGGATACCTTGATCGCCGCCTTTGTAGGGTGATGTCGCCTCCATACCAACCGCAATCACCTTCTCGTATGCGATTGCAAAGCTATCGGCCTTCACGATGACGGTGTTCTCCCAGACCGTGAATTCCGCATCAGGATCGTCGTTCTCAAACGCATCCAACTCAACGAAGCGCAACTGATACGAACCGACGTACCAGCCGACCGGGGACACATCCTTTGAATATTCAGCCATGCCTCGCGCGCCCACTTCATCAAGACGTTGGCGAAGAATAACAGCCGATTTCGCCCCCGCGGGGCCATCTATCCGGGCTGGCGACTTCGGCTCGGCAGCACGGGCTTCGTGCCGAGCATGGCTCGGCACTACCCGCTTCGATTACATGTTGCGGCGGTACTCGCCACCCACGTCGTACAGGGCATGGCTGATCTGGCCCAGGCTGTGGGTCTTGACCGCCTCGATCAGCGCTTCGAACACATTGCGGCGATCACGCGCGGTCTTCTGCAGATACGCCAAGCCATGGCCGTCATGCACATCGCTTTCATCAGCCGCCACGCCTTCAACCTCATGCGAATGCGAGGTCTCGCCGGCCGGTGCCAGCGCGTTGCGGTTGCGCTGCCAGTTGTGCACGTTCTCGATCTGCTGGCCCTTCTCTTCCTCGGTCGAGCGGATCAGCTCGATCTCGGTGGCCACCTCGCCGGCATGCTCCTTGGGCAGGAACATGTTGACGCCGACCAGCGGCAGGCTGCCGTCGTGCTTCTTGTGCTCGTAGTACAGCGACTCTTCCTGGATCTTGCCGCGCTGGTACATGGTGTCCATCGCACCCAGCACGCCACCGCGCTCGCTGATCGCCTCGAACTCCTTGTACACGGCCTCCTCGACGATGTCGGTCAGCTTGTCGACGATGAAACTGCCCTGCCACGGGTTCTCGCAGAAGTTCAGCCCCAGCTCCTTGTTGATGATCATCTGGATCGCCACCGCGCGACGCACGCTCTCCTCGGTCGGCGTGGTGATCGCCTCGTCGTAGGCGTTGGTGTGCAGGCTGTTGCAATTGTCGAACAGCGCATACAGCGCCTGCAACGTGGTGCGGATGTCGTTGAACTGGATCTCCTGCGCGTGCAGCGAGCGGCCGGAGGTCTGGATGTGGTACTTCATCATCTGGCTGCGTTCGTTGGCGCCATAACGCTCGCGCATCGCCCGCGCCCAGATGCGGCGCGCCACGCGGCCGATCACGGTGTACTCCGGGTCCATGCCATTGGAGAAGAAGAACGACAGGTTGGGCGCGAAGTCATCGATCCTCATGCCACGCGCCAGGTAGTACTCGACGATGGTGAAACCGTTGGACAGGGTGAAGGCCAACTGGCTGATCGGGTTCGCGCCGGCTTCGGCGATGTGATAGCCGGAGATCGACACCGAGTAGAAGTTGCGTACCTTGTGGTCGACGAAGTACTGCTGGATGTCGCCCATCATCCGCAACGCGAACTCGGTGGAGAAGATGCAGGTGTTCTGCGCCTGGTCTTCCTTGAGGATGTCCGCCTGCACGGTGCCGCGCACCGTGGACAACGTCTCGGCCTTGATGCGCGCGTAGGTGTCGGCATCGACCAACTGGTCACCGGTGACACCCAGCAGCGCCAGGCCCAGGCCGTTGTTGGTCGGCGGCAGCTCGCCGTGGTACTGCGGTCGGGTGCGGCCTTCGAAGATCCTCGCGATCTTCGCCTCGGCCTCGGTCCAGCGCGCCGGGTCTTCCTGCAGGTACTTCTCGACCTGCTGGTCGATGGCGGTGTTCATGAACATCGCCAGGATCATCGGCGCCGGGCCGTTGATGGTCATCGACACCGAGGTGGTCGGCGCGCACAGGTCGAAGCCGGAGTACAGCTTCTTCATGTCGTCCAGCGTGGGGATGTTGACGCCGGAGTTGCCGATCTTGCCGTAGATATCCGGGCGCGGCGCCGGGTCCTCGCCATACAGCGTCACGCTGTCGAAGGCGGTGGACAGGCGCGCGGCCGGCTGGCCGACGCTGAGGTAATGGAAGCGGCGGTTGGTGCGCTCGGGCGTGCCTTCGCCGGCGAACATGCGGATCGGGTCCTCGCCGCTGCGGCGGTACGGGTAGACGCCGCCGGTGTACGGATAGGAACCGGGCAGGTTCTCCTTCTGCAGGAACACCAGCAGCTCGCCCCAGCTGCGGTAGGTGGGCGCGGCGATCTTGGGGATCTGCTGGTGGCTGAGCGACTCGCGGTAGTTCTCCACGCGGATGGTCTTGCCGCGCACCTGGTACTCATTGACCGGTTCGGTGATCGACTTCAGACGCGCGGGCCATTCGCGCAGCAGGCGCAGTGCTTCGGAGTCGAGCGACTGCACGGCATCGTTGTAGCGCTGGCGCAGGGTGCGGATGCTGTTGTCGGCAGCGGCGTCGGCCAGGGCATCGGCCGGGTACAGATCCAGCGCGCCCGGTAAAGCCGCATCACCCAGTTCCTTCAGCGCCTGCCACAGGCTCTGCGCACGCTCGGCCACCTCGGCCTGCGAGTCGATGCGGGCGTTGATGCCACGGCCCTGCTCGGCGATCTCGGCCAGGTAACGCACGCGGCTGCCCGGGATCAGCACGGTGGCGCGCGGCTCCTTGAGCGTCGTATCGATGCGCGGCTGCAGCCCGGCGTCGGCCTTGACCTTCTCGCGCAGCAGGCGGCACAGGTTGGCGAACATCCAGCTGATGCCCGGGTCGTTGAACTGGCTGGCGATGGTCGGGTAGACCGGCACGTCCTCGTCCTTCATCGTGAAGGCGGTGCGGTTGCGCTTCCACTGCTTGCGCACGTCGCGCAGCGCATCCTCGGCGCCGCGCTTGTCGAACTTGTTGAGCACCACCAGCTCGGCGTAGTCGAGCATGTCGATCTTTTCCAGCTGGCTCGGCGCGCCGAAATCGCTGGTCATCACGTACATCGGGAAGTCGACCAGGTCCACGATCTCCGAATCGCTCTGGCCGATGCCGGCGGTCTCGACGATCACCAGGTCGAACTGCAGCGACTTCAGGAAGCCGATGCAATCGCGCAGCACGGTGTTGATCGCCGCGTGCTGGCGGCGGGTGGCCATCGAGCGCATGTACACGCGCTTGGAGCGCAGCGAGTTCATGCGGATGCGGTCGCCCAGCAGCGCGCCACCGGTGCGGCGGCGGGTCGGGTCCACCGAGATCACCGCGATGCGCATCTGCGGGAAGCTGGCCAGGAAGCGGTTGAGCAATTCGTCGGTCACCGAGGACTTGCCGGCGCCGCCGGTGCCGGTGATGCCCACCACCGGCGTCCTGCCGGAGGCCAGCTGCCACTGCTTGCGCAGGTGCGCCAGCTCCGCCTCGGAATGGTCGCCGTCCTCCAGCTGCGACAGCACCCGACCGATGCCGATCTCGTCCTCGATCGCCGGGGCGGTGTCGCCGGACTCCGCAGCGCGGGCGTCGCGCGCCTTGCCCGCGCGCGCCACCACGTCCTCGATCATCTCCACCAGCCCCATCTTCATGCCGTCATTGGGGTGGTAGATGCGCTCCACGCCGTAGGCCTGCAGCTCGCGGATCTCCTCGGGGGTGATGGTGCCGCCGCCACCGCCGAACACCTTGATATGGCCGGCCCCACGCTCCCTGAGCATGTCGACCATGTACTTGAAGTACTCCACGTGGCCGCCCTGGTAGGAGGACAGCGCGATCGCGTCGGCGTCCTCCTGCAGCGCCGCCCGCACCACGTCCTCGACGCTGCGGTTGTGGCCCAGGTGGATGACCTCCGCGCCCTGCGCCTGGATCAGGCGGCGCATGATGTTGATCGCCGCGTCGTGGCCATCGAACAGGCTGGCGGCGGTGACGAAGCGCAGCGGGGTGGACTCCGGCTGGACTTGCGGGAGCTGGGAGGCGGGAGTACTCATGGGCCGTGCAACATCCGGTTTCTGTTGAAACCGATGATAGAACCGCGCGCGCGGCAGGTCAGGTTGCAGCGCAGCGTGACCTTTTCGCCGTTTGCGCTATCGGGTGATGGCGACGCCCCCTGTCTGGGCAAAGCCAAGCGCCCAGTCAGGCACTACCGTCCTGAACATTCCCCTACCGGGAATGGATTAGAATGGCGGCCCGCGACCCCCGTCCTGCACACGAGGAAGTCGCATTTTTTGTTTTCCGGCCTGCTGTTTGCCTGCAGGATCACTGACGTTGTGGCAACAAACGCCATCGGAGCTTCCATGCTTTTCGAAACCCTCGAGACTTCCGGCCATGAACAGGTCGTGTTCTGCCAGAACCGCGAAGCCGGCCTGAAGGCAATCATCGCCATCCACAACACCACGCTGGGCCCTGCCTTGGGCGGCGTGCGCATGCGCCCCTACGCCAATACCGACGACGCCCTGCGCGACGTGCTGCGGCTCAGCCGGACCATGACCTACAAGAACGCGCTCGCCGGGCTGAACGTCGGCGGCGGCAAGGCGGTGATCATCGGCGACCCGCGCACCGACAAGAGTGAGGTGCTGTTCCGCGCCTTCGGCCGCCAGGTCGAGGCCCTGGGCGGGCGCTACATCACCGCCGAGGACGTCGGCACCGACGTCAACGACATGGAGAACATCTACCTGGAGACCGGCTACGTCACCGGCGTCCACCAGGTCCATGGCGGCTCCGGCGATCCGGCCCCGTTCACCGCCTATGGCGCCCTGCAGGCACTGATGGCCTCGGTCAAGCGCCAGTTCGGGCACGAGGAGATCGGCAAGCTCGGCATCGCCGTGCAGGGCCTGGGCCATATCGGCATGGAGCTGGTGAAGCTGCTGCGCGAGCGCGGCGCCAAGCTGTACGTGACCGACCTGGACCCGGTGCTGGTGCAGCGCGCGGTCAGCGAGTACGGCTGCGAGGCGGTCAAGCCCGACGCCATCTACGATGTCGCCGCCGACGTGCTGGCGCCCTGCGCGATGGAAGGCGCGATCGACATGGCCACGCTGGACCGGCTCAAGGTCAAGGTCATCTGCGGCACCGCCAACAACCAGCTGGCCAGCCATGCGGTGGGCGACGAGCTGTACAAGCGCGGCGTGCTGTGGGCCCCGGATTACGCGGTCAACGCCGGCGGCGTGATGAATGTGTCGCTGGAGATCGACGGCTACAACCGCGAACGCGCGATGCGCCTGATCCGCAGCATCTACCACAACCTCGGCAGGATCTTCGACCAGTCCGAGCGCGAGGATGTCTCCCCGCAGCGCGCGGCCGACCGCATCGCCGAAGCCCGGCTGGAAGCCATCGGCAAGCTGAAGATGCCGATGGGCCGTTCCACCCCGCGGATGAACCGCCTGCGCGGCGAGTAAGGCGCAGTCTCCCCCTGTGGGAGCGGGATGACAGGGCGGCAACTGCCCACGCGGCGCCTGGCCTCGGCTCAGGGGCTGATGAAGGAAGTAAGGAGAGGAGGCATTCCGGCCTCCCCGTCCATCGCCCCTCCATTGGCCTGCGCTCTTCTGCATTGCCGCAGCGCGGCCGGAGGCGAAGGCGATGCTGCCTTCGCCCCTACCCCTTCCCCCAGCCCTCAGAAAGCCTGGGAGAGCCGTAGCGACACCTGCTGGATGTCCTTTCGCGTTCCAAACCGCTGGTCGTAGCCCAAGGACAGCCGCGTGTTGCGCGACAGCCACGAATCCAGCGACAAGCCAAGCAGCCCCCCCGAGCGTGCCGGCTGCAGACCCGCCAACGGCGCCCACGCGTCGATACCGACAAAGCCTGCATCCAGCGCCATGCCATTGGCAGAAAACGCGTATTGCCATTCGGCGTAGCCGTTGACCGCCAATCCGCGCCACAGATACTGCCCACGTACACCCGCCAGCGCCTGTGTACGGCTGCTGCTCCAGCCCCCGGCTTGCAGGCCGAAGCCGTAGCCCCCCTGCTCGCGGAAGGCATCGTTGTCGATACGGGTGTACTCGGCCGCCAGATAGGGCGTGAGTGACACGCCGCCCTGCCCGCCCAGACGGTAGCCTCCCTCCACGCTGCCAGACAGGAAGTTACCGCTGTACCGCGCATGCACGCCGGCACGTTCATTGCCCAGCAGCAGGTTGCGATCCATCTCGCGCTGATACTGGCCAAAGCCGGCCTGGCCCAACACGTACGCCTGGCCCATGCGCCAACCGGCGTACAACTGGGACTGGGCCTGTCGATCCCGGCTGCGGTCCTGCGCGCCACCCGCCGTGGTGCTGGCACGGGTTTCGCCGAAAGCGAAACCCAGTACGCCACCGCCGATACCGATCTCCTGCCCCATCATCCAACCACTTGCGTTGTAGTCATTCCCCAGATATCCCCCTTGGCCAGTTCCTCCCAACGAGCGCATCCAGCTCGCCGGGTTCGGCCCGTTGCCGGTGCTCTGTGCGAACTGGGTGGAGAGCGCCCGCCGGTTCATGTCGATGCTGTCGAAGGTCATCACCGTGGCTGCCGCGTGCGCCTGGCCGGACAGACTTTCGAGTGTCCGGTTCAATGCCTGCACATCCGGCACTCGCTGCACCTGGGCTGCAGCGGAAATGAAGTCATGGTCAACCACCACGTTCCTGCCGGGAGCGACCGGCTGCAGCACCGCATCAATCGCCTGGAATGCCCCCTCGACGCGACGCGCGGCCGATAACGACGCAGGGCTGATGTCCGCCATCCGCAGCGCGGTGGTGGCCACATCGGCGCGGTCCACATCCAGCCATACCCGATCAGCTCCATATCCCACTGTCGCATCCAGCAGGAGCCCGGCGTTGTATCCCTGCCAGGCAAACTCCCCGTTGACACCGCCATCGGCGATCAGGATTTCGGTCTTGTGCCGCGCTATGTAACCAGGCGCCAGCCCATGGATGTACAGACCGCCATCCAACGTCGCACTGCCCTCGATGTGCAGCGGGTCGGTCCCCAGATACGTCCAGTATTCACCGGTGGCGGATTGGGTGAAATCGCCCCCCAGCGTGGTATGGGAGAAATCGCGGTTGAAGAAGACTCCGTTGTTGACGACGTCACCGTTCAAACGGGTTTCGACCTGCACGTGCTCGGCCGAGTTGATCTGCATCACACCGTTGTTGATCACACCACCCTGCAACGTCACTTCCCATGCATACAGGTAGGAACCCTTCCCCACGGTAACGTCGGACACGAGGCTGCCGTTCACCGAAACCGTGGCACCACCGGTGATGGCAAGCCCACCCGTGAACGTGTGCTGCCCACTCAGTGAAAGCGTGGGATCTTCCACGCCATCGACCACTTCACCACCGCCATCGATGGTCAGGCCACCCGCTCCACTGATGCTGTTCCACCACGGCTCCGAGTTTCCCTTGGGCAGAACGACATGCACATCGCCCCAGTCCAGCCTGGCCGGCCCACGCATGGACTTGCCGACGTTCAGCAGACCGTACCCGAACACGGCATCCGGCCCCGGTGCGCCCAGGTCGGTGGCCGATCCCAGCAACGTCTGCCGCACCAGGTCGTTGTTGAAATAGGGGTACTTCTGCCACACCAATGCTGCGGCACCGGACACCAACGGCGCGGCGAACGATGTACCGCTGTTGTATTGATAGCGCAGGTTGCCCGTGGTGCTGTCATGGCTGACGTACGCCGCCGTACCCGGTGCGACCAGACAGTAGTTCTTCGCCACACCGCAGGCATTGGAGTAGGACGCCAGCTGTGTCGGGTTGGCGGTATCGAGCGCGGCCACGGCCAGCCAGCCTCGCTCCAGGTCAGCCGCCGGCAGCGTGCCGTTGGGCCCCGGCTGGCTCGGCAGCGCGGCCATGCTGGAAGGATTGGTGCGAGACTCGTTGCCGGTGGCAAACACCACCAGCCCGTCATTGTCGATGATGAAGGGCCGGTACTCGGCGGCGATGGGCGCGGTCGCGGTGGGCCTTGTCCAATACAGCCCTCCCCAGGAGTTGTTCATGATCCGCACGCCGGCACGGATCAGGTCCTCATGGATCGGGGCGAAGCCCAGTGCACCATCCACTTCGTTGCCCTGCCCCGAGCCATCGTCGGTAGGCCGCTCGTCGGCGATGATCCGCGCCGAGACGATCTGCGCCCCTGGCGCGATGCCGCCCGGCCAGGAGCCGGTGGGTGCTCCCGCGGCCAACTCCGCCACCGCCGTGCCATGCCCCACCACATCATCCACATTGGCATTGTTCCGCGCGGGGTCCAGGTAGAAATAGCTGGCGACCACACGCCCCGCCAACGCAGGGTGATTGCGCATCACCCCCGAGTCGACCACACCGATACGGATGCCAGCACCGTTGTAAGCCCCCCCTCGCCCATCCCACGCATTGGTCAGCGCAAGATGTGCATCAATGGCCGGCTGGGGAATGACTGGCGGTGTTACCGGTGGCGTCGTGGGCGGCGGACTCACCGGTGGTGGTGGGTTGGATTTGCTTCCGCCACCGCCCCCACAGCCCGTCAGCGCCAGCAGCAGCGCCACGGCCAACAGATTGACTTGCGCATTGCTCCCCATTCCCACTCTCCCCGTAGTGACATCACCAATTCAGGTATTCGCCGCATCAGGCTACGGCACCCCGACCTTCTATACTGCAACGACAGTCCGTCCCCCTGATGGATGTGCCGATGGTCCAATGGGCCTGCCACCGGGGACGTTCGATAATTGCCGCAAGGTATAACCGAGATTGCCCATGTCCGACATCGTCATCGCCGCCGCCAAGCGCACTGCCATTGGCTCCTTCCTTGGCCAGTTCAACGGCGTCCCCACCCCGACCCTGGGTTCGGCCGCGATCAGCGCCGCCCTCGCCCAGTCCGGCGTTGCCGCTGGCGACGTTTCCGAAGTGATCATGGGCTGCGTGCTGCCCGCCAACCTGGGCCAGGCCCCGGCCCGCCAGGCCGCACTGGCCGCCGGCCTGCCGATCAGCACCGGCGCCACCACGCTCAACAAGGTCTGCGGTTCGGGCATGAAGGCCATCATGCTGGGCCATGACCTGATCAAGGCCGGCTCGGCCAGCATCGTGGTGGCCGGCGGCATGGAGTCCATGTCCAACGCCCCGCACATGCTGCCCAACTCGCGTACCGGCAACCGTTACGGCAACTTCCAGGCCGTGGACCACATGGCATGGGATGGCCTGACCAACCCGTACGACGGCCAGGCCATGGGCGTGTTCGCCGAAGCCACCGTCAGCAAGTTCGGCTTCACCCGCGAGGAGCAGGACGCCTACGCCATCGAGTCGGTCAAGCGCGCCCAGGCCGCCCAGGCCAACGGTGCCTTCAACGACGAGATCGTTGCGGTGAAGGTCGCCACCCGCAAGAGCGAGGTCGAGGTGGACCAGGACGAGCAGCCCGGCAAGTCGGACATCGCCAAGATCCCGACCCTGCGCCCGGCCTTCAAGAAGGACGGCAGCGTCACCGCCGCCAGCTCGTCCAGCATTTCCGACGGCGCCGCCGCGGTGGTCCTGCTCTCGGCCGACGATGCCGCCAAGCGTGGCGTGCAGCCGCTGGCCCGCATCGTGGCCCATGCCACCTTCTCGCAGGAGCCGGAATGGTTCACCACCGCCCCGCTCGGCGCGATCGGCAAGGTGCTGGAAAAGGCCGGCTGGAGCGTGGCCGACGTGGACCTGTTCGAGATCAATGAAGCCTTCGCCGTCGTGGCCATGGCGCCGATCCGCGAAATGGGCATTCCGCACGGCAAGGTCAACGTCAATGGCGGTGCCTGCGCACTGGGCCACCCGATCGGCGCCTCGGGCGCGCGCCTGGTGGTTACGCTGGTAAATGCCTTGCGCACGCGCGGCCTCAAGCGCGGTGTCGCATCGTTGTGCATCGGCGGCGGCGAAGCAACCGCAATTGCCATCGAATTGATCTGATTGGAATTTCTCAGATTTTCTCAAACCTGAATGCGTACCCGCTTGACACCCCAAATGGGCTTGTCATCATGTTCCCGGCGCGCAATGGCGCGTTGCCAAATTTCACGACGAGGATTCACAAATGAGCATCAACAAGCTGCTGATCGCGATGACCCTGGGTCTGGCCCTGGCTGCCTGCTCGAAGCAGGAACAGGCTGCTGACGCTGCCGCCGACGCCAACCAGGCCGCCACCGAAGCCCAGGCTGCTGCTGACCAGGCTGCCACCGCTGGCGCCGCCACCGCTGACGCCGCTCAGGCTGCTGCCGACACCGCCGCCACCGCTGCTGACGCCGCTGGCGACGCTGCCCAGGCTGCTGCTGGCGCCGCCACCGACGCCGCTGCCGGCGCCGCTGCCGACGCTGCCGACGCCGCCAAGGACGTCGCTGCTGAAGCCAAGGACGCTGCTGAAGAAGCCAAGAAGTAATAACTTCTGCTTCCACGCTTGTCTTGAAAAGCCGCTGGTTCGCCAGCGGCTTTTTTTATTGCCGGCGTCCCGCGCGTTGACAAGATCTGAATACGTGTCGCCCTAGATTGTGGCCGGGTTCCCACACAAGGAGAGACACGATGAAGCTGCTCACCCCGCTGCTGGCCACCAGCCTGGTACTGGCCTTGGCTGCCTGCAACAACCCCGATGCCGAGCAGGCCAAGCGTGATGCCGCCGCCGCTGCCGACAATGCCGCCGCCGCGGCACGCAACGCGGCGGATTCGGCCGCCGATGCGACCCGCGATGCCGCGCACGAAGCCGCCCAGGCCACCCGTGATGCCGCCGCCGAATCACAGCAGGCGTTGGACAAGGCCGCCGATGCCACCGCCCAGGCTGCCCGCGACGCTGGCAGTGCCGCCAAGGAGGCCGCCGCCGATGCCGACGCTGCAGCCAAGCAGGCCGCCGCCGACGCCAGCGCGGCAACCGCCAACGCCGCGCAGAAGGCTGCCAACCATGCGCATGACGTCGCTAAGGACGCGCGCGCCAAGGCCGACGAAGCCAAGCATTGACCTGAACCGCCACGCGGCCGCCTGAGCGCGGCTGCGTGGCGTTCTTCCCGCAGGCCCGAAGCCTTGCCGCCGAAGCAGCCGCAGGCAGCGACTTCGCCGCTGCGGCAACAACGAACGGTTCAGGCAGGCAACGCGCGCGCCAGGATCCCTGCGAAGGGCAGGTCGGCGGGCAGTTGCCCGTAGACGCCACCACTGCGCGCAACCCGCGACTGCACGAACGCCTCCGCCAGCGGGCTACCGGCTTTCCGCAGCACCGCGGCCTGCAGCAGCACCGCCAACCGTGCCACCAGCGAGCGCGCATCGGCCTCGGCCACCTCACCGGCGGCCAGTTGCACGCGCAGCGCCTCCAGCGCAGCGTCATACGCCCCGCCCTGCCCTTCGGCCTGCTGCAGTTCATCCAGCAACGCCTGCAGTGCGCGCGGCTCGCGCGCCAATGCACGCAGCACGTCCAGGCACTGCACGTTGCCACTGCCTTCCCAGATCGAGTTCAACGGTGCCTGCCGGTACAACCGCGGCAACATCGACTCCTCGACATAGCCCGCGCCGCCCAGGCATTCCTGGGCCTCATTGACGAACGCGGGAACGCGCTTGCAGACCCAGAACTTGCCGATCGCGGTGGCGATGCGCGCGAACGCGGCCTCGGCCGGCTGGGTCGGGGCGGCGTCCACCGCGCGTGCCACCCGCATCGCCAATGACGTGGCCGCTTCCGATTCAATGGCCAGGTCCGCCAGCACGTTGGCCATCAGCGCGTGTTCGACCAGCCGCTTGCCGAACGTGCGCCGGTGCCGGGCATGGTGCAGTGCCTGTGCCAGCGCCATGCGCATCTCCGCCGCCGCACCGAGCATGCAATCCAGGCGGGTGAACATGACCATCTCGATGATGGTGGCCACGCCCCGCCCTTCCTCGCCCACCCGCCGCGCCCACGCCCCGCAGAACTCCACCTCGCTGGAGGCGTTGGCCCAATCACCCAGCTTGTCCTTCAGCCGCATCAGGTGGAAGGCATTGCGACGGCCGCACGGCAACCGTCGCGGCATCAGCAGGCAGGTCAGGCCACCGGGGGCCTGCGCCAGCACCAGCCAGCCATCGGACATCGGTGCCGAGAAGAACCACTTGTGGCCGACCAGGCTGTATTCCCCGTCGGCGGCCAGTGGCGTGGCCGTGGTGGTATTGCCGCGCACGTCCGAACCGCCCTGCTTTTCGGTCATGCCCATGCCCAGCGTGATGCCGACCTTGTCGCCGATCGGCAGGTCGCGCGGGTCGTAGAAGGGCGCGGCGGCCTTGTCGGCCCAGTCGGCCAGCGCCGGCTCCTGCCGCAGCACCGGCACCGCGGCATGGGTCATGGTCAACGGGCAACTGGTCCCGGCCTCGGCCTGGTGGTGCAGGTAGCTCAGCGCCGCCCGCGCCACATGCCCGCCCGGACGCGGGCGATGCCATGACAGGCCAGCGACGCCGTGGGTTTTGGCGGTGGCCATCAGTTGGTGGTACGCCGGATGGAAATCCACCGTATCGATGCGATGTCCCTGCGCATCGTGGGTGCGCAGCTGCGGGCGCTGGCGGTTGGCATCGAAACCGGCGCGGTACAGGTCACCACCGGCCAGCGTGCCGTAGTGGCGCAGTTCGGCGCTGAAGAACGCCGCGCCCTCGCGCACCACCGCCTGCTGCAGGACCAGGTCGTCCTGCCACAGGTCCCGCCCGCCGAAGGGCGGCACCTGGTTGTCGACGACGTGGGTTTCGAACGGTGGCGGCTGCGATGGCATGGCGTCGGCTCCCGGGGTCTGACACCCGATTCTGCCGCATGCCCGCCAAGGGCGTGCTAACGGCCGTGGTGTTCCTGCAACGCGGCGATGAAGGCCTCCTCCAGCGGCAACCTGCCAAACAGGCCGTGCTGGGTGCCGCTGAGCACGCGCAGCATGTGTCCGCGGCCACCCGGCATGCGCCCCATTGGCTTGAACAACAGGTCGCGTGCGCGCGCCACCCAGTCGCGGTCGGACTGGAACACCGGCGTCAGCCAGCGGCTCCAGAACTGGTACATGCCCACGTGCGCCTTGCGCTGCGCCTGGTAGCGGGCCAGCGCCACATCGACATCGTCCTCGGCGCGCAGCACGTCGCGCAGCGCCAGCGCATCCAGCAGCGCCATGTTCACGCCCTGGCCGAGCTGCGGGCTCATCGAATGGGCCGCGTCGCCGGCCAGCACCAGCCGCCCCCGGTACCAGCGGTCCATCACCGCGTCGCGGTAGCTGGCCCGCGCCAGCTGGGACTGCACGGTGACACCGTGCAGACGCGCGCGTGCTTCGGGCCACAGTTGCGCGATCTCTTCCAGCCACGGCGCCAGCCCGGCCTGCTCCCAGGCCGCGAAGCCATCACGCGGCAGGCTCCAGAAGAAGCTCAGGCGCGGCGTGTCGTCGCCCGGGCGGGTCCCCACCGGCAGCAGCCCGATCATCTTGCGCGCGGCCACGTAGCGCTGCCGCAGTTCGTCGGCGAATGCCCAGTCATCGGCCGGCAACAGGCACCACAGGGCGCCCCACGGATAGACGCGGTCCAGCCGCGTACCCTGCACCTGCGCACGCAGGCCCGACGCCGAACCGTCGGTGGCGATCACCAGGTCGAACGGGCCATGCCAGTGGCCGTGCTGGTCCTGCACGCGCCGGGTACTGTCATCGATGGCGGTGATGCGGCTGTCCACGTGCAGCGCCGCGGATGCATCCCAGGCCTGGTCCAGCAGCGCGAACAGGGCGCCGCGCTGCATGCCCACGCCGTACAGGCGCCGGTCCAGCCCGGCGTAGGTCATGTCCATCACCGCCCGCCCGCACGGCGTCTCGCCATACAGGCGGCGCACCACTGCCCCATGCGCGAACACCTGCGGCAGCAGTTGCATCTGCCACAGCACCTGCAGGCCGGTCGGCTGCAGCAGGAAGCCCGCGCCCACCGGCCCCGGCCGCGGCACCTGCTCGAACACCTGCACCCGGTGCCCATCCCGGCTCAGCAGCACCGCCAGCGACTGGCCGGCCGTGCCGTAACCGACGATGGCGATATCCAACGACTTGCGCATTCCCAGTTCTCCCTGGCCCGGCCACGGCCACTAAAAAAAAACCCCGCCTCAGCGGGGTTTTTTCGGCACAACCGAGTGGATTACTCGGCCGGCGTGATATTGGAAGCCTGGGCACCCTTCGGGCCCTGGGTCACGTCATACGTGACGCGCTGGCCTTCCTGCAGGCTGCGGAAGCCCTTGGAATTGATCGCGGAGAAGTGCGCGAAGACATCGGCGCTGCCGTCCTCCGGTGAGATGAAGCCAAATCCCTTGGCGTCGTTGAACCACTTGACGGTACCGTTCGGCATGGTGATGCGAGACCTTGTTCGATGAATGGATTGATGCACGCTGAATGAAGCGCACGGACGGAGTATGCAAAGCTTGGGCCGGGAAGACAATCACCCCCGGGCCAGTTCTCCGACCAAAGTCGGCAAACCCGCCGAGGCGGCGTCCACGTTGGCCAGCACCTCGGCCATGGTGATCTCCCCGGCGTCGCCGCAGCCGGCGGCCCAGTTGGCGATGATCGCCAGGCAGGCGTATTCCAGCCCCAGTTCGCGCGCCAGGCCCGCTTCCGGCATGCCGGTCATGCCCACCAGGTCACAGCCATCACGGCGCATCCGCGCGATTTCCGCATTGGTCTCCAGGCGCGGCCCCTGGGTGGCGCCGTAGCAGCCACCGTCCTGCACCACCACGCCCCGGGCCTGCGCTGCGGCCAGCACCTTGGCACGGAAAGACGGCGTGTACGGATGGCCGAAGTCCACGTGCAGCACCTCGCTGCCTTCCTCCTCGCTGAGCGTGGAGATACGGCCCCAGGTGTAGTCGATCAACTGGTCCGGGCAGGCCAGAACGCGCGGGCCGAACTGCTCGGTGATGCCACCGACGGTGTTCAGTGCCAGCACCCGGGTCGCGCCCAGCTGCTGCAGCGCGGCCAGGTTGGCGCGGTAATTGATCTTGTGCGGCGGGATCGAATGGCCCTCGCCGTGGCGGGCCAGGAAGGCCACGCGCTGGCCGTTGAGCAGGCCGACCCGGACCGGGCCGGACGGAGCGCCGTAGCGGGTTTCCACCTCATGGGTCTGGACATCGTCCAGGGCGGCGAGCTTGTAGACACCGGTGCCGCCGATCACGGCCAGGGCGATGGGTTCCATGTTTGTTTCCTGAAGGTACGGGTACGCAATGGGGCCGGGCCGCGCCTGCGCACGACCGGCCCCACGTTTTGACGGCACGCACCCGGACCCGTCCGGTCCGGTCCGGGAGCGGCTTCGTGCTTGTTACTGCTTCATCGCGTAGATGGCCGGCAGCGAACGCAGCGACTCGTCCACGTCCATGCCGAAGCCGAACACGAAGCGATCCGGCAGGTTCACACCGGCGTAGTCGGCCTTGACGCCCGCCAGGCAGCGGTCGTGCTGCTTGACCGTCAGCACCGCGATGCGCACGTCGGTGGCCCCCTGCTCCATGCACCAGTCACGCACGCCCTGCAGGGTGAAACCCTCGTCCAGGATGTCGTCGACCAGGATCACGCGACGGCCGAACAGCGCCGACACCGGGCGGTGCTTCCAGACCAGCTCGCCACCGGTCTCGCCGTGGTAGCGCGAGGCCTGCATGTAATCGAACTGCGCGTCCTGGCCACGTGCGCCCAGTTCCAGCGCAAGCTGGCCGGCGAACGGCAGCGCGCCATTCATGATCGACAGGAACACCGGGACCTCGCCCTTGTAATCGCGCGCGATGGCGTCGGCGATACCGGCAATGGCCTTGTCGATGGTGGGACGGTCGACCAGCAGGTCGGCCTGGGCCACCGCTTGTTCAAGAGTGAGTTTGGACATCAGGCAGTTCTTCCAAGGTTTTCAAGCAAACGGTTACGGGTATCGCCATGGCGGGTATCGGCGAGCAGGCCGCCCCAACCCATCGCGCCACGGCCGATCAGGCCGAGCAGCGCGGCGGTATTCAAGCTGCGGCCGGCCACGGCCTGCAGCGATTCTTCGACCAGTTCCGGGTGGCAGACCAGCACCACGTCGCAACCGGCATCCAGGTGGGCATCGACCCGGGCCTTGACGCCACCGGCGGCGAACGAGGCCGCCATGCCGATGTCGTCGGAGAACACCACGCCGCGGAAGCCCATGTCCTGGCGCAGGATCTGGTTGATCCAGCGCGGCGAATAGCCGGCCGGCTCGGGCGCGATCTGCGGGTAGATGACATGGGCCATCATCACCGCATCGGCGCCCGCGGCGATGCCTGCGCGGAACGGTACCAGATCATGCGTTTCCATTGCCTGCAGCGGGCGCGGGTCCACGGCGGTATCGACGTGGGTGTCCTCGCGCACCGTGCCGTGCCCGGGGAAATGCTTGAGCGTGGCGGCCATGCCGACCGAGTGCATGCCGCGCACGTAGGCCGCGGTCAGCGCGGCCACGGCCTGCGGGTCCTCGCTGAAGGCGCGGTTGCCAATGGCCAGGTTGCCGTGGCCGACATCGACCACCGGCGCGAAACTCAGGTCCAGCCCGCTGGCGCGGATCTCGCTGGCCATCAGCCAGGCGTGCTGCTCGGCCAGGGCCAGCGCCGCTTCCGGGTCGGTGGCGAACAACTTGCCAAAGCCGTCCAGCGGCGGCAGATCGGCGTAGCCCTCGCGAAAGCGCTGCACCCGTCCGCCTTCCTGGTCCACCGCCACCAGCAACGGGCGCGCGGTGGCGGCACGGATCGCCGAGGTCAGCTCGACCACCTGCGCACGCGAGGCGAAATTGCGCTTGAACAGCACCACCCCGGCCACGGCATCGTGCTGCAGCCAGTCACGTTCCTGGGCGGTCAGTTCGGTTCCGGCGACGCCGATCAACAGCATGCAAAGACTCCTGGTCGCCGCAGGCGGCGGCGAAGCCGTGCATTGTCGCAGATGGCGCCAGCGCCGTCAGATGCTGCAGCCGTCCGGACCGCAGGCCTGTTCATCCTGCGCCGGGGCCGGCGCCAGCTCGGCGGCGACCTTGGCCAGTACCTCGGCGAACACTTCCGGCGGCTGCGCGCCCTGGACGGCATAGCGGCCGTTGATGACGAAGGTCGGCACCGACTGGATGCCCAGCGCCTGCAGCTGGCCCAGCCCGGCACGGACCTCGTTCATGCCCTCGTCCGAGGCCAGCAACGCCTGCACACGCTCGGCCGGGATGCCGCCCGCCGCCGCGGCCTCGGCCAGCACCTGCGGGTCGGCCAGGTTGCGGCCATGGGCGAAATGGGCCTGGAACAGCGCCTCCCCCACGGGTGCCTGCACGCCTTCACGCCCGGCCAGCCACAGCAGCCGGTGCGCCGGCAGCGTGGTCACCTTGACCTGGCCCTGGTCGAAGTCCATCGGCAGGCCCTCGGCCTGGGCGGTGGACTGGGTCTGGGCCAGCATCTGGTTGGTGCGCTCCACGCCACCGAACTTGGCGGCATAGGCCTCGCGCAGCGGCACCGGGGTTTCATCGGCATCGGGGGCCAGCAGGAACGGATGCCAATGCACCTCCACGTCGGGTGCCTTGTCCCCCATCAGCGCCAGGCCGCGCTCGAAACGGTGCTTGCCAATCCAGCACCAGGGGCAGACCACGTCGGACCAGATATCGATGCGCATGGGATTCTTCTTTCGCAAAGGGGATGGATCAGCCTAGCGGAGTCTGCGCCGTCGGCGTTACGACCTGATGGATTGGATCGTGCCGTGGATGGGATGGTCGAGCGTCACCCCTCCCCAGCCCTCCCCTTGCCTGCGGCAAAGGGAGGGGGCGGTTCGTGCAGCGCGCTCAGATCACAGCGAAGCCCGCTCTGGCCCCCTCCCTTTGCCATCGGCAAGGGGAGGGTTGGGGAGGGGTCTGCCGTTCCGCCTTTCAGCCCTTCCCGCTTCGCGGCCGGGGCCGCTCCTACCAGCGGTTGTACGGGTGCGAGGCCAACGCCAGGTTGTAATAACGCAGCTCGTCGGTCACTTCGGCACCCGCCCAGCCCGGCCTGTCGAACGCCTGGTCAGCGCTCTGCAGCTCCACTTCGGCCACCACCAGCCCGGCGTTGTCGCCGAGGAATTCATCCACTTCCCACAGCAGGCCGCCGTGGTGGACCAGGTGGCGGCGCTTGTCGATCAGCCCACCCACGCACAGCGCCAGCAGATCGCGCGCGTCACCCACCGGGATCGGGTAGTCGAACTCCTGGCGGGTGTGGCCCAGCTCGCGCGACTTGATGTTCAGGTAGGCCGCGTCGCCCTGGATGCGAACCCGCACCGAAGCCTTCTGCGCACCGCTGTCCATCGCCGCGGTATCGTTGATGTAGCCCTGCGCCATCGGGATGACCGCGTGCGCGGCGGCACGCCAGTCGTCGTTGGTGACCAGGAACTTGCGCTCGATCTCGATGCCCACGGCTTACTTTTTCTCGAAGACGGCGATGCTTTCCACGTGCGCGGTGTGCGGGAACATGTCCATCGCGCCGGCACTGACCAGGGTGAAGCCCTGCTCGTTGACCAAGTAGCCGGCATCGCGTGCCAGCGAGCCCGGATGGCAGCTGACGTAGACGATGCGCTTGAATTGTTTCAGCGGCAGCTGCTGCAGCACGTCGATCGCGCCCGAGCGCGGCGGGTCCAGCAGCAGCTTGTCGAAGCCCTGCTTCATCCACGGCGTGTTGCGCTGGTCCTGGGTCAGGTCGGCGGCGAAGAACTGCGCGTTGTCCAGGCCATTGCGCTGCGCATTCTCACGCGCACGCGCCACCAGCCCGGCCTCGCCCTCCACGCCCACCACTTCGCGCACGGTGCGTGCCAGCGGCAGGGTGAAGTTGCCCAGGCCGCAGAACAGGTCGAGCACGCGCTCGTCCGGCTGCGCGTCGAGCAGGGTCAGCGCATGCGCGATCATCTGCTGGTTGAGCTTGGCATTGACCTGGATGAAGTCCAGCGGACGGAACGCCAGCTCCACGTCCCATTGCGGCAACGCGAACGACAGCGATACGCCTTCAACCGGCCACAGCGGGTGCACCGATTCCAGCCCACCGGGCTGCAGATAAATCGCGAAGCCGTGCTCCTGGCCGAATGCCGCCCATGCCTGCGTGTCGGCATCGGACAACGGCTGCAGGTGGCGCACGGTCAGTGCGATGGCGGCATCGCCACCAATGAACTCGATCTGCGGGATGTCGCGCTTGCCATCCAGTGTCTCGATGAAGGCAGACAGCGCCGACACCTTGGTGCCGATCTCCGGGATCACGGTCAGGCACTGGCCCAGGTCGGCCACGAAGCGCGGGTCCTGCTCGCGGAAACCGACCAGCGTCTTGTCCTTCTTCTCGACGCGGCGCACCGAGAACCGTCCCTTGCGACGGTAGCCCCAGGCCTCGCCCGACAACGGCGGCAGCACGGTGCCCGGCGTGACGTGACCGATGCGCTCCAGGTTGTCCATCAGCACGCGCTGCTTGGCGATGATCTGCTGCGGCTCGTCCAGGTGCTGCAGCACGCAGCCGGCGCAGACGCCGAAATGCGGGCAACGCGGCGCGACCCGGTGCGGCGAGGCGGTGATCACCTCGACGGTGCGTGCCTCATCGAAATGGCGACTCTTGCCGGTCTGCTCGGCCATCACCGTTTCCTGCGGCAGCGCGCCGCTGATGAAGGTCACCTTGCCGCCCTCGCCTTCACGGCGGGCAACGCCGCGGCCGTCGTGGCTCAGGTCGAGGATGTCGGTCTGGAACGGGGTCTTGTCTATGCGGGATCTGGATCGGGCCACGTGGCGAACGGCTGCGGGCAAAAGGGGGCGTATTGTCGCAGAAGCGGGCCGGGAGGACCCCGGCCGCTTGCGCCTGACGATCCTGCGGCTAATATGCAAAAGGACGCTGGCATGGAGGCAGCAGATGAATACGCAACGACAGGGAACCATCCCGCACCTGCTGCTGGTCGAGGACGACATGACCAGCCAAGGTTTTTTCCAGTTCGCCCTTGAATCGCTGCCAGCGACGGTGGACATCGCCGACTCGTTCGCCAGCGCGCTGCGTCGCGCCGAATCCGCGCATTACGACCTGCTGCTGATCGACGTGAACCTGCCCGACGGCGATGGCCCGAGCCTGCTGCAGCACCTGCGTGCCCGCGATCCGCAGGTGACGGCGCTGGCGCATACCGCCGATGCCAGCAGCGAAATGCAGCAGAACCTGCAACGCGCGGGCTTCAGCGAAACGCTGATCAAGCCGATGAGCCGCGAAACGCTGCTCAAGGCGATCCGCCGCACCCTGGCCAAGTCCGCGGCCAACAGCAACGAAGTGGACGACAACCAGGAAGTCCCGGATTGGGACGAGACCGTGGCGTTGAGCGCGCTGAATGGGCAGCAGGCACACCTGCGCGCCCTGCGCGAGCTGTTCCTGTCCGAACTGCCCAACGCGCGCGATGCGGTGCGCCGCGCCCTGGAGCACCAGGACGAGGACGAGGCCCGCAGCCAGTTGCACCGGCTCAAGGCCAGCTGCGGTTTCGTCGGCGCGCTGCGCCTGGCCCGGGCCGTGCGCCAGTTGCATGCCCATCCGGGCTCGGCACCGGCACGCCAGCAGTTCGAGCTGGCCGTCGGCACGCTGCTCCGCTGAGCGCAGGCCCTACTCCGCCGGGCGGCTCAGGTCGCCCAGCATCTCCCAGGACTTCAACCCACGCCCGCCCAGGTGGTGCAGCAGCACCGCGCGCATCTGCGGGCGCAGGCTGGCCAGGTCGGCGGCCCCAGGGCAACGGTCCTCGGCCAGGGCCAGCAATGCGGCACCGGTGGCCAACGCGCGCCGCTCCTGGCTGCTGCGCTCGCTGAGCTGCCGCAATGGTCCCTCCTGCGGATCCAGCCGGTACCGGGCCGCCGGGTCGATCGGCTCACCGTCGGCCGCGCTGCTCCAGTCAAACCCCACCCCCAGCGCCTCCAGCAGGTCCCGCTCGAACCGCCGCAGCGACCAGGCCAGGGGGGCGTCCTGTTCCAGCCGCGCGCGCAGTTGGCCGTAAGCGGCATGCAGTTCCGGCAGCGGATCCTGGCGGGGCGCCAGCCGCATCACCAGTTCATTGACATAGAAGCCGGCCAGCATGGCGTGGCCATGCAGGCGCGGCGCCACGTCACAACTTTCGGCACGGCGCAGCTGGGCCAGCTCACCGCCCATCACCGCATCGAAACGGATCGACTGCAGCGGCTGCAGGGCAGCCCGCAGGGCCTGCTTCTTCAGCCCCTGCACGCCGCGCGCCAGCAGGCCCAGACGGCCATGCTCCAGGCTCAGCACCTCGACCAGCAGGCTGGTCTCGCGCCAGGGGTGCGCGTGCAGTACGTAGGCCGGCTGGTCTTCGATACGCATCGGGGGAACCCAGTAGCGGGGAACAGGGAGCGGTGGCCCGCCTGTGGACGGCCATCCGGCGCCGCGCGGCAACACCGCCCGGGCAGGAAGGAAGCCGGCTTGCGGCTCCCATGCCCTCAGTACTTACTCGCCGTAGCCAAAGGCCTTCAGGGCGGCTTCGTCGTCGGACCAGCCTTCGCGCACGCGCACCCAGGTTTCCAGGAATACCTTGGCACCAAACAGGCGCTCCATCTGCAGGCGGGCCTTGGCACCGATCTCCTTCAGGCGGGTACCGCCCTTGCCGATCACGATGGCCTTCTGGCCTTCGCGCTCGACCCAGATCACCGCGCCGATACGCAGCAGCCCGCCGTCCTCGGCGAAGCGCTCGATCTCCACGGTGGTGGCATATGGCAGTTCCTCGCCCAATTGGCGCATCAACTGCTCACGGACCAGCTCGCCGGCCAGGAAGCGCTGGCTGCGGTCGGTGATTTCATCCTCGCCGAACATCGGCGGTGCTTCCGGCACCAGCCCGATCAGGTCGCGCACCAGCGCTTCCAGGCCGTTGCGCTTGAGCGCGGAAATCGGGTGCACGGCGGCGAACTCGCGGCCAACGGTGATTTCCTGCAGGAACGGCAGCAGCGCGCCCTTCTCCTTCAGGCGGTCCACCTTGTTGACCACCAGCACCACCGGGATGCCGGCGTCACGCAGCACGTTGAAGGCCAGCGTGTCCTCCTCGTCCCAGCGCCCGGCCTCGATCACCAGCAGGCCGGCATCCACGCCTTCCAGCGAGCTGCGCGCGGCGCGGTTCATCACCCGGTTCATCGCCCGCTTCTGCTGGCGGTGCAACCCGGGCGTGTCGACCAGCACCAGCTGGCCTTCCGGGAAGGTGGCGATGCCCAGCAGGCGATGGCGCGTGGTCTGCGGGCGGTTGGAAACGATGCTGATCTTGGCGCCGACCAGGGCATTGGTCAGGGTCGATTTGCCGACATTCGGGCGGCCGATGACCGCGACGCTGCCACAGCGATGGGAAGTGGTGTCGTTCACTTGGGATCCAGTTGTTCGATCGCGGCAGCCGCCGCCTGTTGTTCGGCCAGTCGTCGCGAAGTGCCTTCGCCTTCGGTGGTCACGGCCGGGTCAGCCACGCTGCAGCGCACATGGAAGTGCTTGGCGTGGTCGTCGCCGGTCTCCGATACCAGCTCGTAAACCGGCAGGGGCTTCTGCCGGGCCTGCAGCCATTCCTGCAGGCGGGTCTTGGGGTCCTTCTCCGGCTTGCCGGCCGGCACCGCGGCCAGCGAGGCCTCGAACCACGGCAGCACGCGCGCGCGGCAGGCTTCGAAGCCGGCATCCAGGTAGATCGCCGCGACCACCGCCTCGACGGTGTCGGCCAGGATCGAATCACGGCGGTGGCCACCGGACTTCATCTCGCCCGGCCCCAGCGTCAGGCGCTCGCCGAGGTTCAGGGTCCGCGCGATCACCGCCAACGCGCTCTCGCATACCAGCGAGGCGCGGGCGCGAGTCAACGCGCCCTCGTCGGCCTTGGGCCAACGGCTGAAAAGCGCTTCGGCGATCAGCAGGTTGACGATGCTGTCGCCGAGGAACTCCAGGCGCTCGTTGTGCGGAGCGCCGGCACTACGGTGGGTCAGGGCCTGCTTGAGCAGGTCCTGATCCTTGAATGGATGACCGATCAGGTCATTCCGTTGGAACGTCTTAGTTACCACTGCCTGAAGTCAGATCCTGGGAATGTTCAAAATTGCCAACGATGTCCAGGTTGCCGACCAGCGGGCGACGGACCTCGTACTTCACGTTCATCCGCCAACCGCCGTCGATGCGGTCGAACTTGATGTTGTCGCGCTTGATGCTCTCGGAATAGTTCATGTCCATGCGCTTGAAGAACATCTCCGTCGCCTTGCCGGGATCGACCTCGCCACCGGCACTCAGTTCAGCGGCCATCGACTTCATCGAGGACTTCATCCCGTAGTACTCCTGGTACATCGGGAACAGCTTCATCGCGATATACAGCGCGAAGCCGACCACGGCCAGCACCGTCACGAACGACAGCAGCGTCATACCACCTTGCTTGTGCTTCATAGCGATCTCCCCAGATACGCGTTGATGGATCATTGGATGCCCGTCCCGATCCGGGACGGTTCAAAACTCGCCTTGCAGAACCAGCCCGAGCAGTTGAGCCAGATCATGAAGGCCTTGCCACGCAGGTTCTCTTCCGGCAGGAAGTGGGTCTGCGTCCAGAAACGGCTGTCTTCGCTGTTGTCGCGGTTGTCGCCCATCACGAAGTACTGCCCTTCCGGCACCACCCAGTCACCCTGCCCGCGCGGATCGGCGCGGCCCAGCAGTTCCAGCACGGTATGGGTACGCCCCGGCAGGTCTTCGGTCAACAGGCTGGCGCCGGTCATCTCCGCGCCCGGGCCCTTGCCGATGTACTCGCCCTTCTCCTGGTAGCCCAGCGGCTGGCCATTGATGGACAGGGTGTCGCCGTGGAAGCCGATGCGGTCGCCCGGCAGGCCGACCACGCGCTTGATCCAGTTCTGGTCCGGCGCGTGCGGCGGCTTGAACACCACCACGTCGCCGCGCTTGGGCTCGCCGACCGGGATGATCTTGGTGTTGGTGATCGGCAGGCGGAAGCCGTAGGAGAACTTGTTGACCAGGATGAAATCGCCGATCAGCAGGTTCGGCATCATCGAGCTGGACGGGATCTTGTACGGCTCGGCGACGAAGCTGCGCAGGATCAGCACCACCGCCAGCACCGGGAAGAACGCCCGGGAGTAATCGACGACGGCCGGCTCGTCGCCGTCCAGCAGGCCGGCCTTGGCCGCCCGGCGCTTGGCCAGGAACAGCTTATCGGCCAGCAGGATCAGGCCGGAGCCCAGGGTCAGCACGACCAGGAGGATCTCAAACAGTTTCATTCACGGTCCTTTGCAGCGTTGGCCGGTGCATCGCACCGGCCCCAGAGGCTTGCTTACTTGTCCATCTGCAGCACGGCCAGGAAGGCTTCCTGCGGGATCTCCACGCGGCCCACCTGCTTCATGCGCTTCTTGCCTTCCTTCTGCTTCTCCAGCAGCTTCTTCTTGCGCGAAACGTCGCCACCATAGCACTTGGCCAACACGTTCTTGCGCATGGCCTTGACCGTGGTACGGGCGATGATCTGCGCACCGATCGCGGCCTGGATGGCCACGTCGAACATCTGCCGGGGAATGAGGTCCTTCATCTTCTCGCACAGCTCGCGGCCACGGCGATCGGCGTGGCTGCGGTGGGCGATCAGCGACAACGCGTCGACCTTGTCGCCGTTGATCAGCACGTCCACGCGCACGAACGGGCCGGCCTCGAAACGGACGAAGTGGTAGTCCAGCGAGGCATAGCCGCGGCTGACCGACTTGAGCTTGTCGAAGAAGTCCAGCACCACTTCGGCCATCGGCAGCTCGTAGCTGATCTGCACCTGGCTGCCCATGTAGGTGATGCTGATCTGGTTGCCGCGCTTTTCCTCGCACAGCTTGATGATGCTGCCGATGTACTCCTCGGGGGTGAGGATGTTGGCGCGGATGATCGGCTCGCGGATTTCCTCGACCGTGTTGATCGGCGGCAGCTTGGCCGGGTTGTCCATCATCACGATGGTCCCGTCGCTCTTGAGCACCTCGTAGATCACCGTCGGCGCGGTGCTGATCAGGTCGAGGTTGTACTCGCGCTCCAGGCGCTCCTGCACGATTTCCATGTGCAGCATGCCCAGGAAGCCGCAGCGGAAGCCGAAGCCCATCGCCTCGGAGCTCTCCGGCTCGAAGCGCAGCGCGGCGTCGTTCAGGCGCAGCTTGTCCAGCGCCTCGCGCAGGTCCGGGTAGTCCTCGGCATCGACCGGGAACAGGCCGGCGAACACGCGCGGCTGCATTTCCTGGAAGCCCGGCAGCGGTTCCGGCGCCGGGTCGGCCAGCAGGGTCAGCGTATCGCCGACCGGTGCGCCGTGGACATCCTTGATGCTGGCGTTGATCCAGCCCACCTCGCCGGCGCGCAGGGACGGCATTTCCTTGCGCTTGGGGGTGAACACGCCGACCTTGTCGACCTGGTGCCAGCGGCCGGTGGACATGACCTGGATCTTGTCGCCGGCCTTGATCTCGCCCTGCATCACGCGCACCAGCGAGACCACGCCCAGGTAGTTGTCGAACCAGGAGTCGATGATCAGCGCCTGCAGCTTGTTGCTGCCACGGTCAGCCGGGGCCGGGATGCGGTGCACGATGGCTTCCAGCACCTCCTCGATGTTCAGGCCGGTCTTGGCGCTGACCGCCACCGCGTCGGAGGCGTCGATGCCGATCACGGCCTCGATCTCGGCCTTGGCACGGTCGATGTCGGCGGTCGGCAGGTCGATCTTGTTGAGGATCGGCACGACCTCCAGGCCCTGCTCGATGGCCGTGTAGCAGTTGGCCACCGACTGCGCCTCCACGCCCTGGGCGGCATCGACCACCAGTAGCGCGCCCTCGCACGCGGCCAGCGAGCGGCTGACCTCGTAGGAGAAGTCGACGTGCCCGGGGGTGTCGATGAAGTTCAGGAAATAGGTCTGGCCGTTGCGGGCGGTATACGGCACCGACACCGACTGCGACTTGATGGTGATGCCACGCTCGCGCTCGATCGGGTTGTTGTCGAGCACCTGCGCTTCCATTTCACGCGCGCTCAGGCCGCCACACAACTGGATGATGCGATCGGCCAGGGTGGACTTGCCGTGGTCGACGTGGGCGATGATGGAGAAGTTGCGGATCATCCGCATTGAATCGTGGGACATAGGTAGCGGCGGCGCGCGGCGTCGTCAGGATAACGGGGCATTATCGCATGCCCGGAAGCAGCCCAGCACCAAGGCCTGAACGGGCTGAACGAAAGGAGCCGCCCGAAGGCGGCTCCCCTTGCAGCGGCTGGGCCTGCGGGCTCAGTCGCCGGCGCGGATGGCCACGAAGGCACTGTTGGCACCGGCCCGGACCAGCAGCATGACCACGTCACCCTTCTTGTAGCCGGCCAGCTCCCGGTTCAGCGCCGCGACGCTGCCCACCGGGGTACGCCCCACCTGCAGCACCACCATGCCCGGGGCCAGTTGGGCCTCGCGGCCTGCCTGGCTGTTGACCCGGGTGATCCGGACGCCTTCGTTGGCCCCCAGCCCCAACTGGCGGCGCTCGGGCGCGGTCAGGTCGGCCACGTCCAGGCCCAGCAGGGCGTTGGCGCCCACCTGCGGCTTGGCCTCGTCGGCTGAACCGGCAGCCGGGGTGGCCCCCTGCGCGTCCTCGGCCAGCTCGCTCAGGGTGACCGTGATGTCACGGGCCCGGCCATCGCGTAGGATCCCCATCCGCACCTTGCTGCCTGGCGCCATCGCGCCGATCAGCGGCGGCAGGTCGCTGGAGGAGTTGATCTCGGTGCCATTGACCGAACGGATCACGTCGCCCACCTCGATGCCCGCCTTGGCGGCGGCACTGTCCGGCACCAGCTGGTTGACCAGCGCGCCGCGGCCGTCCGGCAGCTTCAGACCCTCGGCCGCGTCGGCGTTGATCGCCCCGACCATCACACCCAGCTGGCCACGGCTGACCTTGCCGGTCTTCTTGATCTGGTCCACCGCATTCATCGCCAGGTCGATCGGGATGGCGAAGCTGATGCCCATGTAGCCGCCGGAGGCGGAGAAGATCTGGGAGTTGATGCCCACCACTTCGCCGCGCGTATTCAGCAACGGGCCGCCGGAATTGCCCTGGTTGATCGCCACGTCGGTCTGGATGAACGGCACATAGCGCTGCTCCTGCCCACCGGTGCTGCGACCCAGCGCACTGACAATGCCGGCGGTGACCGAATGGTCCAGGCCGAACGGCGAGCCGATCGCCACCACCCACTGGCCCGGCTTGAGGGTATTGGAATCACCCACGCGCACGGTCGGCAGGTTCCGGCCCTCGATCTTGAGCAGGGCCACGTCGTACTGGGCATCGCTGCCGACCACCTTGGCGGTGAACTCGCGGCGGTCGCTGAGCTTGACCTTGACCGACTCGGCGCCGTCGATGACGTGGTGGTTGGTCAGCACGTAGCCGTCATTGGAAATGATGAAGCCCGAGCCCATGCCCCGGCCACGCGGCCCGCTGTCCGGCGCCTGCTGGCCCGGCCCCGGCATCTGGAAATCCGGGCCGAAGAAGCGCCGAAAGAACTCCGGCATGTCGTCCATGCCCGGGCCATTGACCATGCGGGGGTTGCGGCGCGCGCCGATGATGGTCTCCACGTTGACCACGCCCGGGCCCACCTGATCCACCAGCTGGGTGAAGTCCGGCAGGCCGCTGACCAGCGGTGCCGCAGGGGCCTGCGGGCGCGCCGCGGCGACCTGCTCGGTCGGGGCGGACGGGGCAGTGGTCTGTGCGCAGGCGGCCAGCGGCAGGGTCATCGCCAGCAGGCCCAGCATCTGGGCATGGATACGGTTGGACATCAGCGTCGAGCCTCCGATTCAGGAATTGGGGTCAAGGAGATCCGTCAGGGCAGGCGTGCAGCATGCCATCCGGGGTCAAGGGGGAAGGTCCGGCCAGCGCCTGTGGCCAGCCGGGAAGTACTCAGCGATGCGATGGCAAGCGCGGCAGGTCGGCCTGTTCGGCATCCTGCGCCGGCAGACGCGGCTCGAACGGATAGAAGGTCGCACCGCCCTGCTGGGCCGGGAAACTGGCATTGAACGCCCCGCCCTGCGACAGCGCCGAGCGCGGCCATGGACGTGCCTGCAGGGTGCCGGCCGCGGCGAACGGATCGGCCGCCTGCAGCGGGTCATGGACGGCGCGAGCGGCCGGCAGCACCGGCGCCGCGGCCGCGATTGCACGCTGCGGCTCGCTGGCCCGTGCCACGGCCGAGGCACGGGCGGCCTGTTGGGTCCGGGTGGCACTGCCACGCCGCGGCGCGGACTCACGG
>NZ_JACVBA010000006.1:0-44991 GCF_014852135.1 Stenotrophomonas sp. STM01 | reverse complement strand
GCCTCGGCCGCGAAGCCACGACTCCTGCAGTCCCGCAAAAGCTCCCCCTCACCAGCCCTTTCCTTCGCTGCGCGAAAGGGAGGGAGCGCAGCACTGGCGCTCATGCACCTCGTAGGAGCAGCCTCGGCCGCGAAGCCACGACTCCTGCGGTCTCGCAGAGCCACCCCTCCCCTGCCCTCCCCTTCGCTGCGCGAAAGGGAGGGAGCGCAGCACCGGCGCTCATGCACTCCGTAGGCGTGGCCTCGGCCGCGAAGCCACCCTTTCTGCAGTCCCGCAAAGCTACCCCTCCCCAACCCTCCCCTTCGCTACGCGAAAGGGAGGGGGCGCAGCACCAGCGCTCATGCACCCCGTAGGAGCGGCCTCGGCCGCGAAGCCGCGACTCCTGCAGCCCCCGCACAAGCTCCCCTCCCCAGCCCTTTCCTTCGCCGCGCGGAAGGGAGGGAGCGCAGCAACGCCGCGCGTCCCGCATCCATCCACGCACCCAACCCGGTCACCGCCATCGCGCGCCCGATACGCTAGGCTTGTCGCCCCAACGCCAGCAACGGCACACGTCTTGAGAACCGTCCACGCAACCCGCTACATCACACCGCTGCGCGAAGGGGGGTCCCTGCCAGCCGTGATCGAGGCCGACGACGATGGCATGTACGTCATCAAATTCCGTGGCGCCGGCCAGGGACCGAAGGCGCTGATCGCCGAACTGGTCGCCGGCGAACTGGCCCGCGCGCTTGGCTTGCCCATCCCGGAGATCGTCCTGGTCGAACTGGACCGCGAATTCGCGCGCACCGAGCCGGACCCCGAGATCCAGGACCTCATCCGCGCCAGCGAGGGCACCAACCTGGGCAGCGACTACCTGCCCGGTGCGATCAACTACGATCCGGCGGCGATGCAGCCCGATGCCGCGCTGGCCTCGCGCATCGTCTGGTTCGATGCCTACACCAGCAACGTGGACCGCACCGTACGTAACCCCAACCTGATGGTCTGGCACCGCAAGCTGTACCTGATCGACCACGGTGCCGCGCTGTACTTCCACCACGACTGGGAGAACGCCGGCGAGGCCTGCGCCAAGCCCTTCGTCCTCATCCGTGACCATGTGCTGCTGCCCTTCGCCAAGGACATCGCCGGCGCCGACCGCGCACTGGCCCCGCTGCTGACCGATGCGGTCATCGACGACATCGTCGCGCTGATCCCGGATGCCTGGCTGCAGGGCGAGCCGGCGTTTGCCGATGCCGCCAGCTACCGGAAGGCCTACGCCGATTACCTCAAGCGCCGCCTGCAGCTGCGGGATGCATTCGTACAGGAGGCCATCCGTGCCCACGCTGCACACGTATGACTACGCGGTGATCCGCGTCGTGCCGCGGGTCGAGCGTGAGGAATTCATCAATGTCGGCGTGATCGTGTCCTGCCCGAGCGCCGGGCATCTGCAGGCGGCCATCGAGATCGATGAAGCACGCCTGCAGGCGTTCGCCCCGCAACTGGACCTGGAGGCATTGCGCCCCTGGCTGGACGCCATCGTCGCCATCTGCGAAGGCCGCGCCGAAGCCGGCCCGATCGCACAGCTGCCGCCGCGGGCACGCTTCCATTTCCTCACCGCCAAGCGCAGCTCGGTGGTGCAGACCTCGGTGACCCACGTCGGCCGCACCCGCGAACCGGCGGGCATCGTCGAGCACCTGCTCGAGCGGATGGTGCGCGTACCGCGCTGACCGCCAGCACGTACACGGCTGGACAATGGCCCGCATCACGCGGGCCATTGTTCATTCGGCGTCCGTCAAGGCACGCGCGGCATCGCGCAGCGCGAACTTCTGCACCTTGCCGGTGGCCGTCCGCGGCAGCGGCCCGAACACGAAGCGTTTGGGCACCTTGAAACCGGCCAGATTCTGGCGGCAATGCGCCAGGGCTGCGTCCGGGCTGAGGTCCAGTTCGTCCTTCAACTCGACGAAGGCACATGGCGTCTCGCCCCACTTCGGATCCGGCCTGGCCACCACGGCCGCGGCGAGCACCGAAGGGTGGCGGCACAGCACGTCTTCCACTTCCAGCGAGGAAATGTTCTCGCCGCCGGAAATGATCACGTCCTTGGAGCGGTCACGGATCTTCACGTTGCCGTCGGCATACACCACGGCAAGGTCACCGGTGCGGAACCAGCCACCGGAGAAGGCCGCATCGGTGGCGCGGGGGTTCTTCAGGTAGCCCTTCATGGTGATGTTGCCGCGGAACATGATTTCCCCGACGCTGGCGCCGTCCCACGGCACCGGCTGCAGGGTATCGGGGTCCAGCACCTGCATGTCTTCCTGCAACAGGCAGGCCACGCCCTGGCGACTGTTGAGCTCGGCGCGTTCGTCGATGGGCAACTGCGCCCACTCCGGCTTCGGTTGGCAGATCGATGCAGGGCCGTAGACTTCGGTGAGGCCGTAGACGTGGGTGATCTCCACGCCCATGCGCTCCATTTCTTCCAGCACCGCCGCCGGCGGCGCGGCACCGGCCACCTGCCCCTTCACGCCGGCAAGCCCCTGCTTCAGTTCCTCCGGTGCCGCCGCCAACGCGGCATGCACCACCGGCGCACCGCAGTAGTGGGTGACGCCATGTGTGCGCATCAGTTCCAGCACCTGCTTGCGGTCGAATCGCCGCAGGCAGACCTGGGTGCCTGCGACGGCAGCCATCGTCCACGGGAAACACCAGCCGTTGCAGTGGAACATCGGCAGCGTCCACAGGTAGACCGGATGCGGCGGCATGCCCCAATCGATGATGTTGGCCACCGCGTTCAAGTAAGCGCCGCGATGGTGGTAGACCACGCCCTTCGGGTCGCCGGTGGTGCCCGAGGTGTAGTTCAGCGCGATCGCATTCCATTCGTCGCCGGGCAGGCCGTAGGCGAACGTCGGGTCACCGGTTTCCAGCAACGCTTCGTACTCGATCGCACCAAGGAACTCGCCTTCCTCGATGGCCGCATCGTCCACGTCGATGACCTGCGGTGCCTCCCGGCACAGCGCCAGCGCCCGCTTCATCACCGGCGAGAACTCGCGGTCCACGAACACCACCTTGGCCTCGCCGTGGTCCAGCATGAATGCAAGCGTTTCCGCGTCCAGGCGGGTGTTGAGCGTATTGAGCACGGCACCGAGCATGGCCGGGGCGAAGTGCAGCTCGATCATCGCCGGCGTATTGGGCAGCAACGCCGCCACGGTATCGCCTTCGGCCACGCCCATGCGCTGCAATGCCGACGCCAATCGACGGCAACGCGCCTGCACCTGAGCCCAGCTCAGGCGCCGCTCGCCATGCACCACCGCCAACCGCTGCGGGTGCACGGTGGCCGCCTTGCGCAGGAAGCTCAGCGGCGACAACGGCGTGTAGTTGGCCTGGTTGCGGCCAAGATCCTGATACATCGAGGGGCCCTCTCTCCGGTGATGTGCCGGCAGAGAGTCGGGCAGGAGGCGGGGGTTTGTCGCTGCGACCTTAGTCGCAGGGAATTGGCTCATTGTTGGCGGACGGCCCGTCCTGCGTTGGGATCCGCGCCGGAGGTGGCCTCTCCGCCGGCCTGGCGCACGCGCCGTTCATCCTTCCCGGCGCAGCCCCGCAAGCAGCGTTCCCGCAAAGAGAAAGGCGCCGGCAAGCCGGCGCCTTTCTCATTCCAACCGCTGCGGCGATCAGGCTTCCGGCGTGGCCGGTGCCGTTTCATCCGCCGAGGTGTTGGCGTCGTCGTCGAGGACGTCCTCACCGTCGTCCAGCGAGGCATCCAGGCGTTCGACGGCCTGCAGCTTCTCGCCCTTGGACAGGCGGATCAGGGTCACGCCCTGGGTGTTGCGGCCCACGCGCGAGATTTCCGAACCACGGGTACGCACCAGCGTGCCGCCGTCGGAGATCAACAGCACTTCATCGCTGGTGCCCATCAGCACCGCACTGACCAGCTTGCCGTTGCGCTCGCTGGTCTGGATGCCGATCACACCCTGGGTGCCACGACCCTTGCGCGGGTAGTCGGCCAGCGGGGTGCGCTTGCCGTAGCCGTTCTCGGTCGCGGTCAGGATGTAGCGGATGCTGGCATCGTCGCTGCCGTTGTCGACGATCTCGCCGCCATCGGTTGCCACGTCCTCGACGCTGCTGCCCTCGTCCTCGTTCTCGTCCTCGGCGCCGCCGGCGCTTTCGGCCACGATCAGGCTGACCACTTCCTCGCCGTTGGCGAGCTTGATGCCGCGCACACCGGTGGCGGTACGGCCCATCGAGCGGACCCGGTCCTCGCCGAAGCGGACGGTCTTGCCGTTGGACGCGAACAGCAGCACGTCGCGCTCGCCATCGGTCAGGCCAACGCCGACCAGCGCATCGCCTTCATCGAGGTTGATGGCGATCTTGCCGCGCGCCAGACGGAACGCGAACTCGCTCAGCGGCGTCTTCTTGACCGTACCGTTGCGGGTGGCGAAGAACACGAAGTGGTTGTCGTCGTACTCGCGTACCGGCAACACCGCCTGCACGCGCTCGCCGTTCTCCAGCGCGATCCAGTTGATGATCGGGCGGCCGCGCGCGGTGGAGCCGGCCTCCGGCAACTGGTGCACCGGCAGCCAGAACACCTTGCCCGAGCTGGTGAAGGTCAGCAGCGTGTCATGCGTGTTGACCAGCCACAGCTGTTCGATCGAATCCTCGTCCTTGGTCGCCGCCGCACTGCGGCCACGGCCACCGCGACGCTGGGCGCGGTAGGCACTGACCGGCTGGCGCTTGACGTAACCGGCGCGCGACAGCGTCACCACCACGTCTTCCGGCGCGATCAGGTCGAGGATGTCCAGGTCTTCCTCGCTGTGGCGGATCTCGGTGCGGCGCTCGTCGCCGTACTCGACCTTGATGGCGACCAGTTCCTCGCGGATGACCTGGCGCAGGCGCTCCGGGTCTTCCAGGATCTCGATCAGGCCGGCGATCACCACCAGCAGCTGGCGGTATTCCTCGGTCAGGCGGTCCTGCTCCAGCCCGGTCAGGCGGTGCAGGCGCATTTCCAGGATCTGGGTGGCCTGGACTTCGGACAACTGGTAGTTGCCGTTGACCAGGCCGATGCCCTTGGGCAGGTCTTCCGGACGCGACGCCTCGGCACCGGTGGCGGCCAGCAACGAGCCCACCAGGCCCGGCTCCCACACCTTGGCCAGCATGCGCTCCTTGGCCTCGCCCGGGTTGGCCGACGTCTTGATCAGCTCGATCATCTCGTCGATGTTGGCCAATGCGACGGTCAGGCCTTCCAGCACGTGCGCGCGGGCACGGGCCTTGCGCAGTTCGAAGATGGTGCGGCGGGTAACCACTTCACGGCGATGGCGGAGGAAGGACTCCAGCATCTCCTTGAGGTTCATCAACTTCGGGCGGCCGTCGACCAGCGCCACCATGTTGATGCCGAACACCGACTCCATCTGGGTCTGCTGGTACAGGTTGTTGAGCACAACCTCGGCAGACTCACCGCGCTTGATCTCGATGTAGATGCGCATGCCGTCCTTGTCGGACTCATCGCGCAGCTCGCTGATGCCTTCGAGCTTCTTTTCCTTGACCAGCTCGGCGATCTTCTCGATCAACCGCGCCTTGTTCACCTGGTACGGGATCTCGGTGACGATGATCGACTCGCGGCCATTGTCGGCCACTTCGATATCGGCCTTGGCACGGATGCGCACGCGGCCACGGCCGGTGCGGTAGCCGGCGATGATGCCCGCGGTGCCGTTGATGATGCCGGCGGTCGGGAAGTCCGGGCCCGGGATGTATTCCATCAGGCCATCGACATCGATCGACGGGTCGTCGATCAAGGCGATGCAGGCACTGATGGACTCCGCCAGGTTGTGCGGCGGGATGTTGGTGGCCATGCCCACCGCGATGCCGGCCGAACCGTTGACCAGCAGGTTCGGGAACCGGGTCGGCATGACCGTCGGCTCCAGTTCCTTCTCGTCGTAGTTGGGCTGGAAATCGACGGTTTCCTTGTCCAGGTCGGCGATCAGCTCATGCGCCAGGCGCGACATGCGCGCCTCGGTGTATCGCATGGCCGCGGCCGAGTCACCGTCGATCGAACCGAAGTTACCCTGGCCGTCCACCAGCATGTAACGCAGCGAGAACGGCTGCGCCAGACGCACCAGCGTGTCGTACACCGACTGGTCGCCATGCGGGTGGTACTTACCGATGACGTCACCGACGATACGCGCCGACTTGTAGTAGGGCTTGTTGCTGTGCGCGCCCAGTTCGTTCATCGCGAACAGGACACGGCGATGGACCGGCTTGAGGCCATCGCGTGCATCGGGGAGTGCGCGTCCGACGATCACGCTCATGGCGTAATCGAGGTAGCTCTTGCGCATCTCGTCTTCCAGTTTTACCTGGATGATTTCCTTGGCTGTTTCTGCCATTCGGGTTCCGTTGTCTGGTGACGATCCCGTCCGGTGGAGTGGCCTTGGAGGCAACCCCGCCGGAGCCTTGAATCAACCGATGGAGTCTATCACAGACGGGGGTTTTACCGGAACAAATCAGGAACTTAGGCGCCGCTTTCTGGACGATGCCGGCGTGCCGCGCCGGCACGGGAAACACCACGGAGCCAAGCCACGCTCCGCGGGGGCCTTGCCAGGAGCCCCCTTGCCGGGCGTGGCTCGGCACTACCGGGGTGGACGCTGGCTCGGGCCGGGTGCTGGTTCAGGCGAAGGCCGCTGCCATGGCCGCGGCGTCCGGCTTCAGGATCACGCCGCGCTCGGTGACGATGGCATCGATCAGCTCGCCCGGGGTGACATCGAACACCGGGTTCCAGGCTGCAATGCCTTCGGCGACGGTGCGCACGCCACCGACGCCAAACAGCTCGCCCGGATCACGCTGCTCGATCTCGATCTGGTCGCCATGGGCGGTGTTCATGTCCACCGTCGAGGACGGCGCCACCACCATGAACTTGACGCCGTGGTGGCGCGCGGCGATGGCCAACTGGTAGGTGCCGATCTTGTTGGCGGTGTCGCCGTTGGCGCAGATGCGGTCGGCGCCGACGATCACCCACTGCACCGCACCGGTCTTCATCAGGTGCGAGGCGGCCGAGTCGGCGATCAGGGTGGCGTCGATGCCGTCCTGCTGCAGTTCCCACACGGTCAGCCGTGCACCCTGCAGCCACGGCCGGGTTTCGCCGGCAAATACGCGCGCGATGTTGCCCTGCGCCTTGCCGGCGCGGATCACGCCCAGCGCGGTGCCAAAGCCCGCGGTGGCCAGTGAACCGGTGTTGCAATGGGTCAGCACGCCGCTGCCCGGGGCGATCAACCCGGCGCCCAACGCGCCCATGTGCCGGTTGGCCGCGAGGTCCTCGTCGGCGATGGCCTGCGCTTCCAGCGCCAGCACCTGCTTCCAGTCCGCCCCGGCAGTCGCCAGCGCCCGGCGCATGCGCGCCAGCGCCCAGGCCAGGTTGACCGCGGTCGGGCGCGAGGCATTCAGGCGCTCCAGCGCCGGCTCCAGCATCACCAGCGCCGCAGCGCCATCGGCCGCCTGCACTTCACGCGCCGCCAGCACCACGCCCCAGGCCGCGGCGATGCCGATGGCCGGCGCGCCCCGCACGGTCAACGCATGGATGGCCTCGGCCACGGCGTCGCTGTCATGGCACAGCACGTGCTCCACGACGAACGGCAGCTTGCGCTGGTCCAGCAGTTCAAGGGCGTCACCCGTCCAGCGGATCGGGCGGATGTGGTCGTAACGGGCGTAATCGATGGTGGGGATGGCGTTCATCGGGCCATTGTAATCGGCCCGCCTGGCGGCCCGTTCAATCGGCGGAAAATTCCGCCCGGCAGCCTTTGTCGACCCAGATGCCGAAGCGATCCCAGCCCCAGCTGTCGCCCTCGCGGCAGGCCGCGCTGGACAGCTGTTCGACCAGGGTGACCCGGCGGGTGACGCTGACGCCGCATTCGCGGCGCAGCCCGCCCTTGGATTCGCAGACGACGCGGCGCGGGACGTCGACGAAGCCCGAGCCGTCCTCGGCGCCCACCTCGAACTGGCCCTGGCACCCGCGGCTGACCCAGATCTCGTTGCGGTCGTAGCCCCAGCTACGCCCTTCCCGGCACGGCAATACCGACTGCTGGCGCAACAGCCGCACCGGGGCACCACGCAGGACCACCGGGCAGGATTCGTAGCGCCCCTTCGACTCGCAGCGCACCACCCGCCGCGACACCCGCGAGCTGCTGCCACGGCGGGCGAACTCGGCACGACAGCCTTCGCTGACCCAGATCGCGTCGCCCTCCACGCCCCAGCTGGTTTCGCGGATGCAATCACGGCTGGAGAGCTGGCGCACCATCTGCACGCCACGGGAGACATCCATCGGACAGAACACGCGTTCCATCTCGCCGGACTCGCAGCGCACGACCAAGGGCGCCGGGGTGTCAGGCCCGCCCCCCTCCGCTGCAAGCAGCGAAGGCGACACCAGCAACAACAGGCCAAAAACTCCCTTCATCCGATGCTCACGCCCCCTTGCAGCCTTGATGGATTCCGGCACGGGCACAGTGCCCGAGTGGTTGTGATCAAAGCATCATCATCGCCATGCCGGCAAGGCAGGTCCATGACCTGAACGGGTGATTGGCCTGAAATCATCGGCATTACGGGGAATATTCAGATGATTCCCGTTCATCCCGCGATAGCGTCCTCGCCGATGAACGCCGCGTCTGTTCAGGCCATGCGCATCGCAAGACGGTTCAGGCGTTGGCGAAGTCGAACGCCAGCACGTCGGCGATGCGCGAGGTGCCGGCCAACGCCATCAGCAGGCGATCCACGCCCACCGCTACGCCCGCGCAGGCAGGCATCGACGGCAGCGCCGCCAGGAATGCCTCATCCAGCGGCAACACCTCCGCACCACGCGAAGCGCGGATCGCGAGGTCACGCTGGAAGCGCTGGCGCTGCTCCTGCGCGTCGGTCAGCTCGTGGTAGCCGTTGGCCAGTTCGAACGCCCCCAGGTACAACTCGAAGCGCTCGGCCACCGGCGGATCCTCCCTGCGGATCCTGGCCAGTGCCGCCTGGGTGGCGGGCCAGTCATGGATGACGGTGATCTGGTCAGGCAGGAAGTGGGCCTGGATGCGATGGGTCATCAGCAGGTCCAGCCAATCATCGCGGGTCAGGCCCTCGGGCTGGATGCCGACCTCACCCAGCGCCGCGCGCAGGGTGGCTTCATCGGCCAGGAAGGGATCCAGCCCGATCGTCTCCAGGAACAACTGGCGGTAGGTCAGTACGCGCACCGACGCTTCGCGACCCACCGCGGCCAGCGCTTCGCGCACCAGCGCAATGGTTTCCTCGATCAGCTGGTGATGGTCCCAGCCGACGCGGTACCACTCCAGCATGGTGAACTCGGGGTTGTGCCGGCCACCGGCTTCGCCGTTGCGGAACACCCGGCCCAGTTCGTAGCAGTCGCCCACGCCGGCGGCCAGCAGCCGCTTGAGGGGATATTCCGGCGAGGTCCGCAGCCAGCGCAGCGGCGAACCGGCATCCACGTGCCCGGTGAAGCGGGTCTGGAAGCCCTCGATGTTCGGCTCGGTGTTGCCGGCGGCGGACATGATCGGCGTTTCCACCTCCAGCACCTCCCGGCGCGCGAAGAACGCGCGGATCAGTGCATTCAGACGTGCCCGCAGGCGCAATGCCTCGATCACGAGTGCAGCTCCCCGACCGCGTCGACCAGCGGCAACGTCAGGATGTCGCGTGCGTCATCGCGATACCCGGCCGACAGGTACAGCGACTTGGCCCGCGCGTTGTGGTGATTGACCTCCAGCCGGATCACCGCCGCGCCCTGCCCTGCGGCCCAGTCCCGCGCCAGCGCCAATGCCTGCCGGCCCCAACCACGGCCACGCGCGGCGGGCGCCAGGTACAACTCGTCGAGCAGAACGAAACGCCCTCCCTGCTCGACGCTGAAACACCACCCCAGGGTCACGTAACCCGCGTCGGCAACCGCCTCGGAGGACAACAGCAGGACGGCGCCGCAGCGCTCATCCTCCAGCACCGTGCGCAGGCCGGGCTCGACCAGCGCGGGCTGGTAGGTGATGCGGTCTTCGGCGTAGAAATCACGGACCATGCCGATGATGCGCGGGAAGTCCTGCGCGTCGGCGACACGGCATTTCAGTTCGTCGCTCATGCCTGCTTCCCGTTCTCGGCGAGGAAGGCCAGCAGCCGGGCTTCATCCCACACCGCCACGCCCAGTTCATTGGCCTTGTCCAGTTTGGAACCGGCCTCGGTGCCGGCGACGACGAAGCTGGTCTTCTTCGACACGCTGCCGGCGACCTTGGCGCCCAGCGCCTCCAGCTGCGCCTTGGCGTCGTCGCGGTTCATCTGCGCCAGCGTGCCGGTCAGCACCACGGTCTGGCCTTCCAGCGGACCGGCCGCCTGCTGCTGCGCCTCGGGCGTCAGCGCCAGCAACTGCTGCAACGCAGCCCCGGCGGCGGAGAACAAGGCTGCGTTGGCATCCACGTCCAGCCATGCCACCAGCGCATTGGCGGTCTCCGCCGGCAATCCGGCGGTGACGAAGTTGTGCGCGCTTTCGTCGCGGATCGCCTCGGCCGAGGGGAACGCTTCGGCCAACTGCTTGGCCCGTACCGGCGTGACCTTGGGAATCTCCAGGTCCTGCAGCAGGTTGGCCAGGTTCAGCTCGGCGCGCAGCTTGGCGTGGGGGGCGTGTGCATCGGTGATCTGCACGCCACGCGCCAGTAACGCATCGATGGCCTGCTGGTTGCCCGGCTGCGCCATGAAGTGGCCGATCGAACGCGCGACTTCGCCACCGATGTCGGGCACCCGCTTGAACAGCGGCCACGGCATGCGGCGGATCAGCGCCAGGTCACCAAACCAGACCGACAACGCCTTGGCCGTGCTCTCGCCGACGTGCTCGATGCCCAGCGCGAACAGCAGCCGGCTGAGCGTGGTACTGCGGCTGTTGGCGATGGCGGCGATGAGGTTGTCGGCCCACTTGGTCGCGATCTTCTTCGTGTTCCATTCGAAACGGGCGGGCACCGACAATGCCTGCGCACGCCAGCCGGCGTCGGCCACGTCCAGCCGGAGGATCTGGTTCAGCGTCCCGCCGCTGCCTTCCGGTGCCAGATGCAGGCTGAGCTGCGACGCCAAGGCCTCCGGCGATTCGGCATCCAGCGCCAGCTTCAGCACCAGCAACTGGTCGCGCTGCAGCGCGTACAGGTCGGCCACGCCGCGCACGATGCCGGCATCCACCAGCGTCTCGATGTACTTGTCACCGAGCCCATCGATGTCCATGGCCTTGCGCGAGGCGAAATGGGCAATGGCCTCCTTGCGCTGCGCCGGGCAGCTCAGCTCACCGGAGCAACGCCATACCGCCTCGCCTTCCTCGCGGACGATTTCCGAACCGCACACCGGGCAGTTGGCCGGCATCTGCCACGGCGTGGTGCCCTCGGGGCGGCGGTCGGTGATGACGCTGACCACTTCCGGGATCACGTCACCGGCACGGCGCACGATCACCGTGTCGCCGACGCGCACGTCCAACCGCGCGATCTGGTCGGCGTTGTGCAGGGTGGCGTTGGTCACCACCACGCCGGCCACGTGCACCGGCTTCAGGCGGGCCACCGGCGTCGCCGCGCCGGTGCGGCCGATCTGGATCTCGATGGCCTCGACCGTGGTGGTCTGCTCCTGCGCCGGGAACTTGTGGGCGATGGCCCAACGCGGCGCGCGCGCAACGAAGCCCATTTCCTGCTGGCCTTCGCGGTCATCGAGCTTGTAGACCACGCCATCGATGTCGAAGGCCAGGCCGTCGCGGCGCGCGCCGATGTCGCGGTAATACGCCAGCAGGCCATCGGCACCTTCCACCACCTGGCACAGGTCGCTGACCGGGAAGCCCCAGCGCGCCAGCTGCGCGAGCGTGCCGGAATGGGTCGGCGGCAGTTCACCGTCCACTTCGCCCAGACCGTAGGCATAGAAGCTCAGCGGGCGTTGGGCGCTGATCTTCGGGTCCAGCTGGCGCAGCGAGCCAGCCGCGCCGTTGCGCGGGTTGGCCAGCACCTTGCCGCCGTGCAGGCGCGCCTGCTCGTTGTAGCGCTCGAAGTCCGCGCGCGGCATGTAGACCTCGCCGCGCACTTCCAGCACGTCCGGCCAGCCCTCGCCCTGCAACTGCTGCGGGATCACCTTGATCTGGCGCAGGTTGGCGCTGACGTCCTCGCCGGTGGCACCGTCGCCACGGGTCGCGCCCTGCACGAACACGCCGTTTTCGTAGCGCAGGTTGATCGCCAGGCCGTCGAGCTTGGGCTCGGCGGAGAACATCAGCGTCGGCCGGCGCAGGCGCTCGTCGATGCGGCGCACGAAGTCACGCACTTCCTCGTCGCTGAAGGCATTGCCCAGCGACAGCATCGGCACCGCATGCACGACCTCGGGAAACCGCGAGGACGCCTTGCCGCCCACCGCATGGGTCACCGAGTCGGGCGAATCCAACTCCGGATGCGCCGCCTCCAGCGCCTCCAACTCACGGATGAGGTGGTCGTACTCGGCGTCGGGAATGATCTGTTCGTCGCGCTCGTGATAGGCGCGTGAAGCGTCGGTCAGCAGCTTTCGCAGCTCGGCGACGCGCTGGGAGGCGGGGGTGTTGGAAGTCATGCGGTGATTTTAAACCGCGAGGGTGTGGATGCGATGAGGGCCGGAGCCGTTGTGGTCGCGTTGGCGGCAATACCTGCCAACGGAGGTTCTCATCTGCGGCCCGAGGAAGATGCGAAAGGCCCCCTCCCCGGCCCTCCCCTTGCCTGCGGCAAAGGGAGGGGGAAGATCACCAGCGCGGCGACTTGGTCAGCGGCGGCGCCTGGTGCTGGCGGTCGTAGGCGCGCAGCTCGTCGCGGATATGCGCGATGCGTTGGCGGCCGAGGGCGTTGCGGCTGTCATCCAGCACCACGCCGTCGAGCAGCTCGCCCATGCGCTGCACGGTCGGCAGCATCTTTTCCCAGGCATCCAGCGCGGTCATCGGCGCCGGCAAGGTCAGGAAGAAAGCAATGGCCGGGGTCTCCATCTCACGAATGTTGGCCATGTCGAAACTCCCCGGCTTCATGATGCTGGCCATCGAGAAGATCGGCCCCCGCTCCGGGTGGCCCTCGACCAAGCGGTGGAACACGCCCATGTAACCGAAGACCAGCCCGGTCTTCTCGGCAGCCACCACGATGTCTTCGCCACGCAGCACCTGGCCGGCGCGGGCGGCGACGTACAGGGAAACGATCTTGTCGAAATCCTGGCTCGGGCGCTTGCCCAGGTCGCTGCCACCGGCCGGCTCGGTGTCGGGCAGGCCCAGCTCGGCCTGGGTTACCGGTTCGCCATCGGCACCTTCGCCCGGCGCACCGCCCTCTTCCACCGCGCCCAGTACCGGCTCACGCCGCGACGGGCGCTCGGCGGTGTCCACCGGCTCCTTGCGCTTGCCCTGCGCCGCCTTGCGGGGGCGGCCAAACAGGAAGATGGCTGCAATCAGCAGCAGTCCGGCAACCAGAATGCCGATACGCAACAGTGCCATGTCGGACATGCGTGGGAATCTCCGGGTAAATCGTTCAGGTGGCTAAAGAATGGCACGTCAGGCCGCGCCCGCCAATCGCGCGGCTTCTTCCAGGTCCACGCTGACCAGACGGCTGACGCCCGGCTCGCGCATGGTCACGCCGGAGAGCTGGTGGGCAGCCTCCATGGTGGCCTTGTTATGGCTGACGAACAGGAACTGCACCTTCTCGCTCATTTCCTTGACCATGTTGGCCAGGCGGCCGACGTTGGCCTCGTCCAGCGGTGCGTCCACCTCGTCCAGCAGGCAGAACGGGGCCGGGTTGAGCTGGAAGATGGCAAACACCAGCGCCACCGCGGTCATCGCCTTCTCGCCGCCGGACAGCAGCGAGATGCTGGACACGCGCTTGCCCGGTGGGCGCGCCATGATGGTCACGCCGGTGTCGAGCAGGTCTTCGCCGGTCAGCTCCAGGTAGGCATGGCCGCCGCCGAACAGGCGCGGGTACAGTGCCTGCACGCCGGTGTTGACGCGGTCGAAGGTGTCCTTGAAACGGCCGCGGGTCTCGCGGTCGATCTTGCGGATGGCGTCTTCCAGCGTCTCCAGCGCGGTGGTCAGGTCCACGTTCTGCGCGTCCAGGTACTCCGAGCGCTGCGACGCCTCGCCGTACTCCTGGATCGCCGCCAGATTGACCGGTTCCAGCCGGCGCATGCGCGCGTCGATCTGGTGCACGGCCTGCTCCCAGTCGGACAGGCGCGCGTCCTCGGGCAGCGTGTTGATCACGTCCTGCAGGACGAACCCGGCCTTCTCGACCGCGCCGGACAACTGCTCGGCGCTGAGCACCAGCGCCTGCTGGTCCAGCTTGCGCTGGGAAATGCGTTCGCGCTGGGCCAGCGCCTGCTCGTCGCGCTGCTGGCGGGTCTGCTCCAGCTTGCGCAGCTCGGCGTCCACGCTCTCCAGCAGCGCCCGCGCCTCGCCCAGCACGCGCTCCACGCGAACCCGCTCGCCCAATGCGTTCTGGTGCTCGGCTTCCAGCGCCTGCACCGGCGTGTCACCGTCATCCAGCTGCGAATGCAGTTCGCCCAGGCGCGAATCCAGTTGCCCGCGCTGGCTGCTCATGCGCTCCAGCGCCTGGCTCAACGAGGCGATCTGGGTGCGCTGCGACTCCAGCGTCAGGGCCAATGCATGCATGTTGTCGCGCACGCTGCGCGCACCGTCGCGGGCCAGGTCACGTGCTTCGGTCAGCTGCCGGCGTTCGCTTTCCAGCGTCTGCTTGCCCGACTCCAGGTCGCCCATGCTCGACACCGCATCTTCCAGCCGCACGCGCGCCTCGCTGGCCTGCTCGCGGCTTTCATCCAGTGCTTCGAGCAGCTGGGCCAACTCGTTCTCGATGCGCTCGATGCGGGTCCGCGCAGCATCCACGCGCCCCTGCTGGCTCTGCAGTTGCCCCGCCAGTTCCGACGTCGCGCGGTGCGCCTGGTACAGGGCCCGCTGCGCTTCCTCGCGGTGCTGCTCTGCGGCCAGCAACTGCTCGCGCAGGCTGGCCAGCTGTTCGACCAGCTCACCTTCCCGGGCCTGCAGGCCCTCGATCTGCTCACGCAGGGAGACGATCTCGCGCTCACGCAGCAGCGCACCCTGCTGGGCGGCACCGGAATGGGACACCTGAAGCCAACCATCGCCCAACCGCTCGCCGTCACGGGTGATGACCGCATCGCCCGCCGGCAGCTTGGCCTGTAACGCCCGCGCCTGGGGCAGGTCCTCGGCCGCGTGCAGATGCATCAGCAGACGGCGGATGGCCAACGGCCCCTGCACCTTGGCGGCCAGCGAGGTCGCGGCGAAATCCGCCTTGCCTTCGTCGGCCGACACCAGCGTGATGCGGCCTTCGCCGAGTTCGCCCAGCGCTTCGACCAGGGTTTCCGGCGCTTCCACCAGCACGCCCTCGATCAGCTGGCCCAACGCGCTTTCCACCGCGTTTTCCCAACCGCCTTCGACACTGATGCGCTCGCCCACACGCGCCGCCGAATCCAGCCCGCGCGCCTTCAACCAGGCCACCGCGGCACCCTGCTCCTGGCCCAGCGCCGCCTGCTGCAGCGCTTCCAGCGAGGACAACCGGCCGCGCGCGGCCTGCACCTGCTGGCGCACGTCGGCCAGCTCGGACTGGCTGCCGCGCTGCGTTTCCTGCAACGTCGCGGCGGCCTCCTTGCGGGATTCGACCTGCTCGCTCAGTTCGTCGACCGTGGTCTTCTGGGTTTCATGCTGCAGTTGCAGTTGCTCGAAGGCCTCGGCCAGCGCGTCCAGGTCCAGGCTGGCACGCTCGGCGCTGAGGGCTTCGCGGCGGCGATCGGCTTCCAGGATCTGTCGATCCAGGTAGTCCACGCGGGTGCGCTCGACTTCGCCGGAACGGGTGGCTTCGGAGGTGTTGCGGGTGTGCGCCTCCCAGCGCAGCTGCCAGTCGGCCAGCCGGGCCTCGGCCTCACGCAGGGCTTCCTGGCGGAATTCGTTCTCTTCCTGCAACTGCTCCAGCTTCGGCTCGGCCTCGTCGACCGCTTCACGCAGCACGATCAGGCGGGCTTCGTCGCCGCTGATGTGCTGGCCCAGGTCGGCCAGCGCCTGCCGGGTCTCGTCACGCGCCTTGTGCAGGCGTTGCGCCATCTCGCGCTGGTGCTGGATCTGCTGTTCGAGGCGGGCCAGCGTGCTGCCCACCTGATAGACGTCGGCCTGGGCGCGATTGAGCGCCTCGGCGGCCTCCTCGCGGCGCACGCGGCCGGTCTCGATGCCGCTCTCGGCCTCGCGCTGCTCGGCGATCAGCTGCTGCAGCTTGGTTTCCTCCCGCGACAGCGCCTCGCGCAGCCCACCCAGGCGGCCATCCAGCCCACGGAACTCCAACGCCTTCCATTCGGCATCCTTGACCCGGCGCTCTTCCTGCAAGGCCTGGTACTGCTCGGCCTGCCTGGCCTGGCGCTTGAGGTGCTCCAGCTGCTTGCCGATCTCCTCGCGCAGGTCGTTCAGGCGGTCCAGGTTCTCGCGGGTGTGGCGGATGCGGGTCTCGGTTTCCTTGCGGCGCTCCTTGTACTTGGAGATGCCGGCCGCCTCCTCCAGATACACGCGCAGGTCTTCCGGGCGCGCCTCGATGATCTGGCTGATCATGCCCTGCTCGATGATCGAGTAGCTGCGCGGCCCAAGGCCGGTACCCAGGAACAGGTCGGTGATGTCGCGACGCCGGCACTTGGTGCCGTTCAAGTAATAGTTGCTGCTGCCGTCGCGGCTGACGGTGCGCTTGACCGAGATCTCGGTGAACGAGGCGTACTCGCCGGAAATGGTGTGGTCGGAATTGTCGAAGATCAGCTCGACCGTGGCCTGCGACACCGGCTTGCGCCCGGAGGCGCCGGAAAAGATCACGTCGGTCAGCGAATCGCCGCGCAGGCGGCTGGCCGAGCTCTCGCCCATCACCCAGCGCACCGCGTCGATGATGTTGGACTTGCCACAGCCGTTCGGGCCGACCACGCCGGTCATGTTGGTCGGCAGGTGCAGCGTCGTGGGATCGACGAACGACTTGAAACCAGAGAGCTTGATCGTGGATAGACGCATGGATTCGGGCTGTTGGCGGGCCCCGGCGTTCCAGCCGTTGCCCGGAGGGAAACTCCGGAGGTTCCGCTTCCGCCCCCAAGTCATTGATATCCGAGGAGATTCAATGTTCACGAGGCGGCATTGGCAACCGAGTATAGCGACACCCTTGGTTCACGGGCGGTCGGCGGCGGCCGGGCAAAAGAAACGGGCGCCTTTCGGCGCCCGTTCTTTGCAACCCGTGCGGCAGGATCAGGCGTCGGCTTCGACGATGACCTTGACGGTGGTTTCCACGTCGGCGTGCAGCTTGACGATCACGTCGTACTCGCCCACGTTGCGGAACGCGCCTTCGCCCAGGATCACTTCGCTCTTGCTCAGCTCCAGGCCGGCAGCGGTGAAGGCTTCGGCGATGTCGCGCGGGCCAACCGAACCGTACAGCTTGCCTTCGGTCGAAGCGTGCGCACCGATGGTGACGCTGGCGCCTTCGAACTTAGCAGCGCGGCCTTCGGCGCCGTCATGGGCGGCCTTGGCCTTGGCTTCGTACTCGGCGCGCTTGGCTTCGAACTCGGCAACGTTGCTCTCGGTGGCCGGGACGGCCTTGCCCTGCGGCACGAGGAAGTTGCGGCCGTAGCCCGGCTTCACGTCGACCAGGTCGCCCAGGCCGCCGAGGTTGGTCACTTTCTGCAGGAGAATCAGCTTCATTGGTAGTGCTCCGTTATTCGTTAGCGGCACCCGGGGGCGCCGCAACGCTTGCTGTCCGAATGGACGGTGTAGAGAAGACCGGAGCGCCCGAACCGGCAGGGCCGGCCAGCGCTCCGCGCCTTATCAGACGTCGTGGTTGTCCGTGTACGGGATCAGGGCCAGGAAACGGGCGCGCTTGACGGCCGTCGACAGCTGGCGCTGGTACTTGGACTTGGTGCCGGTGACGCGGCTCGGGACGATCTTGCCATTCTCGGTCAGGTACTGGCGCAGGGTGTTGAGATCCTTGTAATCGATCTCCTTCACGCCTTCGGCGGTGAACTTGCAGAACTTACGGCGACGGAAGAACTTGGACATGAAAGTGCTCCTTATTCAGCAGAAGCGGCGTCGTCGCCGGCTTCGTCGTTGTTGGAAGTGGCACCTTCTTCGTCGTCACGACGACGACGCTCGCCACGCTCGGGCTTGTCACCCTTCTCGTCCTTGCTCTTCATGATCAGCGACTGCTCGGTGTCAGCCTCGTCACGCTTGATGACCAGGTTGCGCAGCACGGCGTCGTTGAAGCGGAAGCTTTCGGTCAGCTCGTTCAGGACCGACTGGTCGGCTTCGATGTTCAGCAGAACATAGTGGGCCTTGACCAGGTTCTGGATCGGGTACGCCAGCTGGCGGCGACCCCAGTCTTCCAGACGGTGGATGGTGCCGTTGCCGGCTTCGACCAGCGCCTTGTAGCGCTCGATCATGGCGGGAACCTGTTCGCTCTGGTCCGGGTGGACCAGGAACACGACTTCGTAATGACGACTCATGTTTTCATACCTTTCGGATGTAGCCCTTGCGGGCCGGACAGCCCCCCGCCGTGGATTGCGGTGGGGCAAGGGATCCCGCGCCGGGGCGCAGGAAGCCGGCAATTATCCACCCGAACCGGCCCGCAGGCAAGTCAGGCAGTGCGTCCGGCTGAACACAGCATCCGATGCTTGCACCCGGCCCGACCAATCAACTGCTGCGCCGCAGCAAGTACACTCTGTAACCGCTTTCACGCCGCACCCGGAGCCCTCGTGCCCCCTCTGCCCTCCCTGGCCGCCTCGCTGAGCCCGCGCCAACGCACCTTCATCCTCCTCGCCCTCTCCCTCGGCGGCTTCGCCATCGGCACCAGCGAATTCGCCAGCATGGGCCTGATGCTGGAGATCAGCCGTGGCCTGGCCATCAGCGAAGCCCAGGTCGGCCACCTGATCAGCGCCTACGCGATCGGCGTGGTGGTGGGCGCGCCGGTACTGGCCTTCGCCGGCGCCAGCGTGAGCCGGCGCACCCTGCTGTTGTGGCTGATGGGCTTCTATGCCGCTGGTAACCTGGCCAGCGCCCTGGCGCCGAACTACGCCACGATGCTGCTGGCCCGCTTCGTGGCCGGCCTGCCGCATGGCGCCTATTTCGGCGTGGCGATGCTGGTGGCCGCCTCGATCAGCCCGCCCGAACAGCGCGGCTCGGCCGTCTCGCGGGTGCTGCTGGGACTGTCCATCGCCATCCTGGTCGGCAATCCATTGACGACCTGGCTGGGCCAGCAGTTCACCTGGCGCACCGCCTTCGGCCTGGTCAGCCTGCTGGCCATCGCCACCGTGCTGATGGTCGCCCGCCAGCTGGCCCCCGACCCGAACGAGGCGCGCACCACGCCGATGCGCGAGCTGCGCGCCTTCAACACGCCGCAGGTCTGGCTGGCGCTGGCGATCGGCGCGATCGGCTTCGCCGGCATGTTCTGCGTATTCACCTACCTCGCACCGACCCTGGTGCATGTCACCGGCGTGGACGAACGCTGGATGCCGGTGGCGGTCTGCCTGTTCGGCGTGGGCGCCATCATCGGCAACGTGGCCGGCGGCAAGCTGGTGGACCGGTTGCAGTTCCGCGCCGCCGGCGTGTTGCTGGCCTGGTCGATCGTGGTGTTGCTGCTGTACCCGCTGGCCGCGCACTCGGCCTGGGCGATGGTGCCGGCAGTGATCGCGGTGGGCACCATGGGCGCCCTGGCCGCGGCCCTGCAGACCCGCCTGATGGACGCCGCCGGCGAGGCCCAGACGCTGGCCGCGGCGTCGAACCATGCCGCGTTCAACACCGCCAATGCGCTGGGTCCCTGGCTGGGCGGCATGGCGATCGGTGCAGGTTTCGGCTATGGCTCGACCGGCTGGGTCGGCGCCGCGACGGCGGCGGTCGGCCTGCTGCTGTGGGGCGTGGCGGTGGCGCTGGAGCGTCGCCAGACGCCGGCAGGACAAACCTGCACGTAATGCCGAGCCATGCCCGGCACGCTTGCTGGGCACGGACGCCCGGCGGGAATCCGTCGGGCAAGGCCGCAGTGGCGCGCGGTTCGGCGCCAGCGCGGCTGGGCGGTCGACTCAGCCCAGGGCTTCGTCGGTGGTGAAGCTCTCCCCGCACCCGCATTCGGCGGCGGCGTTGGGATTGTTGAAGGTGAAGGTCTCGCTGAGGCCATGCTTGCCGAAGTCGATCTCGGTGCCATCCACCAGCGGCAGGCTCTGCGCGTCGACGTAGATGCGCACCCCGTCCTGCTCGAACACGGTATCGCCTTCACGCTGGTCCTTGGCCAGGTCGGTGATGTGCCCCCAACCGGAGCAACCCGTGCGGGTCACGCCAAAACGCAGGCCCAACGCGCCGGGCGTGGAACTGACGAAGCGCTGCACGCGCGAATGGGCGACGGGGGTCAGATGAACAGCCATGCGGGGCGACTCCAGCGGATTTACGGTCCAATTATAGATGTGGCCAGGCTCCGGGAAGCGCAAGCGTTGATAAATGCCTCGCGTGCCCGGCGTTTAGGCCGCTAAAATCACGCATTCACAGATCGAGTCGATCAACAGAGGATTCAAGTCATGACGGTGGTCAGCGTTGCACACGCCCTTGCCGGGAAGATCCCGGAAGGCGGAGAAGTCACGGTTCGCGGGTGGGTGCGCACGGTGCGCGGCTCGGCGGGGCTGGCCTTCGTCAACGTCAGCGACGGCTCGGGCTTTGCCCCGATCCAGGTCGTGGCTACCGACACGCTGTCCAATTTCGAAGAGATCAAGAGCCTGACCCCCAGCTGTTCGGTGATCGCCACCGGCACCCTGGTCAAGTCGCAGGGCAAGGGGCAGAGCTTCGAGATCCAGGCACAGACGCTGGAAGTGGTCGGCTGGGTCGAGGACCCGCTGACCTACCCGATCCAGCCCAAGCCGATGTCGCCGGAGTTCCTGCGTGAAGTGGCGCACCTGCGCCCGCGCACCAACCTGTTCGGTGCGGTCACCCGCATCCGCGACTGCCTGTCCAAGGCCGTGCACCGTTACTTCCACGAGAACGGCTTCTACTGGATCAGCACCCCGATCATCACCACCTCCGACGCCGAAGGCGCCGGCCAGATGTTCCGCGTCTCCACGCTGGACATGGCCAACCTGCCGCGCACCGGCAACGGCGAGATCGACTTCAGCCGCGACTTCTTCGGCAAGGAAACCTTCCTGACCGTGTCCGGCCAGCTCAACGTCGAGGCGTACTGCCTGGCACTGAGCAAGGTCTACACCTTCGGCCCGACCTTCCGCGCCGAGAACAGCCACACCACCCGCCACCTGGCCGAGTTCTGGATGGTGGAGCCGGAGATCGCCTTCGCCGACCTGGCCGAGGACGCGCGCGTGGCCGAGGAATTCCTGAAGTACCTGTTCCGCGCGGTGCTCGACGAGCGCGCCGACGACATGGCCTTCATCGCCGAGCGCGTGCAGAAGGACGCCATCACCCGCCTGGAGTCGTTCGTCAACGCACCGTTCGAGCGCATCGAGTACAGCGATGCGATCACCCTGCTGCAGAAGTCGGGCAAGAAGTTCGACTACCCGGTCGAATGGGGCCTGGACCTGCAGACCGAGCACGAGCGCTGGCTGACCGAGGAACACGTCGGCCGCCCGGTGGTGGTGACCAACTACCCCGAGCACATCAAGGCGTTCTACATGCGCCTGAACGACGACGGCAGGACCGTCGCGGCGATGGACGTGCTGGCCCCGGGCATCGGCGAGATCATCGGCGGCAGCCAGCGCGAAGAGCGCCTGGACGTGCTGGACGCGCGCATGGCGCAGTTCGGCCTGGATCCGGAGCACTACCAGTGGTACCGCGATTTCCGTCGCTACGGCTCGGTGCCGCACGCCGGCTTCGGCCTGGGCTTCGAGCGCCTGGTGGTCTACGTCTGCGGCCTGTCCAACATCCGCGACGCCATCCCCTACCCGCGCGCCCCGGGTTCGGCCGAGTTCTGATATCGACAGGAGCCTTGTGATGAGAAAGCAGGTCGCCGTGAACACCGTCACCGCCCATGGCACGGCCGTCCGCCCTGCCCTTGCTTGCCGTCACCGGGCTCCGCGCGCATGACCCTGTTCTTCGCCCTGTGCTTCGTCGGCGTGGCCATCGCCGGGTTCAGCGCGCTGCTGATCTTCTGGCCGCTGACCCTGGTGCATGTCCGCGACCGCCACCCGGCGGTTGCCGACGGCTTTGGCGAGTTCGCCTTCCTCGATGGCAAGGCCTTGCGCTGGCTGGTCAGCGGCCGCTACCGCGCGCTCGATGACCGCGCACTCAGCGGCCTGGCCACCCCGGCCCGGATCGCGTTGTACGTGATCTGGTTCGGGCTGGGCATGGCCGGCCTGCTTTGGCTCTATTCCCTGGTACTGAAATGAACGATTCCGACACGCCCACCGACCAGTGGTGGCTGGCCCAACTCGGCAACACCCTGATCTGGGCACGCCTGCGCGTGCGCCCGGCCGGCACCGCCGAGGTGCTGGACAGCGACGGCAACACGCTCAGCTATGACAGCGAGGACACCGCCCGCGCGCAGCTGTTCGACGCCGAATTCGTGGCCTACGACGGCCTGGACGAAGAAGATGCACTGGCACGCGGCTTCTCGCTGAGCGAGGTGCAGCCACCGCAGGCCCGCGATGACGACGCCCTGCGCGGACGCATGGTGCAACTGCTCGGCGGGCGGGCCTGATCCGGGCCGATGTTCACCCCGGCCGCCTTCGCCGAAACCGATCTGCGCTGGCTGGACCTGTTGCTGGCGCGCGACCCGTTCGTCACCGTGCTGACCCTCGGCGCCGACGGCCTGCCGGAAGCCACCCGGCTGCCGGTGCTGTACCGGCGTGAGGGCGACCGGATCGAGCTGAGCGGCCATTGGGCGCGGCCCAACCCGCAGGCCCGCCATTCCGGCGCGGCCAAGGTGCTGGTCAACGGACCGCACGGCTATGTGTCGGCCAGCTGGTACCCGGACAAGGAGGCCGCCTCGCGGGTCCCGACCTGGAACCATGCCGGCGCCGAGTTGACCGGCCAGTTGCACACCTTCAATGACGCCGACGGCCTTTCCCACCTGCTGGAACAGCTCAGCGACCATTTCGAGGCCCGCGCCGGCCAGGCCTGGCGCTTTGAACGCGACCATGCGCCCCACCAGCGCATGCTGCGCGGCATCGTCGGCTTCCGCTTCCAGGCACAGCGCACCGAACTCACGCTGAAGTTCAGCCAGAACCATCCCGAATCCAACCAGCTGGCCGTCATCGATGCCCTCGATGCGCTGGCCGATGCCGACAACCGCGAACTTGCGCAGTGGATGCGCCGGTTCCGCCGCGGACTGGCCGGCGACGACTGACGACAACGCTTCCCGCGACGTCGCACCGCCCCGCGGTGCGGCGCCCTCTCCTACCTGATCGCAAGGGAATCCCAACGATGAAAGACATCCTCAAGCTGCTTCAGAACAACCGCGAATGGGCGGACCGGATCGAACGTGAAGACCCGGAGTTCTTCCACCAGCTGGCCAAGCAGCAGAACCCCGAATACCTGTGGATCGGCTGCTCCGACTCGCGCGTACCGGCCAACCAGATCATCGGCATGGCGCCAGGCGAGGTGTTCGTGCACCGCAATGTCGCCAACGTGGTGGTGCATACCGACCTGAACTGCCTGAGCGTGATCCAGTACGCGGTGGACCAGCTCAAGATCAAGCACATCCTGATCGTCGGCCACTACGGTTGTGGCGGCGTGCATGCGGCGTTGAACAAGGTGCGCGTCGGCCTGGCCGACAACTGGCTGCGCCACGTCGGCGATGTCGCGCAGAAGCACAACGACATCCTGTCCCAGATCGAGGACCCGGAGCTGCGCCACGCCCGCCTGTGCGAACTGAACGTGATCGAGCAGGTGGTCAATGCCTGCCACTCCACCATCGTGCAGGACGCCTGGGCACGCGGCCAGAAGCTGATGGTGCACGGCTGGGTCTACAGCCTGCGCGACGGCCGGGTAAGCGAGATGGGCATCGACGTCGGTGCGCCGGAAGATCTGCAGCCGGCCTACGAGAAGGCATTGTCGTTCGTGCCGCGGCGCGGCAAGCGGCACTGAGTCGTACGTTTGGGCTTACGCAAAAGAGCCCCCTCATCCGCCCCTTCGGGGCACCTTCTCCCGTCGATGGGAGAAGGCAAACCTTCCGCCGGGACATCCGCATGCTTGCTTCCCCCATCAACCTGCCTGGCTGGATCGAGGAACACCGCCATCTGCTCAAGCCGCCGGTCGGCAACAAGATGATCGAGAACGGCGACTTCATCGTGATGGTGGTCGGCGGCCCCAACAGCCGCAGCGACTACCACTGGGACGAAGGCCCGGAGTGGTTCTACCAGCTGGAAGGCGAGATGGTGCTGCGCGTGCAGGAAGACGGCACGGTGCGCGACATCCCGATCCGGGCCGGCGAGATCTTCCTGCTGCCGCCGCGCGTGCCGCATTCGCCGCAGCGCATGCCCGGCTCGGTCGGGCTGGTGGTCGAGCGCAAGCGGCTGGAACATGAACTGGATGGATTCATGTGGTTCTGCCCAAACTGCAACCACAAGATCTACGAGGAGTTCTTCCCGTTGAAGAACATCGAGACCGACCTGCCCAAGGTCTTCGATCGCTTCCATTCCTCGCTGCAGCACCGGACCTGCACGCAATGCGGCACGCTCCATCCGCTGCCCCAGCCGGCCACCCCGGAGGCCTGAGCCGGGGCGCGGCGCCGGGGTACACTGCGGGTTCTTTCTCGACGCCCGCACACCGATGAACGAAACCCTGTCCCCGGCCCACGCCACCGCACTGGATGCTGCCGATCCGCTGCGCCACCTGCGCAACCAGTTCCTGATCCCGCAGCACGACGCCGAGGACCAGATCTACTTCGTCGGCAACTCGCTGGGCCTGCAGCCCAAGGGTGCCAAGGCGATGGTGCAGGAAGTCATGGACCTGTGGGCGAGCATTGCCGTGGAGGGCCATTTCACCGGTCCCACGCACTGGATGAGCTACCACCGGCTGGTGCGCGATTCGCTGGCCCGCGTGGTCGGCGCGCTGCCCGGCGAAGTGGTGGCGATGAACACGCTGAGCGTGAACCTGCACCTGATGATGGTCAGCTTCTACCGCCCGACCGCCGAGCGTCCGGCCATCGTGATGGAGGCCGGCGCATTCCCGACCGACCGCCATGCGGTCGAGGCGCAGATCCGCTTCCACGGCTTCAACCCGGACACCGACCTGATCGAGGTCCAGCCGGACGAGCCCAACGGCACCATTTCGATGGCCGCGATCGAGCGCGCCATCGCCGACAACGGCAAGCGCGTGGCGCTGGTGCTGTGGCCAGGCGTGCAGTACCGCACCGGCCAGGTGTTCGACCTGGACGCGATCACCCGGCTGGCGCGTGCACACGGCGCCAACATCGGCTTCGACCTGGCCCATTCGGTCGGCAATGTGCCGCTGGCGTTGCACGACATCGCCCCCGACTTCGCGGTGTGGTGCCACTACAAGTACCTCAATGCCGGCCCCGGCGCGGTCGCCGGTTGCTTCGTGCACGAGCGCCATGCCAACGACACCACGCTGCCGCGCTTTGCCGGCTGGTGGGGCCACGAGCAGGCCACCCGCTTCCAGATGGCGCCGCAGTTCGTGCCGGAAGTCGGCGCCGAAGGCTGGCAGCTGAGCAACCCGCCGGTACTCGGCCTGGCCCCGCTGCGGGCCTCGCTGGCCTTGTTCGACGAAGCCGGCATGCCGGCGCTGCGGGCCAAGTCCGAGCGGCTGACCGGCTACCTGGAAACGATGGTCCGCGCGCGCCTGGGCGAAGTGCTGCAGGTCATCACCCCGAGCGACATCGAACGCCGCGGCTGCCAGTTGTCGCTGCGCGTGAACGGCGGCCGCAGCCAGGGCCGCTCGCTGTTCGAATACCTGCAATCGGTGGGCGTGCTGGGCGACTGGCGCGAACCGGACGTGATCCGCATCTCGCCCACGCCGATGTACAACCGTTACCGCGATGTCTACCGCTTCATCGACGAAGTGGAAGCCTGGGCCGGTGTCTGAGCCTACGGAACCCCTGCATTTGACCACGACCGCTCCCCGCAGCCTTACCCTGATCGGCGCCGGCCTGGCCGGCTCGTTGCTCGCCATCCTGCTGGCGCGCCAGGGCTGGCGCATCACCATCTACGAACGTCGCGGCGATCCGCGCGTGGCCGACTACGAGTCCGGCCGCTCGATCAACCTGGCCCTGGCCGAGCGCGGCCGCAACGCACTGCGCCAGGCCGGCGTGGAAGACGCCGTGATGGCGCGCACGGTGATGATGCGCGGACGCATGGTGCATCCGCGTGGCGGCGGCGAGGAACTGCAGCGGTATGGGCGCGACGACAGCGAGGTGATCTGGTCGGTGCACCGCAAGGACCTCAATGTCACCTTGCTGCAGCTGGCCGAGCAGGCCGGTGCGCAGGTGCATTTCCACCGGCGCCTGCACACGGTGGATTTCGATGCCGGCTACGCCCGCTTCATCGATGACCGCGATGACTCGCCGCATGACATCCACTTCGACACACCGCTGATCGGCGCCGACGGCGCCGGCTCGGCGCTGCGCGCGGCGATGAACCGCAAGTCACCGCTGGGCGAGCGCATCGATTTCCTCGACCACTCGTACAAGGAACTGGAGATCCCGCCCGGTCCGGACGGCCGCTTCCTGATCGAGGGCAATGCCCTGCACATCTGGCCACGTGGCCGGTACATGTGCATCGCCCTGCCCAACGACGAGGGCACCTTCACCGTCACCCTGTTCCTGCCCAACGCCGGGGAGCCGAGCTTCGCCACGGTGCGCAGCGGTGCCGAAGCCGAGGCCCTGTTCCAGCGCGATTTCCCGGATGCGCTGGCGCTGATCCCCAACCTGCGCCAGGACTGGGAACAACACCCGCCGGGCCTGCTCGGCACGCTGTACCTGGACCGCTGGCACCAGGGTGGCAAGGCCGTGCTGATCGGTGATGCCGCGCATGCGATGGTGCCGTTCCACGGCCAGGGCATGAACTGCGCGTTCGAGGACTGCGTGGTGCTGGCCCGCACGTTGGCCGAATGCGCGACCACCGAAGACGCCTTCGCTGCGTTCGAGGCCGAGCGCAAGCCCAATGCCGCGGCCATCCAGCAGATGGCGCTGGACAACTACCTGGAGATGCGCGACCGCGTGGCCGACCCGGCCTTCCTGCTGCAGCGCGAGCTGGAACAGGCCCTGCAGGCGCGCTGGCCGACCCGCTTTGTCCCGCACTACACGATGGTCACCTTCCTGCACACGCCCTATGCGCTCGCGCTGGAACGCACCCGCATCCAGCAGCGCATCCTGGCCGATGCCACCGCCGGCCATGACACGCTGGCGCACATCGACTGGGCCGCGCTGGAGCAGGTCGTGCACGCGCAGTTGCCGGTACTGGAGGGCGCGCACTGATGGCCGACAGCTTCCTGTTCTACGACCTGGAGACCTTCGGCCAGGACCCACGCCGCACCCGCATCGCGCAGTTCGCCGCGGTCCGTACCGACCCGCAACTGCGCGTGATCGACGAGCCGGTCAGCTTCTACGTCAAGCCGGCCGATGACCTGCTGCCCTCGCCCATCGCCACGCTGATCACCGGCATCACCCCGCAGCAGGCGCTGGCCGAAGGCGTCAGCGAAGCGGAGGCGTTCGCCCGCATCCAGGAGCTGATGGCACGCCCGAAGACCTGCACGCTGGGTTACAACACGCTGCGCTTCGACGATGAATTCGTCCGTTACGGGCTGTTCCGCAACTTCCATGATCCGTACGAACGCGAGTGGCGCAGCGGCAACTCGCGCTGGGACCTGCTCGACATGCTGCGCCTGGTCCACGCGCTGCGCCCGGAGGGCATCCACTGGCCCACCCGCGAGGACGGCGCCACCTCGTTCAAGCTGGAACACCTCGCGTTGGCCAACGACGTGCGTGAGGGCGACGCCCACGAAGCGCTGTCCGACGTGTACGCCACCATCGGCATGGCACGCCGCTTCCAGCAGGCCCAGCCGCGCATGTGGGAGTACGCGCTGCGCCTGCGCGACAAGCGCTTCGTCGCCAGCCTGCTCGACGTGGTGGCGATGCAGCCGGTACTGCACATCTCCATGCGCTACCCGGCCAGCCGGCTGTGCGCGGCCCCGGTACTGCCGCTGGCCCACCATCCGCATATCAACAACCGGGTGATCGTGTTCGATCTGGAAGGCGACGTCGACGCGCTGATGGACCTGTCGGTGGAGGAGATCACCCAGCGCCTGTACACCCGCGCCGCCGACCTGCCCGAAGGCCAGCAGCGCGTACCGCTGAAAGAGGTCCACCTCAACAAGGTGCCGGCGCTGGTGGCCTGGAACCACCTGCGCGCGCCCGACTTCCAGCGGCTGGCCATCGACCCGGCCGAGGTCGAAGCCAAGGCCGAAAGGCTGCGCGCTATCGGCCCGGCACTGGCCGAGAAGGCCCGTCAGGTGTTCGCCCGCGAACGCGGCCAGGAAGGCCCGGTCGACGCCGACGCCTCGCTGTATGACGGCTTCCTGGCCGAAGGCGACAAGGGCCTGCTGAGCAAGGTCCGCACCGCCCCACCGGAGGCACTCCAGGCGCTGGAACAACGCTTCCGTGACCCGCGCCTGCCGGAGCTGCTGTTCCGCTACCGCGCCCGTAACCACCCGCAATCGCTGGATGCGACCGCGCGCTCACGCTGGGATGCGTATCGTCGCCAGCGACTGCTCGACGTGCCCGGCCTGTCCGAACAGACCTTGCCGGCGTATTTCGCGCAGATCACCGCACTCCGTTCCGAACACCAGGACAACCCGGCTCCCCTGGCCCTGCTCGACGCGCTGGACCAGTGGGGCAACGACCTGCAGACCACGCTATGACCCAGTACTTCAGCGACGCCAGCTACAAATTCCTGCGCGGCCTGGCCCGGCACAACGACAAGGTCTGGTTTGCCGAGCACAAGCAGCAGTACGAAGACCATGTACGGCAGCCGTTCCTGCGCCTGATCACCGACCTGCAACCAGACCTGACCGAGGTCAGCGCGCACTTCCGTGCCGACCCGCGCACCGTCGGTGGTTCGCTGTTCCGCATCTACCGCGACTCGCGCTTCTCCAACGACAAGACGCCATACAAGACCTGGCAGGGCGCACGGCTGTTCCACGAACGCCGCAAGGAAGTCCCCGCGCCGTCGTACTACATCCACCTGGCACCGGGCGAGAACTTCATCGGTGCCGGCATCTGGCATCCGGAACCGGACACCCAGCGCAAGCTGCGTCAGTTCATCTTCGACAACCCGGGCAGCTGGAAGGCCGCCGCGCACGCGCCGGCGGTGCGCAAGCGCTACGACTTCGAGACCAGCGAGAAACTGGTGCGCCCGCCGCGCGGGTTCCCCGCCGATTTCGAGTTCATCGACGACCTCAAGCATCGCAACTGGGTACTGTGGCGCGCCATCGACGACGACACCATGACCGGGCCGCGCCTGCGCCAGACACTGGCCAAGGACCTGGCCGCCCTGGCACCGTTCGTCGACTACCTGTGCGCGGCACTGGACCTGGAGTTCTGAGCCGGGGTTCACGCAGCCAACACGGATTTGCGGCAACCTTGCCTGCAACCCTCCCGGACCCCACCGCCATGGCCAGCATCCACCACCAGCTCTGGATCGACGCTCCCCTGGCCACCGTCTATGAAGCCCTGGCCTCAGCCGAGGGCCTGAGCCGCTGGTGGATCCCCCACCAGCACAATGTCATCGATGGCGAGCCGGTCATCAGCCACAACCCCGGTGGCGCGCATGGCGTGGTGGCGATGAAGCTGCTGGAGGCCGTACCCGGCCAACGCGTGCGGCTGGAGGTCATCAGCCATCACCCGGCGCTCAGCCCGGCCTCGTCCTGGGCCGGGACCGAAATCCGCTTCGACCTCTCGCGCCGGGCCAGCCCCGGCGCGTGGCGCGGCCTGCCGCACGAAGGCGAGCCGATGACCGTGGTGGAGTTCCAGCACCTGGGCTGGGACCCCGACAGCGAGTACTTCGGCTTCTGCAGCCAGGCGTGGGCCGAAACCCTGGTGATGCTGCGTCGTTGGGCCGAGTCCCAGGCCGGCGGACGGCAGTGAGCCGCAGGAGCAGACGATGAAGAAATGGATCCTTCCGGCGGTCATCCTGGTCGCCCTGGCACTGGCCGGCTATGTCATTGGCGGCCCTTACCTCGCCATCCACGGCATCAGCCGTGCCATCGAGGAGCGCGACACCGGCCGCCTGCAACGTCACGTCGACTTCCCGGCGTTGCGGGTCAACCTCAAGGCCCAGCTCAGCGACTACATGGTGCGCAAGGCCGGTCCCGACGCGCAGTCCAATCTTTTCGGCGCGGTGCTGCTGGGCGTAGCCAGCAACGTGACCGGCGCCGGCGTCGACACGATGGTGACCCCCATCGGCGTGGCCGCCCTGCTGCAGGGCGACAGCCTGTGGAAGCGTGCCATCGGCAACACGGCCAATGGCGATACCTGGGGCCCGCCCGCGCCGGCCAAGCCCCTGGCCAACACCCAGGGCCACTACGAATCGTTGTCGCGCTTCACCGCCACCACCCGCCTGGAGGATGGCCGCGAAGTGGTGTTCGTGCTGAGCCGGCAAGGGCTGCGCTGGCGGCTGACCAACATCCAGTTGCCGCTGCAGACGCCGTAGCCGCGCGTCCACGCGCGAAACGCCCCCTGCAACGCCGCGCGCAGCCACGCAGCGTTGCGGGTATTCCGTGCCGGGCATGGCCCGGCACTATCAGGGCGCCGGTTGTCGGCGCCCTCCCCGCTCAGGCGATACGCCGTTGCGGTTCCTCGACCACGCTGTCGGCCAGGAACGCCTCCAGCGAATCATCCATCGCCTCCATCCACGGCGTGTGGTGTGGCGGCGCGAGGGTACCGGTCAGCACCGAGCGATAGCTGCAGTTGCGGTAGCCGAGGATGTCGTCCTTCTTGTCGTGCTTCCACTGCTTGAACAGATCGGCAACCGCTTCGACGTTGAAGTCGGGATAGTCGGTCGCATCCAGCAGGTCGCGCACATAGGCGGTCTGGAAATCGATGTCCTGCTCGACCGAGGTGGTGGCCTCCTCACGGGCCACCCAGTCCTGGCTGTCGGCCCGCATCCGCGCCCCCTCCGGCAAGGCGATCCGCCCGAGGATCACGTCGCGCGCGTACCAGGCCTGCGCATCGAACATGTTGAACGTGTAGTACTGGTCCTGCATGCCCAGGTAGATCAGGTTCGGGTTGTCGATCCAGAACACGCCCTTGTACAGGTCCGGCGGGTACAGCCGGTTGCGGGTGCGCAGGGTCAGCGCATCCGGCAGGAACGGGAAGTGATGCTGGTAGCCGGTGCACAGCACGATGGCGTCCACGTCCTTGCTGCTGCCATCGGCGAAATGCGCGGTGGTGCCTTCCACGCGCAGCAGCAGCGGCCGCTCGTCGAATGCCCCCGGCCAGTCATAGCCCATCGACGCGCTGCGATAGCTGTAGGTCACCGACCTGGCACCGTACTTGTGGCATTGGGTACCGATGTCCTCGGCCGAGTAGCTGCTGCCGACCAGCAACAGGTCCTTGCCGGTGAACTCGCAGGCATCGCGAAAGTCATGCGCATGCAGCACGCGTCCCGGGAAGCGCTCCAGCCCTTCGAAGAACGGCGCGTTCGGCGTGGAGAAATGGCCGGTGGCGACGATGACGCGATCAAACTCCTCGCTTGCCAGCTCGTCCTTCTTCAGGTCACGCACGGTCACGGTGAAGCGCTGGGTCTGCTCGGAATAGTCCACCCATTGCACTGCCATGTTGAAGCGGATCTGGTCGCGCACGCCGCTCTTCTCGATGCGGCCCATGATGTAGTCGCGCAGCACGGCGCGCGGCGGGTAGGAGGCGATCGGGCGGCCAAAATGCTCTTCGAAGCTGTAATCGGCGAATTCCAGCGCTTCCTTCGGGCCGTTCGACCAGAGGTAGCGGTACATGCTGCCGTGTACAGGTTCGCCATAGGCATCCAGCCCGGTGCGCCATGTGTAGTTCCACATTCCCCCCAGATCGGACTGCTTCTCGAAGCAGACGATCTCCGGTACCTGTGCACCCGCGCGGCGGGCGGATTCAAATGCACGCAGTTGTGCAAGGCCGCTCGGGCCGGCACCAAGAATGGCGATACGCATGGTCATTCGGGTTGTTTCTCCTGTGTAGCTGCTGCCGTGCAGGCACGACAACACTGCGCAAGGGCGCGTTATGCACGGGCGGGAGAGACAATGCGTCCGGTCCCGCGCCGCGCGCGAAACACCCGGCCGCCACGCAAGGCAGCACGACGAGGGATTGGCGAATTCAAGCCACCGGTCGGGGAACAGGCCCCGCCCCTTCATCACCGGGTGGGTGCTGTGCGGGCGGGTGATCTGCCGCTTGCGTGCAGATGGAAAAGGACGCGACAGGATTGTCGCTGGGTCAAGACGAGGCCCGCGAAAGCGGTTTCATCCTAACATGCGTTGCATGGCGGGTTGCAAACCGACAATGGCCGCGCCGAGCGATGCTTGGCGAGGAGTGTTGGCCTCGCGACCGAAGTTGCTCCTGCCGCGGATCAATCGGGGTTGGCGACGCCATGCGGCACATGGCCGGCGGTCACATGCTGGCGTGCGCTGTCGATGTTGTGCTGCGAATCGTCGAAGAAGATGTCCGCGCCAAAGGCTTCCAGGAATGGCCCCTTGTGGCGGCCGCCCAGGAACAGGGCTTCATCCAGGCGCACCCCCCATTCGCGCAGGGTGCGGATCACGCGCTCATGCGCCGGCGCCGAGCGCGCGGTGACCAGCGCGGTACGGATCGGCGCCGCCTCGCCGGCCGGGAAGGCCGCCTGCAGCGCATGCAGGGCGGAAAGGAAGTTGCGGAACGGGCCGCCACTGAGCGGCTCGTGCGCGCGTTCGCGTTCGTGCCGGCCAAATGCCTCGACGCCCTGTTCGCGCGAGATGCGTTCGCTCTCGTCGCTGAAGATCACCGCGTCACCATCGAAGGCGATGCGCAGTTGGGTGCTCGGACGCCCGGTATCGGTTGCCGCGGCGGTGGCGGCGAGCACGTCGGCGGCGCTCTGCGGCAGGATCGTCGCCGCGGCGATGCCATGCACCAATGCACGCCGCACCGATTCGGGGTTGGCCGACAGGAACAGATCGGTGCCGAACGGCTTCACGTACGGCCAGGTGGGCTCGCCGGCGGTGAAGGTGGCGCGCACGATGTCCAGCCCGTAATGCTGGATCGAGTTGAAGATGCGCAGGCCGGTGTCGGCGGAGTTGCGCGACAACAGGATCACCTCCACCCGCGGGGTGTCTTCCGGTGCACCGTCGTTGAGGGCCAGCAGCTTGCGTACCACCGGGAAAGCCACGCCCGGCTTGAGGATGTCGTCCTCGTGCTCGCGCTGGTAGGCCGCGTAGGCCTCCACCCCTTCGCGTTCGAACAACGCATGCCCTTCCTCGAGGTCGAACAAGGCGCGCGAAGTCACCGCGACGGTGAGGAGCCGGGGAGTGTTGTCACCCATGAACGAGGAACCCAGTGATATCGAGGAGCGGGACCCAGTCTACCCGGAACCCCGTGCAACGGCGGTCACGCCGCCCAATCAGAACATGAACTGCTCGCTGAGGATGCGCTCTTCGAGGTTGTGCTCGGGATCGAACAGCAAGGTGACCTGGCGCTCGCGCGATTCGCGGATGGTGACTTCCACCACGTCGCGGGTTTCGTGCGAATCGGCGGTGACGCTGACCGGGCGCTTGTAGGGGTCCAGCACCCGGAAGCGCACCTCGGTGTCGGCCTTGAGGATCGCCCCGCGCCAGCGGCGCGGCCGGTAGGGGGCCAGCGGAGTCAAAGCGATGGTGTTGGAGCCCAGCGGCAGGATCGGACCATGCGCGGAATAGTTGTAGGCGGTGCTGCCGGCCGGCGTGGAGACCAGCACACCGTCGCAGATCAGCTCTTCCACCCGCTGCTGGCCATTGAGGTCGATGCCGATATGCGCGGCCTGGCGGGTCTGTCGCAGCATCGAGACATCGTTGTAGGCCAACGAGCCGGTGCTGGTACCGGATTCGGTCAGCGCGATCATCTCCAGCGGGCGCAGGTGCGCCGGCTCGGCCTGGGCCAGGCGTTCGACCAGGTCTTCGTCGCGGTGGTGGTTCATCAGGAAACCCACCGTGCCGAGCTTCATCCCGAACACCGGCTTGCCCTTGTTGCCGTGCCGGTGCAGGGTCTGGAGCATGAAGCCGTCGCCGCCCAACGGGCAGATCACGTCGGCATTTTCCGGATCATGGTCACCATAGCGGGCCGCCAGCGTGGCGCGGGCCTGCTGCGCGGCGTCGACGGAACTGGCCAGGAAAGCAATTCGGGGGGACACGGGCGTCTTCGGGTTCGGCTCTGGGGGCGAGGATAACCCGCTGCGGCTGAAGCGACAGCATTGCTTTCGTGCGTGGGGTTTCCTGTTACCGCCTCTTGCCCTCACCCCAACCCCTCTCCCGCGGGCGGGAGAGGGACTCCAGTCCGCCAAGACTGCTTCAAGCCCCTCTCCCGCCCGCGGGAGAGGGGTTGGGGTGAGGGAAAGACAAAAACACCGGAAACAAAAAAGGCCGGGCCCGCTCGCGCAGGCCCGGCCTTCAAACCGTCAGCTTCAGACGCCGTGCGCGGCCAACTGGCCCAGGCGCTGCACCGCCACCGACACGGTCGGGTAGTCCAGCGTCTTCTGCTCGGCCAACTCGGCCAGCATCGACAGCGTGAAGCGCAGGCTGCTGTCGTCCCGGTTCAACCAGGCCGCCACCTTGGCCTCGGCCGAGGCGCCCTTCATCGACAGCACTTGGCCGGTCAGGTTGCGCTGGTGCGCGGCCAGTTCGTCGCGCAGCACGCCACGGGCCACCGCATGCCAACGACCATTGACCTCCAGCGCGTCGATCTGCTCGAACAGCCACGGCATCTGCAGGGCTTCGCCCAGGCGGAAGTGGACCTTGGACACGTCCACCGGCTTGAGCTTGCGGGTACGCGCCAGCTCGATGATGTCGAACGCCGGCTCCAGGAAGTGCAGTTCGGACAGCTGCTGTGCCAGTGCCGCCGGCAGGCCCTTCTCCTTCCACTGCTTGACGCTGGCCTCGTAGGCCGGGCGCTGCGAATCCGGCAGCACGCCCGAGGCGACGCGGATGTCGTTGAACGGCCCCTGGTAGCGATCAACCGCGGCGGTGATGCCCGGCATCGCACCCGGACGGTTCAGCAGCCAACGCACGAACGAACGCTGCAGCTTCCAGATCACCTCCAGCGCATCGACCTGCACGGCCTCCGGCAGGGTGCCGTCGAGTGCGTCGATCTGCGTCCACAGCGCACGGGCATCCAGCGTCTCGCGGCTGATGGTGTAGGCCTTGGCGACCTCGGCCACGGTACGGCCGGTGTCCTCCTGCATGCGCATCAGGAAGGTGGCGCCCATGCGGTTGATGGTCTGGTTGGTCACCGCCGTGGCGATGATCTCGCGCTTCAGGCGGTGGCGGTCCATCGCATCGGCGTACTTCTTCTGCAGCGGCTGCGGGAAGTAACGCAGCAGCTCCTTGGACAGGTACGGGTCCTCCGGGATGTCCGATTCCAGCAGCTGCTGGAAGGCGACGATCTTGGAGTACGACAGCAGCACCGCCAGTTCCGGGCGGGTCAGGCCCAGGCCACGCAGCTTGCGTGCCGACAGCTCGGCGTCGGACGGCAGGAACTCGATCTGGCGATCCAGCAGGCCCTGCTGTTCCAGCGTGCGGATGAAGTGCTGCTTCGACCCCAGGCGAGTCGCGCTCATGCGCTCCATCAGGCTCAGCGCCTGGTTCTGGCGGTAGTTGTCCATCAGCACCAGCTCGGCGACCTCGTCGGTCATCGACGCCAGCAGCTTGTTGCGCTGGTCGACGGTGAGCTTCTTGGCGCGCACCACGTCGTTGAGCAGGATCTTGATGTTGACTTCATGGTCGGAGGTATCCACACCGGCCGAGTTGTCGATGAAGTCGGTGTTGAGCAGCACGCCCACCTGCGCGGCCTCGATGCGGCCCAGCTGGGTCATGCCCAGGTTGCCGCCCTCGCCCACCACCTTGCAACGCAGCTCGCCACCGTTGACGCGCAGCGCGTTGTTGGCGCGGTCGCCCACGTCGGCGTTGGTCTCGGTGGAGGACTTAACGTAGGTGCCGATGCCGCCGTTCCACAGCAGGTCCACCGGCGCCTTCAGCGCGGCGTTGATCAGGTCGGTCGGGGTCATCGCCTTGATGCTGGCGTCGATGCCCAGGGCCTCGCGCACCTGCGGGGTGATCTCGATGGACTTGAGCGAACGCGGGTAGATGCCGCCGCCCTTGCTGATCAGCTTGCTGTCGTAGTCCGCCCAGCTCGAGCGCGGCACGGTGAACATGCGCGCACGTTCCTTGAACGAGCTCGCCGCCACCGGATTCGGGTCCAGGAAGATGTGGCGGTGGTCGAACGCGCAGACCAGGCAGATGTGCTCGGACAGCAGCATGCCGTTGCCGAACACGTCGCCGGACATGTCGCCGATACCGACCACGGTGAAGTCCTGCTTCTGGCAGTCGCGGCCCAGTGCACGGAAGTGGCGCTTGACCGACTCCCACGCGCCGCGCGCGGTGATGCCCATGCCCTTGTGGTCGTAGCCGACCGAACCACCGGAAGCGAACGCGTCGTCCAGCCAGAAGCCGTGCGCGCGGGCGATGCCGTTGGCGGTGTCGGAGAAGGTCGCGGTGCCCTTGTCGGCGGCCACCACCAGGTACGGATCGTCCAGGTCATGGCGCACCACGCCCACCGGCGGCACGATCTTGTTGTTGACGATGTTGTCGGTGATGTCCAGCAGGCCGTTGATGAAGCGCTTGTAGCAGGCCACGCCCTCGGCGAACCACGCATCGCGGTCCACCGACGGGTCGGGCAGCTGCTTGGCGAAGAAGCCACCCTTCGAGCCGACCGGCACGATCACGGTGTTCTTCACCATCTGTGCCTTGACCAGGCCCAGCACCTCGGTGCGGAAGTCCTCGCGGCGGTCGGACCAGCGCAGGCCGCCACGGGCCACCGGGCCGAAGCGCAGGTGGGTACCTTCCACGCGCGGGCCGCACACGAAGATCTCGCGGTACGGGCGCGGCTTGGGCAGGTCCGGCACCTTGGCGGCATCGAACTTGAAGCTGATGTAGTCGGCCGGGCCGCCATCGGCACGCAGGCCGTCCTTGCGCGGCATGTAGTAGCTGGTGCGCAGGGTGGCTTCGATCACGCCGATGAAGCTGCGCAGGATGCGGTCCTCGTCCAGGCTGGAGACGCCGTCGAGCAGCTTGACCAGCACCTCGTGGACCAGCGCCATGCGTGCATCGCGGCTGCCCTTGCGCGCCTTGACCACGCCGTCGAGCAGCTTGAGGGTGGCCGCGTCGCCACCGGCCAGCGCCTTGAACTGGGCCAGCTGGGCGTCCAGCGCGGCGGCGTCCACGGCCGGGGTCGGGTCGAAGCGGGCTTCAAACAGCTCCACGATCAGGCGGGCCAGCAGCGGGTAGCGGCTGAAGGTGCCTTCCACGTAGGACTGCGAGAACGGTACGCCGATCTGCAGCAGGTACTTGCAGTAGCCACGCAGCATCGAGACCTGGCGCCAGTCCAGGCCGGCGGCCAGCACCAGGCGGTTGAAGCCGTCGTTCTCGGCGTCGCCGCGCCACACGCGGGCGAAGGCATCGCTGAAACCGGCATTGGCCGCGGCCGCATCGATGCCCGGCACGGTCGATTCGACCTCGAAGTCCTGCACGTAGACCGGCGCGTCATCGACCATCAGCCGGTACGGGCGCTCGGCGACCACGCGCAGGCCCATGTTCTCCATCATCGGCAGCACGTCCGACAGCGGGATGTCGTCGAGCTGGCGGTACAGCTTCAGGCGAAGGCCATCGACGTCGTCGCGGCGGATCGACTGCAGGCTCAGGCGCAGGTCTTCCGGACCGGTCAGCGCGTCCAGCTGGGCCACGTCGGCCGCGGCGATCTCGGCGCTGGAGTCCTCGATGTAGCCGGCCGGCAGTGCCTTGCCGATGCGGGCGGCGATGCGCAGGCCTTCGGTTTCACCGTGGCTTGCGACCAGCGCTTCACGCAGGTCGTCCTGCCAGTTGCGCAGCACGTGGGCCAGGCGCTTTTCCAGGCCTTCGGTATCCAGCTCCAGGCTCTGGCCGGCCTTCGGGCGCACGATCAGGTGCACCTGGGCCAGCGGCGAGTCGCCCAGCACCACGCTGGAGTCCACGTGCTCGCCCTGCAGCGCATCCTTGAGCAGGCTCTCGATGCGCAGGCGCACGTCGGTGTTGAAGCGTTCGCGCGGCAGGAACACCAGCGCGGAAATGAAACGGCTGAACTTGTCGCGGCGCAGGAACAGGCGGCTGCGCACGCGCTCCTGCAGGCCCAGCACGCCGATGGCGGTGCGGAACAGCTCGTCCTGGCTGGACTGGAACAGCTCTTCGCGCGGCAGCGACTCCAGGATGTGGCGCAGTGCCTTGCCGCTGTGGCTGGACAGGCTCAGGCCCGAGCGCTGCATCACGCCTTCATAGCGCTGGCGCACCAGCGGGATTTCCCACGGGCGACGGTTGTAGGCGCTGGAGGTGAACAGGCCCAGGAAGCGCTGCTCGCCGATGATCTTGCCCTTGGCGTCGAACTCCAGCACGCCGATGTAGTCCATGTAGCCGCCGCGGTGGATGCGCGAGCGGGCATTGGTCTTGGTCAGGATCAGCGCATCGTCCAGGCCACCGCTGGTGTTCAGGCCCTGCGCGGCCAAGCCCTTGACCGGGCGCGCCACCGAGGTGTCCTTGCCGCGCATCAGGCCCAGGCCGGTGCCGTTCTGGGCGACCAGCACTTCTTCCTTGCCCTGCTTCTCGACCTTGTACTCGCGGTAGCCGAAGAAGGTGAAATGGTTGTCCGCAGCCCAGCGCAGGAACTCCTGCGCCTCCACGCGCGAGGCCTTGCTGACCGGCAGCGCACGCTTGCCCAGGTCATCGGCCAGCGCCTGTGCCTTGGCCTTCATCGGCTCCCAGTCCTTGACGATGGCACGCACGTCGTCCAGCGCTTCGGACACGCGCTTGGCCACTGCGTCCAGCTCGGCCGCCGGCTGGCGGTCGATTTCCAGCAGCATCACCGATTCCAGCGCGCCCTCACCCACGCCGGCCAGCTTGCCGGCCTTGTCGCGGGAAATGGCGATCACCGGGTGGCCCAGCACGTGCACGCCGACGCCCTGCTCGGCCAGCGCCAGGGTCACGGTGTCGACCAGGAACGGCATGTCGTCGTTGACGATCTGCAGCACGGTGTGCGCCGACTCCCAGCCATCGGCCTTCAGGGTCGGGTTGAACACGCGGACGTTGGCCTTGCCCGCCTTGCGGGTACGTGCGAACTCCAGCATGCCGGCGGCCAGCACGGCCCAGTCATCGGCCGAGTGCAGCTTGAACTCGTCCCCTTCCATGCGCTTGTAGAAGGCCGAGGCGAATGCGACCGCCTGGGCCTGCGCCGCGGCGGGATAGCGCTTGCGCAGGGCAGCGAAGACCGGCTCCAGCGACAGCGCAGCGTCGGCGGGGACGTGCTTGGCCAGGGGCGTGCTCTTCGGTTTGACGGACTTTGCAGCAGGCTTTTGCGATTTCATGTCGGAGCTTCGGGTAGGGCTCGTTGAAGGTGCGGCGATTGTATCCCCGGCAACAAAAATAGCTGTGCTGCATGGCCGCAATCACGGCGCCAAGTTTGCAATGAAGATGTAACGAAACCGCTGTTTTCAAGGGATATTCTTCATCCTGAAGCCTTTCCCAACCAATTTTTGGCCATGCCGATTCCGTCGGGTTTCGCGCCGCTGTACTAATTGTGTACTGGACGGTATAGTCCAGAAAGTGAACACCCCGCCCTCCTCTCCGCCGCGCACCCAGGCACGGGACCAACCCGTGTTCGCTGCCGTGGGCGAGTTGCTGGCCACCCACGGCATGCAATTGAGCATGGATGCGGTGGCCGCCCATGTCGGCTGTTCCAAGCAGACCCTGTACAGCCGCTACGGCTCCAAGACCAACCTGCTGCGGCTGGTGATGCAGCAGCACGTGGCCACCACCACCGCGCAGCTGATCAAGGGCGACAGCCGGCCGCTGCGGCAGATCCTGGTGGAATTCGCCATCCACTACCTGGAACACCGCAACCAGCCCCGCATCCGCCAGACCGCGCAATTGCTGGCCATCAGTGCAAACCAGTTTCACGAGGAGGCGCGTACCCTGTACAACCTCAGCGCGGACGCGGTGCGCAGTCAGATAACTGAATGGTTACGAACCGAGATGGCGAGAGGCCGCCTGATCCATGACGATCCGCAGTTCATGGCCGAACTGCTGATCAGCATGCTTGCCGGTCAGGACTTCGAACGCCAACGCTTTCACGCCCCCCATCGCGATACGCCGGAAAAGCGCCGCCGTTGGGCCGAATTCGCCATCGATGCCTTCCTGCGCGCCTTTCCGGTACCGCCGACTGGCATTCCTGGTTCCGTCAACAAATCAAGAACCCCCGGAGTTTTCCCCCGATGACTGCCCCGCTCCGTCTCCTCGCCCTTACCTGCGCCGCGACAATTTCGCTGGCGGCCTGCAAAAAGCCGCAGGAGCAGGCCGCTCCCCCGCCTCCGGAAGTCGGCGTGGTCGAGGCCAAGCCGCAAACCCTGCCGCTGCAGCGCGAGCTGGTGGGCCGCCTGTCCCCGTACCGTTCGGCCGACGTGCGCGCGCGCGTGGCCGGCGTGCTGCAGAAGCGCGTCTATGAGGAAGGCAGCAACGTCAAGGAAGGCCAGGAGCTGTTCCTGATCGACCCGGCCCAGCTGCGTGCCGCCCTCAACGAGGCCGAAGGCGCCCTTGCCTCGGCCCGGGCCACCCTGGCCAACGCCCGCGCCACCGCCACCCGCGCCCGCTCGCTGGCACCACAGAAGTATGTGTCGCAGTCGGACCTGGACAACGCCGTGGCCGCCGAGCGCAGTGCCGCCGCCGCCGTGCAGCAGGCCGAGGCCGCGGTGGCCAATGCCCGCATCAACCTGGGCTATGCCCGCGTCACCTCGCCGATCACCGGCCTGGCCGGCAAGGCGCAGGTGACCGAAGGCGCGCTGGTGGGCCAGGGCGATGTGACCCTGCTGACCACGGTCGACCAGATCGACCCGCTGTACGTGAACTTCTCGATGACGGCCGATGAGCTGAGCGCCCTGCGTGCCGCCCAGGACAAGGGCGCGCTGGCACTGGCCGGCGACGGCAAGACCACCGTGCAGGTCAACCTGCCCGACGGCAGCGCCTACGCCCACGAAGGCACGCTGGACTTCTCCTCGCCGACGGTCGACCCGGCCACCGGCGCGGTGTCGCTGCGCGCGGTGCTGCCGAACCCGGACCGCATCCTGCTGCCGGGCTCGTTCGTCAGCTTCAAGGCCAACCTGGGCGCGCGCAACAACGCCTTCCTGCTGCCGCAGCAGGCGGTGCAGCGCGACACCCGCGGCGGCTACGTGATGGTCGTCGGCGCCGATGGCAAGGTCGTGCGCAAGGACGTGGTGCTCGATGGCCAGCAGTCGGGCAGCTGGCTGGTCTCCTCCGGCCTGGCCGGCGGCGACAAGGTCATCGTCTCGGGCCTGCAGAAGGTCAAGGAAGGTGCCCCGGCCACGACCAAGCCGTGGCAGCCGCAGGCCGCCGCCCAGCCGGGTGCCCCCGCACAGGCGCCGGCACCGGCACCGGCGAAGAAGGACTAACGGAACTCCGTCATGCCTAAATTTTTCATCGAACATCCGGTCTTTGCCTGGGTGGTGGCGATCCTGATCTCGCTGGGTGGCGTGATCTCGATCCTCAACCTGGGCATCGAGTCCTATCCCAGCGTGGCCCCGCCACAGGTCACCGTCACCGCCAACTACCCGGGCGCCAGCGCGTCGACCACGGAAAAATCGGTCACCCAGGTGATCGAGCAGCAGCTGACCGGCATCGACAACCTGATGTACTTCAGCTCGTCGTCCTCGTCCAACGGCCGCGCCACCATTACGCTGACCTTCGACAGCGGCACCGACCCGGACATCGCCCAGGTGCAGGTGCAGAACAAAGTGTCGCTGGCGACCCCGCGCCTGCCCTCGGAAGTGACCCAGCAGGGCGTGGTGGTGGCCAAGGCCAACGCCGGCTTCCTGATGGCCATCGGCGTGCGCTCCGATGACGGCAGCGTGGACCGCGATGCCCTGAACGACATCGTCGGTGCACGCGTGCTGGAACAGGTATCGCGCGTGCCGGGCGTTGGCAGTACCCAGCAGTTCGGCTCCGAGTACGCCATGCGCGTGTGGCTGAACCCGGAAAAGCTGCAGGGTTACCACCTGGCCGCCAGCGACGTGTACAACGCCATCGGCACCCAGAACCTGCAGTTCGCCGCCGGCTCGGTGGGCGGCGACCCGACCCCGTCCGACCAGGCCTTCACCGCCACGGTGGTCGCCGAAGGCCGCTTCAGCACCCCGGAAGACTTCGAGAACGTCATCCTGCGCGCCAACGCGGACGGCAGCGTGGTGCGCCTGAAGGACGTCGCCCGCGTCGCCTTCGGCGCGAGCAACTACGGCTTCGACACCCGTTACAACGGCAAGCCGGTGGCCGTGTTCGCCATCCAGCTGCTGCCCGGCGCCAACGCCCTGGACGTGTCCAAGGCGGTGCGCTCCAAGATGGACGAGCTGGCCCCGAGCTTCCCGCCGGGCGTGAGCTGGTTCACCCCGTATGACAGCACCACCTTCGTCAACATCTCCATCAAGGAAGTGATCCACACGTTGATCGAAGCCATCGTGCTGGTCTTCCTGGTGATGCTGATCTTCCTGCAGAACTTCCGCGCCACGATCATCCCCACCCTGGTCATCCCGGTGGCGCTGCTCGGCACGTTCATGGGCATGCTGGCGATCGGCTTCACGATCAACCAGCTGACCCTGTTCGCGATGGTGCTGGCGATCGGCATCGTGGTCGACGACGCGATCGTGGTGATCGAGAACGTCGAGCGCATCATGAGCGAGGAAAAGCTCGACCCCAAGCCGGCCACGCAGAAGGCGATGGGCCAGATCACCGGCGCGGTGGTGGCCATCACCGTCGTGCTGGCCGCGGTGTTCATCCCCAGCGCCCTGCAGCCGGGCGCCTCCGGCGAGATCTACAAGCAGTTCGCCCTGACCATCGCCATGTCGATGGCATTCTCGGCGCTGCTGGCGCTGACCTTCACCCCGGCATTGTGCGCGGCCTTCCTCAAGCCGACCCACAACGACAACCCGAACTGGGTCTACCGCACCTTCAACAAGTACTACGGCAAGCTGGAGAAGAGCTACGTCGGCACGGTCGGCGGCGTCATCAAGCACAGCCCACGCTGGCTGATGGTGTTCGCGCTGCTGCTGGTGCTGTGCGGCTTCCTGTTCACCCGCCTGCCGGGCAGCTTCCTGCCCGAGGAAGACCAGGGCTACGCACTGGCCATCGTGCAGCTGCCGCCGGGCGCCACCAAGAGCCGCACCAGCGCCGTGTTCGACCAGCTGCTTGGCACGCTGGAGAAGGAAGAAGCCTTCGAAGGCCTGATGCAGATCACCGGTTTCAGCTTCATCGGCTCCGGTGAGAACGTGGGCATGGCCTTCGTCCGCCTGAAGGACTGGGACGCCCGCAAGGAGACCGCGCCGGAGTTCATCCAGAAGATGAACCAGAAGGCGTATGGCATCAAGGACGCGCAGATCTTCTTCGTCAACCTGCCGACCGTGCAGGGCCTGGGCCAGTTCGGTGGTTTCGACATGTGGCTGCAGGACCGTGCCGGGGCCGGCCAGGATGCGCTGATGGATGCGCGCAACACCCTGCTCGGCGCCGCGTCACAGGACAAGTCGCTGACCGCGGTGCGTCCCAACACGCTGGAGAACTCGCCGCAGCTGCAGCTGCACGTGGACCGCGTGCAGGCGCAGACCATGGGCGTGAAGGTCAACGACGTCTACACCGCCATCCAGATGATGCTGGCGCCGGTGTACGTCAACGACTTCTTCTACGCCGGCCGCATCAAGCGCGTGAACATGCAGGCCGACGCGGCCTACCGCACCGGCCCGGAATCGCTGCGCAGCTACTACGTGCCCAGCTCGCTGAGCAAGGACGCCGACGGGCAGTCGTCGATGATCCCGCTCAGTGCGGTGGTCAAGTCCGAGTGGATCTACGCCCCGCCCGCGCTGAACCGCTACAACGGCTATTCGGCGGTCAACATCGTCGGCTCGCCGGCACCGGGCGGCAGTTCGGGCCAGGCCATGGCGACGATGGAACGGCTGGTGCAGGACGACCTGCCGGCCGGCTTCGGCTTCGACTGGAGCGGCATGTCCTACCAGGAAATCCTGGCGGGCAACGCGGCCACCCTGCTGATGGTGCTGTCCATCGTGGTGGTATTCCTGTGCCTGGCCGCGCTGTATGAAAGCTGGTCGATCCCGGTCGCGGTGCTGCTGGTGGTGCCGATCGGCATCCTCGGTGCGGTGGTGTTCTCGTTGATGCGCGGCCTGCCGAACGACCTGTACTTCAAGATCGGCATGGTGACGGTGATCGGCCTGGCGGCGAAGAACGCGATCCTGATCGTGGAATTCGCGGTCGAGCAGCGCGCCATGGGCAAGACCCTGCGCGAGGCCACGATCGAAGCGGCGCACCTGCGCTTCCGCCCGATCCTGATGACCTCCTTCGCCTTCATCCTGGGCGTCCTGCCGATGGCGATCTCCACCGGTGCCGGCGCCAACGCCCGTCACTCGCTGGGTACCGGCGTGATCGGTGGCATGCTGTTCGCCACCCTCATCGGCGTGTTGCTGATCCCGCTGTTCTTCGTGTGCGTACGCCGCGTGCTCGGCGACAAGCTCGACGAACCGTCGAAGGAGTACCTGGAGCAGCACAAGGTACGCACGGCGCAGGTGGATCGCTGATCCTCCCGCTGTACCGGCAAACAAAAAGCCCCGGCAATGCCGGGGCTTTTTTTGGGCACGCTGTAGGAGCGACCTCGGTCGCGAAGCCGTCGATGAAGAACGGCGGCATTGATTGCAATTGCAGACGACTTCCGCAGTTTCCGCCTAGATCAGCTTCGCGACCAAGGT
>NZ_JACVBA010000005.1:0-177101 GCF_014852135.1 Stenotrophomonas sp. STM01 | reverse complement strand
CGCCATCCACCGGCAACTGCCGCGCGATGCTGCTCACCCGGCGGTAGTCATCGCTGAGCACGCTCACGCGCGTGCTGGTCAGCTGCCGCTGCCGGCCCAACAACTGGATGCTGTCACTGGATTCGGTTGCATCGCTGCGATGGAAGCGCACGCCTTCGGTGCTCGCCGCGCTCTCCGGCAGACGCACGCTGTCGGCAAAGATCTCCATGCCGTTGCCGCAGCGTGCCTGCGCATCGTCCTGCAGCCGCCAGCCCAACCCTTCCTCGGCCAACAGGCGCTGCACGAAGTCCAGGTCGCTCTCGCGGTACTGCACGCAGTAGCTGCGCACCCGGTCACCGAGCAGCGCATCGCAGCCCTCGGCCCATTGCCAGCTGGCCAGGTCGCCGTGTGCCTGCAGCACTTCATCGACGATCTGGCGCACGCTCTTGTCCTGGAACACGCGGCTGTTGCGCGCATGCTGCAACCACCATGTCCACGAGGCCAGCGACAGCCGATAGCGCACCAGCCCGCCATCGCTGCCCAGCCGGCGCGCTTCGCAGACCAGCCCGCTGCGCTTCCACTCACCGCCAGCGGCGGTACGCGCAACCAGCGTCGCCGCCGAACCCAGCAGCGCCTCCAGGTCCACCGTCTCGTCGGTACAGAGCACATCCACGTCGGTGCGCGCATGCGCCCCCAACGCATCCCGCCCCCACCAACGCTCCACCACGCCCTCCCCAAGGAGGTCACTCTCCAGCCGGTACAGGCGCTGCGCGCTGTTCAACGCGGCGACCTGTGCCATCAGGTTCGTCAGCTGATCCATGTCGTGTCCATATGTCATGACAATCCCCGCTTCCAGCGGAACATTGTCGGAGTCCTGCCGCGCAACTTACCAGAACTCGCGACATACAGATGTACGAGCACTCTTCACGAAAATTTCAAATCACTGAACAGGCGAAAAGAAGCGACAGCCACGCTTCGTGCAGAGCATCGCTATCCGGTGACACCCTAGCACTCAACCCGACAGCCCACGCTAGAATCGCCTGACAACCCATAGCGAGACTTGCCATGCTGGATCAGGATGCCCTGCTGGCCCCGATTTCGGACCACGCGCCGACGGGCGAAGACCTTTCCTTCTCGGCCGAATTTGACCGGATCATCGAGAAACGTCGCGCCGATGACCCCACATTGGATCAGGGGGCATGGCAAACAGACATCAAGTACGCGGATTGGCAGGGCGTGTTGCGCGACTGCACCGATCTGCTGCAGACACGTACCAAGGACCTGCGCCTGGCCGGCTGGCTGTGTGAAGCCAATACCCAGTTGAATGGCTTCGTAGGTCTTTCGGGCGGCTTCCGCACCATCGCCGGCCTGTGTGACCGCTATTGGGATGACGTGCACCCGCTGGCCTACGATGGCGACCAGGAAGAACGAATTGGCAACTTGAGTTGGCTTCTTGCCAACTCGCTGCAATGGCTTCGCATCGTTCCGATCGTGGCTGCACCGCAGGGCCGTTTCAGCATCGCCGACTACGAACATGCCCACGCCCGCGCCAACAGTGGCGAACCGGATGACGGCCGCCCCAGCCTCGACCTGCTCGAGGCCGCGCGCCGCGACACCAGCCATGACTTCTACCGCCAGCTGATCGAAACCCTGCCCGAATGCACGACGGCGCTGTCCGACCTGCAGACCGCGGTGGACAACCGCCTCGGCATGGACGGCCCTAGTTTCAGCGCCGTACGGGAACAGCTCGACCATATCCAGCGCACCGCGCAGCGCTTCGCGCGTGATGCGGGCATGCTGCTCGACGGCGAGGTCCACGCCCCCGACGATGGCGACCACGATGTGTTCGCCCAAGCGGCCCCCACCGCCCAGGCCCCGGCCAGCCAGGCACCCCGCGCCGCCGGTGGCGCGCCCACGACGCGCAAGGAAGCCCTGCAGCAGCTGCGCCAGGTGGCCGAGTTCTTCCGCCGCACCGAGCCACACAGTCCCGTGGCCTACCTGGCCGAGAAGGCGGCGCGCTGGGGCGAAATGCCGCTGCACGTATGGCTCAAGCGCGTGGTCAAGGACCAGTCCACGCTGGACCAGATGGAAGAGATGCTCGACGTCAACCAGGACACGGAGGGCTACTGAGCCCTCCGCGTCACCGAAGCCTTACTGGATCTTGAACTCGATGCGACGGTTGCGGGCGCGACCGTCGTTGCTGGTGTTGTCAGCCACCGGTTCGTCCGGGCCCTTGCCCAGGACGTCCATGTGGCTGGACGGAATGCCCTTGCCCATCATGTAGTTCTTCACCGCCAACGCACGCGCATGGCTCAGCGCCAGGTTGGATTCGCGCTGGCCGACGTTGTCGGTGTGGCCAATGATCAGGAAGCGGCTGTCCGGCATCTGCGCCATCTTGGCCACCATTTCATCCAGGATGCTCATGCCGAACGGCGTGAGCTTCGCGCTGCCGCTCTGGAACTCGATGATGCGGTTGGCCAGCGTCTGGTCGAGCACGCTCTGCTGTGAGCCCACCTTCAGGCCGTTGGTCACCGTGTACGAGGTATTGCTGGCCAGGCTGAGGTCGCTGACCACCTGCTGCCGCAGTGCTTCGTTGCCGACCTCGCCACTGATGCGCACGGCCTGCCCGTTCACTTCCAGCTTGCCGGGCGACACGCGCTTGAGGCCCGGGTTGATCATCCCGGCCACGTAATCGCCCCAGTTCGGCGGCGTGGCGATGCTTTCCACCTGGATGCGGTCGACCACGCGGTCGGCGCCATACACCGCGCGCAGGTTGGTGAGCAGCTTGGCCTTGGTGGCCTGGTCGGGCACGACGCCTTCGATGACGACCGGCCGCTCCCCGGTGGAGGCAGCGGGCGGCGCCGGGTTCTGCGCCAGCAAGGGCGCAGCCGCGAGCATCAGGAGCATCGCCACGCCGGTGTTTCTGAAAGAGGCCATCGTCAGGTTCCCAGGAAAGTCTCGCCGAACAGCTTGCGCGCGGTGGCCAGGGCCAGGTCATCGCGGTCCAGGAAGCTGCCCAACCGGTTGAGGTTGTAGTCGCTGCCGAGGTATTCCTCCACCCATTCGGCATGCTTGAGGTGGATCAGGAACCCGCTGTCGTCGCTGGGGTCGAGCACCGCGCGCAGCACCTGGCGGTCAGCGCCGTTGAAGCCCACCACCATCGTGGGCGTCGCATCGTTGCGCACCAGCACCGACAATTCGAAGTCACCGCGGCTGACGAAGCTGGAGATCATGTCCAGCCAGAACGCGGCGATGAGCGGGCGGTAGACCGCATCGCGTGCTAGCGGCAGCACCAGCGCCTTGTCGATGTTCACGTCGCCACCGCTGAGCACCGGCTGCAGCAGCATGCCCATCGCCGGCAGCATGTGCTTCAGCGATACCTCGCCGTGGCCGGCCTCGCGCAGGCGCTGTTCCAGCTCGCCCACCGTGCAGCCTTCCAGGAAGTCCTGGAAGCTGCCGTTGTAGTCGCCCACCTCGGTGCTGATGCTGAAACGCGCCTCGCCCAGCCTGGACAGCGCCTCGGTGGCGTCATCGTCCTGGTAGGCCTGCCGCGCCAACCGCGCCAGCCCGGACCACGCGTTGGACATCGCCAAGGGGCTGCGCCCGATGAACGGCAACGGGTCGGTTGCATCCAGGCGAACCACCGACAACAACGGGAAACGACGTTCCGATGCATCGCGGCTGGCCAGCAGGTGACCGCACAGCACGGTCTTGCTGCGCGAGCCCAGGAAGGCGTAGTGGATATCCGGCGCCGCGTCATAGCGCTGCTTCCAGTCCGGGCTCTGGCTCAGCAGTTCCAGGCTCTCGCCCGCCCAGCGGTCGAGCCAGCCCAGCAACTGGTGGTTGTCCGTGGTGCGGACGAAGTCTCCCCGTGAGGGCACCTTCCCGAAATAGGAAACCCCGGCATTCACCGCGCGACTCATTGCCCACCTCCTTGTTGTGGCGCCGCCGGTTGTGCCGCCGGCCGCGCGGCGGGCATGCCGCCCGCCACCGTCTCCGGCAGCTGCAACCCACGCTGCCAATCGCCGCCATCGGTGCCGGCACCGGCGCGCCGCACGATGCGCATCTCCACCGTCACCGCCACGCCGTCGCTTTCCCAGGTGATGCGGCTGGAGTCATCCAGGCGCTCGTACTTGCCCTCGGACATCAGGCGCTTGAAGCCATTGGTGCCCGGTGCGTTGAACACTTCCACGGTGCGCCCGTCACCGGTCACCGCCGATATCTTCACGCCCGGGATCTGGCCCACGTTCGGGTACTGCATGGTGGTCCATTGCGGCGGCGTGTTGCGATAGCGCAGTGACTGCCCATCGATCTCGATGGTGTATTCCACCGCGCCGGCCGCCGGCGACGGCAGGATCTCGAAGATGGTGCTGTCCTGCGCGGCACCCGCCACCGAACCGCCCACCCAGTTGCCGTAGTTGGCCACCAGTTCGGCCGACAGGTTGATGCCCTGCCCAGCCCACCGGCGTGCTTCGAGCAACGGGCCGCGCTGGATGACCAGCGTCCCCAGCGCCTCCTTGTTGAAGCTGGCGATGCTGCCGCTGGCACCGAAGATGGTGGCCACGTCACTGGCGGCCGCGTCCACGTCGGAATTGAGGTTGAACGGATACTGCTGGCCGATGCGCGCCTTGAACGGGTCGTACACCTGCGCCTTCCAGGTCTTGTTGACCTCGGCTTCGGTCGGCGCCACCAAGGCACCGAAGGTCTGCGTCAACGGACGCAACAGCAACGGACGCAGCGCCTCGCGCTGGCTGTCGTCCAACCCGGTCAACACCTGCTCGTCCACCAGTGCCAGCGCCGTGCTCAGGTCCGAGCCCTCGTTGCTCAGTGTGTCCTGCATCAGCTTGCGCGCGCCCACGCCGATGTCGCCCTGGCTCTTGATTGCGTTCAGGCGGGCGCGCAGCTTGCCCAGCGCTTCGAAATAGGCCTTGATCACGGCCGGCTGATCACCACGCTCGGTGGTCAGGCGGGCAATGCCCTCGAACGCCTTGCCGATCGGCCCGACCGGCTGCGCCGCGGCAGCGGCGGCCGGGTCCTTGCGCAGGATGGTGCGCTGGAACCACGCCACGAAGCCCTTGCGGGCCTTGCTGGACTGCGCCTGCGCGGCGGGGTTATCCCACACGGTCTCCTCGTTGATGCGCTCCAGCAGGACCCGCAACGGCGAGGTGCTGGCATCGCCCAGGCGGTTGATGCTGGCCGCGGCCTGGTCGAAGGTGGTGAACTCGGCGATGCTCAGCCCCTTCACGAACTTGCCCCACTCGCGGGCGTACTCCTGCTTGTACAGGCCCACCAGTTCACGCGAGACATGCTCGGGGCTGCCCGCCAGCGACAGGTCGCTCTGCTCGGTGGTGCCCAGCACCCAATCGGTGGTGCTCAGCTGCGTATTGGCCGCTTCCTTGATGGCGTCCTGCACGTAGTCTTCCCACGCCTTGCGGGTGAAGGCACCGGAAATCGCGTAGTTGCCATTGATCAAGCGCCCGTTGCGCTCCTCACCAATCAGGCTGTCCACCGTGACCGTGCCGAAGCGCGCGCCGGCACGCGCCTTGATCTGCGCGAACACGCGCTCCATCGCCGGCTGGCCCTTCATCACCTGGCCCAGCGCCTCGCGGCTGTCCGACACCAGCGTGACCCGGTTCTGGACCTGCGGCCAGCCCGGCTTGTCGGCCTGCGCCACGTAAAAGGTCATCAGCTTCTCGGCCGAACGCACCATCTCCTCGCGGCTCATCTGGCCGCGGTTGGCATCGAGCCAGTTGCGCCAGAACAGGGTGAGCTGCTGTGACAAATGCGCGCCTTCCACATACTTGGGATTGCCCAGCATCAGATAGGTCTTGAGCGCGTTGTACGCGTCATTGGTATTGGTCGGCGATGCATTCTGGTAGAGCACCTCGCCGTCGGCGACCGCCGGCCCGGCCTGGCCCAGCTTGTCACGCTGCGCGACCACCTGGCCCAGGTAGTTCTCCAGGTTGGACACCGTCGGTGCCAGCATGACCTGCTGCATGCCGTGGTTGTATTCGCGCAGCAGCTTCTCGCGGATCGCATCGCCCTGGTACAGCCCCAGGCTGGTGGTGATGCCGCCTTCCTTGCGGTAACGGTCCAACTGTTCCATGCGGTCCTGCAGCAGCAGCAACGCATCGATGCGCGACTTCAGGTCCAGCCGGTCCTTCTGCACCTGCACGGCCTGCTGCAGGTCCTTGGTGGCGTTCTCCACCAATTGCGCGTTGGTGGTGTACGACCAGGTCCACATGCCCAGCGCCAAGGCCAGCACGCCGACCGCACCGAGGAACACGCCGTAGCGCAGGCGGTTCTGGTGCGGGCTGGAGTACTGCCGTACCAGTTCACGGTCGGCGAAGATCACCTTGCGGAACAGGTCCTTCAGGAAGAACGCCGTCTGCCCGGTGGGCGCGACGTCCTCGTTCGAGCCACGCTGCAGGCCGAACTGCCGGCCCACGCGTTCGGAGGCATGGTGGACCGAGCGGCCTTCCTGCAACGCACTGCTGAAGTAGAAGCCGCGGAACACCGGCTTGAACTGGTAAGGGTTGTCCTCGAACAGCGTGGCGATGAAGGTGCGCAGCGCCGGCTTGATGCCAACGAACTCCAGCGGCAACGACAGCAGGCCCGGGGATACCTCGCGCCCGCGCTGCATGGCCATGTGGGTCAGGCCCATTTCCTTCATGCCATCGGCCAGCTCATCGAAGTGCGTGTCGAAGGCGGCCAAGGCATCGGTCTGCTGGTGCGCATCGAACGGCAGCGTCGCCCCCCACACATGCTCGCGCTCACCCGGGTCCAGGTTGCGGAAGAACTCGCTGAAACCGGCGATCAGGTCGGCCTTGGTGAACAGCACGTACACTGGTGCGAACACTTCCAGCTGCTCGGTGATCTCCTGCACGCGCTGGCGCAGGTTCTTGGCCAGCTCCATCGCGAACTCGGGCTTCCCGCCGGACAGCTCGGCGATGCTGGCCGCGATGATCACGCCGTTGATCGGTGCGCGCGGGCGGTTCTTCTTCAGCAGGCCGAGGAACGTCAGCCATTCCATCCGGTCTTCCGAGCTCACCGAGTATCGGCCGGCGGTATCGAGCACGATGCCATTGGTCGTGAAGTACCAGTCGCAGTTGCGCGTTCCGCCGATGCCCTGCACGACGTTGCTGCGGTTGTCCTCGAAGGGGAACTGCAGCCCCGAATTGAGGATGGCCGAACTCTTGCCGGCGGCGGGGTTGCCGATGATCACGTACCACGGCAACTCGTACAGCGCCGCACTGCCCTTCAGCACGCCCATGCGCGAGGACTTGATCTGCTTCACGGCATCCATCATCCGCTGCCGCAGCGCCTCGGTGTCACCGCGTTGCGCGGGCTGGGCGTTGGCAACCGCACGGTCGGCCTCGCCCTGCACCAGCGCCTCCACCTTCCGGGCCGCGCGCCGCGCCAATATCCGCTTGATGATCCACACGATCAACGCCAGCAACAGCAGCGCGCCCAGCACGATCGCCACCCAGATGCCGATCTCGCGCGCCTCGGCCTCGCCATACCAGGCCAGTCCGCCTGCGCCGATCAGGCCCACCAACATCCATAGCCGGTAGTCGCGCAGGTAATAGCTGAAGTTGCTCAAACTCATGCGGGGGAATCCAGGTTCAAGTAGTCGACGGCAGATCAGCCGCCTGAGGTGTGCTGCCGGCACTGACCAGTGCCAGCACACGCTGTTGCGCTTCGGTGCCGGCCAGTAGCAGCACCGGTCCGGTGTTTCGTCGTGTCTGTTCCAATGCCAGCGCGAGCATCGCCACTGGCAGCACCGGCCCCAGCTCGCCCGCACTAGCCGGCAGCGACAGGTTGCCCGCGCCGAATTCCAGGTCCGGGTTCAAGGCCGACGCCGCCAGCGCGGCATCCACCACGCCGTCACTGCCCTGCCGCGCATCGTGCAGGACGAACTGCACGCTGTGTTCGTCCTGCGGCAAGGACTGCTTCCATTGGCTCGCCGCAGTGGTCAGATGGCGCCGACGTTCGGCCGGCCGTGCCACCTGCGTGGCATCGGCCTCCAGCGCAAGCGGCGGCCACAGGCAACCGTTGCCTTCGGTGGCCATGCCGGGACCTGCGAGCAGCACGCCGGCGGCGCCTTCGCCCGGCGTCCGGCCTTCCGGGTGACGGGCCGTGGCCAGCACGCCATTGGCCAGCCAGCCCTGGATGACGTCCGGGTCGATGCAGGAGTCACACGCCAGCAGCAGGTGCCATCGGTCAGGTGTTCGCGACAAGGCATCGGCAAGCCGATGCAGATGGCGCCACGCCTGATTGTCATCCCCGACCACGGTGACGGCCACGTCGAACCGGCGTCCATCGACACCGAACTCGAGCACCCGCTGCATCAGCCAATCGCGCACCCAATGCAGCAGCGCATCGGACCAGCCATGCGCGACCAGCAGCTCGACGGTGAGCACGTTGTCCACGCGACCTTCATCGTTGCGGCGCAGCCCGGCGACCACCACTTCCTCGCGGGCCTCGAGCACGGGCAATGCCATCGCCGCCTCGCCCAACAGCTCATCCAGAACCGGCGCAAGCAGGGCCAGCGCCCGGCGCTCGCGTGGCGTGGTATCGATGCCCTGCTCGCGCTCGCCGAGCACTTCCAGCTCATCGAGCTGCGCGGCCTCGCTCACGCGTACCGGTAGGTTCTGGCCATCACGGAACCGTGCACTCAAGGCAGGACGCGGCGGTGCAGCTGCAGTCGCGAGCAATGCCGGCGCATCCAGGCCCACGCCCAGGTTGATCTGGCCGGCGGTCAACGCAGCAGCGGCAGCCACCTTCACGCCATCCTCACGCGCAACCGGCGGCGCATCGTTGTCAGGGCTGCGGGTGGCCTTCTCCAAGGCCTTGTCGGCCCCTTGGCGAAGCAAGCCGGTCGCCATGAAGCCAGCACTGCTCACGCCCGCCGGCAACAGTCCCAGGTACAGCAGCATGTCCATGCCGCTCGGCGTGGCACCGGTGCTGCGCCAATACATGATCGCGCTGCCCCAGGTGGCAATGAATACCAGCAGCACCGAAGCAGCCTTGCCCGTCCATCCCGCCATCAGTCGCTATGCTCCATGCGCGCTCCTGTGATCGCCGGGTTCAACCCAGGCCCGTCGTGGTCTGCGAGGAAATCAATGTTGCCCCACAGGCGGTGCTGTCGCCTTCACGCGCCACTGCTTGACCGTCGATGATGACGGTGGCATCGCCACTGACGATGGTGGTTGCCCCATGAACCGCACAGACGGCGCGGTCGGTCACCCGCGACACCGGCTTTCCCGCGACGTCGGTGTGTTCCGCGCCAGAGACCACGCTGCCGCCATGGGACAGCTTGTCACCAACAACTATGAAAGGTCGTGCCATACATCACGCTCCCTGATCCTGTGTGAACCGGTCTTTCCATCGCCGCGTCGCAGCAACCCGACTCATCCTCGCGAAACGATACCAGCAGTCAGGTGTTCTTATCACCCTTGCTGAGACAACTCCGCACGTTTGATGGCCCTTGCTGCCTTGCATCTGTCAGACATCTCGACGTGAACGTAGTCCTTGATGCTCCGCCAGTTGCCGCCCCAATCAAGCCCTGCCTGTTCAGCCAGCTCGCCGTACAGATAATACCCACGGCGTGTCCATTCATCGTTCATGTCCCACTGCAGCTTGCCATCGCGGATGGGCGCGCTGTCCACGCCAAGCCCGTATTGATGGCAACTCTGCCAGGCACCGGCACGCGTGGCCTTGCCACCGGCCATCAACTCGGCCTGGCGCTCGGGACTGCGGTACCCCTCGATCAACACCATCTCGTAGCCGTACTGGCGCCGCATGACCTCGTAGATGGCCAACACGCGCTGCTGCAGATCGGCGTCGATCTGCTCCCACTTGCGGTCCGCGGTCACGATCTCGGGGCGCAGACGACGGACTTCCTGCGTCGTGAAGACCTCGGGCGGCGGCGGCGGTGGCGGTGTCAGGCGCTCTCCCCGCAGCAGCTGCGCCACCATCGAGCCGGACTCGGACAGGTCGTCACCGCGGAAATCCGCAAGCACGACGGTCTGCCGCGACAACAGGATGACCAGCGGCGGCACCGCCAACAACGCAAGCGCAGTTGTCAGGACGACCCAATGCCGCATCAACCAACCCCGCAGACCATGTCGCTCTTCACGAAATGAAATACGTGATTTGGCGATGGGCGTCTCATCCTTTGCCTGACGAACCGCACCCACGCTGTGAGACTTGACCTGCTTTGCTCGGAAGCGCTCGCGCAATCGCGCAACTGCATCCGGAAACAGCAGTGCCCAACACACCAAGGCCGCCAACAAAAAAGCCGCAATCGCTACACCGGCAACTACTGACACTGATCCTCCATGGAAACCGACAGGTTGACGCGCCGAAAAGCATGCCCTAAGAATGCACCATTCGCTTCGGCGGAAGCCGACTCAAACCAAGGGCTGGATGCACTTGAATAATGGCGGAATCAACCGGCCAAGTCTTCTCTCAGGGGGAGAGCAGACCAAGGCCCAAGCCCCGAACTCGGGACGGATCCTGGCTGACATGGAAGGCCGGCAGGCTGCCGCGTCGCCGCGTGCGCCCAGTGTTGCCAGCAGCAATGGCCATCGCAAGTGGTGGTGGATTGTCTCCGCCACGGTGCTGGTCATCGTGGCGCTGTTGGCGTGGGCGCTGATGCGCGGCGGTGCCGGCATGGACCAGGACGAGTACTCGCTGACACCCGAGAGCAGCGCCCCGACCGGCCATCCCGTCGCACCTGTTGCTGCGCCCAACGATGGCGCGGCCATGATCGTCGATGCCCCTGACACCGATGGCACCGCGCAGGGCAACCCGCTCGATGCGCTCGCCGACCCCGGCAACACCGCGGCATCGGCGGCAGCCGGCGCCACGCCCTCCCTCGCAACCGCCAGCCGGACTGCATCTGCGCCTACGCGCAGGGCGCAACCGGCGGCGCGTGCCGGCACCAAGGGCAAGGAAAGCGACAACCTGCTCGGCACGTTGCTCGGCATCATCAAGGAAGATGAAAAGCCCAAGCCGGCAGCGCAGCAACCGCGCACCATGGACGACCTGATCGCCAAGATCGAAGCCGACCAGCAACAGCGTGCCGAAGACGAGCGCACCGCCTTCGACCAGGTCGCCAGCAAGAAGTCGGCTTCGACCGAATCCGGCATCCAGGCACAGCTGCGCCGCTGTCCGGGCGCCAATACCCTGCAAGGCCTGGAATGTCGCCGCCGCGTCTGTGCCAACGTCACCGGGAAGGATCCGGCCTGCCCTGCGATGTAAAGGCGTGAGCTGCAGCAGGTCACGCGCGAAGCGCAAAGCCCCGGCCTTCAACGCAATGCGTTCGCTGGCGCGCGCATACCCTGCCCTGATCGCGACCCGGCCAAGCGCGGACATCGTTCCCGCTGGGCATCCGTGATCGTCGGGATGGTAATCGTGATGATCACCACCGCACGGAGGGTTGTCTGGGCTCGCCTGGGCGCAGTCAGCGGTTCAGCTCCGAGAACCACGGCGGGATGCCAGGCACGGCAAACATCATGAACACGATCACCGTGCAAATGGCGCCGAGCACGAACCAACGTCGGTTCAGATAGCCAAGCTTGCCCGCATACGCAAGACGCTCCGCCTCGGTGAGAGGCCGCGTCCGGAACGAGCTCGCGGGCGCGGGCATCGACATCTCGGCACGGATCTCCGCCGGCCACTCCGGTCTGGGGGCGATGCGCCATATCCAGAGCCCGGCGCGCTCGAACCAGTACATCAGGGCACCTACCACACACACATACGTCATCGGAAACGCGCCCGGTTTGACGCGATGATGCGCATCCACCAAGCCGCCGAACAACTGCCGATCCAGCAGCACATAGTCCGCCCGCGCATCATCAGCAGGCGGTAGTGGATCCGCAGGCGGCAACGTTTCCGGGTCGCCGTCCATGTAATGACGAATAAATTCCCAGATCATCCCGGGCGCGCGATCATCACGATACGGTTGTGCCAGGGGAACGTACGAACGGATACGACGATCGGACGCCTCAATATCGACCACGGCAAGCACATAGCCGGTGGCGGCGCCGGCCAGGCTGTAGCTCCTGGAAACCATGGAGATCGGCTGCGCCGCATCGTAGTCGATGCTGACCCAGCCGTTCTTCCGGTCAATCCAGCAGAAGAACTTTCTTAGCCGTCTGCTCAGCACTACGGGAGGCGCAGAGAGACGTGCTGCAGAGGAAATCGACCAAGCAAAGAACGCACCCGCAAACAGCAGGATGACTCCATAGACACCCACGAGGTAAGGCCAAAAATCCGCCCTTGAGAGTATTCCTCCAATCACCACCCGTGACAGAACCATGCTCACGCCGGCACATCCGATCACCAAGCCCAGGATGAACGTAAATCCCCGGCCTGAAGCTTCCACAGCAGGTGAAAACGTCATGAAAGAATCATTGACCGACTGGATGGCATTCAGAGAGGCGGGTTCGGCGCTCCCTTCATCGCGCCCGACACCCAGCAGCTGCCCCCACCCACCACTCCTGTCCGGAAGATGGCGCATCCCAAACAACATCCCGCGGCTACTCCCACGCATCGGTGTCATTGTTTCCGTTCGGTGAACCATCCACGCGCACTTGCCTCCTTGCATCCGATATCAAGCTATATCCTCGCCTTCTGCCGCACTAATTGATCGATAGCCTCCTGGTCCAATGCCGGACCACCGGCTGCAGCAACAATTTCAGGTGGAAATTCTGGAACACGCGATAGATCCGTTGCGCGCAGCTTGTCGCCTGGCTGCAGCGGCGGACCGTCTTCCTCCATGTACTGCCGGATATGCTCCCACAGCGCCAACTGCGTGCTGTCGAAGCCGTTGGATTGGACACCCAACTGGATCAGATGCTCGACTTCGTTACCGGTTCCCTCGCGGATCGCCAGCAAGCCAAGCTCGAAACCTTCGGAAGCGAGGTTCGCCCCTCGGAAATAAATGTAGCTGTAGATACGCGCCTTGATCTGATCATCCCACCTGTAGGAGACGGGCGCTCCATGGGAACCACTCTTCCAGAACTTGAAAAATCCACCCTTTATATAGGGAAGAATGCAGACCAGCCTGGACTTCCTGTTGAACAGGACAGGATCATCCAGAGAGTTAATTCTGGCGGATCTCCAAAAGTATGAGCCAAAGCAAAACATGAAATATGCACCGAAACCAAAAGTCGCAATTATGAATAGATCAATACCTCATTCAAAGCGGATCGATAAAATATTCACATAAACCATGAGGGAGAAAAACAGCAACCCAAAAGACCACATAAAAAATGCCGAAAACTTAGACCACCCTATGTCCTTCGAATACTCACCACGAACAGTGCCCACCTCCAGCGCATCGGGATGAACTCTCAGCACGGCATCAAAAGCAACCGGATCGACCTCTAATGACACTTCATGATCCGCAGGTAGAACGCGAAATGGCGCACGCCGCGCATGCGCGTTCTCCTTGAAGAGCTCGGGCCCAAACACGACTTCCGGTTCGGCCTTCTTCCATTCCGCTACTGTCGTCTCGCGAAGCATCAAGAGATGCATCCGTTAGCTAGTGACGTCCAATTATCAGGTTGTGCTGACCACTCAATGATCGACATCATCTCTCTCCTCTGAAGAAGCCCACATCACCAGGCCTGCATCCGTGCATCCGTGCATCCGTGCATCGCATTGCAAGGACGAAGGAAGCATCCGTTCCTGATTATGGCCTCGCCTTCTGCTGTACCAACTGATCAATAGCTTCCTGATCCAATGCCGGGCCACCGGCTGCGGCAACAATCTCAGGCGGGAACTCAGGAACACGCGATAGATCCGTTGCGCGCAGCTTGTCGCCTGGTTGCAGCGGCGGACCGTCTTCCTCCATGTACTGCCGGATGTGCTCCCACAACGCCAACTGCGTGCTGTCGAAGCCGTTGGATTGGACGCCCAGCTGAATCAGGTGCTCGACTTCGTTACCGGTTCCCTCGCGGATCGCCAGCAATCCCAGCTCGAAACCTTCGGAAGCGAGGTTCGCCCCTCGGAAATAGATGTAGCTGTAGATGCGCGCCTTGATCTGATCATCCCACCTGTAGGAGACGGGCGCACCATGAGAGCCGCTCACCCAGAACTTAAAGAAGCCCCCCTTCAAATACGGAAGAACATAAACGAGCCTGGACTTCCTGTTGAACATAACAGGATCATCCAGAGAATTAACTTTCGCCGATCGCCAAAAATAGGAACCAAAGCAAAGCATAAAGTATGACATGAAGCCAAATAGACCAACAATGTACAGTTCATAAAGAGGGTTAACCTCCCCTCCCCTCCCAACCGACAGAAGCATTATTGCGAGCGAAAAAATGCCAAATGCCCACATAAAGAACGCTGAAAATTTCGACCACTTGATATCTTTCGAGTACTCACCACGAACGGTCCCAACTTCCAATGCATCGGGATGGACTCGCAGCACAGCATCAAAAGCAACCGGATCGACATTCAATGACACACTATGATCCGGTGGCAGGACGCGAAATGGTGTCCGCCGCGCATGAGCGTTCTGTTTGAAAAGCTCCGGTGTAAATACCACTTCCGGCTCAGCGCTCTTCCACACCGCTACTGTTGTCTCTCTGAGCATCACGAATCCCCGCCGTCCGTCAACCTTATCTTGAATGAAGATTCCGCAAAGTTACCGGCATCTTCATCCATCTCTTGCAACCAAATAACTGCGTGCGCGTCTGTGTACCTGAAATTAGGAATTCCATATGCCGTCACCAACTCGAAAGCTCCGCTTTCATCCTTCTGAACTCCAGTGTCGATAACTTCCCCGCGAATATCTACAACATCCGGGTACTCATCCATGAGAGCACCCAAGGGCATATCACCAGGCAAATATGCCCCGGCCAACACCATGCGCCTACTGAAATTCTTTCTTGCATATACCCCTATGCAAATACGGATCGTACTCTTGAGTTCACTGGGCATAGTGATCCTAACCCAGCCCTCACGCACCCCTCCTCGCTTCAGGCGATCTTTATCGCCGAGTATATTCTTAAGAACCATCCAGGGCGTTATATTGGAGAATATCCCTTTACCACCAGGAGTATTCATATCCGTAAACAACCTATCCTCGAACTCAAACTTAGCGCCGGACTGCAGCATATTCAAATTCAACTGCTCTTCCGCCAAACCCTTAAACCCGCCGCCAGAATTGCCCCCCCATATAGACCTAGCCCCCCAATCCTCCAGCGGGGAATTCTTTAGATAATAGTAGACAAATGTCAAACCCACGCCAACTAGAGCCAAAATCAAGCCCCAGCCCGTCATTCCAATTCCAAGGATCGTTGCTGACGAGCCAACAGCTGCAGCCCATGCCGCGGCGCCGGCGCCGGCCAACACAAATGCCTGGAGTGCCAAAACACCCGAAGCCGCATAGTCTCCGCGCGATTTCGCCTGAAAAAATTTGACGGCGCTGACCACGGCATCTACAAACGACGCTGTAGCCACCAACCTTCCCGCCAGCATTTTCATATTCGCTGCCCGCAGATCATAAGACTTCGCCTTATATATCTGCTCCTGCAGCGTCAATGCAGCGCCGGCGAACGCAAGGGAACCGGTCAAAATTCCTATTGTCGCCTCCGCCCGTTCCGTCTCATTTCCCTTGGAAAACTGCTCATAGTTCTTCATGATCGAAAGAACAGAAAGCACCCCGGCACCACCGGCCATGATCGCCGTTCCATTGGCCAATACCTTTCCGCTTGTCCCTGTCAGCTGTGCGAGCGTGGCGCCGTTGATATGGCGGGTCGCCTGAGTCCAGGCTCCACTCATTACGCCTGGCATCAATCGAATGGCGTACTGGGCCGCTCTCGATCCTTGACGAATGGCCCCTGTCAGCGCAACCGACTTCAGCGCATTTGCCTGCGCCCAAGCTTCCATCTCGCGCGGGGCCTTATCCACCCACATGTAGACTTCAACCAACGTATCAGCAGCCGCAGTCGCGCCAATCGATTTCAGCATGCTGCTGAAGTTGACGACCGCCGTTCCTTTCGCTGCGGTGACACGTCCTGCGGCGATTGCCGCATCCTGCGTATTTATCATCATCCGCCGCCATATGCGCAGCGCCTTATACAGCGGCATGGTGACGCCGACCAGAGTGGCGCCAGCGTGGCGGGCACCGGCATTGCTTACCAATGAGATCAAACTCGTCATCCGCGCCAGGGCGACGGGCGTCATGCGCCCTGCCAACTGAAGCAGACATGCCGCTCCCCCGACAATCGGCAGCAGCCCGGACACATACCCGGAAGCAAGCATGCGCAATGCATTTGAATGCTTCCCTCCGAACCTCACCCAGCCCGCTGCCGCGGGATTCCGCGAAAGTTCCTCAACATTATCGAGAACGTTGCCCATCATGCCGAAGTGCCCGTCCCGCTTGTCGAGCCACTCCTTGAAGCCCTGCGAGGTATTGCCAAGCAACGCTCTCAACAGGATGTTTTCCTTCAAGGTCGGGTCATCGCCAAGGTAGCGCGCGTACCATTCCCCGCCTTTGCCCTTCCCCAGATTGCCGGCGCCAGCCTCCCCCTGCTCCTGTGCGGTGTTGCCGGTGATATGGCCGCCATGAAGGACGCGGGCAGCGGTGCACGCATAGAAGAAGCCGCTGAGCTTATCGTCCTCATCGAAGTCGTACTCGAACAGGAATTTTCTCGGGGCGCAATCGAGGCAATCGAAATGATCCCCCTCCATTGCCAGAATTCCCTCCGCGTCCCTTCGAGCATGCGTCTCGTAGGCGTCGAGAAAACTCCGATAGTCCGCTTTCGCCCCCCGTCCACGAAGCTTCTTACGGAGCTTTTCGCACTGTTCCTCCGCCTGGTTGACCGGGGAAGGCAGAACTACCCTTCCAGGAACCGAATAGTCGGGAACGGAATAGCCTGAAGCCAATGGACCGCCTGCGGCGACATGCACCTGCCTATTGGGCACAAATTCCGCTTCAGCCGGGAGCTGCTTGCCCTGTTGAAGTTGCACAAATACGTCGTGCATCATCGAGGTGTTGTGATAGCGCGAATACCCTGCCTCGTCGTACTCCTGCTGCTTACGTTGGCCTGCCTGCCTCAGGCTGCCCATCAAGCCTTCTATGCTCAGGGCCGACTTGAGCATCCAGTCAGCCTTCTCCGCGTTTCCGTCGGCACGGCCAAGGACGTAGTCACTCGCACTCTTGAAGTAGGTTGTACGCAGCACCGCTGTTTCATGAGCAATGCCTACAACATCATCAACCATGACCATCCGCAGATCAGATTCGGAATACTGGTTGCGCCCCCGCGATAGTATTTCCCTGGCAGCAACCACAACATCCTGTGCGACTTCAGAACGCATCCGGGGGGGCGCCGTTCCCGGAAGTTTCAGCTCCATGGAAAGTCCGCTAGCCATGCGCGGGCTCCAGCGCGGGTATGGCCCAGCATCGCCCGCCAATGCCACGGTCGTGTACGAGTAGTCGTAGATGAGTTGCTCTGCAGAACCCGCAGTGAACGGGAGCGATGCCGGGCACGACGCTGCTGGAGCGTTGATGCAGGTCATTCTCCTGTTCCGCAAGCCCTCGTCTTTTGCGTAGCGTTCCAAGACCTTGGGAGCCCAGGGGTTCTCACTGAAAGCCACCCATACTCTTCCCGTGTTCTTCGCATCGGGAATGACAAACAACATCGCAGCAGCATAGCCGGCCGTGCGTTCACACGAGAACCGCGGCACTTCACCCACCCCGACCAATGGAATAGGCGAGAGCGGAACCGGGGTCAGGTAGCCACCTTCATCCACCAGATTCACCTGCCAGCCGCCTTGTGCCTTGATCTCCGGCGTATGGGCCTTTTCATAAAAAGCGTACAGGTATCCCTCGCGCAGCGTGCGCGCCGCGTAATCAAGGTACTTGAGCCTGGGCAGGCCAATCCCCCGCAGCAATGGCGAAAGATGCCCTTGGATATTGGACATAAAAGGCTTGGCGACCACCCCGGGCCTCACCACCAGCACGGGCAATCCTGTTTTCACACACGATGGACAACCGCCTTGGCCACATCGGCTTGCTGCACTCGCGGCTTGAATGGCCCTGGGGCCGTAAGTCATTATCGGCTGGTTACCGTCGAACATTCCTGTGTTCCTTAAGTTTGCGCCGTGTCGAAGGCAAAGTAGGGGAACCTGACCGGCCCCAGTTCACTCTTGATCTGGTCCCAACCCTCCGGATCGGGAATCTCAGCCAAGGCATCCATCAACGGCGACCGCTCGGCTACTGAGCGCTCAACCAACGCAACCACCGTGGGATGGCTGGCGAGCAAAGGATGAATCTGCAATATGTAGGCCGCCAACAGTTGAATATCGTGATTTACCGACAAGCCAAGACGTTTTGCGGAGGCAAGCGCCGCACGCAACTGGCGAAGGTAATCTTTGGGAAGCACCTCAACCATGCCTTTCCAACCACGAGCCATCTCCTGGACCTGTTGACATTGCTCCAACTCCAGCCACTGTGCGTGATCGAGTCGCAGCCTCTGGCCGGAAACTTCGTGGCGTTGATCGCCGTCTTTAAGAGCAAGGCTCTGTATCTCGTCGCGTCGATCAATGAAATGCCAATGAGTGATGGGGCCCAACAACGAGCGCCGCTGAGGGATATCCAGAAGAGCCCATACAAACTCGAGTACGCGTCGATCGGAGATCCGCAACACCCGCAGTTGGCCGGTCGTCCCAAGGCGCTGCTCCATTGTTACTGCGAAATGCCTGGCCAAGACTTCCAGCGGAGCATCGGTTTCCATCCATCCGGCCACGGACAATCCGGCAGCAGCTTCCTGTAGAGGGAAGGCCTGCTCTCGCAACGCCAGGTCGAGGACGCGCGCAATCAGGTCGGAGTCTTCTGGCCTGATATGAACAAGTCGCGGCGTGCGGCAGACATCCGTGAATGCAGGGTGCTTCAAACACACGTCAACCGAATGGCAATCGCGGCCAACGAACTCCTGGAAACCCGCGCCGCGATCCAGGAAGCGATCCAGCATCACGACAAGCCCGTGTTCCGAACCAGCCGCACGCTCAGCCAGAAACCGTTGAATGGACTGCTTTTTTTGGCTTGTATCCATCTTCAGACAAAAGCGGCGCCAGATGCAGCTGCCGCATCATCCTTGGTGGGGCATGCTTTCAGCTCGGCTTCCGGAATGGATTGAGAGCCGCTTGTACTCGCCGGCCCCACCCACTCCCTCTGGCTTGCCCTGAACTCGATCTTCCCCGGCGCGCCCAGCTCGATGTTGTCGCCCTCGATCCGGATGTACGCACCGGCGGCATTGGCCAGCAGGTGCTTGGTGCGTGCGGACAACTGTACGTCTGCTTCGGTGCTGGCGATGCGTACGTCGGTCTTGGCGGCCACCTTGGCCAGGTTCTTGTGCGCCCTGGCGCTGACCTTGCCCTGCGCGGCGTGCAACGCGATGCCGCTCTCCTGGTTGGGGCTCTCGCCCCGTGCCTTCTGGCCAACGGTGTAGACGACCAGACCGTTGGCGACGGCCAGGGTAAGCGCACCCTGCGTCATCCAGTTCAGGGCCACGCCCGCGCTCAGCAGGGTGTGCGTGCCGCTCACCCAAGCCTGGTCGGCAGGCGTCAGGCTGAGCACGCCGGCCACGCCGCTGCCCAGCAGTGCCGGTGCGCTCCAGCCCGGCGCCTCACCGCCGCCACCGGCGATGGCGCCACCGCTGCTGCCACCCTGCGTCGCCTTGAGCTGCTCCTGCAGTTCGCTCAACATTCTGTCCGCAGGTAGCTCGTCCTGGTCCTTGGGCAGCTGCGCCTTCTGCTCCTTCGCCGAGTCGGCCAATGACTTCAACAGGTTCTGGCCTTCCATCAGCTGCGACAGCGCCTGCGACGCGGAGAGCTGCTGTGCACCCTGCTCGGTGGTCAGCAGCAGGCCCTTGCCGGCACGCAGGCTGCCCTGGGCGCGGGTGGAAAGCTCGGCGCCGAAGCCGCGCTCGGGGCCACGCACGTTGTCCTGCCCCGCTTTGATATGCCCCAAGGTGAGCGCACTTTCGTGCTGGGTAGTGGACAGCTGGGTGCGGCCTTGGCCGGGGGTGTCGTCAAAGCGCAGTTGCTGGTAGCCGCCGGTGCCGGACTGGCTTTCGGCCAGCGCCTGGCTCTTGAAGCCGGTGAACACCGCCGCGTGGTCGTTGCCTTCGAACCAGGCCGCCGCGTTGCCGGTGGCGTTGGCGCCACCGCCGTTGATCTGGTTGTGCTGTGCATCCTGCTGGCCGCGGCCGTTGTAAAGGCTGCCGACCACCACGGGCCGGTCGATGTCGCCTTCCAGGAAGGCCACCAGCACTTCCTGTCCGCGCCGTGGCAACACCACGCCGCCCCAGTTGTCGCCGGCCCAGGGCGTCATCACGCGCACCCAGGTCCAGGCGTTGCCGTCGGCACTGGCATTGTTGTCACCGCCCGGATGATCGCGCCCGCTGCTGCCGTTGCCGCCACGCTGCCACGGGAACTGCACCTTGATGCGGTGGTCACGGTCGGACAGCAGTGGCTCGCCGTCACTGACCACGATGGCGCTGAGCGTACCGGTGATGGTGGGGCGCGGATGCAGGCGCCCGCCATGGCCATCGTCGGTCTGCGGCCGGTAGCTCACCTCGGTCGGCACGGCGACGAAGTGGTTGTCGTAGAAGGCGGTCTCCACGCTGCGGCTCGCATCGGCTTGGGCGGTGCCGGCCAGCGCGGCAGGCAGCGACGGTACCGCGATGGCCGCAGGCCCGAGCAGCTGCTCCAGTGCATCGAACACGTCGGCGTCCAGGTTGTTGCGCGCCTGGTGCTGCACCGACAGGCAGAAGAAGCGGGCATCGCCCTGCACCTGCGGATGCTGCTGCAGGCCAAACCGGGTGCCGGGTGCGAGCGCCCGCCACTGGCCGGCGCCTTCGATCTGGTGGGTCTGGACGCGCGGCGCATCCAGGTGCTGCTGGGCGCGGCGTTGCCCGCGCGCATTGTCCTGCCAACCGTAAGGACCTCCGGTGTCGCGGTCGACGATGCCGAAGTCGCTGGCACTCTCCGCCGCGGCGCTGGCCTGCCGGCGCTCGAGGGTGCGGTGGTCCCAGGTCGCGCGCTCCACGCGGTGGGTGCGCCACCGCCGCGCCACGTCCCAGCGCTGCACGGTGTCGCTGCGCTCGCTTTCATCGCGCCGATGGAAACGCACGCTGCCCGCATCGGTGGCGTCGTGGCCGTGGTCGGCCAGTACCAGCGTGTGCTTGCCGAAGTCCGCGTCCGAAGGTTGCCCCTCGTGCTCGAACCAGTAATAGATGCCTTCTTCGGCGAGCAGGCGCTGCACGAAGGCCAGGTCGCTCTCCTGGTACTGCGTGGTCAGGCTGCGCCGCGCGTACTGGTTGGCATCACGCAACGACCAGCGCCACGCCGGTGCCAACACGCCGTAGTCGGCGAACACATCCTCCACGATCTGCACGACGGTCTTGTCGTGGAACACGTAGCTGTCCACGCGCTGGGACAGGAACGCCAGCCATGGCTGCAGGCGCAGGCGGTAGCGGGCAAGGCCGCCATTGCTGCCGATGCGCTCGGCGGCGGTGATCCGGCCATGCAGCGGGCGCAGGTTGCCGTCGGCCTGTTGCAGTTGAAGCAGGGCGGCCTGGCCGACCAGCGGCCCCAGGTCCAACCCCGCATCGGTGGACAACGCGGTGATGGTCCATTGGAAGCCCGGGCCATCGACCTGCTCGACGCCATCGAGGGTTTCAGCCACCAGCACCTCGCTTCCCAGCGCGGTATGCAGCCGCAGGAAGCGTTGTGCATGCGCCGGCCCCGCCAGCGCCGCCAGTATGTTGCTTGCCAGATCCATGGTCATTCCCTGCCTTGCAGTACGCGTGCCTGCCCCCTCAGGCATGCGTTCCGTTCACGCTACCGCTGCATTCGTGCAGCCCCCTGCCCCGCGCATTGCCGATACCGGCCAGTGCGCGCGGGAGTGGTCACACGCCCTGGACGATCTCTTCCAGCTGCAGGCGCACGCCTTCGCTGATCTTCAGCCGATAGTCGCGGCCACCGGCCGTGATCTGCACCTCGCGCGCGTTGCTGACCAGCTGCGGCTTGCCGACCACCGCCGCGTCCATGTGCACGCGCCAGGAGCCGCGGCTGATCTGCGCGGCCACGTTGCGCGCTTCCCAGCGTGCGGCCGGTGCAGCGGTATCCAGCAGTTCGATCACGTGTTCCGGGCGCACCCGGTTCCAGGCGCGGACGCGGTCCAGGTCACGTGCAAGGCCAACCTCTAGGCTGTCGCAATGCTTGAGGGCGGCTTCGCGGTCAAATCCATAGAATTCCATCGTCATTCTCCTTTGCTGGTAATCAAGAAACCTTGTACTTGAAATCACCCTTCTTGCCGGCGGTGACCTTGATGGCGTTGATGCGGTTTCCTTCCGCCATCGCAGCCAGGACACTTTCGGCAATCTCCGGCAACAGGGTGCCGTTGAGGATGTGGTCCACATTGCGCGCGCCCGAATCCACCTCGGTGCAACGCGCCAACACGGCTTCAACCAGGCTGTCGTCCCAGCTGAAAGTGGCCTTGTGGTTGGCCACGACACGGTCGCGGATGCGACCCAGCTTCAACGTGATGATCTTCACCAGCACGTCGTCGTTGATCGGGTAGTACGGCACCACCTTCAGGCGGCCCAGGAAGGCGGGCTTGAAGCTGCGCATCAGGATCGGGCGCAGCGCCTCGGCCAGCGCATCGGCGGCCGGGATCTCCTCGGCCGGCTTGTTGAGGCAGGCCTGCATGATCTGCGAGGAGCCGATGTTGGAGGTGAGGATGACCAGGGTGTTGCGGAAGTCGATCTCGCGGCCTTCGGCATCGTCCATCACGCCCTTGTCGAACACCTGGAAGAACATCTCCAGCACGTCAGGGTGGGCCTTCTCCACCTCGTCCAGCAGCACCACGCTGTAGGGGTTGCGACGCACCGCCTCGGTGAGCACGCCACCTTCGCCGTAGCCCACGTAGCCCGGCGGCGAGCCCTTCAGGCCCGATACGCTATGCGCTTCCTGGTACTCGCTCATGTTGATGGTGACCAGCTTGCGCTCGCCGCCATACAGGATGTCGGCCAGCGCTAGCGCGGTTTCGGTCTTGCCCACGCCGGACGGGCCCACGAACATGAACACGCCCCGCGGCTTGTTCGGGTCTTCCAGCTTGGCGGTGGCGGTACGCACGCGCTGCGCGATGGCATCCAATGCATGGTCCTGGCCAATGACGCGCTCCACCAGCAGGTTGCCCAGCGAGCGGATGGTGCGGATCTCGTCCTTGACCATGCGCCCCAGCGGCACGCCGGTCCATGCCGACACGATCTCCGCCACCACGGTGCCATCCACCTGCAGCGGCACCATCGGGGTTTCACCCTGCAACTGCTTCAGCTCGGCCTGCAGCGTCGCCAGTTCGGCATGCTGCGGCGACTGCGCCGGCCTGGCGGCCTTGCGCTTGCTGGCCGGCTTGGCGACGGCGACATCGCCCTCGCCTTCCTCGCTGGCTTCGCCCTGTGGCTGTGGCGGCGCCTGCTCCAGCTGCTGCCGCAACTGGGCAATGCGCCCGGCCAGTTCACGCTCGCGGCCCAGGCGCTCTTCGTTGTTGGCCAGCACGGCCTGCGCTTCGGCCTGCTGCGCATGCAGCTCGGCCAGTCGTTCACCGTGCTGGTCGTTGCCACCGGCAGTCTCGCGCTGCAGCGCATCGATCTCGGCCTGCAGGCGGTCCATGTGCTTGCGGGTGTCCTCGATGATGGCCGGCGTCGCGCTTTGCCCCAGGGCGACCTTGGCGCAGGCGGTGTCGAGCACGCTGACCGCCTTGTCCGGCAGCTGCCGGCCGCTGATGTAGCGATGCGACAGGCGCACGGCCTCGGTCACGGCCTCGTCCAGCACGCGGATGCCGAAGTGCGACTCCATCAAGCCGACCATGCCACGCAGCATCGCGGCGGCAAGCGTCTCGCTGGGCTCCTCCACCTTCACGACCTGGAAACGGCGGGCCAGCGCGGCGTCCTTCTCGAAGTACTTCTTGTACTCGCCCCAGGTGGTGGCGGCGATGGTGCGCAGCTCGCCGCGCGCCAATGCCGGCTTGAGCAGGTTGGCCGCGTCGTTCTGCCCGGCGGCGCCGCCGGCACCGATCATGGTGTGGGCTTCGTCAATGAACAGGATGATCGGGTGCGGGCTCTTCTTGACCTCGTCGATCACGTTCTTAAGGCGGTTCTCGAACTCGCCCTTGACGCTGGCACCGGCCTGCAGCAGGCCCATGTCCAGCGTGTGCAGTTCAACTCCCTGCAGCACCTCGGGCACGTCCTTTTCGGCGATGCGCCGGGCCAAGCCCTCGACCACCGCGGTCTTGCCGACGCCGGCCTCGCCGGTGAGGATCGGGTTGTTCTGGCGGCGACGCATCAGGATGTCGATCACCTGCCGGATCTCGGTATCACGGCCGATCACCGGGTCGATCTTGCCCTCGCGCGCACGCTGGGTGAGGTTGGTGGTGAACTGGTCCAGCGCCGGCGTCTTGGACAGCCCGCCCTTGGCCTCGCCGGGCATGGCATCGTCGCCGTCCGCGCCTTCTGCGCCGGGCGCAGCGGCATCGGCGAAACGCACCGTCTGCACGGACTCCTGCGAGCCCTCGGTCAGCTTGGCGAAGTCGTGCTTGAGCTCGTCGCGCTTGAAGCGCACGAACAGCTTGGAACCGCGATACGCCAGCTGCGCCAGGTCCGGCTCGGTCAGCAGCGCCAGCAGCAGGTGGCCGCTGCGGATGCGGGTGGTCTCCGAGTCCAGCGACGCGATCAGCCAGGCATGCTCGAACAGCTTGGGAATGTGCTGCGAAAACACCGGCGTGCGGCTGTTGCCGGTCTTGAACTGGCTGATCTCGTCGTTGAGGTCGCGCTCCAGCGACTCGGGCGAGATGCCACTGCGCCGGGCGATCAACACGAAGTCACACTGCGGCTGTTCCAGCAGGGCCAGGAACAGGTGTTCCAGGTCCACCTCGTAGTTGCCACGCGACATGCACAGGTTTGCCGCCCGCTCGGCGGCCTGCCGGCAGGTGTCGTCCAACTTGCTGATCAGGGTCTTGAGGTTGATGCTCATGCAGAAACGCGCACTCCATGCTGGATCAGTTCGGATGCCCCCGGCGCCGGCGCCAGGGGCATGGGGTCATTGCAACGTGTGGATGCCATAGGTCGTGTCTTCGCGCGATGCCGTTTGCGGGCGCGTGGTCATGTAGCTGTCCCAGCCCAGGCGCGCACCGCCACCTTCGCCCAATGCGCTGCCCTGCACGTCGTCAGCGCGCAGCACCAGCCTTACCTCGTATTCCAGGGTGCCACCGGTCAACAGCGACAACCATTTGGCCAGCGCTTCGGCGGCGCTGCCGCCGGGCAGGAAGTCGTCAAACTGGTCGCGTCGCAGCGGCCCGATGCGCAGGCGCATGCGCAGGTCACGCTGCCAGACCCGGTCGCCGGCCAGCGCGCTGGCGCCGAGCACGGCATTGGCCTGTCCCAGCCGCGATGCCTGCCCGGACGGCACGCGATACCAGGCACCGACGAACTGCTCCAGTTCCACCGGCACCTTGAAGTAGTCCGACAGAACACGCTGCATCAACGCAGCGGACACCGGCCGTTGGCGCACCGCGCCGGCGTAGTACGCCACGGCCTGGTCGAAGATCTCGCCCTGGCCCTCGTGCAGGCGGTCGCGCAGCTCGCTCATGCCCATGCCGAGCAGCGACAGCACCAGCGGCAGGAAGCGCTCGCGCCGGTCCAGCTCGTACTGCAGAGCCAGGCGGTGCTTCTTCCACGCGGCGTAATGCAGCGACACCGCGCGCGTGGAGAAGATGTCCAGGAACGCGCGCGCCGTGCGGTCGCGCTGGTACAGCTCACGCAGCTGCAGGGTCTCGGTGTAATGCAGCGGCAGCGCACCGGCCGTGCCCAGCAGGCCCATGAACTGCGGGGTCAGGTGCACCTCGCCCAGCGTCTCGTCGTGCAGCGCCTGCTCGATGGCCTGCGCGTCCTGCAAGGTCTCGCCCTTCAGCGACACCACCGTGCCTTCGGAGGACAGCTCGGTCGCCGGGAACCCCAGCGAGAGCGTGTTGCGGAAACGCACCCGCATGGGCACCGCCTGCCCGGGCGTGACGCCCTGGCGCAGGAACACCTGCTCGAGCAACCGCACCGCCTGGAAGAACTGGAAGCGGTGGGGTTCGGCGAGCAGCTGCTGCGCTACGCCAGGATCGATTCGCCGCTGCGCGCTGGGCATCGGACGATCTCCTCCCCGCTGTCGCCGGAAACCAGCACCAGTCGGGTGAAACTGTTGGCGTGCACGTACAGTGCGAAGAAGTGGTCCATCACCTGGGCGAAGGCGGCCACACCGGTGCCCACGAAGTGGGCTTCATTGATGGTCAGGCGGATCTCCAGGCCACGCACCACCGAGGCGAACTGGCGGCCGGACATCCACGTGGTGGCCGGGTGCTGCTCCAGGCCGAGGATGCCGTCGATCTGGCGCGCCGAGACGTTGGAGCCGGACAGGTCGTACAGGCGCAGCATCTCCTTCAGTGCCGGCAGGCCACTGCCGGTCAGCGACAGCTGGTTCAAGGACAGGTGCGAGATCAGCCGCCACTGCGCGTTGCGCCCATGACGGAAACGCAGCGGCTTGGTCGGCTTGCGCAGCAGGCCGATCGAGCGCGCCGGGCTGCCACCTTCCATGCTCAGGTCACCGCCGGCCGCGCCGTAAGGCAGCTGGTTGGGCAGGTCGCGGTTGCTGCAGGTCAGCTCCACGCTGACCGTATCGGTCTGCGGCAACACCGGGTTGAAGGACAGGTCGACGAAGCTGATCTCCATCTCGAAGCCGGGGCTCTGCCGGGCGACGTCCTCGTCGCGACGCGCGACCCAGTACTGCCCGGTCCGCTCCGGGTCCTCGCCATGGTGCAGCGAATAGAACGGCCGGAACGCCTGGATCACCTCGCCCTGCGGCGTCTGCCGGATGCGGTGCACCGAATCGATCGAATGCACCTCGTAGGCGAACGCGCGCCGCGCGTCGGCCAACACCGGGTAGTTCACCGTACGGTGGGTGACACGGATCGGCTCGCCGCTGGTCTTGAACAGGTTGACGATGGGCGTGCAGCCCAGGCGCACGTTGTGCACGCCCAGCTCCTCCAGGACCATCGTGTTGCTGCGGTCGTTGCCGGCACTCTGCAGCACCAGGTGCAGGGTGAAGCGACGGCTGGCGCCGGCGGTCACCGTCGGCAGGTGAAGGTCGACGAAGCCGAACTTCTCCGGGTAGGCGAACAGCTCGGTCAGCAGCCGATAGGCCGGATGCGAGCGCGCGGGGAAATCGATCAACGCCTCGTTGTCGGCAAACCCCACCGCTTCCAGAGGCACCTGCTCCAGGCGTCGCCAGCGGCCGTCGCCATCCGATTCGACATAGGCGGCCTTGACCCCGTACATCAGCGCATCACGCAACGCCGCGCGCACCGACGGTTCGCCGTCCAGGAACAACCGCAGCTTCTCGGTGCCGAGCTGGGAGAACCCCAACTGGTCGGACAGCAGCTGGAAGCCCAGCGAGATCTGCCCGCCCGCGCCGGCCGGCAGGGTCGTTGCCATCGGGGCCTCGGCCACCCCGCGGTACACCACCTGCTGCACGCCGATGGGCGCCAACACCACGTCATAGGCACTGCGGAAGTCGCAGGGTACGCCACGCACCGGCCGGCTCTGCAGGGCGGTGCCACGCGGGATGCGGACCGGCGCGCTGAGCTTGGATGCCACGCCGTCCATGTCGAAGTGCGCGATCGAGCACGACGGGAACGGGCGCAGGTAATGCGGGTAAAGCACGTCCAGCAGCGCGTCGGTGAACTCCGGGTAGTCGTCCTCGATGCGCTTGGACACGCGCGCACTGAGCAGCGCGAAGGCCTCGATCAAGCGTTCGACATGCGGGTCCTGGCTGCCTTCCGGCGACAGCTGCAGGCGCCCGGCGATCTTGGGATAGCGCTCGGCGAACTCGCGGCCATAGCGGCGCAGGTAAGCCAGTTCGCGCTCGTAGTAGGGCAGCAGGTCCTGCATCAGCCGGCCTGCGTGCGACGCGCGCGCGTCACCTGGTACTGCAATGTCGAGGGCTGCAACATCGCATCGAAACTGACGGGCTCACGCGCTGGCTCAAGGTCTAGCAGCGCATGGATGGTGAAGTGCAGGCCGCCGGCGAACTGGTTGCCGGCGTCCAGGTGCACGTTGATGTTCTTCAGGCGGCGCTCGTGGCGCGCCACGGCCTGTTCCAGCGAACGGCAGATCGCCGAGCGGTCGTAGGCATTGGCAAGGCTCATCGCCGAGAAATCGGCCAGCCCGTAGGTCAGCAGCGACTGGCGGCAGTTCGGGAACTCCTGCATGTCGCTCTCCTGGAACGCGGCGCGGGAGTTCAGCAGCCCTTCCAGGTCGCGGGCGATGGATTCCTTGTACTGCTCGAGCGAGACGGACTTGAATACCGGCCCGGCACCCGGCTGCTTGGGGGTATCGTCGAACAGTTTTTCCAGCAGACTGGGTTCGAGTCCCTTCATTGGTCCATCCACTCAGGTTTCGGCATCCGTGCATGCGGCAGCGGTGCAGCGAGGCAAGGCCGCTCCTGGCCCCGCCGGGATCAGACTGCGATGGCGCACGAGGCGCCATCGCAGCGACACAACATCACACGGTGTAGTTCGGGATGTTCTTGGTTGCGCTCCACTGCGCCACGGTCTTGCCACCAACACCGCCTTCCGGCTTCTGCTGCTGGTAAGTCCACTTGATGGCACCGAAGCTCAACTGAACAACCTCCTGGGGCATGCCCTCCTTGTCCACCGTAGTGGTGACGCGGTGGACCAGCACATTCATCAACTCGACCAGGTAGTAATTGATCGCGTTGCCGTCCTTGTCGGCGCGCATGAACTCCACGCGGGCCTTCGGGAAGGTGGTGCCGTTGGCGGCGGCCTGGTTAAGGGCCGTGGAGGCGAGGTCGATCGATTTGGTGATTTCGATCGGTGACAGGTTCACGCGGGCTGCCGTGGTACCGCCGGAGGTCGACGCTGTGGCCGAACGCGGCTGCAACAGGTCCTGCGAGAACGACTGGATCTCGATCCAGTCCTTGTGCTTGTCGTCGTGCGACTCGCCCTTGATGGTGTCAATCGAGAGAAAAGCGTGCTGCATATCTGGTCTCCTAAGTTCCGTTCTTCCGTGAGATTTGGGTTGCCGGGCGGGGGGGCCCGGCGGTTCAGGGGGCTATGCCCTCTAATCGCGTCGCTGCGTACAGGGACAGGGGTCCCCCCGACGCTACAGCAACAGCAAAACCGTTACGCCTTTTTCGCGGAAGCCGGCAGTTCGGCCACCAGACGCAACGAAACAGACAGCTCATCGAGCTGGAAATGCGGCCTGATGAAGGCCACCGCGCGGTAGACACCGGGCTTGCCCGGCACTTCCGAAACCTGCACGGAAGCCTCACGCAGCGGGAACTGCGCCTTGGCTTCCTGGTTGGCGTTGTCGTCCAGCAACACGTACTGGGCGATCCACCGGTTGAGGAACTCCTCGACGTTGCCGGCCGAGGCAAAGCTGCCGATCTTCTCGCGCATCATCGCCTTGAGGTAGTGGGCGATGCGCGAGACGGCGAAGATGTACTGCAGCTGCGCCGACAGGATCGCGTTGGCATTGGCCGAGTCGGTGTTGTACTTCTTGGCCTTCTGCGCCGACTGCGCACCGAAGAACGCGGCGTAGTCGGTGTTCTTGCAATGCACCAGCGGCATGAAGCCCAGGTCGCTCAGCTCCTTCTCGCGGCGGTCGGTGATGGCCACTTCGGTCGGGCACTTCAACGCCACTTCGCCATCGTCGGTACGGAAGGTGTGGGTGGGCAGGTCCTCGACCAGGCCACCGCCTTCCACGCCACGGATCGCGGCACACCAGCCATAGTTCTCGAACGCCTGGGTCAGGCGCGCGCCCATGGCATAGGCAGTGTTGCACCACAGGAACTTGCTGTGGTCGGCGGCCTCGACTTCCTCGACGAAATTGAAGCCCTCCACGGTGGTGCCGTCCTTCGGGTTGTACGGCAGGCGGCCGAGGAAACGCGGCATGGTCAGGCCGACGTAACGGCTGTCCTCGCTCTCGCGGAACGACTTCCACTTGGCGTACTCGACGGTGTCGAACACCTTGGCCAGGTCACGCGGCTTGCCCAGGTCGGTGAACGACTCCAGGCCGAACATGCCCTCGCCCGCCGCGGAAATGAACGGCGCATGCGCCGCCGCGGCCACATGCGACATCTGCTCGATGAAGTACATGTCCTCCGGCTGGCGGCCAAGGAAGTAGTCGCCGATCAGCGCGCCGAACGGCGCACCACCGAAGGTGCCGAACTCTTCCTCGTAGACCTTCTTGAACAGCGCGCTCTGGTCGAAGTCGATCGCGGACTTGAAGTCCTTGACCAGGTCCTTCTTCGGCGCGTTGAAGACCTTGATCTTCATGTTCGGGCCGGTGGAGGTCTGCGAGCACAGGTAGTGCAGGCCGCGCCAGCTGCTTTCCAGCTGCTGGAACTCCTTGGCATGCATCACCGCGCTGAGCTGCTCGGAGATGATCCGGTCGATCTCGGCGATGCGTGCATCGAGGGTGAGGTTGAGGTTGTCGGACACCACCACCGTGCCATCCAGCACCTCCTGCGCCAACGCGGAAATGATGTCCTTGGCGCGCTCGTGTTCGGTCTGCGACTTGGCGACCTTGCTCTTCTCGACGATCTGGTCGAGCAGGCCGACCTCTTCGGTGACCGCTGCTGCTGCGCCCAACTGGCTGGCTTCAACCGACATAGATCACTCCCCCTTGCCCGCGCCGAGCTGCTTGAGCTGCTCGGTGTTGTTGAGTACGTCCGTCAACAGGTCCTCCAGCTTCTCGTTGCCCGCCAACTTGTTGCGCAGGTCGGCCAGCTTGGTGCGCGACTCCAGCAGGCGGCGCAGCGGCTCGATCTGCTCGACCACGGCTTCCGGGCGGAAGTCGTCGATCGAATTGAACTTCAGCTCGACGCCGAACTCACCGCCCGAATCACTGATCTTGTTGGGAACACGGAACACCGCGCGTGGCGCGGCGCCTTCCATCACTTCGTCGAAGTTGTCCAGATCGACGCTGACGAACTTGCGGTCCTTCACCTTCGCCAGCGGCTGTTCCGGATTGCCGCTGAAGTCACCCAGCACGCCGACCACGAATGGCAGCTCCTTCTGCTCGATGGCGTCACCCTTCTCAACGTCATACGTGAGCTGGACGCGCGGCGGCCGGATCTTCTGCAGCCGCTTCTGAACACTGTCCTTCTTGGCCATACGTGTCTCCTGACTGTGAGCTCGTTGGCTCAGTTGCCGATATTCTGAAAGGGATCGGAGTTATCGCTGCGTGTTTGCGGCCGTTCCGGCGCCGCGGCCGGGGCCGAGGCCGGTGCTGCCGTCGCGGCGCGACGCCCGGTCGACCGGGCCGGCGTGCGCGGGCGCGGCTTGGGCTTTTCAGCCACCAGCACCGCATCGCCCATCGTCGCGCGCAGCGTATCGGCAAGCGTCTGTGCCTCCCGGCGCGCGGTCTCGGAGGCAAGCACGCCACGCCCCTGCAGTCGCTGCAGCGATTGGTTCGCCACGCGGAAGCCGGCTACGGTGAGCACGCCATCGGCCACCAGGTCATCCGGATCACGCTGCAGCACTTCCTCGGCCGCAACGATCGCACGCGCGTAATTCCCCTGGTCGAACTGCAACTGCGCGATGCGCACCCAAGGCTCCTTGCGCGTTGGATCCGACTTCGCCGCATCTTCGAATGCCTTGATCGATGCATCCGCGCCGACCGTTGCGACCTGTGCCTCGGCATTCGCCATGGTCGTTTCGAATGGCACTGCGACCGGCTTCTTCGGTGCGGACGCACACGCAGCAAGACCGGACAACAGAACCAATGCCATCATCGGCCGATAGGCGACCGCGCTTATTGCCTTCACATCCATCGTGATCCCTCGTTGAGAAAGTTCCTCTAAAGGGAACCAGACAACCGCCGATACAACACACGGGAATCCAGTCCCTGCGGCGCGAGTGTACATTCGCCAACACGCGTCGGTATAGTGATTTTCAACAAGTCAGAAATCACTGATCTACACACACTCTTCACATGTTGCAGATTGCACACCTGCTGCAGCGCACACGTGACTCCGTGTCGTAGCTCACACAAATCCACTGTCACCACAATAATGAATACGCCTATGAGAGATTTCCTACGCGTGGTTTCAGTTACAACTGTCATGGGGATAGTTCTACTGACAACGCCCGGCTGCGCGAGCAACGGAAAGATCGGTAAAGCGGTAGACAGCACCTTGCAGGCCGTGGGTCTGCGCGAGAAGAAACCTGCCGAACCCCCAGTGATTCCACTGCGGCTGTACGCCGGCAGCAATCTCAATGCAGCCAATGACAAACGCGCCACCGCGGCCGTCGTGAAGATCTACCACCTGCGCAGCAGCCAACGCTTCGAGCAGGCGCCTTTCAACGCATTCCTCGATCAGGCCGGCGAGCAGGCAGCCCTGGGTGCGGACCTGCTGTCCGCCAACGAAGTGGTGCTGACACCGGGCGTGCGCCAGGAATTGTCCGAACAACTGAGTGATGGAACCATGGTGCTTGGCGTGGTGGCGCTGTTCCGCGCACCTGCCGAGAACCGCTGGCGGCTCACCTTTGATGCCAAATCCAAGGATCTCCCGGCCACCGGCGTGACCATCGGCGTGCACGCGTGCGCCCTGACCAGTGACAGTGCCGCCCTGCTGACCAGGATCTCTGGCGACCCCAACAGCCTGGCCTCCATCAGGTGCGCTTCGTCACGCTGATTAAGAGACGCAGTCTTCATAATGAACGCCGACCTTTCTATCGTTCAGCCTGTTCAGCAACGAAGCAAGGCGGCACGGATTTAACGCTTGCGCTAGTATCTTTGCGTCTTTCACCGACATGGCGGCAGGGGATTTGCACCGCTGTGATGGCATTGGAGCAACAGTCAACACGATGTCGGTGAACAGGAAAGCATAAGGATTCGCATGCGACGCTCGACGGATAGGGGCCGTCGATTCAACGGAATTTCCAAGGATTGAAATGTGGCTTACGTAAGCAGGATGTCCAAAGTTCTCTGGGGTGAAGGCCTGTTCCTGCGCCCCCAGCATTTCCAGCGGCAGGACGCCTACTACGAGGCACGCCTGCAGGACCTTTCGCACACACTTCACCCCTACGGCTGGGGCGCACGCCGCGTCCGCTTCGATCCGCACGCGCTCAACGGCGGTGCGCTGCGTCCACTGGACCTGTCTGCGGTGTTCCCCGATGGCGAGACCTACGACGCGCCCGCGCACGACAGTCTCCCCGATGCCGTTTCGCTGCAGGGCCTGCCACAGGGCGTGCAATCCACGGTGATCCACCTGGCGTTGCCGCTGCTGCGTGACGACGGCAACAACTGCGGCGATGCCGAAGGTACCCAGCTCGCGCGCTACCGGCAGGCCAACCAGGTCACCGGCGATCTGTTCACCGATGCCGCCGAAGCCGAGCTGGCCTACCTGAGCAAGGCGGTGAAGCTGCTCACCGATGACCAGCCGCGCGACGCCTACGCCACCGTGCCGATCGCCCGTGTCCGCCGCACGTCCAGCGGCGGCTTCGAGCTGGACGACGAATTCATCCCGCCGTGCGCGCAGTTGCAGGCCTCACCCTACCTCCATCGCGAACTGCGCTCGGTGCTCGACGCCCTGCAGGCCAAGGTCGACGCGCTGTACGGCCTGCACCGGCAGACCTCGCAGAACATCATCGAGTTCCGCTCCGGCGACATTGCCTCGTTCTGGCTGCTGCACACCATCAACACCTCCTTCAGTGCGCTGGCGCACCTGCTGCACCATCCGCAGCTGCATCCCGAGCGCCTGCACCAGGAGTTGCTGCGCATGGCCGGCGCATTGCTCACCTTCTCCAACGCCTATGCACTGAGCGACCTGCCGGTGTACCGCCACGACCAACCGGAAGAATCGTTCCGCAGGTTGCTGGACATCGTGCGCGCACTGCTGGATACGGTGATCTCCACGCGTTACTTCAAGATCGCGCTGAGCGAGGTGAAGCCGTCCTATCACCTGGGCCGGCTGGACTCGCAGCGCATCGATGGAAACGCCTCGTTCTACCTGTCCGTGTCGGCGGCCCTGCCCGCCCAGGAACTGATCCAGACCGTCCCGGTCCGGTTCAAGGTCGGCGCACCGGACGACGTGGAGAAGTGCGTGCTGTCCGCGCTGCCCGGCGTCAAGCTCGCGCACGCCGCCCAGGTGCCTGCCGCCATCCCGGTACGCCCGGGCAGCCACTACTTCGAACTGGATGCGCGCGGCGCGCTGTATGAGCGCATGCTCAAGGCGCAGTCGCTGATGATCTACGTGCCGGCCGGCATTACCGACCTGAAGATGGAACTTGTCGCGGTGACCTCATGATGAACTCCCAGCTTCCCCCGACCCCCGGGCCGATGCCGTCGCTGACCTCCAACGCGACGATGGCCAATGCCACGCCCAATGCCGCCGCGCCGCAAAGCCTGCTGGACCTGATGTCCGATGGCTTCTACCTGCTGCTGCTGCTCAAGCGCGGCCAGTTGCCGAACGACGCCGAGTCGTTCGTGCAGACCGTGCAGAAATTCCTGGATGGCGTGGAACGCAACGCCATGCGCCTGGGGATCTCGTCCGAGGACGTTTATGCGTCCAAGTACGCGTTCTGCGCGGCCGTGGACGAGGCGATCCTGTCCCAGCCCTCGGCACTGCATGAGGTCTGGGAACGCAACCCGCTGCAGCTGCGGCTGTTCGGCGAGCACCTGGCCGGCGAGCACTTCTTCGACCGGCTGGAGGAACTGCGGCGCCAGGGCGCTCCCCGGCTGCCGTCGCTCGAGGTCTACCACTACTGCCTGCTGATGGGCTTCGAAGGCAAGTACCGCCTGGAAGGCACTGAGAAGCTTGGCTACCTCACCGCGCGGCTCGGTGACGAAATCGTGTACCTCAAGGGCAAGCGCCACGGCTTCGCGCCGCACGCCCTGCCGCCGGATACCGTGCGCCACCAGCTGCGCCGCGTGATCCCGATGTGGCTGCCGGCGGTGCTGGTCGGCTGCTTCGGCGTGCTGGCCTTCTTCGGCCTGCGGTTCTACATGGGCCATGAAACCCAGAAGCAGCTGGCCGCCTACAACGATGTGGTGCAGATGCCGGAACGCACGGCCCACATCACGATCACCCTGCCATGAGCCTGCCGATATGGATATCCCAAGCTCCACCCTGCTCGCCTCCCTCTCCAAGCTTTCGCATCGTGATCGCCTGATCCGCCTGCGGGGCATTTCGGATGCACTGGTGGTGGAGCGCTTCGAGGGCGAGGAAAGCGTCTGCGGCGACACCCGCTTCCAGATCGACTGCCTGGCCACCGATGCCTCCCTCGATACCGAGGCCTGGCTGGAACAGCCGCTCACCCTGCAGCTCAGCCAGGCCGATGGCAGCACGCGTCAGTGGCACGGCCTGTGCACGGCCACCGCGCTGCTGGGCAGCGACGGCGGCCTGGCGCGCTACCGGCTGGTGATGGAGCCATGGACCGCGTTGCTCGGCCTGCGCCGCAACGCCGTGATCTTCCAGGACATCGATACGCGTGCCATCTGCGAGGCCATCTTCGCCGACTACCCGCAGGCGGACTATCGCTTTGACGTGAAGGCCAGCCTCCCCCGCCGCGCCATCACCACGCAGTACCGCGAGACCGACGGCGAGTTCATCAACCGCCTGCTCGCCGAAGCTGGCCTGGCCTGGCGGATCGAGCAGAACCAGGACGGTGATGGCAAGCACCAGCTGGTGATCTACGAGCCCGCCAGCGAGCTGGCCGACCTCGGCACGATCCGCTTCCATCGCGCCCATGCCACCGAGAGCAGCGATGGCATCACGCAGTTTTCGGAGCGACGGCAACTGGTTCCCAACATCAGCACGACCTCCAGCTGGCACAGCGAGAAACTTGTCGCCGTGGCTGCGCAACTGGAGGCCGATGCCGGCAACCTGCCCCCGCTGGAGGTCTACGTGCAGCCGCGCGCCGGCCGCTTCAACGAGGCGCAATGGGCCGAAGACGAGGCGCAGGCACGACTGGACGCCCTGCGCGTGCCGCAGCAGTTGTTCAGCGGCGGCGGCAGCGAACGTCGCCTTGCGGCGGGCAGCCGCTTCGCCCTGGGCCAGCACCCCCAGCATGAAGGGCAGTCCCTTCACCTGCTGTCGGTCCAGCACGTCGCGGTCAACAATCTGGAACATGGCATCGCCGAACTGCTCGGCAGCGCGGAACTGGAGCGTGGCAGCTACCGCAACCAGTTCCTCGCCACCGACGCACAGGTAGCCATCCGCGCCTTGCCGCAGGACCGCCCCGCCCTGCACGGCCCACAATCCGCGCGCGTGGTTGGCGTCGCCGACGCCGCACTCAGCCCCAATCGCGAGCACCAGGTCCGCGTGCAGTTCAATTGGCAGCGCGGCGCGCAGCCCAACAGCGGCGGCCTGAGCGATACCGGCAGTACCCAGGACGGCCATGCCCCCGGTGACCAGACCACCGGCAGCTGGGTTCCCGTTGCCGAATGGGTGGCCGGCCCCAACTGGGGCACGGCATTCCTGCCGCGCATTGGCAGCGAGGTGCTCGTTGAATTCCTTCACGGCGACATCGACCAGCCACGCGTGACCGGCCAGCTGTACAACGGGGAAGTTGCGCCGCCCTTCGGTGGCGGCGTGGACGAAGACGCCAAGCACCCTGGCGTGCTGAGCGGCCTGCACACCACCTCGCATGATGGCGGCGGCAGCCAGCAATGGGTGATCGACGATACGCCCGGGCAGCTGCGCACCCGCTTGCACAGCTCCTTGGCCGACAGCCGCCTGGAACTGGGCTACCTGATCGAACACCAGAACACCTCGCGCGGAAACCTGCGCGGTGAAGGGTTCGAACTGGCCACCACGGGCTGGGGCAATGTGCATGCCGCCGAAGGCATGCTGCTGTCGGCAAGCGCGCAGGAGCGTGCTGCCAACACCGTGATGGAGAATGCCAGCGTCGTTTCCCAGCTCAAGGGCGCCGAGCGCAGCTTGGACGCCATGCAGCAGACGCTCGGCCAGCAGCAGGTGCCCGGCCTCAGTGCCTGGCAGCAGACCGGCAAGCTGCGCGAACTGATCGACCCCGAGCAACAGGGCCGTTACCAGGGTGAGGTCAACGGGCAATCCGGGTTCAAGCCTGACGACGGCCGCACCCCCGGCGACACGCCGGTCGAACGCTTCGGCAAGCCGCTCCTGCTGGCCGAAGCACCGCATCACGTTGCGTGGACCACCCCGGCCAGCGCCGTGGCCTTCGCCGGCCAGAACCTGGAACTGACCGTACAACAGGACCTGCATGCCAACGCCGGCGAAACACTGGCCTCGGTGTCCGGCGGCAGTGTTTCCCTGTTCTCGCAGGCCGGCCCGTTGCGGGTCATCGCCGCGCAGGGGCCGGTCAGCCTGCAGGCCAATGACGGCGAACTGGAACTGCTCGCCGAGCAGGCACTCACGGTGACCGCCACCGACAAGCGCATCGACGTGCTCGCCCAGAGCAAGGTGGTGCTGCAGGCCGGCAGCAGTGCGATCACGCTGGAGGGCGGCGACATCACGTTCAGTTGCCCGGGCGAGTTCACCGTCAAGGCAAGCGAGCATCCGTTCATGGGAGGGCAAAGCGATGCTGCGGGTCTGGACGCACTGCCACGAGGCCTGACCGACGCAGCGCGAAAGTTCTCTTTTTCCAGCTAGGCACGACTCTCCAGCCATCCCGAGCCGCCATCCTTAGCCGCTGCGATGCCGTAGCGGATGAGCGCAATGCTTCAATCAAGCGACAGCCGCTCGTTGAAGCACAGAATTGGCTTGAAAGTTCTCGTATGAGGCAACGGTGGTACGCCGTTGCCTCATCACTGGAGTGAAGACACGCCCCCTGCGTCTCACTCGCTTCGTTCTTGTTCCGCCCCGCATACGCGCGTCACCTGCTGATGTCCTGCTCTCAGGCCTGCGTATCCCTCACGGTTTCGTCGCGAAGGCAGAAGACCGATACCCGGCCGCCCTCCCGGGACGCGATGCATTGGTACTCTCGACAATGCCGCATTTGTGATCGACACACGCTGCTTTCCTCACCAATCACGCGTGCATCCGGGGACCTGGGAGAGGTACGACATCGCCTCCCGCGAACAGCCTTCCCCCTTTCCTCGAGTTCGGATGCCATCGCTTCCACGGATGCTACGATCCGCTCCTTCCATGCACTGAAGACGCGCCATGACCGAGCTGCCACCCCTCCCGCCCCTTCCGCTCGGTCGCTACCGGCATTTCAAAGGGGGCGAATACGAGGTGATTGGCCTTGCCAGGAGCAGCGAGACACTGGAGCCGCTGGTCCTCTACAAGCCGCTGTACGGAGATCTCGGCATCTGGGCACGGCCTTATGCCATGTTCGTCGAACAGGTCGAGGTGGGCGGCATGCTGCGACCCCGGTTTGCCCATCAGCAGTGAGTCCCGGCTGATCCACGGTGATGGCGGTTGTCGGGCGGTTGCCCCCTGTCGTGCCACGCCTTCCAGATAAGGGTTGCACAGGCATCGCCCTGTAAAGACACTCACCCCAACCTGCTATAGGATTTCCGCACAAACCACCTGCAGGAACTCCGCCCATGCTGCGCTCACTCGCTCTCCCGACCTTGGCGCTTGCCGGACTGCTGGGCCACGCCGCAGCTGTCCAGGCGGCTATTCCGCTGACCAACGCCCTCTGCCCGGGTGACCTTGAAGTCCACGCGGACGAAGGTGGCCCGATCTACGTGAACGGTCGTGAGACCAAGCTCAAGCAATTCAACGAGAACTATTACGAGGCCTTCGACAGCCAGAGCGGCGTGACCCTGTCACTCAGCCGCAAGCCGGACGGCGGCGTGGACCTCTCCTACACGGGGCGCGGGGGTGCAAATGGCGTTTGCGTCGTCGCCAGGCAGATCGTCGCCGGAACCGGGCCCGCCCCCGCGGCAAACGGGCCCGCCACGTCCAGCGGACTGCCCGGGGAAGTCACCTGCGAATCACGCGGCAGCGAGCAGCAGGAGTGCGACATGGATACCCGCGGCAACGTGGAGCTGGTACGCCAACTGAGCCACAGCGCCTGCGTCGAAGGCCAAAGCTGGGGCCTCAACCGCCACTCGATCTGGGTCAAGGACGGCTGCCGCGCCGTGTTCCGCAACAATTCTTCCGAGGGCCACGCGCCGCACCACGCCAGCGCGAATGGCGGCGTCCAGCTGGGCGCCTGCAACATGCGAGCGAACGCCGACGGTGCCCTGGTCACCCGTGTCCCGGTCAACGACACCCTGGACGAGCTCATCCTGGACTATCCCGATGGTCGTTTCCTGTGCATGGTCACCAAGGAAGGCATGGTCCAATCCCTCACCCGGATCAAGCAGCGCTCGCACTGACGGCGCTCCCCCCTTCGCTTCGAAGCAGGACCCCTCGCAAGAACGCCGCCGGCACGTAAGCCGGCGGCGTCTTCAAGCAATGCCTTGGGACCGCATCAACCGTTCGGGCACATCAGTTCCAGGCAGCTTTCATAGATGGCCTCGCACTTGTCCTGCGCGGTGCCACGGGCAATGCAGGCGTTGTAGCTGTTGAGACAGCCCGTGCCACACCAGGACGCGGAGGCCACTCCCCCGAAAACGGCCATCGACAGGAAGCCACAGGCGACGACGCGCTTGATCCACTTCTTCATGCCACTCTCCTTGTAGGCCTGATCGTTCAGGCAGACAGAGCATAGGACGCGATGTAACGACCATTCTGTTTCGCGGCGCACATTTGCGCCAACCGGCCTGCTTGAGCGTGGGCGCGACGTCAATCGAAGCCAGATGATGGCCAGGCGCACCCGCAAATCGCCCGCGCAGGCGGCACCATCGCAATCAGAAAAAGTCAGGCCCTCAAGCAGCAACTTCGTACTCGTAGAACGGGGCTGCGTGCCATCAAGGATGTCGTGGAACACGTGGAGATTATCGGGGACCGGGAATCAACCAGACCGGGGCCCCAGCCCTCAGCCCACCAACCACCATGGCTACAATCCGCATGCAGCCCAGCACAACGAGCGGGCAATCAGACGCAGGCATCGCATGAACATTCGTCCCTACCAGAATGCCGATTGGCCCCGCCTCTGCGCGATTCATGACCTGGCCCGCATGGATGAGTTGCGCGAAGCGGGCCTGCAGGATGCATTCATTCCCCTGGAGATCGCCGCCGAAAAAGAAGGCCTCTTTGACTATGACATCCTTGTCGCCGAGAGGAACGGCACTGTTCTGGGCTTCGTCGCCTTCAGTGAGGACGAACTCGCATGGCTGTACGTAGACCCGGGATCCTACCGCTCCGGCGTCGGAAAACTTTTGACGAAGGCGACGCTGCTGGAACGACCGAACGGACTTTCCATCGAGGTCCTGTCCGGGAATGAGGCCGCATTGGCATTCTACAAATCCGTGGGATTCGTAGAATCAGGCATCGCCAACGGTCGGATGCCGGGCAACGAGAAGTTCCATGTCACCGTCCACTGCCTGACGTACGCCGGCAGCACTTGACTGACGGTTGCAACCGGTCCGCACCCGTGCGCGCAGCATCTGATGGTCGTCCATCCTGAGCTGGGCGCCATCGCTCTTCTTGACCATCGAAACGAGCGCCCTATGCCTGATTCTTGGGAAAGTTCTGAAGCATGGCTTCATGCGAAAGAGCGGCCGTCTCCCCTTCGTCAAGATACCTCACGCGGTCATGGACGCGACGCCATTCATCAATGGCCTCGCTCCCGAAGGCGCCTCCCAGCCTGCATAGAGGCCATCCCCCATCGGAGCCATTCCCGATCTGGAACGGCAGTGGTGGCGTTCTGATACACGCACTGTCCACACGTCCAAGCACGGATAGATCGGTTGTGACCTTGCGCTTATAGATGCCAATGCAGACTTCACGACGCTGTCCATACTCGAAGGGTTCACCGCGGATGCCCCGGTGAAATTCGAGTATCGATAGATTGGATGCATCCAACTCCGCGAACGCATAATCGTGCCGGAACACGATGGGGGTTATGCCAATATGGCACGACATGGCGAACATCCCGTCCTCTGCGGATACCTGCAGTACGACCGCCGCCCCCCAATATCCATCACGCGGGTGCGTTTTGATGACGTCACCCGTATCGAGCAGCAACTGAGGCTGCTTCCTTGCTTTCAACTTCGTCACAGACGCCTCCAGAAATCCACACATTCATTCCGGTACCACTCTGGGTACTCGTGAGATGGTAGGCCAGCTGGCGAACGCCCTCAATTGCCTGACCGAGGAGCGCACATCTGCAGACACTCATTTCATTGCGAGGCCTGAATGCGCCCATTCGGGAACAGGATCCGGTTTGGGCTCGGGGATGAGCCCCGGCTCCACGCCGATCCCGATGTACTGCGCCGCCCGCCTGCCGAAAACGACCTTGGCGTCAGGGAGCGACCTCATGCGAGCGTGGGCAGATTTCGGTGTGGACGGCGTTCTGAATGGTCCTGGTTTTTGTGCGCGACCAGCATTCCGGAGCATGTCTATCGGCGCGAGTTTGGAGCGAGGACAACGTTTGCCGCCAGCTTGCGTCATGCGCTGGCTTGTTGGCTGAACTCGCCGGCCCTAAGATCAAGTTGTTCTCAGGGAAACGCGCGTGATGCGGTACCTCTCGGATGGTCGTGTACCCGGCCCTCTGAGTTCATCTGTTTGGCAGCTAGGCCTGCATGGAGAGATCATGAACCCTCAAAGCATGAAGCACCTCATTGCCCACTACTTGGCTTCCTACAACGCGTTCGACGTTGATGGAATGCTGTCGCTTCTTTCCCAGGATGTTCGCTTCGAGAACTACTCGGGCGACCAACTCACGGCGGCAACAACCGGAGCTGCTGAGTTCAGACAGCTCGCGGAGCAGTCCAAGTTATTGTTCTCTGAGCGCGAGCAACGCATAACGGGCTTGGAGTTCGGCCATGACTCCGCCATCGCAACCATTGCGTACCGTGGAACGCTGGCCGCAGACATTCCTAACGGCCCGCTCGCCGGTACTGTTCTTGACCTTCAGGGAAAATCGGAATTCTCATTCGGCAACGGACAAATCACAAAAATCGTTGACCGTAGTTGAGTGCACGCCCCAAGGGGCCAGCCGACGCCGCCAAGCGAAAGCCAAAGTGCCGTGAGCGGCCAACTTTGGCTTCTGGACCCTGCGCGCCCCATAGCGGACATTGATGCGGCAACCGAGCCTAGCGCCAGGCCCGGCCATACCTCGGCTTGTTGGTCGGACCTAGCGGCCCTAGCATCGCGCTTTATCAAGGCGAAAGCCCACCAAAACGGTGCCTTGTGGGCAAGTCGTATAACCGGATCCACGTGTCCGTCCATTAGGTAGTTAGGCGCAGGATTGCTATGACAGACGCTCCAGAGCAGAAGTACCAAGAGACGGTAACGTGCGTGCCGCGCCAAGATGAGGGCGTCATCTTCATCAAGGTCGTGGCAATGCCTAACGAGGGCCCAGTGGAGTTCGACGTGGCTCAGGCCCGTTCGTTTGCACAGCAGATACTATCTGCCGTCGATGTTGTTGAGGCTGGCTGGGTAGGCAAATCATCGGGGCCGCACGGTGCTGCTGGCCCCTGACAGTCCGCTCAAGCCGAACCCGCTGCGCGGGTCGGCATAATTCCGGAGTTAGGCCTCATGCAGATCAAGACCGCGCATCCGCGTCTCTACTTTGATGACAACTCCCAGCTCGCAGAGCGCTCTTTCTCTCTGGTACAAGGCACGCTTGATGACCTTCGAGCCTTGGGCAAAACACCTGAGTCGGCTTTAGGTTCGCGCTTCACCTTTGTCCAAGAGGAGCTAGGCCCATCCGGTCAACGCGATGCCCTGCTGTTCAATGGCACAATCGCCCACAGTTCTGCTCTTGGGTACTTCGCGTTGGCAGATGCAGGGGGAGTGCATCGGCTGTCGGAGATTCCCAGCCATGAGGCCTAACAATTCATTCAAGCCGAAGCCGCTCCGCAGGTCGGCTTAATGCCGGAGTTAACCGTCCGCTACTGGTCGATAGCGGCCTCCTCCGTTGAACCAAGCATCGCTCTGCGTCACGGCGACGTCGGCCCCTCGGGCTCTACGGCCGGCTCCGCGCCGATCCCGAAGTGCTGCGCCGCACGTCGGCCGTAAGCGACCTTGATGCCCGCAAGGATCACCGCGGCCGGCGATACGGCCATATCCGGCAGACTCAGAGGCAGTTCGGGCACACCACAGCCTCAATGACCGAGCACCACACCCGGAAGCGCAAGGGCGACAAGGTGACCCCGACCAAATGAGATTGCGGAGCTGCTCCTATATTGCGGAGCAGCCGACCCAAATCGCAGGCAAAGAAAAAGGCACCTAAGTGCCTGTTTTCAATTGGTGCCGAAGGTGGGACTCGAACCCACACGCTTTTAAGGGCGGCGGATTTTGAATCCGCTGCGTCTACCGATTCCGCCACTTCGGCTGGCCGGAGCGGGAGTATAGCGGACGCCTCGGCGATTGGGCAGCCTCTGCGGCACAAATTTTGTGTAATGGGTGTTTCGCCGACTGGCTATACTTGTTTCGACTGACTGATCAAGGGTACAGACAAGCGATGACCTCGCTTCAGGACGTGCAGGTGCTCGTCGTCGAGAACGACGAGCTGAATGCCATGCTGCTGCAGCTGCAGCTGGAAGGTGAAGGCATGCACGTGGCCGGCGTGGCCCCGTCCGTGGCCGATGCCCTGCGCCTGGTCGAGGAGCTGCAGCCGCAGGTCGTGTTCCTCGACTACTGGCTGGCCCGCAACGAGAACAGCACCCCGGTGGCCGAACGGCTGGTCGCACTGGGCACGCCCTTCCTGGTCGCGACGGGCATGGATATCAGCCAGTTGCCGGCCGTGTTCAACGCGGGAATCAAGCTGCGCAAGCCCTATACCGGCGCAGATCTCGGCGCCGCATTGCGCAGGGCGCTGGCGCCGGCCTGAGCCGCCGCAGGCGCTGATGACGCCCGGACTCCTTCCGCTCGCCCGCCTCCTCCCGTTACCCGGGAGAAGGCATGCTCCGCCTCGCTTCAGCCCTTGCGGGCCTTGGCAAAGGCCTCGGCCAGGGCGTTGTTGATCGGCGGCGCCGATTGCGCCGGGCGCGGGTTGCCATTGCCTCCCGGACGTGCACCGCGGCCGCCATTGCCGCCATCACGACGCGGCGCCATGCCCTGCCCTGCGCCGCGCTCCTCGCGCTCGGACTTCTTCGGCGCCGGTGCGTCGTCCAGGCGACGGGTCAAAGCGATGCGCTTGCGCGGCACGTCCACCTCCAGCACCTTGACCTTGACGATGTCACCGGCCTTGACCACGTCGCGCGGGTCCTTGACGAAAGTATCCGACAAGGCGGAGATGTGGATCAGGCCATCCTGGTGCACGCCGATGTCGACGAACGCGCCGAAGGCGGCCACGTTGCTAACCACGCCCTCCAGGACCATGCCTTCACGCAGGTCCTTGATGTCCTCCACGCCTTCGGCGAAGCGCGCCGCCTTGAACTCGGGGCGCGGGTCGCGGCCGGGCTTTTCCATTTCCTTGAGGATGTCCCGCACGGTCGGCACGCCGAACTTTTCATCGGTGAATTGCTCGGCCTTGAGCCCCCGCAGGTAGCTGCCGTCGCCCAGTAGCGCCTTGATCGGGCGATCGGCCGCGGCCACGATGCGCTCAACCACCGGATAGGCCTCCGGGTGCACGGCCGAGGCATCCAACGGCTCGTCACCGTCGGCGATGCGCAGGAAGCCCGCACACTGCTCGAACGTCTTGTCACCCAGCCGCGGCACCTTCAGCAGCTCCTTGCGGCGCTTGAACGGGCCGTTCTCGTCGCGGTGGCGCACGATATTCTCCGCCACCGTCGAGGACAGGCCCGACACGCGCGACAGCAGTGCCGCCGAGGCAGTGTTGACGAACACACCGACGGCATTCACGCAGTCCTCCACGCGCGCATCGAGCGCCTTGGCCAGGCGGAACTGGTCCACGTCATGCTGGTACTGGCCCACGCCGATCGCCTTGGGCTCAATCTTTACCAGCTCGGCCAGCGGGTCCTGCAGGCGACGCGCGATGGACACCGCGCCGCGCAGCGAGACGTCCAGGCTCGGGAACTCCCTGGCCGCGAACTCCGAGGCCGAGTACACCGAAGCACCTGCCTCGCTGACCACGACCTTCTGCAGCTTCGGATTGTTGCAGGCCTTGATCACCTCACCGGCCAGCTTGTCGGTTTCGCGGCTGGCGGTGCCGTTGCCGATGGCGATCAGCTCGACGTTGTACTTGCTGCACAGCTGCTTGAGCGCCTGCAGCGACTGTTCCCACTGGCGACGTGGCTCGTGCGGGTAGATGGTGTCGGTGGCCACCAGCTTGCCGGTGGCGTCGACCACCGCGACCTTGCAGCCGGTGCGGATGCCCGGGTCCAGCCCCAGCACCGTCTTCGGCCCGGCCGGCGCGGCCAGCAGCAAGTCCTTGAGGTTGTCACCGAACACGGCGATCGCCTCGGCTTCGGCCTTCTCGCGGGCCTGGTTGAACAGGTCCAGCAGCAGGTGCATGTGCAGTTTGGCGCGCCAGGCCAGACGGCAGGCATCGAGCAACCAGCGGTCCGCCAGGCGGCCCTTGTCGGCGATGCCGGCCTTGCGCGCCACGCGCCCTTCGGCGTACTGGTGGCCAGCCTCGGCCTCGCTGCCGGGGTCCAGCTCCAGATACAGGATTTCCTCGCGGCGGGCGCGGAACAACGCCAGCAGGCGATGCGAAGGGATCTTCGCCAGCGATTCGGCATGGTCGAAGTAGTCGCGGTACTTGGCGCCTTCGTTCTCCTTGCCTTCGGCCACCCGTGCGCGGATCACGCCGTTCTCGCCCAGCCACTGGCGCAGCTCGCCGACCAGCGCGGCGTCCTCGCCCCAGCGCTCCATCAGGATCGCGCGGGCACCTTCCAGCGCCGCCTTCGCATCGGCCACGCCCTTGTCGGCGTCGATGAACCCGGCAGCAAACGCCTGCGGGTCCCGCGACGGGTCGCCGAGCAGGCCGTCGGCCAACGGTTCCAGCCCGGCTTCGCGGGCGATCTGCGCCTTGGTCCTGCGCTTGGGCTTGTACGGCAGGTACAGGTCTTCCAGCCGGCTCTTGGTATCGGCGGCGAGGATGTCGTTGCGCAATTCGTCGCTCAGCTTGCCCTGCTCGCCGATGCTGGCCAGCACCGCAGCGCGGCGGTCTTCCAGCTCACGCAGGTAGGTCAGCCGCACTTCGAGATTGCGCAACTGGGTGTCATCCAGCCCACCGGTGACTTCCTTGCGGTAGCGGGCAATGAACGGGACGCTGGCGCCTTCGTCCAGCAGGGCGATGGCGGCCTTGGCCTGCGCGGTCTGCGCACCGATCTCGGTGGCGATGGTCTGCGCGATCTGCTGCGCGAGCTTGGAATCCTGCATTGCCTGTGTGAGCGCCACGTTCAAGGGGAACCGGCATTCTGGCAACGCAACGCCGCCTGCGGAAGCGGTTGACAGCAAGCGCCGGGCATGCAGCCCGGCGCGTCGTTCGGAAAGCTCAGGCCAGGTGCTGGTTCAGCCGCTGGCTGGCGATGTCATCGCGCAGGTCCTCCAGCACCATGACCCGCATCCGGCCCCGGCCGGTCACATCCAACATCCGCTCCACGTAGACCTCCGGGCCGTTCTCCGTGTCCGCGCGGGTCTTGCTGAAACCATAGGGCAGCACGCCCTTGTCACCGTCCTTGCTGCCACCGATATAAAGAACAACTGCCATGGTGGTTGGTACTCCTCGTAATTCTGCAACGCCGCCACGGTACGCGGGTGGGCGTTAGAAGGATGTACACAAAAGGTTCGCGGTGCATGACTGCTGCGTTGCGACACGAAGACAGCGCGCAGTCAGGGCCACCATCCGCGGCCCTGCATCGCATAGCGGTCAGCCGCACGCTCGAAGGGATTGCGCACGCTCACCCCGCCACAGGCCAGGTACACCGGCAGGAACAACGGACCCAGCACCATGTACTGGTAGACGTGGGCGCGTTCATGATCGCCCAGGCGCACGCGCGGGTGTTCGCACCGCCCCGCTCGATGCTCGTAGGTCAGGCACAGGCCATCCAGGTCGGGGCCGGTATGCAGGATCACCATGCCCAGCGTGATCGCGCCACCCGGCCCCCATGGCCAGTGCCGGAACACCAGCGCACGTTCGCGACCGCTCCAACGCCCGCGCGCGCCGGCGGCCATGCCGGCCATTCCCGCCAGCAGCCCGATCAGCGTGTTGGGCGAGGTCCAGATCGCCCCCAGCACCTGCAGTGCGGTCACGCCCCACGACGGGGCCGGACGGAGCTGCCCGGGCACCTGCCTGGCCATCGGTGCGGCTATCTGCCCGCCGCGCGCAGGCCGCGCAACTGCTGCTGGAACCAGGCCGAGGCATCCTGTTCGGCCGCCCCCGGGCAGGCCACCCGATAGGCACGGCCGCTGATGCTGCTGCGGCTGGCCGCACGCTCGATGAACTGCTCGGGCGTATCGGCCAGGTTGCGCTTGAGCAGGTAGTCGTACTTGCGTTGCAGGTGGGACTTCGCCTCGGCCGCGTCGTGCCAGCTGCCATTGCGCTGGAAACGGCAACCCGAACGCTCCAGCGCCTGCATCAGGCCGCTGATCTCGCGCTGTGCGGCAGCACTGGGCGCGGCGGTGGCCACGGACGAAAGCGCGGCCAGGGCCAGGCCGGCCAGAAGAACGATGCGATGTTTCATCAGCGTTTGCTCAACCAATCGTGGATGGCGCCCGGTACCTCGCGCTGCGCGCGGCCGGACACGTAGATACCGATATGACCACCGCGGAACCCGACCTCGGTGTAGTCGTCGCTGCCCACCTTCCCGCGCATGGCCCGGGATGCCGCTGGCGGCACCAGATGGTCCTGTTCGGCATAGATGTTCAACACCGGCATGCGCAATGCGGCCAGGTGCACCGGCTCGTCACCGATGGTGATGGCGTCGTGCATCAGCCCGTTGCCCTGGTAGAACTGCTTGACGAACTGGCGGAATGCCTCGCCGGCCAGGTCGGGCGAATCGAAGATCCACTTTTCCATGCGCAGGAAATCCTCCAGCGCCTGCTTGTCGTCCAGGATGTCCATCAACCCCACGTACTTCTGCACGTTGAGGCGGAACGGCTTGAGCATCAGGTAGCTGGCATTCATCAGGTCGGCCGGAATGTTGCCCAGCGTGTCGACGAACAGGTCCACGTCCACGTGGCGCGCCCAGTGCGAGAGCATGTTATCCGGCGTCTGGAAGTCGACCGGCGTCACCATCGTGATCAGGTTGCGCACCTTGTGCGGGCGCAGCGCGCCGTAACACAGCGAGAACACGCCGCCCTGGCAGATGCCCAGCAGGTTGACCGGTGCGCCGTGCTGCTGCGCGCGCAGGTGGTCCACCGCGCCGTCGATGTAGCGCAGCAGATAGTCCTCCAGGGTCAGGTAGCGCTCGGAGCGGTCCGGGTAGCCCCAGTCCAGCACGTAGACGTCCTGGCCCAATGCCAGCAGCTTCTGCACCAGCGAGCGGCCGTCCTGCAGGTCCACCATGTAAGGGCGGTTGACCAGCGCATAGACGATCAGCAGCGGGGGCTGCCCGGCGGGCGCCGGCGTGTCGCCGACGAAGCGGTACAGCCTGACCTTGCCGTCGCTCCATACTTCCTCGCGCGCGGTCACGCCGTAATCGACATCGTCCACGCCCGGCAGCAGCTTCAGGCCATCGACCAGCTTGCGCTGCCATTGCAGCGTTTCCTGCAGCAGGTCATCGCTGCCGAAGCCCAGCGGCCCCTTCATGGCGCCCTCCTGCGGCGCGCGGCCGGCTTGCCCGCGGACTTGCCCGCGGTCTTACCGGTGGCGGCAGCCTTCTTGGCGGCGGCTTTCTTCGCGGCAGGCTTGACCGCCGTCTTCCTCGCGGGCGCCGCGGCATTCCTGCCCGCCGTCTTCGCTGCGACCGGCGCTACGGTGGTCTTCGCCGGTTTCTTCGGTGCAGGTCGCGGCGCTGCCTTTGGCGCGGCGTCCGGAACAGGCCTGGCCGCCGCATTGAGCAGGCGTCGCACCTGGCGCTCGAGCTCGGCGATGCGCCGGTGTGCGGCGTCCATCTCGGTGCGGGTCGGGACGCCCATCAGTTCGCAGGCGCGTTCCAGCTCAATCTGTGAGGCAGCACGCAGGCGCATCTGTGCATTGGCCAGGTCGGCGTAGATGCGCTGGAACTCCTCGGACAATGCCATCTTGCCGTAGGCTTCCTCTGCCGCGTCGATCCACAGGTCGAACATGGCACGCGCACTGGTCAGCTGCGCCCCGGGCGACTCGTGCTCGGCCAGCTTCTGCTCGAAGCGGTTGAAGGCGTCGTCCAGCACTGCGCGGATCGCATCGACATAGGTTTCGGCATGGGCCTGGTACTCGCGTTGCTTCTTCAGCAATGCCTGCCAGCGTGCCTGGTGCTCGCGTGCTGGACCGAACGCCGGTGCCTCCAGCCATTCACTTCCCAACCCACCCTGCGCGGCACGTGCGAAGTCACGCACCCAGGGCTGGTCGTTGAGCGCGTTGCCACCACGGGCCGCACCCAGCATCCATTGCAACAGCGCATCTCCCTGCCCTTGCACGGCCTCGCGCCAGGCGCCGGCGACCTCGGCCGCACTGGTGTCGCGCCCGGCGAACCGCGCCGCGATCTGATGCATGGTGCCGAACCAGTCGCCGGCCTGGTGCTGGAAACGCCCGCCCAGTTCCTGCACTTCGGGCGGGGTATCGGTGGTGACCAGCCGGGTCCATTGCTCGATGCTCTCGCGCCACGGGAATTCGGCGGCACTGCCTTCGGCGGCCCCCTTCATGCCCTGCGCCCATGCCTCCCAATAACGGCGCATGCCAGCCTCGAAATCACCCTTATCGTTGTTGCCTGACGCGCTCATGCTCGTGTTCCCGGATTGCGCTGCGATGATATCAATGCCCGCACCACGCCATGTCAGGGCTTGGGAATGCGCAGCGTCTTGCTGATCATCAACGAGCCGGACAGGCCGAACAGCAGCACCAGCGGGTGCAGCTGCCACGGGCCCAACTGCCAACTGCCCCCCCACAGCGCCGGGCCGATGGCATTGAAGTGCGCCGCCAGCGCCAGCACGATCACCAGCGCCAGGCTGGTCGGAATCGGGGTGCCCTCGAAGTACGGCACTTTGTCGGCGTCACCGGCAATCTCTTCGGCCGTCACGTTGTAGCGGGCCAGGCGGCTGACGCCGCAACAGACGAAGTAACTCAGCACCAGCCAGTCCCAGCCCCCCTGCATGCCGCAGGCATAGGCCAGCGCCGCCGGGGCCACGCCGAAGGAGATCACGTCGGCCAACGAATCCAGCTCCCGCCCCAGCGTGGACGAGGACTGGCGCCAGCGCGCCACCCGGCCATCCAGCGCATCGAAGATGAACGCCAACGGGATCAACGCCATGCCGAACATCAGGAAGCCACGCTCGCCGTCCTGCAGGAAACGCATCGCGGCGAACACCGCGCCGGTACCGCAGAAGGCATTGCCAAGCGTGAACCAGTCCGCCAACTGGAACTCGCGGAGCATCGAAAAGTGACGTTTCATGGGGACTCACGGGACATGGACCCGGACAGGTTACCGCGAGCACCCACGGCCGCGACAGCGCCGTGGCTCGGGCCACCCACCTTGCGTTTACGCAGCGGCGATCGCCATCATCGGCACTGGACCCGCCGCCGCCACGTCCGCCCAAGCTTGAACGGACGACGACGATGCTGGACACCCCCACCCTGGCCGCCCAGTTGCGGCACCCCCATGGCGCGCCTGCGCTGGCCGTGGCCGAGTCGATGAACCGCAGCAACGGCGCGCTCAACCGCACCGCGATCGCATTGCTGGCGGTCCAGGCCAACGAACACGTGCTGGAAATCGGCCCCGGCAACGCAGCCTTCGCCCCACTGCTGCTCAGCGCACCCGGCAGTCGCTATCTGGGCGTCGAACTGTCCAGCGCGATGGTCCACGCCGGCAACAGGCTCCTGCGCGACCAGGGGCTGGCCGACCGCGCGCGCCTGCAGACCGGTGACGCGCAGGCGCTTGCCGTGGGTAACGGCGGCTTCGACGCCGCACTGGCCGTGAACACCCTGTACTTCTGGCCGGACCTGCCCGGCGTGCTGGCACAACTGGCCGCTGCGCTGCGCCCCGGAGGCCGGCTATGCCTGGCCTTCGGCGATGCCACGTTCATGCGCACCCTGCCGTTCACTGCCCACGGCTTCCACCTGTACGAACGGACCCAGGTCGAGCACGCCCTGCACGCCAGTGGCTTCCCGACCTGGAGGCACCAGACCCACGCCGAAACCGGTACCAGCAATGCGGGGAGCCGGGTCGACAAGCAGTTCCACCTGCTGCTGGCCCGGCGCGGCTGACGCTTACAGGCGGGTGAAGCTCCAGGACTGCATCCGGCCATCGCGGTATGGCATCACGCCATGGAACGGACGCGTGTCCTCGTCGAACACCAGCGGCAGGAAATGGCGGTCGCCCTCCCACAGCGGCAGCGATTCCAGCTGGTCCACCGGCACCCACTCCAGCGTGCCTTCGGGGTTGGATTCCAGCGGCGTGCCGGTGTAGTCGTCGATGACGAAGATGAAGGCGAACCAGTCCTCGCCATTCTTGCCGAAACCCGGCCAGCTGAGGGTCCCGCGCAGGCGTGTGGTGCCGCATTCGATGCCGGCCTCCTCGCGGATCTCGCGGTGCATGCAGGCCAGGATGTCCTCGTCGGCCTCCATCTTTCCGCCCAGGCCGTTGTACTTGCCCAGATGGATGTCGCCGGGGCGGGTATTGCGGTGGATCATCAACGCCTGCTTACCGTCGGCGGACAACACGTAGCCAAGCGTGGCCATGATCGGGGTGTACGGCATCAGCAACAACCGGAACGGGAAAGCGCCAAGTATGACCGATCCCGCCGCCGGGCTCAGTGCTCCCGCGTGCCGGCAACCCGCAGCGGTGCCTGCGAACCTTCGATGCGACGCAGCTTGGCCACGCCGTGGCCGCGCTCGGCCAGGTATTCCAGCCACTTGCCAAGGAAGGTGTTCATGCGCATGCGATGGCTGATCAGTGCATCGGCCGGCGGATACATGCCGACCACGTCCTGCCAGCGCCGGCCCACGTAGCAATGGGTGGCCTCGGCCTGCCGTGCATCCTGGTACAGGCGGACATAGGCCGACGGATCCGGCTCGCCGGTCAATGGGTCGCAGATGTCGTAGGTCATGCGCAGCTCCACCGTGTAGCGGTGGCATTCGATGACATCCAGGCGCAGGTCCAGCCCGTCGCCGATGCAGGACACGTAGCTGCCCGCAGCCAGGTCCTGCGGCGCGAACAGCCGCACCAGATGGTCATGGTTTTCCGCGTACAGGCCCATCAGCCAGCTCAGACGGCTCAGCCGGGGGATGCGATCAATACGGGAAAGTGCTTGTGCCATGGGCTGATCGTACACGCCGCGATGTGTCAGAGGCAGTCTTGTGGATCGGACGCACTGGCGCGCATGCTGGGGTAGTGCCGAGCCATGTCCGGCACGGGGGCATTTCTGTCTTCGCCCCCTCCCTTTGGCCGAGCCAAGGGGAGGGTTGGGGAGGGGTGCTTCATTCGCACTGCCCTGTCCTTCGCCGGCTTCGCGGCCGGGGCTGCGCCTGCCGGTCAGTACATCTCGCGCTGCAGGCCCAGCGTGGCCAACACCTTGCTGGAGATTTCCTCGATCGAGGTATGCGTGGTGCTCAGGGTCGGGATGCGCTCCATGCGGAACATGGTCTCGGCCGCGGACACTTCCCGCTTGCAGACCTCGGCGCTGGCGTAACGCGAGTTCGGGCGGCGCTCCTGGCGGATCTGCTGCAGGCGCTCCGGGTCGATGGTCAGGCCGAACAGCTTGTTGCGGTATGGGCGCAGCCGTGCCGGCAGGCGGTCCTGCTCCAGGTCTTCCTCGGTCAGCGGGTAGTTGGCCGCGCGGATGCCGTAGTGCATCGCCAGGTAGATGCAGGTCGGGGTCTTGCCGGCACGCGAGACCGCCACCAGCACCACGTCGGCCTCGTCGTAGTTCACCGCGATGCCATCGTCATGGCTGAGCGCGAAGTTCATCGCGTTGATGCGGCGGTGGTAGGTGTCGAAATCGACCATGCCGTGCGCCTGGCCGACCTTGGAATGGCGGGTCGCGTTCAGCTCCTGCTCCAGGGGGCCGATGAACGGCTTGAACACGTCCAGCACCAGCGCCCCGCTCTCCTCCAGGATCAGCCCCAGGCTGGAATCCACGCAGGAGCTGACCACGATCGGGCGCACCTGGTAGCGCTCCCCGGCGGCCCGGATCCGGGCTGCGGCGTCATGGGCTTTGTCCGCATCGTCGACAAAGGACATCCGGTCCGTGACAAAGCTGAACCCGGTGAACTGGGTGAGGAGGCTGTGGCCCACGGTTTCGGCGGTGATGCCGGTACCGTCGGAAACGTAGAAAACCGGCCGAATTGCCGACATGCGCGTTCCTTTCGTCTGTAAGTTTCGACCCTGCCCCGGGTGGGGGTCAGGACCCTGTCCCGGAAAAGACAAGCACAAGACAAAGTATTGTCACAAGCTTGTGCGGGTACGGTGTGCACTGCATCATATTGGCTTCTTCCTACGGACGTGGCCATCCAAGCCCGGCTAGGGCGATGGCCTAACGGAGCATCGCGCTTGAACGAGAATATCCTGTGGTTGCATGAGCTGCGCCTGGCTGATCTGGCCCGCGTAGGCGGTAAGAATTCCTCGCTTGGCGAGATGATCGGCAATCTGGCCGGTCTCGGGGTGTCCGTCCCCGGTGGTTATGCCACCACCGCCGAAGCCTTCAAGGACTTCATTGCCCACAACGACCTGTCCAAGCGCATCTTCGACAAGCTGGCCACGCTGGACGTGGAGGACGTCGCGGCGCTGACCGCCGCCGGCAAGGAAATCCGCACCTGGGTGATCGACGCCCCGCTGCAGCCGGCCCTGGACACCGACATCCGCGATGCCTACGCCAAGCTGAGCGCCGACAACGGCGGCGGCGACGTGGCCGTGGCGGTGCGCTCATCGGCCACCGCCGAAGACCTGCCCGATGCCTCCTTCGCCGGCCAGCAGGAAACCTTCCTCAACGTGACCGGTGCCGACGACGTCGTGCACAAGGTCAAGGAAGTGTTCGCCTCGCTGTACAACGACCGCGCCATCGCCTACCGCGTCCACCACGGCTTCAAGCACGAGGACGTGTTCCTGTCGGCCGGCGTACAGCTGATGGTGCGCTCGGGCGTGGGTTCCTCCGGCGTGCTGTTCACCCTGGACACCGAGTCCGGCTTTCGCGACGTGGTGTTCGTCACCTCGTCCTTCGGCCTGGGCGAGATGGTCGTGCAGGGCGCGGTCAACCCGGACGAGTTCTACGTCTACAAACCCACCCTGCAGGCCGGCAAGCCGGCGATCCTGCGCCGTTCGCTGGGCTCCAAGGCCATCCGCATGGTCTATTCGGACGTCCCGGGCGAGCGCGTCAAGATCGAGGACACCCCGGCCGCGCTGCGCAACACCTTCTCGATCAGCGACGAGGACGTGCAGGAACTGTCCAAGCAGGCGCTGGTCATCGAGAAGCACTACGGCCGCCCGATGGACATCGAGTGGGCCAAGGACGGCGTCAGCGGCAAGCTGTTCATCGTCCAGGCCCGCCCGGAGACCGTGAAGTCGCGCGCCAAGGCCACCCAGATGGAGCGCTACGCGCTGCAGGGCAAGGGTGAAGTGATCGCCGAGGGCCGTGCGGTCGGTGCCAAGATCGGCGTCGGCACCGCCCGCGTGGTGAAGTCGCTGGACGACATGGCCCGCGTGCAGCCCGGCGACGTGCTGATCGCCGACATGACCGACCCCGACTGGGAGCCGGTGATGAAGCGTGCCTCGGCCATCGTCACCAACCGTGGTGGCCGCACCTGCCACGCCGCGATCATCGCGCGCGAGCTGGGCGTGCCGGCAGTGGTCGGCTCCGGCAATGCCACCCAGTTGATCCAGGACGGCCAGGAAGTGACCGTCAGCTGCGCCGAAGGCGATACCGGCTTCATCTACAACGGCAAGCTGGCCTTCGAGCGCACCACCACCGACCTTGAGAACATGCCGCCGGCACCGCTCAAGATCATGATGAACGTGGCCAACCCGGAACGTGCCTTCGACTTCGGCCAGCTGCCGAACGCCGGCATCGGCCTGGCCCGCCTGGAAATGATCATCGCCAGCCACATCGGCGTTCACCCGAACGCGCTGCTGGAGTACGACCGCCAGGACGCCGATACCCGGAAGAAGATCGACGAGAAGATCGCCGGCTACAACGACCCGGTGAGCTTCTACGTCAACCGCCTGGCCGAAGGCATCGCCACCCTGACCGCGTCGGTTGCGCCGAACCCGGTGATCGTGCGCCTGTCGGACTTCAAGTCCAACGAGTACGCCAACCTGATCGGCGGCAGCAACTACGAGCCGCACGAAGAGAACCCGATGATCGGCTTCCGCGGCGCCAGCCGTTACGTCGACCCGTCGTTCTCCAAGGCGTTCGCGCTGGAATGCCAGGCCGTGCTGCGCGTGCGCAACGAGATGGGCCTGGAGAACCTGTGGGTGATGATCCCGTTCGTGCGCACCCTGGAAGAAGGTCGCAAGGTGGTGGAAGTGCTCGCCGCCAATGGCCTGAAGCAGGGCGAGAACGGCCTGAAGATCATCATGATGTGCGAAGTGCCGTCCAACGCGCTGCTGGCCGATGAGTTCCTGGAGATCTTCGACGGCTTCTCGATCGGCTCCAACGACCTGACCCAGCTGACCCTGGGCCTGGACCGCGATTCCTCGATCGTCGCGCACCTGTTCGACGAGCGGAACCCGGCGGTCAAGAAGCTGCTGTCGATGGCCATCAAGACCGCGCGCGCCAAGGGCAAGTACGTCGGCATCTGCGGCCAGGGCCCGTCCGACCACCCGGACCTGGCCGAATGGCTGATGCAGGAAGGCATCGAGTCGGTGTCGCTGAACCCGGACACCGTGGTCGACACCTGGCTGCGCCTGGCCAAGCTCAAGGCCAACAGCTGATCCAGCGGTTGGTTGCATGAACAAAACCCCGCCAAGGCGGGGTTTTGTTTTGGACGGGCGAAGAGATGCGAAGCCCCTTCCCCACCTCCCTTCGCCCTGCAGGAAAGAGGGCACGCAGGCCAGGACACATTCCCGGCCCTGCCGGCACGGCTCACCCCTGCATGTGCCCCGCCAGCGACTGGTATGCCAGGCGCACCGGCTCGAAGCCGTAGGTCTTCTCCAGCCGCCTGACGATGAAATGGCCGCGTGCCATGTCCTGGTAGTAACTCACGAACATGGTGTTCAAGGTGGCGCCGGCCACCGCGCCGATCACCGGCACGGCCTGTGCGGCGAACTTCTCCGAAACCACCACGCCAAACCGTGCGGCGACCTTCTCCACGATCTTGGCCAGCCACTTGCCGGCTTCCTTGGGCCCGATCCCCAACCCCAGGCCGTGACCCTTGACCGCGCTACCGGCCAGCTCCGCCGAGAAATGCCGCATCAGCTCCGTGGTGAAGCCGCGGGTCATGTAGTAGCCGGTCTCGCTGGCATCGTCCTTGCCACTGTTGCCGCCCAGCGCGAATACCTCCAGGCATGCCTGGCGCGTGGCGAAATCGTTCAGGTCGAAGCCTTCGCTACGGGCGATGTCGGCGACCGCGCGCATGATGATGGTCGTCGACAACGGCAGCTCGATGGCCAGCGTCATCAGGCCACCCGCCCCTCCGACGGCACCGGACGCGGCCGCCGCCAGCTTGTGCAGCCGTGGCGAGGCGCGCTTGCCTGGCTGCGTGCGGTCCATGGTCAGCAGCGCTGCCTGCGCGGCCTTGTACAAGGCCGCCTCGGTGACGCTCTGGATGCGCGAGGACACTGCATTGGGCAGTTTGCGCACCGCGAACTCCAGCGGCGCGCCGACCACGTTGGCCATCCGCGCGGTCAGGGTCGGCGCCTCCAGCAGGGCCACCGCGCGTTGCAGGTCGGCCATGTCCTGCGGATGGTCCTGCACGCGCAGCGCCAGCTCGTTCATGCCCTCAGTCCGCGGTCGGCAGGCCGGCCAAGGCCCCCATGAACTGGCGGTAGTGGCGCAGTTCGGCGATGGAGTCGTGCACGTCGCTCAGTGCGGTATGGCTGGAGGTCTTGGTCACGCCGCCGGCCACGGTCGGCGCCCAGCGCTTGGCCAGCTCCTTGAGGGTGGACACGTCCAGGTTGCGGTAGTGGAAGTAGCGCTCCAGGCGCGGCATCTGGCGATGCAGGAAGCGACGGTCCTGGCAGATCGAATTGCCGCACATCGGCGATGCACCGGCCTTGATCCACTCCTGCAGGAACACGATGGTCTGTGCCTCGGCCTGGCCGAGCGAGGTGGTGCTGTCCAGCACCCGCTGCCACAGGCCCGAGCGCTGGTGCTGGTTGCGGTTCCACTCGTCCATGGCCTCCAGCGTGGCCAGCGGATGCGAGATGGCGAACTCCGGCCCTTCGGCCAGCACGTTGAGCTGTGCGTCGGTGACCACCGTGGCGATCTCGATGATCGAATCGTTGTCCGTGTCGAGCCCGGTCATCTCCAGGTCAATCCAGATCAACCGGTCATTGCCTGCACTGTTGTCCGCCATGTCATGCCTCTTGCTGGGGGCCGGCGACGGGTGCGCTGGCCGGAATACGAAGCACACATGATACGCCGGCACCACCGGCCGGCCGCGTCAAAGCTCGCCGGGCCCCAGCAATGGCCGGCCGCGCTTGGCCCGGAAGTAATTGGTCAGGCGCAGGCTGGCATCGGCTGCCAGCACCCCGCCGTGCACCTGCACGCGGTGGTTGTGGCGCGGGTCGCCCACCAGGTCGAACACGCTGCCGCAGGCGCCGGTCTTGGGGTCGGCGGCGGCGAACACCAGCCGCGCGATCCGCGCGTGCACCAGCGCCATCGCACACATCGCGCAGGGCTCCAGCGTCACGTACAGGGTGCTGCCGATCAACCGGTGGTTGCCCAGCCGCTTGCCCGCCGCGCGCATCGCCACGATCTCGGCATGCGCGCTCGGGTCATGGCTGGCGATGTTGAGGTTCCATCCCTCGCCCAGCAGTTCGCCGTCCGCACCGACCAGCACCGCCCCCACCGGGATCTCGTCGAACTCCCGTTGTGCACGATCGGCCAGGGCCAATGCGTGGCGCATCCAGTGTTCGTCATCGCGGGAGGAATCGGTCGGGGACATCGTGGCGACGGTCAAGGCAAGGCATCAGCGCAGGGGATGGGTGCAGAGGATAAGGCGTCACCGCCTGCCGCGCGACGGGCAGCCATCCCGGGCCTGAACCCGCCCCGTCCTGCTCAGGCACCGCGCATGGGCGCGGCATCGCTGCCCGACGGGCGCACGGAAACCCGGTTCCTGCCACCGCGCTTGGAGGCGTACAGCATCTCGTCGGCGGTCTTCAGCACCGCCTCGATGTCGAAGCTGCTCTGCGGCCAGTTCGCCACTCCCAGGGAGACGGTGATGCTACCGACCTTGGGAATCTTCATTTCCTCCACCGCCCGGCGCAGGCGTTCGGCCACCTGCGTCGCGGTTGCCAGCGTGGTGGACGGCAGCAGGATCAGGAACTCCTCGCCCCCCACGCGCAGCGGCACGTCGTAGGCACGGCAGGCTTCACGCATGCGTTGCGCCAGGCAGCGCAGGGCTTCGTCGCCGGCGTCATGGCCGTAGGTGTCGTTGACGGCCTTGAAGTGATCGATGTCCAGGGAAATCACCGAGAAGGTGTTCGCCTGGCTCTCGAAGGTCCTCAGCGCATCGTCCATGCGCCGGCGATTGCCCAGCTGGGTCAACGGATCGGTCGCGGTGTCCTCGCGCAGCTTGGAGAAGCTCTTCTGGATGGCATCGATGCCCATCAGCATCGCCTTCTTCAGCTCCCGCGATTCGAAGTACCAGGACTTCACCGAACGGATGTCCCCGGCCGAGGCCGGGTCGTCCATCTTGCGGGCACCATCGGCGAGCAGGCGCAACGGCCGCGAGATCAGGCGCGCGCTCCAGAGCAGGAATGCCAGGGTGAGCAGCATCGCCGGCAATGCCTTGTACAGCGTCGACTGCATCAGCTCGGTGAGCGGCGCCAGGGTCGCCGCCTGCGGGCGCTGGGCGACGATGCCCCAACCGGTCGACGCCACCGGCGCATAGCCGGCCAGCATGCTCACGCCATGCGAGTTGACGGCAGCGCCCTTGCCGGACTCGCCGGCGGCGACGCGGTCGACCACCGCATTGTTCTCCACGAAATCACCGATCCGCTGCGGATCCGGGTGATAGATGATGCGTTTCTGCCGGTCGACCACGAACAGGTAGGAACCATCGACGTAGAAGTGCTGGCCCAGCAGCCGGTCCAGGATGTTTTCCTTCTGCAGGTAGATGGCGCCACCCACCGCGCCCAGGTACTGCCCGGCCGGGGACACGATCGGATGGTTGATGAAGACGATGAAGTTGCCGGTCGCCGACTGGTACGGCGCGCTGATCAACGGCCGCTTCTCGCGCAGCGCCGCCTTCACCGCTTCGCTGTTCAACACCCTGCCCTGCAGCCCGAGCGCCTCTGGCGACGTGGCCAGCACCTTGCCGGTGGCATCGAAGATCGTGATCGAGTTGAAGCTCTTGCTCATCATCCGCAGCCGCGTGGCCTCGCCGCCCAGGCGGCCCACGTCGTCCATCTGCGTTGCCAGCAGCTGAGCGGTGTACGCCAGCTGCAACTGCGAGGCCTGGAGGAAATCCTCCGTGCTCTTGGCCAGCTTGCTCGCATACGCGTAGTTGCTGTCCAGCGTCGCGTCCATCAGCTGCTGGCGCTGGACCGTATAGCTTGCATAGAACGTATTGGCGAACGGCACCAGTGCTCCGAGGAAGGTGAGCACCAGGATGAGCTTTCGTAAATCCATGAGATCCAACGCGAACGTGTGACGGGTGTTGCCGCGGCTTTCGCTCGAATCCCCGGGTGCGCAGCCCCCTGCCCGGAACGGCGCATTCTACCGATCCACTTCCCTGCGGGCGATGTCAGCCCCGCCATCGGCCTGCCGCCTTTCCAGGCGGGTCTGGGCGGCACGCGGGAGGCACCGGCACCCAAGAGCCGGTTCACGACGAGCCTTGCGGGCGTCTCGCGCCATGTTTTGGGCCACGGCGGCCGGCGCACTGGAGTTTGGGCTCGCAGCGCAGAGGCCCTCCCGGTGAAAAGAGGGCTGGCGGCACATGGCCGCCACCGGCAATAGTACATGCGGCATCACCACGCACGTCACATGAATAGACATTTGCTGACGCGCAGCTGCAAGACGCAGGACAGGCCAGGACAATCGCCAGACAAAAATCCCGCGCGGCACGGGTGCCACCCAGGCCAGCGATGGCGTCCGGCGGCAGCAAATACAACGGACAGCAAAAAGCCGCTGCAGGCAGCGGCTCTCGGAAAGCTTGGCGGACAGAGTGGGATTCGAACCCACGGAAGGTTTGACCCTTCGCCGGTTTTCAAGACCGGTGCCTTAAACCGCTCGGCCATCTGTCCATTGATCAGGTCCCTCGCTCCGGCATGCGGATCGGGGCGCGCATTCTCGCATGCCTGCCCGTTTTTTGCTCAACCGGCCTCGATCGCCAGCGCGCCTGCGGTGGAGGCACGGATCTTTTCCTTGGCGCGTTCGCAGGCACCACCGCAATCCAGCCGCGAGGCTTCCAGCTGTGGCGGCAGGTGCTCGGCCAGGAAGTCGATGAACACGCGCACCGCCGGCAGCAGGCCGCGGCGGGAGGCGAACACGGCGTGGCAGATGCCCTGCGGCAGCGACCAGTCCGGCAACACCACTTCCAGCTCGCCGTTGCGTACCGCGTCGGCGCACACGGTCTCCGGCAGCATCGTGATCCCGTAGCCGTCCTTGACCATCGACTGCAGCAGCGGGAAGTCGAAGCCGGCCACGCGCGGCTGCAGGTCCACGCGGCGCACCTCGCCACCGGGCCCGTGCAGCTCCCAGCGCTGGCGCGCCTCGTCCTCGCTGATGCTCATGGTGACGTGGTTGGCCAGGTCTTCCGGCGCGGTCGGGCGGCCGGCCTTGTCCAGGTACGCCGGGCTGGCCACCAGCAACTCCTGCACCTGGCCGAAGCTGCGCATCACCAGGCTGCCATCGTCGTCCAGGCGCGAGCGCACGCGCAGGGCGACGTCGTAGCCCTCATTGATGATGTCCACCCGGCGGTTGCTGATGTTCAGCTGCAGCCGCACCTTGGGGTACTGCTCCAGGAACTTCGGCAGCAGCCTGGGCAGCTGCATCTGTGCCAGCGACACCGGCACGCTCGCACGGACCAGGCCGCGCGGTTCGGCACTGAGCCGGTCCACCACCTCGCGGGCGGCCTGCGCCTCGGTCAGCATCGTCTGGGCATGCCGATGCACGCTCATGCCGACATCGGTGACCGCGAAACGTCGCGTCGAACGCTGCAGCAGGCGCACTCCCAGGTCGGTTTCCAGCTGGCTGATGCGCCGGCTCAGGCGTGACTTGGGGATGCCCAGGGCGCGCTCGGCCGCCGCAAAACCGCCGTGGTCCACGACCATTGCGAAGTAATAGAGGTCGTTGAGGTCCTGCATGAATTGATCCCAGAATTGGAACGAATCACCGAATTCAAACAGCTTTGTCCTGATTTTACAAATCAGGCCCCAAACAGTCCTATTTAAGCATCCCCATCCCGCCGCGCAGCGTTCCAGAAATGCTTACGGTTCAATATGTTCCGTTCGGGCAACGAAAAAGCCCGCCATGCGGCGGGCTGTTCCGGAATCGGCCAGATGCGCAACGCACCGTCAGCCGATGCGCTTCGCGCCACCCATGTAGGGCTGCAGCACGGCCGGGATGCTGATGGAACCATCGGCGTTCTGGTAGTTCTCCATCACCGCGATCATCGCCCGGCCCACCGCCACGCCCGAGCCATTGAGCGTGTGCAGCAGCTCCGGCTTGCCGGTGGCGGGGTTGCGCCAGCGCGCCTGCATGCGGCGGGCCTGGAAGTCGCCACAGTTCGAGCAGGAGGAGATCTCGCGATAGGTCTGCTGCGACGGCAGCCAGACCTCCAGGTCGTAGGTCTTCACCGCCGAGAAGCCCATGTCACCGGTGCACAGCAGCACCTTGCGATACGGCAGGCCCAGCTGCTGCAGCACGGTCTCGGCGCACTGGGTCATGCGCTGGTGCTCGGCCTCGCTTTCCTCGGCCCGGCACGCGCTGACCAGCTCGACCTTCTCGAACTGGTGCTGGCGGATCATGCCGCGCACGTCGCGACCACCGCTACCGGCCTCGGAACGGAAGCACATCGAATGCGCGGTCATGCGCAGCGGCAGGCGCTCGGCCTCAATGATCTCGTCGCGCACGATGTTGGTCAGCGGCACTTCCGAGGTGGGGATCAGGTAACGCGTGGACTCGCCCAGCGCGGTCTTGAACAGGTCTTCCTCGAACTTCGGCAGCTGGCCGGTGCCGCGCAACGAGTCGGCGTTGACCAGCACCGGCACGTTGGTTTCCTCGTAGCCGTGCTCGTTGCTGTGCAGGTTGAGCATGAACTGGCCGAGCGCACGGTGCAGTCGCGCCAGCTGGCCACGCAGCACCGTGAAGCGCGCGCCGGACAGCTTGGCGGCGGTTTCGGCGTCCAGCCAGCCATCACGGGCACCCAGCTCGACATGGTCCTTGACCGGGAAATCGAACGTGCGCGGCGTACCCCAGCGCAGCTGCTCGACGTTGTCGTTCTCGTCCTTGCCGGCGGGCACATCGTCCGCCGGGAGGTTGGGGATGCCCATCGACAGCATCTCGATCTTCTCGCGCAGCACGTCGAGCTGGGCTTCGGAGGCCTTCAGCTCGTCGGCGAAGCCGGCCACCTCGGCCATGATCGCCGACACGTCCTCGCCCTTCGCCTTGGCCTGGCCGATCGCCTTGGAACGGCTGTTGCGCAGGCTCTGCAGCTCCTGGGTACGGACCTGGATGCGCTTGCGGTCCGCCTCGAGGGCCTCGAACGCACTCACGTCCAACGCGTAGCCGCGCGTATCGCGCAGGCGCTGTGCAAGTTCGGCGGGTTGCTGGCGAAGAAGGGCTGGATCAAGCATGGGAGGCACTGTGTACGGATGTGAAAGGGGATTATCGCGCGAACGGCGTCCGTCTGCCGCGCTTTGTCCATCCTGTGCCAGAATCTTCCCGTTCAATCCGGTCAAGCCCATGCCCGCCTCTTCTTCCCGCTCCGACCAGAACATCACCTTCCATCTGCCACGCAGCAGCCTGAAGATCGCCGGCATCGCCTTTGCCGTGGGTCTGCTGCTGTTTGTCGTGGTCTGGCTCAACGCGCGCCGCAACAACGACTTCTACCGCGCCGACCCGGCCCAGCCGCAGACCGCCGTGGCCGAACTGGCCCCGCTGCCGGCCCCGTTGCCCGCCGGTGCGGGTGCGGCCGACATGCCCGAGGCCCGCCCGGCGCCGGTCGAGGAGAAACCCGAGCTGGTCGAGGCACCGCCCGCCCCGCCGCCGCAACCAATCGCCGAAACCGCGCCCACGCAAAGCCCGGCCGGTGACGCGCCGGCGCCGGTCGCGGCAACCCCCACCGACCGCCCCAGCCCCCTGCCCGGCCAGCGTCCGCCCGAGTACCCGCCGGCCGCCCTGCGCCGTGGCGACAGCGGCACGGTGGTGGTGCAGGTCGTGGTCGGCGTGGATGGCACCGCTCTGGATGCACGCGTCATCCAGCGCAGTGGCTCGCGTGACCTCGACCGTGCGGCGCTGGATGCCGTGCGTGGCTGGCGATTCCAGCCGGCGCTGAGCAATGGCCAACCGATGCAGGCCAGCCTGGATATCCCGTTCGATTTCAAACCGGCTCAGTAAGCTGAACCATCGCCCGCGCCAGGGCGATGGGTTTAAGCCCGGCTCACCGCCGGCAGACCAGACTGGCGGCGTCGAGTCACTACCGAGACGCCCCGTCGATGTCCAGCATCCCGCATGACCAAACCAGTGCAGACACCACCGGCCGCGGCACCCATGCCGTGGCCGGTTGGCTGTGGGCGTTGCTGGCGGCCGGGATGCTGGCGTTGCTGCTGCTGATGGGATGGCAGGCAACGCATCCGGCCGTATTGACCGAAGCCACGCCTCCGGCCATGCCGGCGGCCAGTCCGCCCCTGGCAGCCAAGCCGCAACCCGCGCCGGCGGTGATCGACATGGACGCCGAACCGATCGTCGGCAACCCGATGCCGCGCTATCCGGCCGACGTGCTTGACGCGGGCATCGAAGGCGACGTGATCGCGCGCCTGCAGATCGACAGCAGCGGCCGGGTGACCGATGCCGTCATCGTCTCGCACCAGGGCCAGCAGGACGTGCGGCTGGACCAGGCCGCCATCGAAGCCCTGTTGCAATGGCGCTTCCACCCTGCCCTGCGCGATGGCAAGGCCATCGCCAGCGTCGTGCAGGTCCCGGTGGAATTCAGGACCGGGCGCTGAGCCCGAAGCCAGCGCCGCTAGCCAATTGGTCGAAGCCCGGGAACGACGTCGCCACATTGGCCACGTCGTTGATGCGCACCTCGCCGGTGCTCAGCTGGCCGGCGATGGCGAATGCCATCGAGATGCGATGATCGCCATGGCTTTCGATGGTGCCACTGCCCAGCACGCCACCGTGGATGGTCGCGCCGTCGTCGGTTTCGTCCACGCGCAGGCCCAAGGTGCGCAGGCCGGTGGCCATCGCCGCCAGGCGGTCGGATTCCTTGACCCGCAGCTCGGCCGCGCCGGTCACCACGGTCTGGCCTTCGGCCGCCGCCGCGGCGACGAACAGCGCCGGGAACTCGTCGATCATGTCCGGCACCACGGCTTCGGGGATCTGTGCACCCTTCAGCGGTGCATGACGCACGACCAGGTCCGCCACGGCTTCGCCACCGTGCTCGGCATGGTTTTCCTCGGTGATGTCCGCGCCCATCAGGCGCAACGCGGTCAGCAGGCCGGTCCGGCGCGGGTTCAGGCCGACCGAGCGCAGCCGCACATGCGAACCCGGGATGATGCTGGCCGCCACGATGAAGAACGCCGCCGAGGAGAAGTCCGCCGGCACCGCGATATCGGTCGCGCGCAGGCGCTGGCCACCACGCAGGCGCGCCCTGCCCGGTTCGAAGTCGATCTCCACGCCGAACGCACGCAACATGCGCTCGGTGTAGTCGCGGGTGGGGTGCGGCTCGACCACAGTGGTTTCGCCCTGCGCGTACAGGCCAGCCAGCAGCAGCGCCGACTTGACCTGGGCACTGGCCACCGGCAGTTCGTAATGGATGCCCAGCAGCGTCTGGCCACCGTGGATATGCAACGGCGGGGTGCCGTCGTCCTGGGTGTCGATGCGGGCGCCCATCTGCGCCAGCGGCACGGTCACCCGGCGCATCGGGCGCTTGGTCAGCGATTCGTCGCCCACCAGGGTGCTGTCGAACGGCTGCGCGGCCAACAGGCCGGCGAGCAGGCGCATGCCGGTGCCAGCATTGCCGCAGTCCAGCTCGCGTTGCGGGGCTTTCAGGCCATCCACGCCCACGCCGTGCACGATGCGCTGCGACGGTGACGGGGTTTCAAAGCGCACGCCCATTTCGGCGAAGATGGCCGCCGTGGCGCGGGTGTCCTCGCCTTCCAGGAAGCCGTCGATGTGCGAGACGCCATCGGCCAGCGCGGCGAACATCACCGAGCGGTGCGAGACCGACTTGTCGCCGGGAATGGTCAAGGTGCCCTGCAGGGCCGATCCTTTGCGTGCAATCCAGTAAGGCTGGGAACTCATGCGGGCTCTCTAAACGTTCTTTTCTTCCCGGCGCCATGCGGGAAGCGGGGGACTGAAGGCGGATCAACGGTCACGGGCTGGAACTACCCCACCCGCCCTTCGGGCACCTTCCCCCGCCTGGGGGAAGGGACAGGTCTGCGTCCGGGACGCGATCAGGGCACGGCGACCGGATAGGAACCGAGTACCTTGATCTGCGCCGAATGGGCCTTGAGTTCGGCCAGCGCGGCCTGCATCGATTCATCCTCGATGTGGCCGGCCAGGTCGATGAAGAAACCGTACTCCCACTTGGCCTGGTGCGACGGCCGCGACTCGATGCGGTTCATGCTGATGCCATGACGCGCGAACGGGCTAAGCACATCGAACAGCGCACCGGGCTTATCGTGGATGAACACCAGCACCGAGGTGCGATCATGGCCGGAGGACGGGAACAGCTGGCGACCGATCACCAAAAAGCGCGTGGTGTTGTCCGCGTCATTCTGGATCGGCTTGGTCACCACCTTCTTCAGGCCGTAGACATGGCCGGCGCTCTCGCCGCCAATGGCGGCCGCGTCATCGGCATTGCGGGCGCGGCGTGCGCCTTCGGCATTGCTCGATACCGGGATCTTCTCGGCCTTGGGCAGGTTGGCACGCAGCCAGGACGAGGTCTGCATGAACGACTGCGGGTGCGCGTAGATGCGCTCGATGTCCTCGAGCCGACCGCTGCGCGACATCAGGAACTGCTGCACGCGCAGTTCCACCTCACCGCAGATCTTGAGGTTGGAGGTCAGGAACATGTCCAGCGTGATCTGGATGGTGCCCTGCCCGGAATTCTCCACCGGCACCACGCCGAAGTCGGCGTTGCCGGCTTCCACTTCCTGGAACACTTCCTCGATGCTGGCCATCGGCAAGCCCATCGCCGAGCGGCCGAAATGCTTGAGCACGGCCTGCTGGCTGAAGGTGCCTTCCGGGCCGAGGTAGCCGATCTTCAGCGGCTCCTGCTGGGCCAGGCAGGCGGACATGATCTCGCGGAACACGTGCACCAGCACTTCATCGCTGAGCGGGCCTTCGTTGCGGTCCACCACCATGCGCAGCACCTGCGCCTCGCGCTCGGGACGGTAGTAGTCCACGGCGGCGGCGAGCTTGCCCTTGGCTTTGCCGACCTGGTGGGCGAACTCGGCACGCTCGGCGATCAACGCCTGGATGCTGCGGTCGATGTGGTCGATCTTGGCGCGCACATCGGCCAGCACCGGCTTGGCGATGGCACCGGCGGCGGGCTTCTTCTCGGCCGGCTTGGCGGCCTTCTTCGCGATGGCCGGCTTGGCCTTGGCGGGGGTTTTGGGCGGCTTGCTTGCCATCAATCATTTACCTGTTGCGGGCCGGCGCACGGCGCACGGCGTTGTTGGGGGCTCAGCCGTTGCGCTGCTGGAAATCACGCATGAACGCGGCCAGCGCCTGCGCGCCCTCCAGCGGCATGGCGTTGTAGATCGAGGCGCGGATGCCACCGACCGCCTTGTGGCCCTTCAGGGCCAGCAGGCCGGCGGCCTTGGACTCGCTCACGAAGCGCGCATCGAGTTCCTCGCTGGGCAGGAAGAACGGGATGTTCATGCGCGAGCGCACGGCCGGCACCACTTCGTTGCGATAGAAGCCGCCGGAGCCGTCGATGGCGTCGTAGATCGCGGCCGACTTGGCCTGGCTGAGGCGGGCGAAGGCCTCCACGCCGCCCTGGGCCAGCATCCACTTGAACATCAGCCCGGCCAGGTACCAGTTCCAGGTCGGCGGGGTGTTGAGCATGGAATCGCGCGCCACGTGCGAGCGGTAGTCGAAGATGTCCGCGCGCGGCTGGCCGGCGCGTTCGAGCAGGTCGCGGCGGATGATCACCACCGCGATGCCGACCGGGCCGAGGTTCTTCTGCGCACCGGCGTAGATCACGCCGTAACGCGAGACGTCGATCGGCTCGGAGGCGATCGAGGAACTGAAATCGGCGATCAGCGGCACCTCGCCCACGTCCGGCACGTCGCGGAATTCGACGCCATGGATGGTTTCGTTGGCGGTGATGTGCACGTAGGCCGCGTCGGGCGACAACTGCCACTGCGCCACCGGCGGGATGTCGTGGAAGCCGCCGGCTTCGCCGCTGCCGGCCACGTGCGCATCGACATAGGGCTTGGCCTGCTTGACCGCGGTCTTGCCCCAATGGCCGGTGACCACGTAGTCGGCACGCTGGCCCGGGCTGGCGAAGTTCAGCGGCAGCAGCGCCTGCTGGGTGGTGGCGCCACCGCCGAGGAACAGCACGGCATAGTCATCGGGGATGCCGACCAGCGTGCGCAGGTCGGCTTCGGCCTGCGCCGCCACGGCCATGAAGTCCGCGCTGCGGTGGCTGATCTCGACGATGGATGCGCCTACGCCATTCCATTCCAACATTTCCTCCTGCGCCTGGCGGAGGACTTGCTCCGGCAGCGTTGCAGGGCCGGCACTGAAATTGAATGCGCGCGTCATGACACACCTGTTGGACAGAACCCCTAGTATGCCGCAGCGCAACAGCCTTTGGGGGCGCAGAAAAAGTTGCATCTGCACCCAATTGGATCGCCGCCAAGCCGGCCAGGGCGCGGCCGGCGCGCGGGCTCAGCGGGCGCCGTACAGCAGCAGGGCGCTGATCGCCGCGCCCAGCAACAGGGCGCTGAGCAGCAACCAGGGCCAGCGCCGCGGACGCCGCGGCGCGGCGGTGGCGGCCGCTTCGGCCGGTTCGGCCGGCGCTTCCTCTTCGACCGCAAGCACCGCCGCCAGGCTTGCGGGGTTCAGCGGCATCTCCAGCACGAAGCGGTGCCCGCCGTCGAACACGACCTGGTCACCGGCCTGCAGCCAGCAGTTGCGTACCGCCACACCATTGACCAGCGCCCCGTCGGCCGAACCGAGGTCGCGCAGCAGCACCTTGTCGTCGTGGCGCTCGAAGCGGGCATGGCGTGCGGTGAAGGTGGGGTCGTCGATGACGATGTCATTGGTGGCTTCGCTGCCGATGCCACGGGACCGATCCAGGGTGAAGCTGCGGCCATGGTGGCGGCCACCGACGCCGCGCAGCAGCACGCGCTGGTCATCACCCGGCTCGGCGACGGCCTCGGGCACCTGCCCGGCCGGCTCGCATTGGCCGCGCAGCAGCATCTCCGCCCCATCGGCGTAGACCGAATCACCGGCGCGCAGCTGCGCCATCCGGCGCACCGGGCGGCCATTGACGTGGATGCCGCGGACGCCATTGGCGACCTGCAGCCAGACGCCGCGCTGGTCCACGCAGAACTGCGCCAGCAACATCGGACCGACGCTGTCATCGCCCAGCCGGACCTGCCCGGATGCATGGCGCACGATACGCTGGACGCCCGGACTCAAGGGCTGGTCGGGCTGCTGGCGGTTGCTGAAATGGACTTGCAGGATAGGCACCGCGGCAGACTAGCAGGTCGGCCTGCCGCGCAGAAGGTGCCACGGCGCCCGGAGCAGGCCGCGCAGGTCCTACAATGCCCTCCCTTCAACCCGACGCCGTATCGCAGGAACGCTTCATGTCCACCATCGACATCCGCCACGCCCACAGCCTGTCCGAAGACAACGCCCGCTCCGCCATCGCCGAAGTGGCGCAGAAGCTGCAGGAGCGCTTCGACGTCACCACGCGCTGGGAAGGCCAGGTGCTGCACTTCGCCCGTTCCGGCGTGGAAGGCGGCATCGAACTGCTGCCCGGCGCGGTGCGGGTCAAGGCTGAACTGGGCTTCCTGCTGTCCGCGATGAAGGGCATGGTGGAATCGGAAATCCAGCGCGTGCTGGCCGAAAAGCTCGGCTGAGCCTCCATCACGCCAAGCACGCATCCCACTCGTTACGGTGTTGCCCAAGGTTTCGTCCCTACAGGAGCACCGTCATGAGCGCATATGAACGTCGTCCCGGTGACGACGGCAGCAGCCCCGGCCTGCAGCACCAGGCCGAGCGCATCGGCCGCAGGATGACCGAATCGGCCCAGCAGGTCTGGCTGGCCGGGCTGGGCGCATTGGCCCGGGCACAGAACGAAGGCAGCCGCCTGTTCGATTCACTGGTCAAGGAAGGCGAGGCCGCCGAAGAGCGCAGCCGCGAGGAGTCCACGCGCGGCGAAAGCCTGCGCGACACCGTGGAGAACACCCTGGGCCAGGCGCGCGAGCGCGCCGCCGGCACCTGGGACCGGGTGGAGAAGAACTTCGAGGACCGTGTGCACCGGGTGCTGCGCCGGATGGACATCCCCAGCCGCTCGGACATCGAAGCGCTGAACGAGCGCCTGGACGCGCTCAACCGGCGCCTGACCAAGGCCGAATCGCGCGCCGCGCACGCCGCTTCGCCTCCGCATGAAGATTGATGTTGCATAGCAGCAAAAGTTGCGCAAGAATCCATTGACCCGCCAGCAGTACCGCGCCGTTTGTCTCCCTCCCCTCACGGCTCCGGATGGCGGGTTTTTCATGCCTGCGCTCCGGGAAAGATGCCCCGCGGGACGGTAAAGGCGACAATGGTCGGCCCGGCCGATCGCGCCATGAGAGCCGCCATGCAGACCCCGCTGTCCGACACCCCCACCCGCCACGACCAGCATGGCCGCTACCCGCGCGCCGAAACCGTGGAGGACTTCCGCCACAACCTGGAGGCCATCCAGGCCCGGATCGATGCCGCCTGCGCGCGCGCCGGCCGCGACCGCGGCAGCGTGCGGCTGTTGCCGGTCAGCAAGACCATCGACGAGGCCCACATCCGCCTGGCCTACCAGGCCGGCTGCCGCCTGCTGGGTGAGAACAAGGTGCAGGAAGCCCACCACAAGTGGGAGGCGATGCAGGACCTGCACGACCTGCAGTGGTCGGTGATCGGCCACCTGCAGACCAACAAGGCCAAGCTGGTGGCGCGCTTCGCCAGCGAGTTCCAGGCCTTGGACAGCCTGCGCCTGGCCGAGACCCTGGACCGTCGCCTGCAGCTGGAAGGCCGCTCGCTGGATGTCTACGTGCAGGTCAACACTTCCGGCGAGGACAGCAAGTTCGGCCTGGCACCGGCCGACGTGCCGGCCTTCCTCCAGGCCCTGCCGCAATTCGGCAGTCTGCGCGTGCGTGGCCTGATGACCCTGGCCCTGTTCTCGGCCGAGGCCGAGCGGGTACGCCGTTGCTTCATCGAACTGCGCCAGCTCCGCGACCGCCTGCGCCAGCAAGCGCCTGCCGATATCACGCTGGACGAACTGTCGATGGGCATGTCCGGTGACTTCGAGATCGCCATCGAGGAAGGCGCCACGGTGGTCCGCGTCGGGCAGGCCATCTTCGGCGCAAGAACGGTGCCGGACAGCCACTACTGGCCGGGTTGAGCACGCGCGCGGGCAGCGTCCCCGGCAGCGCCCTGACGGCTTTCGCAAAAGCTGAAATTGGCCCTTCTTACGGTCATGAAGGAAGCTAGACTGAGGCCCCCTGTCTTCCGTTCCCTCGGGTAAATCGATGTTTTCCTGGATCCTGGCCCTGGTGCTCGCGCTGTTGATCTGGAGCCTTGCGGCCGCCTGGCTGTGGTTGGTCAAGCGCCGGGAAACCGAGATGAAGCATGGCCTGGCCGCGCTGGCCGGCATGCGCTGGCGCGAGTTCTCGCAGATCGTCCGTTCGGCGATGGCCGAGCGCCGTGGCCTGGTTGCCCTCAATGCCAGCGATGACAGCGAACGCGGCACCAGCAGCGACTTCCTGCTGCAGCGGGACGGCGAGCGCTGGCTGGTGTCGTGCAAGCACGGACGCGCGTATCGGTTTGATGCCTCGGCCGTGCACGAACTGGGCGCGGCGATGCGCCTGACCGGTGCGGTCGGCGGCCTGCTGCTGACCGAAGGCCAGGTGGACCGCGAGGGCGTGACCGAGGCCGGGCGGCAATCCATCGAGGTGATCGACGGGCGCGACCTGTGGCAGTTCCTCAAGCCCTACGTGCCGGACGAAGTTCGCGAAACGGTCACCGGCTTCGCGCGCCGCGAGGCCGTGCGCCACACCGGCATTGCCGGGCTCGCCGCCGTGACCCTGGGCCTGCTGGTCAGCATGGGCTACCTCACACTTCGCGACGAAGGCGCCAGCGGGGCGGCTACGCCGCGCGGCGCACCGGCAGCGGCACGCGAAGGACACCCGAAGCCGACCGGCAACGGTGCCGAAGCCGCGGCGCCGGATGCCGCAACGCCCGTTGCCGCAGCCACACCGGTGGCCAGTGCCAACCCCGGCGACCTGGTCGCCGATCCCGACCCGCAGACGCTGCTGCGTTACCAGCAGTCGGTATCCAAGGCATTGGCGCGCACCCCGGGCGTGGTCAGCGGCATCTGGCAGACGCGCAGCACCCTTGCGGTGGAACGCAGTGGCGAGGATGCGGCGATCTGGCCATTGATCTGCGCCGAGCTGGAACGTTTCCCGGCGCTGCGTACCACCCGCGTGCAGCTCAACCCGCGTCCGGGCGTCGATGAGCCGGTGCGCTGGCGGCAGTGCCGCACGTTCTGAGCCTTAGGCGCGGCCCTGGCCGCCCCTACCGGTTGCCGGGCGCGAAGCGGGCGATCAGGTCGTAGGCATCGCCCAGGAACTTCTGTCGCACCCAGGTGATGGGCTGTTCGCCGCGCCAGGTCTGGCGGTCGATGGTCAGGCAGGCGGTGCCGGCCGGCACCTGCAGCAGGGCGGCTTCCTCGGCGGTGGCGGCCACCGCGCTGATGCGGTGCTCACCACGCGTCCAGGAGACATTCTGCAGCAGCCAGCTGCCCGGCGGCTGTACCGAGAAGTCCACTTCCAGCGTTTCGGGGACGGCCTCGGGATTGATCAGGCGCCGCTCCAGCGCCAGCGGCTTGCCGTCGGCCAGGTGCAGGCAGCGCATCGCCAGCAGCTTGCCGGCACCGACCAGCGCCAACTCCTCCGCCTGTCCTGCGCGGGCCTTGCGATGGGCGTGCTCCAGCAACTGGAAGCCATAGGCATGGCCGCGCTGGATGACCGACACCGCGATGTCCGGGATCTCCAGCGCCACATGTTCCAGGTGCGGCGGCTGGCGCGCCACGAACGAACCGGCGCGGCGGCGGCGCTCGATCATGCCGCTCTCGGCCAGCGTGGTCAGCACCTTGTTCACCGTCATCCGGGAACACCCGTACTGCTCCATCAACTCATGTTCGAAGGGAATGCGGTAGCCCGGCTCCCACTCGCCGCTGAGGATGCGGCTTTCGATGTCACTGCGGATGCGTTGGTTGAGGGTGGGAGCCTTCTTGCTCTTCACTCGCGATTCCTGAAATGGGCAACACCGTGTCGTCAGGCCAGTATCCGGCCAAGGGCGGCGCGGTAGCGCAGGGTGATCGCTTCGCGATGCACGTGGCGGCCTCCCTGGACCAGCTCTCGACCGTTGCGCCAGACGCTGCGGAGGGCGCCATTACGTGCGGCGAACAGCCAACTGTCAAGCAAGGCATCCCCCTGCCGGCCATGCAGCGCGGGGTGTTCCAGGTCCAGCTCCAGCAGGTCGGCCGGCGCGCCCGCCTGCAACCCGCTGGCCACGCCCAGCACCTGCGCCGCGCCCTCACCGGCCTGCTGGTACAACCAGCGCCCGGTCGAGAACACGCCCGGCGACAACACGTTGCGCCCCCGCAACGCCAGGCGCTGGCCGTACTCGAGCAGGCGCAGTTCCTCGGCTGCATCGATCAACACGTTCGAATCCGAGCCCACCCCGAACCGGCCGCCGGCCTGCACGAAGTCGCGCATCGGGAACAGGCCGTCGCCCAGGTTGGCCTCGGTGATCGGGCACAGTCCCACCACCGCTCCGCTGTCGGCGATCTGCTGCACTTCCCGCGCGGTGACGTGGGTGGCATGCACCAGGCACCAGCGCGGATCGACCGCGACGTGGTCGTACAACCACTCCACCGGACGCTGGCCGCTCCATGCCAGGCAGGCGTCGACCTCGCGGGTCTGCTCGGCGATATGGATGTGGATTGGACCCTGCCCCATCGCCGCCAATGCCTGCAGTTCCTGTGGCGTACTGGCACGCAGGCTGTGCGGGGCCAGCCCCAGCACCGCATCGGGCGTCGTGGCCAGCACCCGTTGGCAGCCTTCGAGCAGGCGCGCGAAGCCATCCACGTCGTGCAGGAAGCGACGCTGGCCCGGCGTCGGCGCCACCCCGCCGAAATCGCTGTGCGCATAGAACACCGGCAGCAGGGTCAGGCCCAGCCCGGTCTCGGCAGCGGCGGCGGCCACGCGCGCGGACATTTCCGCCGGATCGGCATAGCCGCTGCCATCCTGGGCATGGTGCAGGTAGTGGAACTCGCCGACGCGGGTGAAGCCGCTTTCCAGCATCTCCATGTACGCCTGCGCGGCGATGGCCTGGAAGTCGTCCGGGTCGAGCCGGTCGAGGAAGCGGTACATCAGCTCGCGCCAGCTCCAGAAGCTGTCGCCCGAGCGCCCGCCCACTTCGGTCAGGCCGGCCATCGCGCGCTGGAACGCATGGCTGTGCAGGTTGCCGAGCCCGGCCACGACCGTACCCAGCCGCCGGTCCCCGTCCTGCGCCGGCACGCCTGCCGTCACCGAAGTGATGCGCCCGGCCTGGCTTTCGATGCGCACGTCATGCGCCCAGCCATCGGCCAACAAGGCCTGCTGGGCATGGAAATGAACCGGTTGCGATGAGGATGGGGTGATCACTGGACACTCTCCGTTTTCGGTCGTTATTGTATATACAAATTCACCGGGATGAGTGCCCATGCGCTGCGACACGCTCTGGCAGAACGCCAACCTGATGACCCTGGACGATGCCAGCGGCGGCCTGGGCGTGGTCCGTGACGGCATGATCGCCGCCACCGAAGGTCGCATCGTATACGCCGGCCCGGCCAACACCGCCCCGGCATTCATACCGGCCGAGCGCATCGATTGCGGCGGCCGCTGGATCAGCCCCGGGCTGATCGACTGCCACACCCACCTGGTCTACGCCGGCAACCGCGCCGGCGAGTTCGAGCAGCGCCTGCAGGGCGTGAGCTACGCCGACATCGCCCGGGCCGGCGGCGGCATCGTCTCCACCGTGCGCGCCACCCGCGCCGCCGACGATGCCGGGCTGATCGCCGCCTCCCTGCCCCGCCTGGACGCGATGCTGGCCGAGGGCGTGACTACGATCGAGATCAAGTCCGGCTATGGCTTGAGCCTGCCCGACGAGCGCAAGCAACTGCGCGTGGCCGCCGAACTGGGCAGGCTGCGCAAGGTGGAAGTGGTGCCGACCTTCCTTGGCGCGCATGCGGTACCGCCCGGCCACGAGGCACAGGCCTACATCAACGACGTCAGTGCAGTGATGATCCCGGCCATCGCCGCCGAAGGCCTGGCCGAGGCCGTGGACATCTTCTGCGAGAACATCGCCTTCTCGACGGCACAGGCGCAGCAGGTGTTCGAGGCCGCACGCGCGCACGGGCTGGCGATCAAGATCCACGCCGAGCAGCTGTCCAACCAGCATGGCGCCGAACTGGCCGCCCGCCACGGTGCGCTGTCCGCCGACCATATCGAACACCTCGACGATGCCGGCATCGCCGCCATGCGCACGGCCGGTACCGTCGCCGTGCTGTTGCCGGGCGCGTTCTACTTCACCCGCGAAACCGTGCTGCCGCCGATCCAGAAACTGCGCGACGCCGGCGTGCCGCTGGCCCTGGCCACCGACAGCAACCCCGGCACCTCGCCGCTGACCAGCCCGCTGCTGACCATGAACATGGGCGCGACCCTGTTCCGCCTGACCGTGGACGAATGCATCGCCGGCTTCACCCGCGAAGCCGCCCGCGCGCTGGGCCGCAGCGATCGCCTCGGCAGGCTGGTCGCCGGCATGGACTGCGACCTGGCCATCTGGGACATCGAGGCGCCCGCCGACCTGGTCTACCGCATCGGCTTCAATCCCCTGCATGCCCGCATCTGGCGCGGGCACGCGGCCTGACACCACGCACTACAACGCACCGCTTGGAGCATTCATGAGCACCACCCTGACCCTTCTCCCCGGCCACGTCCCGCTCGCGCAGTGGCGGCAGATCTACCGCGGCGCCAACGTACAGCTGGATGCCTCGGCGCAGGCCGCCGTGCAGCGCAGCGCGCAGGTCGTGGCCGACATCGTCGCCAAGGGCGCGCCGGTGTACGGCATCAACACCGGCTTCGGCAAGCTGGCCAGCGTGCGCATCGAGCGCGAGGACCTTGAAACCCTGCAGCGCAACATCGTGCTCTCGCACGCCGCCGGCGTGGGTGAGCCGATGCCGGTCAACGTGGTGCGGCTGATGATGGCGCTCAAGCTGACCAGCCTGGCGCAGGGTGCTTCGGGCATCCGCCCGGAAACGCTGGCGCTGCTGGAAGCCATGCTGCAGAAGGACGTGGTGCCGGTGGTGCCGAGCCAGGGTTCGGTCGGTGCCTCGGGCGACCTGGCGCCGCTGTCGCACCTGGCCAGCGTGATGATCGGCGTGGGCGAAGCCTTCGTCGGTGGCGTGCGCATGCCGGCCGAACAGGCGCTGCAGCAGGCCGGCCTGGCACCGCTGGTGTTGGGCGCGAAGGAAGGCCTGGCGCTGCTCAACGGCACCCAGTACTCCACCGCATATGCGCTGGCCGGCCTGTTCGAGATCGAAGTCGTGTTCCAGAGCGCGCTGGTCACCGGTGCGCTGTCGGTGGAAGCGGCCAAGGGTTCGGATACCCCGTTCGACCCCCGCATCCACCGCATCCGCGGCCAGCGCGGGCAGATCGCCACCGCCGCTGTGCTGGGCCAGCTGATGCAGGGCTCGGCCATCCGCGAATCGCACCGTGACAACGACGTGCGCGTGCAGGACCCGTACTGCCTGCGCTGCCAGCCGCAGGTGATGGGCGCGGCACTGGACGTGATCCGCCAGGCCGCGACCACGCTGGAAATCGAAGCCAATGGCGTGTCCGACAACCCGCTGGTGTTCACCGATACCGGTGAGGCGTTGAGCGGCGGCAACTTCCACGCCGAGCCGGTGGCCTTCGCCGCCGACATGCTGGCCATGGCGATCTGCGAGATCGGCTCGATCAGCGAGCGCCGCACCGCGATGCTGGTGGACCCGGCGTTGAGTGGCCTGCCTGCGTTCCTGACCCCGAAGCCGGGCCTGAACTCGGGCTTCATGATCCCGCAGGTGACTGCCGCAGCATTGGTGTCGGAGAACAAGCAGCGCGCCTACCCGGCCAGCGTGGATTCGATTCCGACCTCGGCCAACCAGGAAGACCACGTATCAATGGCCGCGCATGGTGCACGTCGCCTGATCGCGATGGCCGAGAACGCCGCCAACGTGATCGGCATCGAGCTGCTGGCCGCCGGCCAGGGCTGCGACTTCCATGCACCGCTGCGTTCGAGCGATGCACTGGAAGGCGTGCGTGCGGTGCTGCGTGCGCAGGTGCCGACGCTGCAGGACGACCGCTACTTCCACCCGGACATGGTTGCCGCCACCGAGTTGGTGCGCAGCGGCGCGCTGCTGGCGGGCCTGGGCGTGCAGTTGCCGGGCGTGGATGTGGCTGGCAACTGACCTGACGGCATGCGGCATTGGGTTCACATGGGGGGGTCTATGCGCTTTCGCTTCAGTCCTAAGCGCTGCCCTCATCTGCCCTTCGGGCATCTTCTCCCGCAGGCGGGAGAAGAGACGGCATCGGCTTTCCGCGCAGTGTATGACATAGCCGTGCGGCCAGCGCTCGCAGCAAACCCTTCCCTTCTCCCGCAAGCGGGAGAAGGTGGCGCGCAGCGCCGGATGAGGGCGCTTTTCAGCTTCACTGCAAAAAGCTCCCCTCATCTGCCCTTCGGGCCTCTTCCCTCGCACGCGGGAGAAGGGATAACGCATTCCCACATGCTTCATCGTTCTGCCCTGCCCTTTGGAGTCCTCCATGACCCACTCGCCTGACTGGCTGCAGATTCACCGCGGCGATGCCCCGTTGATCGTCAGCTTCCCGCATACCGGCACCGAACTGCCCGACGCGCTGGTCGGCCACTTCGTCTCGCCGTGGCTGGCCCGCCGCGACGCTGACTGGTGGGTGCACGAGCTGTACGCCTTCGCCAGGGAGCTGGGCGCCACCACGGTGCGCACCGCGGTCTCGCGCTCGGTGATCGACGTCAATCGCGATCCCTCCGGCGCCTCCCTGTACCCGGGCCAGAACACCACCGGCCTGTGCCCGACCACCACCTTCGACAACCAGCCGCTGTACCGCGATGGTCACGCACCGGATGAGGCGGAGATCCAGCGCCGCCGCCAGACCTGGTTCGACCCGTACCACGCCGCGCTGCGCGCCGAGATCACCCGACTGCGCGCCATCCACGGCACCGTGGTCGTCTACGACGCGCATTCGATCCGCTCGCTGATCCCGCACCTGTTCGACGGCGAACTGCCGCAGTTCAATATCGGCAGCGCCGGCCCCAGCGGTGCGCCGGACACGTCCTGCGACAACGCGCTCACCGACGTGGTCGAGAACCTGTGCGCGATCAGCGGCCTGGGCCACGTCCGCAATGGCCGCTTCAAGGGCGGCTGGATCACCCGCCACTACAGCGATACCGCCGGCGGCGTGCATACCCTGCAGATGGAGCTGGGCTGCCGTGGCTACATGCACGAGCCCGCGCCGGCCGATGTCGATGAGCACAGCTGGCCGACCCCGTACGACCCCGACCACGCCGCACCGGTACGCGACACCCTGAAACAGATCCTTCGCGCCTGCCTCGATTTTGCTTCCCGGAGAAACGCATGACCCGTCACGATCCTTCCCGCAGCCCGCGCGCGCCGCGCGGCAACACGCTCAACTGCAAGTCCTGGCAGACCGAGGCCCCGTTCCGCATGCTGCAGAACAACCTCGACGCCGAAGTGGCTGAAGACCCGACCTCGCTGGTGGTGTACGGCGGCATCGGCCGCGCCGCGCGTGACTGGGAGAGCTACGACAAGATCCTGGAAACGCTCCAGCGCCTGGACGACAACCAGACCCTGCTGGTGCAGTCGGGCAAGCCGGTCGGCGTGTTCCCCACGCACCCGGATGCACCGCGCGTGCTGATCGCCAACTCCAACCTGGTGCCGCACTGGGCCAACTGGGAGCACTTCAACGAGCTCGATAAGAAGGGCTTGATGATGTACGGGCAGATGACCGCCGGTAGCTGGATCTACATCGGCAGCCAGGGCATCGTGCAGGGCACCTACGAGACCTTCGTCGAGATGGGCCGCCAGCATTACGGTGGCAGCCTGGCCGGCAAGTGGATCCTCACCGCCGGCCTCGGTGGCATGGGCGGCGCGCAGCCGCTGGCCGCCTCGCTGGCCGGCGCCAGCAGCCTGACCATCGAATGCCGCCAGAGCAGCATCGACTTCCGCCTGCGCACCCGTTACGTCGACGAGCAGGCCACCGACATCGACGACGCGCTGGCGCGCATCGCCAAATACACGGCTGCCGGCGAAGCCAAGTCGATCGCCCTGCTCGGCAATGCGGCCGAGATCCTGCCGGAGCTGGTGCGCCGTGGTGTGCGCCCGGACTGCGTCACCGACCAGACCAGCGCGCATGACCCGGTGCACGGCTACCTGCCGATCGGCTGGACGGTCGAGCAGTGGCTGGCCGAGCAGCAGGCCAACCCGGAGAAGGTGCGCGACGCCGCCAAGGCCGCGATGCGCGTGCACGTGGAGGCGATGCTGGCCTTCCACGCGGCCGGCATCCCGACCGTCGACTACGGCAACAACATCCGTCAGATGGCCTTCGACGAAGGCCTGAAGAATGCGTTCGACTTCCCGGGCTTCGTGCCGGCCTACGTGCGCCCGCTGTTCTGCCGTGGCGTTGGCCCGTTCCGCTGGGTGGCACTGAGCGGCGACCCGGAGGACATCTACAAGACCGATGCCAAGGTGAAGGAGATCATCGCCGATGACCCGCACCTGCACCGTTGGCTGGACATGGCGCGCGAGCGCATCGCCTTCCAGGGCCTGCCGGCGCGCATCTGCTGGGTCGGCCTGGGCCTGCGCCACAAGCTGGGCCTGGCCTTCAACGAGATGGTCCGCAATGGCGAGCTGAAGGCACCGGTAGTGATCGGCCGCGATCACCTGGATTCGGGCAGCGTCGCCTCGCCCAACCGCGAGACCGAGTCGATGAAGGACGGTTCGGATGCGGTTTCCGACTGGCCGTTGCTCAACGCCATGCTCAACGTCGCCGGCGGCGCCACCTGGGTGAGCCTGCACCACGGCGGTGGCGTTGGCATGGGCTACTCGCAGCACTCCGGCGTGGTCATCGTCTGTGACGGCAGCGAGGCTGCCGACCAGCGCATCGCCCGCGTGCTGTGGAACGACCCCGGTACCGGCGTCATGCGCCATGCCGACGCCGGCTACGACATCGCGCTGGACTGCGCCCGCGAGAAGGGCCTGGACCTGCCGGGCATCCTCGGCTGATCGCCACACCTTCACTTCCGTAGCGATGGAAGCCATGCCCCCTCCCGTCCACGGGAGGGGGCATCTGTTTTCGGGCGCAACGACGCACGGGCGCGCCGTCCGTCGATGTGCTATCAAGCAGCACCTTCGTTGGGTAAACACCATGCGCAGCCTGCTCACGTTGCTGTTGATGCTGTTCACGGCCTCGGCCTACGCGGCCAACGACGACATTGCACTGTCGGCCGGCTGGGAGCAGCGCCTCGATGCGGCCGTACCGGCCCTGGCCCGGCAGGCATTGGCACGCTACGACGCGCCCGATGCGCAGCAGCGGCTGGGCACGGTGTTCCGCCTGCAGTTGGCCGCCGGCAGGCATGTCGACGCCATCACCAGCATCCAGGCGCTGCGCCGCCTGCGCAACGACCCACCCAACCAGCCACCGTTGTTCCTGCAGTACGAGATCCATGCGCGTGCGCGGCAGGCGCAGGCCGAGCATCGGCAAGCGTTCGCGCAGGCATGGCCACAGGCCTTCGCCGCCCGCTTCGCCGAGCTCGATGACCGCAGCGCGCAGCAGGCCGGCGTTGCCTTCAGTGGTTACCTGCCACGCATGCGCCAGGACCTGGACCAGCGCATCGAACAGGCACGCGGCAAACGCAGCCTTCCGATGGACCAGGTTATCGAACTGGTGCGTGCCTGGCAGGTCCACGACAGCTACGCCGCCTTCCAGCCCCTGTTCGCCGCGGCACAGGCCGCCGACGACGCACGTCGTTACCAGGTCGAGCGCGACCTGTTGATCGCCACTCCGGACGGCACCCGCGTGTCCGCGCTGCTGGTGCTGCCGCGCCACGCCGCCACTCCCCTGCCCGCACTGCTCACCTTCACCGTCTACGCCAACGACGATTGGGCCTGGGACGACGCCCGCAAGATGGCCGCCCACGGCTATGCGTCGGTCGTGGCGTACAGCCGCGGCAAGGGCCGCAGCCCGGATGCAATCGTGCCGTTCGAGCACGATGGCGGCGACGCGGCGGCGGTGATCGACTGGATCGCCGCGCAGCGCTGGAGCGATGGCAGGGTCGGCATGTATGGCGGCAGCTACAGCGGCTTCACCCAATGGGCCGCGCTCAAGCAACGTCCGGCTGCGCTGAAGGCCATCGCCACCTCGGCCACGACCGCACCCGGCATCGATGTCCCGATGGAAGGCGGCGTCTTCCTCAACTTCATGTACGCCTGGCCGTTCTACACGGCCAGCAATCGCAGCCTGGACGATGCCAGCTACGGCGACAGCGCCCGTTGGCAGCGGCTCGACCAGCAGGCCTACCGCGACGGTGGCCGCTACCGCGACCGGCCCGCCATCGATGGCATGGCCAACCCGGTGTTCAGCCGCTGGCTGCAGCACCCGCGCTACGACGCCTGGTGGCGCGCGATGATTCCGCAGGACAGTGCGTTCGCCGACATCGACATTCCGGTCCTGGCCACCACCGGCTACTTCGATGGTGCGCAGATCGGCGTCCTGCACTACTTCCGCAACCACCTGCAGCACCGCCCGAACGCCGACCATACCCTGCTGATCGGCCCCTACGAACACTTCACCATGCAGACCGGGCTGCCGCCGGTGGTGCAGGGCTACACGCCCGACCCCGGCGCCCGCATCGACCTGCAGGCAATGCGGCTGGCCTGGTTCGACCACGTCTTCAAGGGCGCGCCCACGCCCGCCCCGCTTGCCGGGCGCGTCAACTGGCAGGTCATGGGCGCCGACACCTGGCGGCACGCCGACACGCTGGAAGCCATGGCCACGCGCAGCCAGCGCTACTACCTGCACGCCGGCGCCAATGCCGCGCACCGGCTCGATGCGGCACCGTCCAACGGCCCACCGGCGATCCAGCGCGTGGACTTCAGCGACCGCAGCGACGCCGACTGGCAGCCTTCGCCGAACGTGTTGAACCCCACGCTGGACCCGCACGCCGGGTTGGTATTCCGCAGCGACGTGCTCACGCACGACCTGGAATTGGCCGGACCGTTCAGCGCCGACCTGTACTTCACCCTCAACAAGGCCGACGCCGACCTCAGCATCGGCATCTACGCGCAGGGGCCCGCAGGCCAGTACTTCGACCTGGCCTATGCGCTGCAGCGCCTGAGCCAGGCCGATGACCGCAGCGAACGCCACCTGCTGCAGCCCAGGCAACGCAGCCACGTGCGGATCCATGACACCCGCCTGCTCGGCAGCCGCCTGCCCGCCGGCAGCCGCATCGTGGTCACCGTCGGCGTGCTCAAGCAACCCAACGTGCAGCTCAACCTCGGCAGCGGCAAGGAACCCGCCGACGAGACCCTGGCCGACGCCGGCGAGCCGCTGGTCATCCAGTGGCACGGCGACAGCCACGTGACCCTGCCGATCCGCGATTGAGCCGCATCCGGCCAGGACGCGGGCGAGCTCAGCGCAACAAGCCTTCCAATCGCTCGACCACCCGGTCGAACGCGGCGATGTCACGCGTGGCCCGGCTGATCGCCACCGCGCCTTCGACGCTGGCGATCAGCATCGTCGCCAACGCCTGCGCCTGGACCGGCGCATGGCCTTCGCCGATGAACGCCTCGGCTAGGCGTCGCTCCCACGCTGTGAACGCAACACCGGCCGCTTCCCGGGCATCGTCGGCGCCGCCGTCGATGGGCTCTTCCACCGCCGCGGCAAGTACCGGGCAGCCCACGTGGAAGTCGGACTTGAGCAGGCGTTCGCGCCATAGCGCCAGGAAGCGCGAAACGCCGCTGACCACGCCCTCGCGCAGGACCTCGTCGAGCATGGCGTCGATGCGGCTGCCGGCCAGGGCGGTCGCTTCGGCCAGCACCTGCTGCTTGCCACCGGGGAAATGGTGATAGGTCGAGCCAAACGGCGCCTCGGCACGCTTGGTGACCTCGCGGATGCTGGTGGCATTGAGGCCATAGGTCGCCAGCATGTCGGCGGCGGTGCTGATCACGCGCTGCGGGGCATCGGTGGGACGGCGGCGCATCGCGAGGTCCTTGCTATGACGGGTGTCATAGCTTAGCGTACGCGCGTTATGACAGTCGTTATAAAAGGTTTGCCCACGCCATGAATCTCTGGTTCCGTCTGCTGCACCTGCTGATCTGTTCCTGGTTCCGCCCGCGCCTGCAGGCCCCCACCGGCGTGTCGCGGCTGCAGTTCCGGGTGCTGCCCAACGACATCGACCTGAACCTGCACATGACCAACGGCCGCTACTGGACGATCTTCGACCTGGGCCGGCTGGACCTGGTGCTGCGCACCGGCCTGGGCAAAGTGGCGATGCGCCGCAAGTGGGCGCCGATCGCAGGCGCCGGCACCATCCAGTTCCGGCGCGAACTCAAGCCATTCCAGCGCTTCACCCTGGAAACGCGCATGGTCGGCTGGGTCGGCGGCCGCATCCTGATGGAGCAACGCGTGCTGGTCGGCGACGACGACAAGGTAGCCACCCGCGCCCTGCTGATCACCGGCATGTACGACCGGCGCGGCCGACGCTTCGTCACCGGCGAGGAAGTGCTGCAGGTGCTGGGCGTGCAGGACGTGGTATCGCCCCCGTTGGGCGCGGCGGCGCAGGCCCTGCTGGCCGCCGACGCCGCACTCAAGCTGGAGGACTGAGCAGGCCCGTGCGGGCCTGCTCCTGCCACTCAGTGGCTGCGCGTCAGTGCGTAGCGCCCGCCGCCGGTCACGGCCAGCAGCAGCAGGCCACCGCAGATGGCGACGTTCTTGAAGAACTGGATCGTATTGAGGTCGCGCGCTTGCCCCTCCATCGACCAGAACGCATGGCCCATCACCGCCGTACCCAGCGTGAAGAGCACGAACAACAGTGCCAGCGGCCTCACCCACAGGCCCATCACGATGGCCGCGCCGACGAAGAACTCCATGAACACCGACACCGCGGCCGCCAGGGTGGGAAGCGGTGCATGCAGCGATGCCATGTAGGCCACCGTGCCGGCGAAGTTCGTCAGCTTGGAAAGCCCTGACATGATGAACAAGACCATCAACAGGATGCGCGCGGCCAGGATGATTGCATCGCGGTTGCGCTCGACGAGACCGTCCATCATCGGATCCCTCCAGGCGGGCGTTGGGCTGGGGAGCACAGCATGCACCCGCACCGGGCGCGATTGCGACACGGCCCGGCACGCCCGGCCGGTATACCCCGCTTCACCGGCAGGCACCGTGATGAAGCCGGCACCGTGGCCGATTCAAACCCCGCCGTTCCCCCGCCGCCTGCAGACAGTGCCCTCCGCTCACGGCACGATCCGGATCGGCACCGGCACATCCACCACCTCCCACAGCGCATCCATCTGCGCATCGGTCAGCGCGATGCAGCCATCGGTCCAGTCGTGCTGCTGCAAGGCCGCGGCCGGCAGGGGCGACTGATTCGGCTGGCCGTGGATCATGATGTCCCCTCCCGGGGACACGCCGCGCCGCTGCGCATCGGCACGGTCCGCGGCATTCGGGTAGGAGACATGGATCGAACGGTGGTAGCGGCTGTTCGGGTTCTTCCAGTCCAGCATGTACACCCCTTCCGGCGTGCGCTTGTCCCCCTCCTGCTGCTTGTGCCCGGCCGGCACCCGCCCCAGCGCGATCGGGTACTGCAGCAACAGCGTGCGGCCACTGAAGACGAACAACTGCCGCTCGGACTTGTCCACGTAAACAAACGTGGCCTTCGGTTGCACTGCCTCGACGTCGTCGGTGGCCGCAGCCGTACCCACCATGGCCAGCATCGACGCCAGGCAGGCGTTGCTTCCCTTCAGCACGTGACACCCCTGTTGAACGTTGCCTCTGAGCCTACCCGACGACGCGTCGGTACGCCGCCATGCGCCGACGAGGCCGGTGACGGGCGTCATGGCCTATGCCAGACTCCGGCCACTTCGTCAGGATGACCGCAGGACGGCAGATGATTGTTCCGGAGTATTGGGCCGAGGCCCGCAGGCAGGTCCGCCATCGCCGCCGCAGCGTCACCGTCCGCCGCTTCGGCTGGTCCGAGCTCAGCCTGGAGGCCGCCCAGGCGCATGCCGAGGCGCGCGTGCAGCAGGCCATGGACGCCATCCTTGCCGGTGAATCACTGCCGCGCCGCGAGCGCCGCACCCACTATGGCGTGGAAGGCGTGCCCATCCGCGAGCAGGTCGTTGCGCGCGAGGGCGAAGATGTCATCACCCGCAACAGCTACGGCGCGCTGTGCCTGAACACCCCGGACGTGCTGTTCGCCGACATCGACCTGGAAGAGCCTCCCTCCGGCTGTGTCCTGCCCTTCCTGCTGTCGGCGGCCTGCTGGCTCGGGGTGATGGCCATCGTCGGCGTCAACGCGAACAACTGGTGGATAGGCGCCGCAACCGCCACCCTCGCGCTGGTCCTGCTCAACTGGCTGGTGGTAGTGGTCAGGCGCGTGCGCTTCAACGCCAATGGAGGCGCCCAGGGGCGCGCGCTGGCCAAGCTGGAGCAGTTCTCACGGCAACAACCGGACTGGACGCTGCGCACCTACCGCACGCCGGCCGGTTTGCGGGTGCTGGTGATGCACGCGGTGTTCGATCCGCAGGACAAGGCGGTCCACCAGTTCTTCAAGGCGGTCCACGCCGATCCGCTGTATGCCCGCATGTGCCGCCTGCAGCACTGCTTCCGCGCGCGCCTTACTCCCAAGCCGTGGCGGATGGGGATGAAAGCCCGCATCCAGCCACGCGTCGCGGCGTGGTCACCCGAGCAGGCCAACCGTCCGGACCGGTTGGCCTGGATCGCCGATTACGAGCGGCAATCGCCGGGCTTCGCCGCCTGCCAGTACCTGCGGACGTTCGGTGATACCGTGCGCGTCCATCCGCGCGCCGCGCAGGTACGGGCACTGCACGATCGCTACAGCCGGGCCGAAAGCCGCCTGCCGCTGGCCTGATCGGGTTTGCGCAAATGGGCCGGCGCGGCGTCCGGACGGTGAAATCCGGCTTCACGCGACGCTGCCGAACACGCCTTGAAAAGCGCCGCCGTGCGTCCATATCGGACATGAACACGGCCGTGGTTGGTCAGTAAATGACGCCCTTCCGGGGCGTTCCTGCACAAAGCAATCCGACGCCTGACCATGTGTATCCGGGTGAAGGAAATCCGCCACGGCCGCTGCTATGTTGCCGCCGCCATGCACACCCCCGGCCCTCCCGTCCAGCACGTTCCCGACCTGCCGCAGGCGCTGCGCAGCGTACCGCTGCGCACGATCGCGCCGACCTCGGCGCTGGTGCTGGTGTTCTTCAGTGCCTGGCTGGCTGCCGACCGGCGCCTGCCGGAACTGGCCATCAGCCTGCTGCTCACCGCTGTGGCCGTGGCAGCCACGGTCCTGGCCCAGCGTCGAAGGCTGGACATCGCCGGGGTGCTGGCCGCCCTCGCCAATGCAGGCGGCTGCCTGTTGGCGGCGTGGGTGCTGCAGCATTCGGCGCTGGCATGGACGTTCCTGGTCCTGATCAGCAACTTCTTCATCGTCCGCTACGAGGTCGCCGCACCGGTCAACCTGGCATTGGTCGTCGGGCTGTTGCTGCAGCCCGGGCTGCTGCTCGCGCCGATCCAGCCGCAGGCGCTTGCCGTCATCGTGCTGACCTTCGGTTTCGGCCATCGCTTCTCGCGGCGCCTGCAGGGCGACCGCAGCCGCCTGGAGCAACTGGCCTCGCTCGATGCCCTCACCGGCGTGCCCAACCGGCGCGCGCTCGAACGTACCCTCAGCCAGCAGATCATCGGCCAGCGCGAGAGCCGCTTCCGGCACGCGCTGGTGGTGCTGGACATCGACCACTTCAAGGACGTCAATGACCGCCACGGTCACGCCGCCGGCGATGCCGCCCTATCGGACCTGGCCGCCATCCTGCGCTTTGAATTGCGCGACCGGGACCAGGTGTTCCGCTTCGGTGGCGAGGAATTCGTGATCCTGGCCGAGACCGGTACGCGCGAAGCCCTGGAATGCTTCACCGAACGGATCCGCAAGGCGGTGTACGAGGCACTGCGGGGACCCGGCGGCCGCATCACCATCTCCCTGGGCGGGGCGATGTATGCCGGCGAACAGCGCTGGCAGGACTGGTTCGCGCGCGCCGATGCGGCGCTGTACGAAGCCAAGCGCAAGGGACGCAACAGCGCGGTCATCGCCGGCTGACCTGCCGCGGCGCGGTTGCAGGCCAAGGCGCATCGCCTCCCCGTGCCGACATGACAAGGGCCGCTTGCGCGGCCCTTGCTTCACACCATCAACGCTGCGGCTGCGATCACGACTTCAGCGGGATCAGGCGAATCTCCACGCGGCGGTTCTGCGCACGGCCGGCATCGGTGCTGTTGTCGGCGATCGGGTAGGCTTTGCCGGCACCCAGCGTCTCGATGCGCGCGCCCTGCACGCCCTGCGCGGTCAGGTAGGCGGCCACGGCGTCGGCGCGTTCCTTCGAGATGCGGTTGTTCACCGCGTCGGTGCCGATGCTGTCGGTGTGGCCAACCACTTCGATCATGGTCTGGTTGTACTCGCGCAGGGTGCTGGCCACGCCATTGAGCGCACCGTAGAACTGCGGCTTGAGGGTGGTCTTGTTGAAATCGAAGGTGATGCCGTCGGGCAGGTTCAGGGTGATGTTGTCACCTTCGCGCTGCACGTCGATGCCGGTGTTGGCAGTGCGCTCGCGCAGGGCCCGCTCCTGGCGGTCCTGGTAGTTGCCGATCGCCGCGCCGCTCAATGCACCGATACCGGCGCCGACCATTGCACGCTGGCGACGCTCGGTGGCATCGCCACCGCTGAGCAGGCCTGCGGCCACGCCGATGGCGGTGCCGATCAGCGCGCCCTTGCCGGTCTTGTTCTGCTGCTGGGTCTGGTTGCCGTACGGGTCCTGCTGCACGTAAGAGCCACCGGTGGCACAGGCCGAGAGGACGGCAGCTGCCACCAGACCAAGGGAAATATTGCGGACAGCGGTAACGGTGCTCATCAGAGTCTCCTTCATGGGCCGGCAGGAAGGCCGGCGTGGATTTGCCGGGCAAGGATAAACAGCAGGCTGCGACGTGGGGATGATGGAACCGCGCCGGAAGCGGGTTCCATTCATCTAACTGTCTGAAGCGTTCAAACTCTCAGCGGCACCGGTGGTAGGCGGCCAATGCGGCCTCCCTGCCCTGCGCCAGATCGACCAGCGGCTGTGCCGGATACGTGGGCGCCTGCTCGGCCAGCAGCGACGGTGACAACCACGGCGCGAACCGCGCCTTGACCGGCAGCCCCGCCAGTTCCGGCACCCAGCGGGTGATGTAGCGCGCATGCGGGTCGAACTTCTGCGCCTGCGTCACCGGGTTGAACACCCGGAAGTACGGCGCCGCGTCAGCCCCGGTGCCGGCGATCCACTGCCAGCCCATGCTGTTGTTGGCCAGGTCCGCATCCACCAGCGTGTCCCAGAACCAGCGCGCGCCTTCCTTCCAATGCATCCGCAGGTGCTTGCACAGGAAGCTGCCGACCAGCATGCGCACGCGGTTGTGCATGTAGCCGGTGGCCCACAGTTCGCGCATGCCGGCATCGATGATGGGGATGCCGGTGCGGCCCTGCTGCCAGGCGCCCAGCAGCTCGGCGCGCGGCGGCGCCCAGGCGAACGTATCGAAGCGCGGATTGAGGTTGCTGTCGGAAGTCTGCGGAAAGTGATGCAGCAGGTGCCAAGAGAACTCGCGCCAGCCCAGTTGCCGCACGTAACCGTCGATGTCGGCGTCGCGACCGGCACTGCGCAGCCGCTCCAGCGCGTGCACGATGCGCCACGGCGCGATCTCGCCGAAATGCAGGTGCGGCGACATCAACGAGGTGCCGGTACGGTCCGGCAGGTCGCGCTGCTCGCGGTAGCCATTGAGCGCGCCATCGGTGAAGACGTCCAATGCCTCCTGCGCACCGGCCTCGCCCGGTTGCCAGTGCGCCCAGAACCCCGCATCCCAGTGCAACCGCGGTGCCAGCTGCAACGCCTGCAGCGGCAGGCCCTGCAGGCCATGGCCGGGCAGCCGCGACGGCGCCTCGGTCAAGGCCGCCAGCCGCCACCGGCCCAGCGCGTTGCGCCAGAACGGCGTGAACACCTTGTACGGGCCGCCCTGTTGGGTCGCCAGTTCCCACGGTTCAAACAGCAGATAGCCGTTGTGGCTCTCGGCGTGCACGCCCTGCTCGCGCAGGCCGCGCTTGATCGCCGCGTCGCGTGGCTGGGTGGCCGGCTCGTACTTGCGGTTCCAGTACACCGCCTGCGCGCCGCTCTCGGCGATCAGCGCCTGCAGTTCGGCATGGCTGTCGCCACGCCGCAGCACCAGCGCACTGCCACGTGCACGCAGGTCGGCGTCAAGCTGCTGCAGCGACTGGTGCAGCCATGCATCGGAGGCCGCGCCCGGTGCCCATGCGCCCTCTTCGTGCGGCGCATGGATGTAGACCGGCAGCGGCGTATGCCCTGCCTCGATCGCGGCCTGCAGGGCCGGGTTGTCACGCAGGCGCAGGTCGCGCCGGAACCAGACGAGGGCGACGGACATGGCGGAGGGGCTTACTCGAACGCGCCGACCGAATCGTGGCTGAGGTTGTCGAAACGGGTGTACTCGCCGAAGAACTTCAGCTTGCACGAGCCGGTCGGGCCACCACGGTGCTTGCCGATGATGATCTCGGCCAGGCCCTTGTCCGGCGAACTTTCCTTGTTGTAGTAATCGTCGCGGTAGATGAACACGATCATGTCCGCGTCCTGCTCGATAGCGCCGGATTCGCGAAGGTCGGCCATCACCGGGCGCTTGTCGGTACGCGTTTCCAGCGAGCGGTTGAGCTGGGACAGCGCGATCACCGGCACGTTCAGCTCCTTGGCCAAACCCTTGAGCGAACGCGAGATCTCGGAGATTTCGGTGGCGCGGTTCTCGCTGTTGCCCGGCACGCTCATCAGCTGCAGGTAGTCGATCACCACCAGGCCCAGGTCGTGCTCGCGCTTGAGGCGGCGGCACTTGGAGCGCAGCACTTCCGGCGACACGCCCGGCGTGTCGTCGATGAAGATCTTGGTTTCCTTCAGCATGCGGATGGCACCGGTGACGCGGCTCCAGTCCTCGTCCTCGAGCTGGCCGGTACGCAGGCGCTGCGCGTTGATGCGGCCATTGGAGGAGATCAGGCGCATCGCAAGCTGCGAGGCCGACATTTCCATCGAGAACACCGCCACGCCCTTCTTCGACTTGATCGCGGCGTATTCGGCGATGTTCAGCGCGAAGGTGGTCTTGCCCATCGCCGGACGCGCGGCAAGGATGATCAGGTCGGTCGGCTGCAGGCCGGCGGTCATCGCGTCGAAGTCGTTGTAGCCGGTCGGCAGGCCGGTGATGTTGCCGCCGTTCTCGAAGCGGTTGCGCAGCTCCTCGAAGGCGTCCTTCAGCGCGCCGGGCATGGCCACGAAGTCGGTCCGCCCGCGCGCGCCCTGCTCGGCGATGGCGAACACCGACTTCTCGGCGGTGGCCAGCAGTTCGGTACTGTCGCGCCCTTCGGGCTGGAAGCCGTCATTGACGATGTCGGTGCCCACCTGGATCAGCTGCCGCAGCACCGCCTTGTCACGCACGATCTCGGCGTAGGCGCTGATGTTGGCCGCCGACGGCGTGGTGCTGGCCAGCTCGATCAGGTACGCACCATCGCCCACTTGGTCCAGCTTGCCCTGCGACTCGAACCATTCCCCCAGGGTCACCGCGTCGAACGGGCGGTCACGCTCGGACAGCTCGCGGATGGCGCGGTAGATCAGCTGGTGGTCGCGGCGGTAGAAGTCCTTCTCGGTCAGCGCCTCGTTGACCCGGTCGAATGCCTCCGGCGCCAGCATCAGGCCACCGAGCACCGCCTGCTCGGCTTCCACCGAATGCGGGGGTACGCGCAGGGCATCAATGCGCTGTTCGCCGCGCTCAGCGCGGTCGTTGCGGTCGGAACGGAAACCAGTACGAGCGGACATAAGAAGAACGTGATTCCTGCGCTAAGGCACTACGGCCATGGTAGGTGGGCATCTGCCACCGGGGTACGGACAACTCTGTGGATAACCTGTCCACAATTCCAGCCCCCGCGGCCTGGCGGGGCGTTCCGGAGTGGGCGGCCATACAGAAAGAAGCACCCGGCGCCGTTGCGGCGCCGAGTGCCGATTATCGCAAAGCCGCCGCGCCCGTGCCGACCGCTCAGCCGGCGTGGTGGGTCCCGATCCAGGCCAGGAAGCGGTCCACGAAGCCCTGCAGGAACGTCCGCGTGGCCTCATTGGTGATCGTGCCGTCGGCCTCGATCAGCCCCTCCTTGAAGTGCAGGAAGGCCTCCGGCTGCGCCAGCACCGCCAGATTCACGAACACCAGCACGTTGCGCAGGTGCTGCTGGGCCAATGCACTGCCGATGGCCCCGATGGAGGCACCGGTCACCGCCGCCGGCTTGCCGTCGAAGGCATTGTCGCCGTACGGCCGCGACGCGGTGTCGATGGCATTCTTCAGCACGCCGGGGATGGAGCGGTTGTACTCGGGGGTGACGAACAGGACCGCGTCGGCGGCACGCACCTGGTTCTTCATCCGCGTGCCCTGCGCCGGAAACTGGCCATCGTGGTCCTGGTTGTACAGCGGGATATCACCGATCTGGATGTACTCGAAGCTGGCCCGGTCCCCGGCCAGCTTCTGCAGCGCATGCGCCAAGCGGCGGTTGATCGAATCCTTGCGCAGGCTACCGACGAAAACGGCAATCTTGTAGGGGCTCATGGCGGGCTCCAACCGGAAGATGGGGGCAGGCTAGCCGCCCGCCGCGTTGGACCGGGTGAAGGCCGCGCGCCCCGCCCCGTTCCCGCGGACGCGGGAGGAGCGAGGTTGCCGCAACGTGCGGGCGTGCCAGCCGGACCGCGATGGCAGGTGCCTCACGCCAGTTGCGCGGCCGCGGCGACGATATCGCCCTCGCCCGGCAGCACCAGCAGGGCGGCACCGGCCAACGGCGTGTAGGTATCGGCACCGGTCACCCGCCGCAGCGGCACCTGGCCGTGGCCGGCCTCGACCAACGCGGTGATCACGCCCTCGCCCACCCCGGCGCTGTGCCGGCCCTCGTCGACCACCAGGATCCGCTTGGCGCCCTTGGCCTGTTCGGCGATCCAGCCTTCGTTCAACGGCACCAGCCAGCGCAGGTCGAGCACCCGCACCTTCCAGCCCTGCGCCTGTTCGATGGCCCTGGCCGCGCGCAGGCTCATCGGCACGCCGTTGCCATAGGTGAAGATCACCAGGTCGTTATTGCCTTCGCCATACGCGCGCCCCTCGCCCAGCGCGATGGCCTGCTCCGGCGCCGGATACGGGAACAGCCATTGCCCATCGCCGGTCTCGTACAGGTCCTTGGTCATGTACAGCGCGATTGGCTCCAGGAAGATGCAGACCCGCCCGTCCACCTTGGCCAGCGCCGCCAGCGTGCGCAGCATCGCCGCCGCATCATCGCCGCGCGACGGGCAGCCCACCACCAACCCGGGGATATCGCGGATGGCGGTGATCGAGTTGTCGTTGTGGAAGTGGCCGCCGAAGCCCTTCTGGTAGCCCAGCCCGGCGATGCGGATCAGCATCGGGTTGCGGTACTGGTCGTTGGAGAAGAACTGCAGCGAGCAGGCTTCGCCACGCACCTGGTCGATGGCGTTGTGCAGGTAGGCCAGGTACTGGATCTCCGGCAGTGGCAGCATGCCCATGTTGGCGAAGCCCTGCGCCATGCCCAGGATCATCGTCTCGTCCAGCAGCGTGTTGAACACCCGGCGCGGGCCGAATGCCTTCTGCAGGCCCTTGGTCACCGTGTAGACGCCACCCTTCTGCGCCACGTCCTCGCCGAACAGCAGCGTTTCCGGGTACTTGCAGAACAGGTCGTGCAGGGCCTGGTTGATCTGGATGGCCAGGTGCTTGGGCGGCTGGTTCTCCGGCAGCGCGGCCTCGCTCCCGAACACCTGCAACCGGCGCTCGGCGTAGTCGGCGCGGGTGGCTTCCTTGACCACCCGCTCCGGCGAGTACGGCGCCAGCGGTGCAACCACCTCAGCCAGTGCCTTCAGCCGCGGCCGCTGGTCGGCGGCTTCGGCCGCTTCGAAGCAGCGGCGCCGGGTGTGCTCGTACAGCGCCAGCACTTCGCCCTTGTCCATCAACCCGGATTCCACCGCGATCTGCGCCGAACGCAGCAGCGGGTCACCGGCCTCCACCGCGCACAGTTCCTCCAGGGCCCGCCATTCGATCTCGAAGTCGGTGCCGGCATGGCCCATCAGGCGGTTGGTGCGCAGGTGCAGGAAGGTCGGCCGGCGGGTGCGGCGGCAATGCTCCACCGCACGCTGCACCTCGGCGTAGCCACCGGCCAGGTCCAGGCCATCGGCCTGGAAGTAATCCAGCCCGGGCCGGTGGCGGAAGCTCTCGCCGATCCAGCCTTCGGGCGTCTTCACCGAGATGCCGATGCCGTTGTCCTCGCAGACGAACAGGACCGGGGCCGGCAACTTCTGGAAGCTGCTCCACGCCGCGGCGTTGAAGGCGGTCTGCGCGGTGGCATGGTTGGCCGAGGCATCGCCGAACGAGCACACGGTGATGCTGTCATCGGGGATCGGCAGCGCATGGCCCAGCCGCTTGCCGGCCTCGATCGCCATCGCCGTGCCCAACGCCTTGGGCAGGTGCGAGGCGATGGTCGAGGTCTGCGGCAACACCCACAGCGGCTTGCTGCCCCATACCTTGTGGCGGCCGCCGCTGGCCGGGTCGTCCTTGCTGGCGGCGAACGACAACGCCGAATCCATCACCGGGTCCATGCCCGGCAGCTTGCGGAAGCGCTCGGCCATGAAGCCACCGGAGCGGTAATGCAGGAAGGCCGGATCGGTATGCCGCGTCGCCCGCGCCACCATCGCGTTGCCCTCGTGGCCGGATGAACCAATCGTGTAGAAGACCTTGTTCTGCACGCGCAGCACGCGCGCCATCAGGTCCAGATGGCGGCTGATCAGTTGTGACTCGAACAGCTCACGGAAACCGGCCGCATCCAGCGCGCTGCCCGGCAGCACCGGCGCGGCGTCCTGCGGGCCGGCATCCGGCCCCCGGCCGAGGCCGTTCACGAATTCGATGAAGTTGGTATCGCAGATCTCGGCGCGGTTCAGGCCCTTCATCCGGGCCGGGATGGGATTCGGTACACGAGCGAACATGCAGACAGGCTCCACGAAACAAGGCGGTGTTGCGGGGGAAATGGGGGGATCAGCGCGACGCGGCGAAGCGCGCCTGGACCTCGGCGTCCGGCACCGGCATGGCGACGAAGCCGGGCTGGCGGCGGACGTCCTCCAACCAGCGTTCGACCGCCGGGTACGAAGACAGCGAAATGCCGCCGTCCTCGGCCACGGCGGTGTAGGCGAACAGGGCAATGTCGGCGATGCCGTAATCGCCGCCGGTGAACCAACGGTGGTCGGCCAGGTGGTGGGCCATCACCGCCAGCGCCTCGTGGCCGCGCGCACGCAGCCGCGGCAGGTCGGCACGGCGCGACGAGTCATCCGGCGTCCAGCCACTGATGAAGCGCGCCACGGCGATGCAGGGCTCGTGGCTGTACTGCTCGAAGAACATCCAGGACAGCGCCTGGGCACGTTGCCAGCCATCGGTCGGCAGGAACGGCGTGCCTTCGGCCAACCAGAACAGGATGGCATTGGATTCGGCAAGCACGCGGCCATCGTTGCGCTGCACCACCGGCACCTTGCCGTTCGGGTTCAGCGCCAGGAACTCGGCCGTGCGGGTATCGCCGCCGGCGCTGTCGACCTCTTTCCACTGGTAGCGCGAGCCCAGTTGTTCCAGCAGCAAACGAACCTTGTGGCAGTTGCCCGAACTGGACATGCCGTAAACCGTCAGTGCAGCGGCAGTACTCACAGCGTCGATTCTCCCCGCACCGCGATGGCGTGCGGCAATTGAATATGACCGGAATCGACGCCGGTTGGTAGCTGCAACCGCAGCAATCGGCAGGCGGTCAGCGTGCCGCCAACCAGGCCTGCCGCGACTGCCCCCAAACCTCCACGTCCACCTCATGCGGCGGCGGCAGTCGGGCATTGCGCAGCACCCGCGCACCCAGCTTGCGCGCCACGTGCTGGGAGTTGCTGTTGTCCGGCGCGATGGTATGGATCACTTCCTCCCAGCCCAGCGCATCAAAGGCCCAATCGATGGCCGCGCGTGCGGCTTCCGGGGCGTAGCCGCGCCCCCAATGCGACGACACGATGCTCCAGCCCACTTCGGTGCCGGGCCAGCCGTACGGCTGCCAGGGCCCGACCCGGCCGATCCAGTTCCCGCTGTCCTTCTCGATGACGGAGAACATCGAGTAGCCCAGTAACTGCCAGCTGCCGACCAGCCCGGCCAGGCTGCGCCACGCCACCGGCTTGGGCTGCACGCCCCCCAGGTGCTGCATGGCCACCGGGTCGGCGCAGAACGCGGCGAAGGCCTCGAAGTCCTGCCGGCCCGGTGGGCGCAGGATCAGGCGTTCGGTTTCCAGACGCAGATCGAAGATGCTCATGGATCAAGGCTCCTGCCGGGATTGGTCGGAACCCTAACACCTGTCCGGGACATCGGTCGCCTGCGCGGTGCGGGCCGTCCCCAAACAAGGAAGGCCGGCAAGATGCCGGCCTTCCAGATGCTCTCGGTGCAGCACGCCTGCTTACTGGCGGCTGCTGCCCACATCAACCGCGGCGGTCTGCGTCACCACCTGGCCGTCCAGCACCGGCAAGCGGTCGCTGCTCGGGCGGTTGTCCATCCGCACGGTCTTTTCCTGGCCCTCGTAGCGGTAGGTCACGTCATAGCCGACCGTGCGGTCGCTGTTGCCCAGCGACACGCGTTCACCCGGACGGCTGTCCATGCGCATCGTGCCGGTGCTGCCATCGGGCTTGCGGTAGGTCACGTTGTAGCCGGTCACGCGGCTGCTTTCGGCGGTGCGCTGCTCGGTGTGGCACTGGCGCTCGGTGCGCTGGACCACACGGCCGCCCACGTGGCGCTTGTCGACCTGGTTGCCGATCACACCGCCGGCCACCGCGCCTGCAGCGGTCGCGGCCTTCTTGCCGTTGCCGCCGCCGATCTGGTTGCCCAGCAGGCCACCGATCACCGCGCCCGCCACGGTGCCGCCGACGTTGCCGTCGCGCTCGGGCAGCCGCTCCTGCACCACCACGTCGTTGCAGACCTCATGCGGGGTGCTGGTGGTCGAGGTCTCGTTGATCGGCTCGGTGCGGGTCACCGTGCCGTACACGCGCTCCTTCTCGGTGACCGGGGCCACCTTCAGTACGTCGGCGTATTCCAGCTTGCCGCCTGCCTCGACCTGCGAACTGGCAGCGGCGTCATCGGCCAGCGGCTGGTTGTCCAGCACCGGGTTCGGCGTCTGCGCGGCCGGCAGCGTGGTGGCCTTGTCGCGCCCCTGCATGAAAGCGGCAGTGGCGATGCCACCCACCAGCAGGGCGCCGGCGGCAACCAGAACAGTAGTGGTCGTGCTTTTCATGGTTCAGCTCCCTGCGGATGGCCCGCGTCTTGATATGGGGTGGATTCCAGCACGCCAAAGCTGAACAGAGGCCCGCATGAATGGCATCGGCCTATCGAAAAAGCACGGCACGCCGCAATATCGCGGTTGTTGTACTCCCCAACCACAGGATTTGCCATGTCCCTGATGCTGACGCCGTTTATGGAGTGGGCGCGCAAGCTGCGCTACCCGACCCTGTTCAAGATCACGGCAGGCCTGTTCCTCGTCACGTTGCTGCTGCCGGACCCGATCCCGTTCCTGGACGAGATCCTGTTCGGGCTGGGTACGCTGCTGCTGGCCAACTGGAAGCGACGCAAGGACCCGTCCGATGCGCCGCAGGTGCTGCCGCCACGCAAGTCCTGACCCGTGCAACTGGTCGACAGCCACTGTCACCTCGATGCCGATGCGTTTGACGCCGACCGCGCGGCGGTGATCGCGCGCGCGCAGGCGGCCGGGGTGATCGCGCAGGTGGTGCCGGCGGTGACCGCGGCCAGCTGGCCCAAGCTGCGCCAGAGCTGCACGCTCGCCCCCGGCCTGTTCCCGGCCTACGGGCTGCACCCGATGTTCCTGGCCGAACACCGGCCGCAACACCTGCAGCAGCTGGACGAATGGATCACCCGCCAATCCCCGCGCGCCATCGGCGAATGCGGCCTGGACTTCTTCATTGAAGACCGGGACCCCGAAGCACAGCGGTTCTATTTCCAGGGCCAGCTCGACCTGGCCCACCGCCACCGGCTGCCGCTGGTGGTGCATGCCCGCCGCGCGGTGGACGAAGTCATCCTGCGCATCCGCCGCACCGGCGGGCTGCAGGGGGTGGTCCACAGCTTTTCCGGCAGTCCGGAACAGGCCCGCCAGTTATGGCAACTGGGGTTCCTGATCGGCCTTGGTGGCCCCCTCACCTATCCCCGCGCCAACCGCCTGCGCACGCTGGTGGCGCAGATGCCATTGGAGTTCCTGCTGCTGGAGACCGATGCGCCGGACCAGCCGGACGCCGGCATCCGTGGCCAGCGCAACGAACCGGCCCGGCTGGCCAGCGTCCTGGAAACCGTCGCCGAGCTGCGCGGACAGGCGCCGGAAGAAATCGCCGCGCAGACCACCGCCAACGCGCAACGCCTGTTCGGACTGCCGTAGGGGCGGCCCGGGCCGCGAAGTTCGCGAAGGTGCTCCTACGTGCCTTTCTTCTTCAGCAGGACTTCCAGCGCCTTGCCGACCGCGGCGAAGGCGAATGCCCCGGTGATGTGGGTGGCCGCGCCCAGTCCGGCACCACAGTCCAGCTTCATCGCCTCGTCCGGGCCCAGGTTCGGGCGCAGGCCGCACACGCTACCGTCGGCCTGCGGGTACTTCACGTTCTCCAGCGAGTACACCGCCGACACGCCGAAGTAGCGCTGCGGGTTCTTCGGGAAGTTGAATTCGGCGCGCAGCTTCTTGCGGATCAGCGCCATCATCGCGTCGTGCTCGGTACGCGACACGTCGCGCACCCGCACCAGGGTCGGGTCGGTGCGTCCGCCGGCCGCGCCGACGGTGATCATCGGCAGCTTGCGGCGGCGGCACCAGGCAATGGCCTCCACCTTGACCCGGAAGCTGTCGCAGGCATCGATCACCAGGTCGAAGTTGCGGTCCAGCAGTTCGGCCATGTTCGAACCGGTCAGGAACGACTCCACCGCCTCGACCTCGATGTCGGGGTTGATCGCCTTGCAGCGCTCGGCCATGGCCAGCGCCTTGTTGCGGCCGTACTGGCCCGCCAGCGCGGGCAGCTGCCGGTTGGTGTTGGACACGCAGATGTCGTCGGCGTCGATCAGGCTCAGGTGCCCGACCGCCGAGCGCGCCAGCGCCTCGACCACCCAGGACCCCACCCCGCCCATGCCGACCACGGCCACCCGGCAGCCGGCCAGGTGCTCGATGGTCCCGGCACCGTACAGCCGGTCGATGCCGGCGAATCGCTCACGCAGTTGTTCTTTCATCCGCCCATTTTAGCCGGGACGGCATAATGGCCGGGCAGTACCCCTACAACGACCATGCCACGTAGCCCGGAGCCAACGCATATGTCCGAACCCGTCCGCCAGCCGTCCAAGGCTGCCCGTTATCTCTATGTCCTCATCGCCGGCCTGCTGATCGGCGTGGTGGCGACGGTGATGGGCATGCGTGCCATCCAGGCCCGCCAGGACCATTTCCCCGACAGCCTGATGACGGTGATGTCCAAGCAGGTGCAACTGCTGGGCGAAAGCCAGAAGCAGAACCGCTGCACCATCAACGACACCGCCCCGCGCGTGCAGACCCTGCGCGCCCTGGCCAACGACCTGGAAGTCGCCTTCCCCGGCCTGCGTGACGACGAGCGGTTCCAGCAGCACGCCAACCGCTTCCGGGCCACCCTCAACGACGCCCTGGCCAAGCCGGCGGCGGACTGTGCCAGCCTGGCGGCGCTGTCCCAGAAGATCGGCAGCGACTGCAAGAGCTGCCACCAGGACTTCAAGTAATCCATCGGTGAATATCGCGTTCACATGTGGTTGGCCCTCCATTCACATGTGAAACGACAGGATCTACGCCGTCGGGTAAGCACTTACCTTTTTGTTCACTGGCGAAGGAGAAGCACCATGAAGATTCAGTTGATCGCCGCAGGCGCCATTGCCAGTCTGGCTCTGGCCGGTTGCGCCACGTCGCCCGGTTACGGCGGCGGCTACAACGGTGGTGGTAACAACTACGGTGGCGGCTACGGGAGTGGCAACAACTACAACCAGAACCGCTGCGCCGATTGCGGCATCGTCACCCGCATCAACGCCGTGTCCTCCGGCCGCACCGCACCGACGGCGACCGGCGCGATCCTGGGCGGCATCGTCGGCGCCGTGGCCGGCCATGAGATCTCCGACCACACCGGCGGCAGCAAGGGCAACCAGAACATCGCCGCCGTGGCCGGCGCCGCCGCCGGCGCGCTGGCAGGCAACAAGATCCAGCAGAACGTCACCGGCGAGTCCTATGACATCCAGGTGCGCATGGACGACGGCCGCGTGATCATGGTCAACCAGAAGAACCTCAACGGCGTGGCAGAGAATGCCTACGTCCGCGTGGTCAATGGCCGCGTGGTACTGCGCTGATCCAGGCAACCGCCACGCCGAAAAAGGAAAGGCCCGCTTGCGCGGGCCTTTCTTTTGTCATGCCAGCCTGTCTGTATCAGACCGGCTGCACGGCGTCGGCCTGCAGGCCCTTCTGGCCCTGGACGACGGTGAAGGAGACCTTCTGGCCTTCCTTCAGGCTCTTGAAGCCCTGAGTCTGGATGGCGCGGAAGTGCACGAACACATCCTCACCATTCTCACGGCTGATGAAGCCAAAGCCCTTGGCATCGTTGAACCACTTGACGGTACCGGTTTCGCGATCGGACATCTCGACTAACTCCCTGTTGCTCTCTCTCGTTTGATGGAACGCCCCGGAAGGCGGCTGATTGCAAGGAGGAAGCGAGGTGCAACGATGCAGCAAATCGTGCGATCTACCCATCAGGCCACGATTCACGGTGACCTTGCCAAGCTCAGCGGCTGCAACTTAACCCGGGAAAAATCAAATTGCAATCCCGGTGAAGCCGTTAAAGTCAACCCCCAATGGACCCTTTCAGAACCAATATGGACTATTCATTCATCTTCTATACGGTTGCGGCCCTGCTCGTATTGACCGGCATCGCCGGCATCATCCTGCCCGCGCTGCCCGGAGTCCCGCTGGTGTTCGTGGGCCTACTGGTGGCCGCCTGGACGGAAGGGTTCGAACGGGTCGGCTGGATCACGCTGGTCGTGCTTGGCGTTTTGACCGTCATTTCCATCATCATCGACGTCATATCGACGGTGATCGGCGCAAAGAAGGTGGGCGCCAGCCGCCTGGCGCTGGTCGGCTCGGCGGTCGGTACGGTGGCCGGCCTGTTCTTCATGCCGATCGGTCTGTTCGTCGGCCCCTTCCTGGGCGCGCTGGGCGGCGAGTACCTGCACGGGCGCAAGCTGGGCCAGGCGACCAAGGTCGGCCTCGGCACCTGGCTGGGCATCGTGCTGGGCGTGGCCTTCAAGCTGGGCCTGGCCATGACCATGGTCGCAGTGTTCGCGGTGGCGTGGTTCGTCAACTGAGCGCGCGGCCAAGACTCCCCCTACACGGGGCAATCGCCGACAATGTCCGCCGGAGCACGGATGCCGCTTTGCTGCGGAAGTCCCCGGCCCTTTGCCATGACCGGAACCCCACCATGCCGAACACGCCCCTTCGCTATGCCCTGCTGACCGCCCTGGCCAGCGCCAGCGCCCCCGCGCTGGCCCAGGAATCCCTCACCGCCCCCGCATCGCCACAGGCCTGCTTCGCGCTGGACTCCGACGCCGCGCGCCTGGCCTGCTACGACAGCGCGCTGGGGCGCACTCCGGCCGACACCCGTGCCGCCGATGCCGCGGCAAACGCCGCGCAGGCCGCTCGCAAGGAAGCCAAGGTCAGTGCCAAGGCCCTGGATGAGGAGGACCCGCGCCGCAACGAGCTGTTCGCCCACGACGAGCTGGCGGCAATGGCCGCCAACGCCGGCCGCGGCTCGCTGCTGGACAGCCGCTGGGAGCTGGCCAAGGACTCCAAGCTCGGCCTGTTCCAGCTGCGCGCCTACAAGCCGGTGTACCTGCTGCCCGCATTCTGGAGCAGCAAGCCCAACGAGATGCCGCACTCGCCCAATCCCAACAACACGGTCACCGAGCCGGAAGCACTGAACAGCACCGAGCTGAAGTTCCAGCTCAGCTTCAAGACCAAGGTGGCCGAGAACCTGTTCGGCGACAACGGCGACATCTGGGTCGGTTACACCCAGAGCTCGCGCTGGCAGGCCTACAATAGCGAACTGTCGCGCCCGTTCCGCGAGACCAACTACGAACCGGAAGTGATGCTGGCCTTCCGCAACGGCTATTCGCTGCTGGGCTGGAACGGCCGCATGACCGGCATCAGCCTCAACCACCAGTCCAACGGCCGCAGCGACCCGCTGTCGCGCAGCTGGAACCGGGTGATCTTCAACTTCGGCCTGGACCGCGAGAACTGGGCCCTGATGCTGCGCCCGTGGTACCGCATCCCCGAAGGCGACCGCGACGACAACAACCCGGACATCGAGGACTACATCGGCCGTGGCGATGCCACCCTGGTGTACAACCGCAATGGCCACGAACTGGCCATCACCGGCCGCCACTCGCTGCGCAGCGGCGACCGCTCGCATGGCTCGCTGCAGGTGGACTACGGCTTCCCGATCAACAACCTGCTGCGCGGCCACGTGCAGGTGTTCGATGGTTATGGCGAGAGCATGATCGACTACAACCACCGGGCCACCTACATCGGCGTTGGCGTCTCCCTGCTGGAGTGGTACTAAGGCAATGAAGGCAACCCTCTGGCACAACAACCGCTGCTCCAATTCACGTGGCGCGCTGGCCCTGCTGCAGGAAGCCCGCGTGGACGTGGAGGTCATCAACTACCTGGAGACACCGCCTTCGATCGCCGAGCTGCGCACGCTGCTTGCCGAAATGGGCATGCCTGCCCGCGACCTGCTGCGCAGCAAGGAGACGGCGTATGCCGAGCTGGGCCTTGCCGACAAGCTGGACGACGAGCCGGCGCTGGTCCAGGCCATGCATGCCCACCCCGTCCTGATCAACCGGCCGATCGTGCGCACCGCCAAGGGCACCGCCCTGTGCCGCCCGCCGGAGACGGTGCTGCAGCTGATCGACTGAGCCGCCTGGCGTGGCCGTCCACTGGCGGCCACGGTCTGCGCGCCATTCAGCGCTCTGCGGCCTTCGCCGCGACGATCGCGTCGTACAACTCCTCGAAGCTCTTGCTGGGCTGGAACAGCCGGCCATTGATGAAGAACGTCGGCGTGCCGCCGACGCCACTGCGCAGGGCGCCATCGATGTCATCCTGGATGCGCCGCATGAAGCGGGCATCCTCCATCGCGGCAACCAGCCCGTCCTCCGGCAGGCCCAGTTCGCGCATCAGCTCCCGGTAGATCACCTCACCCAGCTGCTGCTGGCTGCGGAACAGGGCATCGTGGGCCGGCCAGAACTGCCCCTGCGCTGCGGCATACTCGGCCGTGATCGCCGCCGGCAGCGCCTGCGGGTGCGACTGGACCAGCGGGAAGTTGCGGAACACCACGCAAAGCTCGTCGCCGAACCGCTGCTGCAGCCGCTTCACCAGCGAGAACGCCTCGCCGCAGTAGGGGCACTGGTAATCGGCATACTCGACCAGCACCACGGGCGCATCCAGCCGCCCCTGGTAATGGTCCTGCGCACTTACCGGAACACTCAGCACACTCATCGGCTCACTCCGGACAGGAATCAACGGCGTCGCACCATCGCCCAGCACCCCGGGCGCGTGCTCTGCCGGCCACGCTACGCCTGGACCCGCGCAGCCCGCGTGAAACCGCCCTCCCCTCTTTCCCATGCCGGGAACGGCGGGCAGAATCCCTGCGAGCCCGACAGGAAGTCCGTGTATGACCCGACCGCATCGTTCGTTCTTCGCCTATGGTTCTGCCCTGCTGGGGGTGCTGAGCCTGATGGCGGTCGCCTGCTTCCACTTCCCCGAACTGCTGACCAGCCGCGAGTTCCGCGCCGTCTACAACGAGCAGTTCGCCCGCCACCTGCTGCTGGTCGGGCTGGCCGCGGCCTTCATCATGGGCACCTTCGCCATCCTGCGTGACCGCAACAAGCGCATCGCCACCCTGGGCGTGGGCACGGCCACCCTCGCGGTACTGCTGGGCGGCACCAACGTGCAGTTCGACCCGGTCGGGCAGACGCCGTACTCGCTCGGCCTGGATTGGTTCGTGCTTTCCCTGTTCTTCTCGGCGCTGGTGTTCGTGCCGCTGGAGCGCTACCTGGGCAAGCGCGTGCTGTCGCCGCTGCGGCCCGGCTGGCGCACCGACGTGGGCTACTTCTTCATGAGCCACGTGTTGGTGCAGTTCATCCTGATCCTGGTGACCGCCTCCACCTCAACCATCGCCGGGCTTGCAGCGTTTCCTTCATTGAAAGCGTTGATCCAGGCGCTGCCGGTCTGGGCGCAGTTCCTGATCGCCGTGTTCGTGGCCGACATGGCCCAGGCCCTGTTGCATCGCGCGTACCACAACATTCCCTGGCTCTGGCGTTTCCACGCGGTGCACCACTCCAGCCGCCACATGGACTGGCTGGCCGGCTCGCGCATCCACATCGTCGAGATCGTGATGACGCGCAGCGCGGTGCTGCTGCCGCTGCTGGTCCTGGGCTTTTCCACGCCCGCGGTGAACGCCTACGTGATCCTGGTCGGCCTGCAGGCCGTGCTGGCGCACGCCAACCTGGGCATCCGCTTCGGCTGGCTGGAGTACCTGCTGGTGCTGCCGCGCTACCACCACTGGCACCACGCGCGGCAGAAGGAATACGTGGACGTGAACTACGCCATCCACCTGCCGTTGGTGGACATGCTGATGGGCACCTTCAAGCTGCCGCGCGACCAGGCACAGTGGCCGGAAGAGTACGGCGTGATGAAGCTGGAGACGGTGCCGAAGGGGATCATCCAGCAGCACCTCATGCCGTTCCAGGGCGGGCGCAAGTACGAGGACTTCGTGGATTGAAGCCGGGCTTGGCGCCTTGCCGTCGCGCGAAGGCGGCGTTGGGGCGCCGCCAACTCACGTCCAGTCGGTGATGCCCTCGCGGCGGTAGACCTCGGCGAATGCCGGGCGCGCCTTCATGCGTGCGGCATGCGCGGCCAGCACCGGCCACTGGTCGGTCGGGCGCGGCATGTTGCGGCTCCAGCGCATCAGCATGGTCAGCAGGAAATCGACCACGCTGGCCTGCTCACCCAGCACGTAGGGACCATGCGCCTGCAGGTGGTCGGCCATCTGCTGCCAGGCCGCTTCCAGCTGCAGGCGCGCGCGCTGCTTCACCTCGGCGACGTTGGCCTCACCGGCCGGCTCTTCCGGGTAGAACCAGGCGCGATAGGCCGGCATCAGCGTGTACACGCAGAAGCAGATCCAGCGGTAGTAATCGCCCCGCGCCGGACTGCCCGGCAGCGGCGCCAGTCCGGCCTGCGGGTGCAGATCGGCCAGGTGCATGGCGATGGCCGCCGATTCGGTCAGCACCTGCCCGTCCAGAACCAGCGTGGGCACGCGGCCGGCCGGATTCAGCGCCAGGTAGTCGGCCGACTTCTGCTCGCGGCGGTCGAAGTCCAGCTGGTGCAGTTCGTGCTCGATGCCCAGTTCGAGCAACAGCCAGTGCACGACCAGCGAGGCGGTGCTTTGCGAGCCATACAACACGACGGACATGGGCAGCTTCCAAAGGGGTGATGCGGCATTCTAGCCTCGGCAGGAGCGGCCTCGGCCGCGAAGCCAGCACACATTCAAACCTTCCCAGCCTCGCGCCCGAAGGCGCTCCTGCGGTCTATTGGCAGCCGGCCATGCAGCTGTTGAGGCGCTCGCCGCACACTGCCGCGGCCGAACGGTTCTGGCAGAACGCCTGCGAGGTCTGGCAGGCACCACGCAGCTCCGGGTTGGTGATCTTGTCGCACTGGTTGTTCCGGCCCGCCTCGCCGCAATCCCCGTAACTGCGCGGGTTGGCATTGCAGGCCTGGTAACGGCTCTGGCAATAGGTCACGCAGGCCGCCGGATCTCCCTTCGGTGCCACCTCCCGGTAGCTACCACACCCCAGCAGCAAAGCGGCCAGAACCCCTGACAGCACGATGGAAGCTCGCATGACTTTTCCCTTCCTGACAATGGTGACCGCAGTCAGCGCTCGATCACCCGACCGCCGCACTCAACCACACAACTACGCCAAGACGCCTCGCATGGCCCGGTGCTGGCCACCACGCCTGGACAGAATGAGCCCGCGCCATTGACGACCTCGCAACGCTCGACATCCTTGTCCTGCACATAAATCCGCTCACACTTGTGTTCGACCCTCTCAGCCCTGCTCTCACACAAGGATGCCTCGTTTTGGGCGAGCATTTCGGCATCGCTGATGCACAGCGTCTTGCGGCTCGAACATTGATCTACACAGATCCGCCCTGCGGCTGTCTCCGGCATGACCACCTCATAGGATCTGCAGCCGGTGACCACCACGGCAGAAGCCACTACCACAAGCCACATCCAACGATGGCACCAACCATGATCTCGCGACATGCATCCTCCCTGACCAAGTCATACCGGCAGTCAACGTGCCCGCAAACGACGATGGCCCGAGCATAGCCCGGGCCATCGCGATATCTCCAGTGACAATGGCGGGACTTACTCCACGATCACCGGAATCTTGCCGATGCGGGCCTGCCATTCGCGCGGGCCGGTCTTGTGCACCGATTCGCCGGTGGAATCCACCGCCACGGTCACCGGCATGTCCTGCACGGTGAACTCGTAGATCGCTTCCATGCCCAGGTCAGCGAAGCCAACCACCCTGGAGGCCTTGATCGCCTTGGACACCAGGTAGGCCGAACCGCCGACCGCCATCAGGTAGGCCGACTTGTTGTCACGAATGGCCTCGATCGCGGCCGGGCCACGCTCGGCCTTGCCGACCATGCCCAGCAGGCCGGTCTGCTCCAGGATCTGGCGGGTGAACTTGTCCATGCGGGTGGCGGTGGTCGGGCCGGCCGGGCCCACCACTTCGTCGCGCACCGGATCGACCGGGCCCACGTAGTAGATGAAACGGCCCTTCAGGTCGACCGGCAATTCTTCACCCTTGTTGAGCATGTCGACCATGCGCTTGTGCGCGGCGTCGCGGCCGGTCAGCAGCTTGCCGTTGAGCAGCAGGGTCTGGCCCGGCTTCCAGCTGGCCACTTCTTCCGGGGTGACGGTGTCCAGGTCGACACGGGTGCCCTTGGAGGCGTCGTAGGTGATCTGCGGCCAGTCTTCCAGCGACGGCGGGTCCAGCATCACCGGGCCGCTGCCGTCCAGGGTGAAGTGCGCATGGCGGGTGGCGGCGCAGTTCGGGATCATCGCCACCGGCAGGTTGGCGGCGTGGGTCGGGAAGTCCTTGACCTTGATGTCCAGCACCGTGGTCAGGCCGCCCAGGCCCTGTGCGCCGATGCCCAGCGCGTTGACCTTCTCGTACAGCTCCAGGCGCAGCTCTTCGGCGCGGTTGGACGCGCCACGGGCCTGCAGGTCGGTGATGTCGATCGGCTCCATCAGCGATTCCTTGGCCAGCAGCATCGCCTTCTCGGCGGTGCCGCCGATGCCGATGCCGAGCATGCCCGGCGGGCACCAGCCGGCGCCCATGGTCGGCACGGTCTTGAGCACCCAGTCAACGATGGAGTCGGACGGGTTGAGCATGGCGAACTTGCTCTTGGCCTCCGAACCACCGCCCTTGGCGGCGACGATCACATCGACCGTGTCACCCGGCACGACCTTGATGTTGACCACGCCCGGGGTGTTGTCCTTGGTGTTGGTACGCTTGCCGGCCGGGTCGGCCAGCACCGAGGCGCGCAGCTTGTTGTCCGGGTAGGCGTAGGCGCGGCGGATGCCCTCGTTGGCCATGTCCTCGACACCCATGGTGGCGTCGTCCCAGCGCACGTTCATGCCGATTTCCAGGAACACGGTGACGATGCCGGTGTCCTGGCAGATCGGGCGGTGGCCCTCGGCGCACATGCGCGAGTTGATCAGGATCTGCGCGATCGCCTCCTTGGCGGCCGGCGATTCCTCGCGCTCGTAGGCGGCGGCGAGGTTCTTGATGTAGTCGACCGGGTGGTAGTACGAGATGTACTGCAGCGCGTCGGCGACGGACTGGATGAGGTCTTCCTGCTTGATCGATGTCACGGCTTGCTCGCTTGCTGAAGGCTGGCGGGGGTTCAGCCGGGCATTTTACGCCCTGCCGCCAAGCCGTGCGCCCCGGCTGGAACGGCCCCGGCCGCGAAGCCGGGGTTCCAACCGACCCGGACATCCCTCCAATCCGTGCTCCCGTGCATCGCGCCCGGCGGCGCTCCTACACTGTCACGCCGGTCCGCGCTGCAGCGTCCTTGTCGCATGAACGCCGAAACCCCCTTCCAGACCCACCGCCCGCGCCTGATGGCGCTCGCTTACCGCCTGCTCGGCAGCCGTGCCGATGCCGAGGACGTCGTCCAGGACGCTTGGCTACGCTGGGCCGAGGCGGCCCCGGGCAGCATCGCCGACCCGGAAGCCTGGCTGGTCACCGTCACCACCCGGCTGGGGCTGGACCGCCTGCGCGCCGCCTCCCGGCAGCGCGTGGACTACATCGGCCCCTGGCTGCCGGAGCCGCTGCAGGTCTCGCTGGACCTGCCCGCCCCACCCGCCCCGGACCAGGTCCACGCCCTGGCCCAGGACCTGTCGCTGGCCTTCCTGACCCTGCTCGAACAGCTCAGCCCCGACGAACGTGCCGCCTTCCTGCTCAAGGAGGTGTTCGACCACGACTATCCGCAGATCGCCCGCCTGCTCGGCCACGGCGAAGCCAACTGCCGCCAGCTGGTCCACCGCGCCCGCCAGCGCCTGCAGGCCGGCCGGCCGCGCTTCGAAGCCGATGGCACCCAGCACCGCCAGCTGTTGGCGCGCTTCATGGACGCCTGCCAGGACGGCGACAGCGATGCCATCCAGGCCTTGCTGCACACCAATGCGCGCCTGCTTTCCGACGGCGGCGGCGTGGTGACCGCGGCGATCCGTCCGTTGCTCGGTGCCGAGCGCATCGGCCGCCTGTTCTGGGCCATCGCGCGGCGTGGTGGCGCCCAACCGGCCCGGCTGGGCAGCGTCAACGGGCAGCCGGCCATCCTGCGTTTCCACGCCGGCCAGCTGCACTCGGTCACCACCATCGAGGTGGTCGATGGCCGCATCGCCACCATCTACAGCGTGCTCAATCCGAACAAGCTGCCCACCCCTGTCACAGCCGGTGACGCTGGCGCGTCCTTGCAGTGAAAGACGGCCACCGTGGCCGTCATGGAGCCCATGATGTCTTCGTCCGACTCTCCCCGCGTCCCCTATACCCGCCTGGCTGCCGAGGCGTTCAAGGGCCTGCTCGCCACCAGCAAGGCCGTGCACGACAGCTCCATCGACGCAGACCTGCTTGAACTGGTGTTTCTGCGCGTGTCGCAGATCAATGGCTGCGGCTACTGCATGGACATGCATGCGACCACGCTGCGCAAGGCCGGCATCGAGCCGCGCAAGCTCGACACCCTGCCGGCCTGGCATGAAAGCCGCTTCTTCGATGCCCGCGAGCGCGCCGCACTGGGCTGGGCCGAAGCCCTGACCCGCCTGCCCGACGGCGCCCCGTCGCAGGCTGCCTTCGACGCCCTGGCGCCGCACTTCGATGACAAGGGCATCAGCGACCTGAGCATGGGCGTGGCGGTGATCAACGCCTGGAACCGGCTGGGCGCGGGCCTGCTGCCACCGCTGCCCTGAGAAAGCGCCAGGCAAGCACCCGGCCAGCGTCGCCTGGTCCGATGGCCGGTTCCCGCGCCAGACCGCACAATACGCGGCATGGGAACCCTCGTCCTGATCCTCGACCTCATCGGCACCTTCGTCTTCGCCCTGTCCGGGGCGACGATGGGGGTGCGCCGGCGGCTGGATATCTTCGGCGTGCTGGTGCTGTCCTTCGCCGCCGCACTGGCCGGCGGCATCACCCGTGACCTGCTGATCGGCGCCACCCCGGTGGCCGCGATCAGTGACTGGCGCTACCCGGCCATCACCTTGGCCGCGGGCGTGGTGACGTTCTTCTGGGCACCGCTGATCGAGCGCCTGCAGTACCCGGTGCGGATGTTCGATGCGATGGGCCTGGCCCTGTTCGCGGTGGCCGGCACGCAGAAGGCGCTGGCGTTCGGCATCGCCCCGCCGATGGCCGCCGCGTTGGGCATGTTGACCGGCATCGGCGGCGGCATCGCCCGCGATGTACTGCTCGCGCAGGTGCCGCTGGTGCTGCAGGCCGAGCTGTACGCGGTGGCCGCGCTGGCCGGCGCGGCAGTGGTGGCCGTGGGCTACTGGCTGGGCCTGCCGCCCCTGCCCTGCGCACTGGCCGGCGCCGCGCTGTGCTTCGGGCTGCGCATGATGGCCATGCATTTCGGCTGGCACCTGCCGGTGGCGCTGCAGTCCTCCGATCCGCCACCGCCGGAAGGCCCGCGCCGCTGAGCCTGCCGAACGAGAAGTAACGACATGCTCACGCCGCTTGCGCCATGTTGGGGCTTCTTTTGCAGGAGACGACCATGGCAGCACAACGTTCCGACACCCTGATTGGCGATGACGTGGTCCGCAGCCTCGGCCAGCAGGGCCAGTCCTCGCAGGTCCTGGTTCAGGTCAAGGATGGGCAGGTCACGCTGTCCGGTGACGTCCCCAGCACCGCCGCCAAACAGCAGGTCGAACAGCTGGTGGCTGGCATTGATGGCGTGCGCGGCGTGCACAACCACCTCAATGTCGACACCGGCACCCGCTCGTTCGGTGAGCGCGGCCAAGCCGTGCGCGACAACCCCGATGGCCGCGACGACGCACAGATGGGCGACATCGACCTCGGCAAGGACGGCTGAACGCAGCGGTACGCGGTAACCTGAAGCGGCCCCCGTCCGCCTGAGCCGCCATGCCGCATCCCGCTTCCGCACCGACCAACGCCTCGGGCAAGCAACCCAGTTTCCGTGAGCGCGTGGACGCCATGCGCAACCTGCCGCCGTTCCTGCGGCAGGTCTGGCAGACCAGCCGCTGGTTGACCCTCACCAGCCTGGGCCTGCGCCTGATCCGCGCGCTGATGCCGGTGGCGATGCTGTACGTGGGCAAGCTGATCATCGACGAGGCCGTGCGCCTGGCCGGTGCCGGCGCGATGCCGCCGCTGGGCGAGGCGCTGGCCAGCGGCCACCTCAACACCCTGCTGGAACTGCTGCTGCTCGAACTGGGCATCGCCATCGGCTCGGACCTGCTCGGCCGGCTGGTCAACTACGCCGATTCATTGCTGTCGGAGCTGTTCACCAACGCCACCAGCGTGCGCCTGATGGAGCACGCCGCCGAGCTGGACCTGGAGGACTTCGAGGACCCGGACCTGCAGGACAAGCTCGACCGCGCCCGGCGCCAGACCATGGGCCGCATGAGCCTGATGGCGCAGCTGTTCGGGCAGGCGCAGGACATGATCACCGTGATCAGCTTCGCCGCCGGGCTGGTGATGTACGCACCGTGGCTGATGCTGTTGCTGGCGGTGGCGCTGGTGCCGGCCTTCATCGGCGAATCACACTTCAACACGCTGGGCTATTCGCTCAATTTCAGCTGGACGCCGGAGCGGCGCCAGCTTGACTACCTGCGCCAGGTCGGCGCCAGCGTCGAGACCGCCAAGGAGGTGAAGATCTTCAACCTCCACCGCTTCCTGATCGACCGCTACAAGCTGCTGGCCGAACGCTTCTACCGCGCCAACCGCGCCTTGGCACGCAAGCGTGCGGTATGGGGCACGCTGCTGGCTGCGCTCGGCACGCTGGGCTACTACGCCGCCTATGCCTACATCGCCTGGCGCACCATCCGTGGCGAGTTCAGCATCGGCGACCTGACCTTCCTGTCGGGCAGCTTCATGCGCCTGCGCCAACTGCTCGAAGGCCTGCTGAGCGGCTTCTCGCAGGTGGCCAGCCAGGCGCTGTACCTGGACGACCTGTTCTCGTTCTTCGCGATCAAGCCCGAGATCCATTCCACCCCGGATGCCATCGCCATCCCGCGTCCCATCCGCGAGGGCTTCGTGTTCGAGAACGTCGGCTTCCGCTACCCCGATGCCGAGCGCTGGGCGGTGCGGCACCTCGACTTCCAGTTGCGTGCGGGCGAAGTGATCGCGCTGGTCGGCGAGAACGGTGCCGGCAAGACCACCCTGGTCAAGCTGCTGGCACGGCTGTACGACCCCGATGAAGGCCGCATCCTGCTCGATGGCCGCGACCTGCGCGATTACGACCTGGATGACCTGCGCGCCAACATGGGGGTGATCTTCCAGGACTTCGTGCGCTACCACCTGTCTGCCGGGGAGAACATCGGCGTCGGGCTGGTCGAAGCCATGGACGACCAGGCCCGCATCCGCGATGCCGCCCATCGCGCGTTGGCCGACGAGGTGATCGAAGGCCTGCCCAATGGCTACGCGCAGTTGATCGGCCGCCGCTTCAAGACCGGCGTGGATTTGTCCGGCGGCCAGTGGCAGAAGATCGCCATCGCCCGCGCCTACATGCGCGATGCGCAGGTGATGATCCTCGACGAGCCCACCGCCGCGTTGGACGCACGCGCCGAGTTCGAGGTGTTCCAGCGCTTCAAGGAATTGTCGGACAACCGCACCGCCGTGCTGATCTCGCACCGCTTCTCCTCGGTGCGCATGGCCGACCGTATCCTGGTGCTGGCCGACGGCCGCATCGAGGCCAGCGGCACCCACGCGCAGTTGATGACCGAAGGTGGCCGCTACGCCGAGCTGTTCGAGCTGCAGGCGGCGGGTTACCGCTGAGCCGGGAAGCCAGCGGAGGGTGCCGAGCCATGTCCACTCCCCAACCGCCCCCTCGCCAGCGGCAAAGGGAGGGCGCCGAACCGCCTCTCCGGTGATGGGACCGGGCAAATCGCCTCAAATGCGATTCATTCCCATTTGGGTCAATTCGGCTAGAATACCCGCGACACTCCAAATCCGAACCACAGCAATGTCTTCCGCTTTTGGCGCCGAAACGGTGCTCGAGGTCCGTCACTGGACGGACGCCTACTTCAGTTTCTCCACCACCCGCGACAGCGGCTTCCGCTTCGACAACGGCCAGTTCGTGATGATCGGCCTGGAAAACGAAGGCGCCCGCCCGCTGATGCGCGCCTATTCCATCGCCAGCGCCAACTGGGAAGAGCAGCTGCACTTCTTCAGCATCAAGGTGCAGGACGGCCCGCTGACCTCGCGCCTGCAGCACCTGAAGGTGGGCGACAAGGTCCTGGTCGGCAAGAAGCCCACCGGCACCCTGCTGATCAGCGACCTGCACCCGGGCAAGCACCTGTACCTGCTGGGCACCGGTACCGGCCTGGCGCCCTGGCTGAGCATCGTCAAGGACCCGGAAACCTACGAGCGCTTCGAGAAGGTCATCGTCTGCCACGGCGTGCGCTTCGAGAAAGACCTGGCCTACCGCGACTACTTCGAGAAGGAACTGCCGCAGGACGAGATCCTGGGCGACATCGTCCGCGACAAGCTGCTGTACTACCCGGCGGTCACCCGCGAGCCGTTCCCCAACCAGGGCCGGTTGACCACGCTGATGGAAACCGGGCAGATGCAGCAACGCCTGGGCCTGCCGACGCTGGACCCGGCCAACGACCGCTTCATGATCTGCGGCAGCCCGCAGATGCTGGCCGACCTGCGCAGCGTGCTCGACGCACGCGGCTTTGAAGTCTCCACCCGCATCGGCACGCCGGGGCACTACGTGTTCGAGCGGGCCTTCGTCGAGAAGTAAGCCAGGCAAGCACCCGGCGTGACCACGTGCAACGGCTGGGTCCTGCGGGGATCCAGCCGTTGTCGTATCCGGCGGCTCAGCCCAGTGCCACGCGGATATCCGCTTCCAGCGATTCCGGGCGCGCGGTCGGCGCGTAGCGGGCAAGTACCTGCCCGTCGCGGCCAACCAGGAACTTGCTGAAGTTCCACTTGATCGCACCGATGCCCAGCGCCCCGCGCTTCTGCCGTTGCAGCCAGTGCCAGAGCGGATGGGCCTCCGGGCCATTGACCTTGATCTTGCCCGACATCGGGAAGCTCACCCCGTAGTTGAGCGCACAGAAGCTGGCGATCTCACCGGCTTCGCCCGGCTCCTGGTGGCCGAACTGGTCGCAGGGGAAGCCGATCACCACCAGGCCCTGCGGCCCCAGTTCACGCCACAGGCGCTCCAGCCCTTCGTACTGCGGCGTGAATCCGCATTTGGAGGCGGTGTTGACCAGCAGCAGCACCTTGCCGCGGAATCCATCGAGCGCCAGCGGCTGCCCATCCAGCGCCGTGGTCTGGAAATCGTATGCACTGGTCATGGCTGCACCTCCGGAATGAGCCTGCAAGCCTACGTCATCACGGTCTCATCGGCGGCCAACATGCGCCAACGGCGTCGCCCATGCCGTTCGGCACACCCCCTGCCCTGCGCCCCGGGTTACCCTTTCCGATCAGTCTTATCCGGAGTTTCCGACTTGAATACCCGCCTTGCCCTTGCCCTTGCCGCGACCCTGGGCCTTGCCCTGCCGGCCTACAGCGTGACTGCCCACGCCGCCACCGCCCAGACCGCCCAGCAGGCCAACCCGTTCTTCGCCGAAAGCACGCTGCCGCTGCATTACCCGCAGTTCGACAAGATCAAGGACAGCGACTTCGCCCCGGCATTCGACGCAGGCATGGCCCAGCAGCTGAAGGAAGTGGAGGCGATCGCCAACAACCCGGCCGCACCGACCTTCGACAACACCCTGATCGCGCTGGAGAACAGCGGCGCCATCCTGGACCGCGCCACCACCGTGTTCTTCGCGCTGATCGGCGCGGACACCAACGACGCGCGCAAGAAGCTGCAGGCGGACTACTCGGCCCGGTTCGCCGCCCACAGCGACGCCATCAACCTCAATGGCAAGCTGTTCAGCCGCATCGAGACCCTCTACAACGACCGCGCCAAGCTGGGCCTGGATGCCGAGGGCCTGCGCCTGGTCGAGAAGTACTACGACAACTTCGTCCGCGCCGGCGCCAAGCTGTCCGACGCCGACAAGGCCAAGCTCAAGGACATGAACGCCGAGCTGGCCAACCTGGGCACCCGCTTCAGCCAGAACGTGCTGGCCGAGGTCAACGCGTCCTACATCGTCGTCGATGACGTCACCCAGCTCGATGGCCTGTCCACCGAGCAGGTCGCCGCTGCCGCCGAAGCCGCCAAGGCCCGCAAGCTGGACGGCAAGTACGTCATCGCCCTGCTCAACACCACCGGCCAGCCGGCGCTGACCAACCTGACCAACCGCGCGCTGCGCCAGCGCATCTACGAAGCCTCGGTGTCGCGCGGCAGCAAGGGGGGCGAGTACGACAACACCGCGCTGGTCTCGCGCATCATGACCATCCGCGCCGAGAAGGCCGCGCTGATGGGCTTCCCGAACTTCGCCGCCTACTCGCTGGGCAACCAGACCGCCAAGACCCCGGAAGCGGTCAATGCCATGCTCGGCCAGCTGGCCCCGGCCGCGGTGGCCAATGCCAAGCGCGAGGCCGGCGACCTGCAGGCCATGATCGACGCCGAGCAGAAGGCCGCCGGCAAGCCGACCTTCGAACTGCAGCCCTGGGACTGGGCCTTCTACAGCGAGAAGGTGCGCCAGGCCAAGTACGACTTCGACGAATCCCAGCTCAAGCCGTTCTTCGAGCTCAAGAGCGTGCTGGAAGACGGCGTGTTCTTCGCCGCCGGCAAGGAATTCGGCCTGACCTTCAAGCAGCGTACCGATCTGCCGGTCTACCACGACGACGTCACCGTCTACGACGTGTTCGATGCCGACGGCAGCCAGCTGGCGATCTTCATCTTCGACCCGTATGCGCGCGAGTCCAAGCGCGGTGGCGCCTGGATGAACTCCTACGTCTCGCAGTCCGCGCTGACCGGCGACAAGCCGGTGGTGGCCAACCACCTCAACATCCCCAAGCCGCCGGCGGGCAAGCCGACGCTGCTGACCTGGGACGAGGTGAACACCACCTTCCACGAGTTCGGCCACGCCCTGCACGGCATGTTCTCCAACGTGAAGTACCCGTACTTCTCGGGCACCGCCGTGCCGCGTGACTTCGTCGAGTTCCCGTCGCAGGTCAACGAGATGTGGGCCGACGAGCCGACCATCCTGGCCAACTACGCCAAGCACTACCAGAACGGTTCGGCGATGCCGCAGGCGCTGCTGGACAAGGTGATCGCCGCATCCAAGTTCAACCAGGGCTTTGCCACCACCGAGTACCTGGGCGCGGCGATGCTGGACCAGCGCTGGCACCAGATCGGCGTCAGCGACGTGCCGGCACCGCAGGACGTGATGAAGTTCGAGCATGAAGCGCTGGTCAAGGACGGCATCTACTACGCGCCGGTCCCGCCGCGTTACAAGACCCCGTACTTCAGCCACATCATGGGCGGTTACTCGGCCGGCTACTACGCCTACATCTGGTCCGAGGTGCTGGACGCCAACACCCAGAAGTGGTTCCGCGAGCACGGCGGCCTGTCGCGCGCCAACGGCGACCATTTCCGCCAAACCCTGCTGTCCAAGGGTGGCAGCGTGGATGCGATGGAGCTGTTCCGCAACTTCGCTGGCCACGAGCCGCAGATCGAGCCGCTGCTGGAGAAGCGTGGCCTGACCTCGGGGTCGACCGCGAAGTAAGCTTCACCGCGCATGCAAAGCGAAACGCCCGGCACTGCCGGGCGTTTCTTCATCTAGTGCTGGAGCAAAGCGCCCTCAACCGCCCTGCGGGCACCTTCTCCCGCAGGCGGGAGAAGGGAGAGTCATCGGCTTCGATCCTTGGCGGCGCCCGTACCCGTGACGACTTGCGGAGAGTCGAGCAGCTGCCTTCTCCCGTGCGCGGGAGAAGGTGCCCGCAGGGCGGATGAGGGCCGTCGGCGCGCAACGCGGCCGCCTCAGCCCCTCGCCTCCACCACCACCGTCGCCGTCATGCCGTTGGCCAGCACGATGCCATCATGCACCGTGCCCGCGTCCAGCCGGATCCGCACCGGGATGCGCTGTGCCAGGCGTACCCAGTTGTAGGTCGGGTTGACGTTGGCCAGCAGGTCGGTGCCGGTCGGGCTGTCTGCATCGGTGATGCCATGCGCGATGCTCTCGATGTGGCCATGCAGGGTCTGCCCGCTCATCAGCTCGATCTTCGCGCCGTCGCCGACATGCAGCTGCGAGAGCTTGGTCTCCTCGAAGTACCCGTACACCCAGAACGAATCGGTATCGATCAGCGCCAGGCGCGCGGCGCCGGCACTGGCGTAATCGCCCTGGCGGACCTCCAGGTTGGTGACGTAGCCGTCCACCGGCGCACGCACCTGGGTGCGCTCCAGGTTCAGCTCGGCGGTCGCCAGCGCGGCCTGGGCCTGCTCCACCGCCGCCAGGGCCTGCTGCTGGGCCGCACTGGCCTGCTGCCGGCTGGCCTGCGCCTGCGCGACCCCGGCACGGGCGGCCTGCGCGGCACTGCGTGCATCGCTGCGCGATTCCTCGGAGATCAGGCTGCCGGCAATGCGCTCACGACGCTGGTACTGCAGCTCGTAGCGGGCCGCGTTGGCGCTCTGCTGCGCGGCACCGGCCGAAGCGGCCTGGATGCTGGCACCGGCGGCACGCGCGGCGGCCTGCGCCGCGGCCAGGTTGCCGCGCGCCTGTGCAAGCGCATTGCGGTAGCGTTCCTCGTCGATGGTGAACAGCACATCGCCGCGCTTGACCTGCTGGTTGTCCTGCACGGACACGCCGGTCACCGGCCCGGAGACGTCCGCTGCCACGCGCACCACTTCCGCACGCAGGCGGCCCTCGCGGGTCCACGGCGAATACATGTAATGGCGCCACATCGCGATGGCGATCAGGGCCGCGATCACGACGACCACGGCGGTAAGGGAGAAACGAAGCAGGGATTGGGTCTTGGGAGTCATTGGGGGAATCTCAGAACAGCAACAGGCCTAGGCCACCAAACAGGCAGGTGAACACCGCGATGCGGAACAACGAGGGGTGCCACACGTAGCGATACCAGCCGCGCCGCCCGGCCACTGCATCCAGCGCCCACAGCAGGGCGCAGACCACGCAGAACAACACCAGCAGGCCGGGGAACAGGCTGCCGCCGAAGGCGATTTCAATGGGCACGGGGCAGTTCCTCCAGGGTGGGGTCGGTTGCAACGATGTAGGTCGCCATCACCGAGTGGTCGTCGACCATCGCCAGGCGCACCAGCCGCAGGTGCCGCAGCACCTGCCGCGCCACGCCACGCTGGCCGGCTTCTTCACGCGCGGCATCACTGGCCTGCCGCAGTTGCTGGTCGGCGCGCCACCAGGCATGGCGGGACGGCTGCTGGAAGAAGTCCGCCAGCGCCGCCACAGCCGCATCCACCTGCTGGTGCAACGGGCCGGACAGGGGCTCGCGTGCGACGTCATGGCGCAGGTGGATCAGCGCGCGACCGGTCTCGTTGACCGCCAGCGCCCAGGCCAGCAGCCGCCGCGAGTCCTCGCTACCGGGCGTGGTGTGCACCACGATCTGGTGCACCAGGTCACTGTTCATGCTCTCGAACCGATGCCGCAGCCCCGGCAGTGGCCCTTGCGCGGCCAGGCGCACCTGCGCCCGCAATGCCGCCATCTGTCGCCGCCGCAGCCACGACGAACCGGCCACCGAGGGCAGCAGCATGAAGCTCACCAGCGCCGCCGCCAGCGCGGTCAGTTGCGACAGGCTGTCGTTGAAGAAGTGCTGCGGGTCGAACACCATCGGGTTGGTCAACGCGAGGATATTGACGAAGCCCATCGCGTAGCCCAGGCCGAGCGCGGCCAGCTTGGGGCGGGTGGTCAGGTACGGGCCGACGATGAAGAACGGCAGGATACCCGCCACCAGCAACGCATAGCCATCGAGCCGGGTCAGCACCTCGAACTCGCAGGCATAGCCGGCCACCAGGCCCAGCAGGTAGCCGCCGGACATCCTGACGGTCAGCCGTGCGGCGTTGGGCACCGTGGCGAACAAGCCGGAGAAGATAGTCGCCAACAGCATTGCGTTGGCGCCCATCGGCCAGCCGGTCGCGATCCAGAACGCACCCAGCAGCAGCATCGTCACCGTGGTGCGGATGAAGGCCAGCCCGGCGCCGGCATGGTCATTGCCGCGCACGAAGTGCACCTGCTCCACGCCGCCGGAGGCCACCACCCGGTCCAGCAGCTGCGCGCGGGCCTGTACATACGCTTCGAGCTCATGGGTGAAGCGCAGCAGCAGGCCGGTGCCCACCTCGAAGTCCTCGGCCTGGGCACGGTCAGCCAGCCCCTCGCGCAGCCGTGCGGCGCGCTCGGGCAAGGCCTGGTGCACCGCGTGGATGCGCGTGGCCAAGGCCTCCGGTGCCAGCGAAGCCGCCGACTGCAGCGCGTTGCCCAATGGCTGGTACAGGGCCACCAACGACTGCGCCGCATCGGTGTTGTCCATCCGCATCAGCCGGTTGATCAGGTGGTGCAGGGACTGGAAGCTGGTCGAGGCCGCCATGAAGCGCTGGTTGAACTGCTGGATGTGCAGGCTGCGCGCGCGCGCCTCCGGGTCTTCGAAGATCACCGAACTGCGCAGGTCTTCCAACGTCACCGCATCGCGCACCACGCGCAGGTGCGCCTGTTCCATGCGCTCACGCGGCAGCTCGCCCTGCACCGCCTCGCGCACGAATTCCAGGAAGTTGGCGTACTGCCCGCGGACCGCCGCGCGCAGGGTGTCGCGCAGGCGCACCGGCAGCACGGTGTCGCTGATCACCGCGCTGACCACCAGGCCCAGCATCACCTCGCTGATCCGGGCCACCGCCGAATCGAACACCTGGCCCGGATGGGTGGAGATCACCGGCAGGGCGATGATCGCCGCGGTATAGCCGGCCAGCACGAAGGCGTATGACTTGAAGTTGCGGTGCAGCGTCGCGCCGGCGGCGCAGGCACCGATCCACAGCGCCATCACCAGCAGGAGCGGTTCGCGCTGTTGGGGGAACAGCGCCACGATCGCCAACGCGGCGGCGGCGCCGACCAGCGTGCCGAGCACGCGGTAGAAGCCCTTGGCCAGCACCATGCCGCTCTGCCGGTGCATGACGATGATGGTGGTCATCATCGCCGTCCCCGGTTGCGGCAGGCCCATGCGCATGGCCAGCCAACCGGTGATGAAGAACGACAACGCCACGCGCAGCACGAACAGCCAGGCGTCGGCTTCGCCTTTCAGGAAATCACCCAGGCCCGCGTACCACGGGGCGGCCCCGGTACTCGGCGTGGCGGAGGAAGGTACGGCGGACATTGCGACCTCAGATTGCGTCGATGCCGGCAAGCATCTTTTTCAGCAGTGCTTCCAACTGGTGCTGCTCGGCTTCGTTCAACCCTTCCACCTGCTGCAGCAGCAGGCCGGACATGGCCGGCAGCATGCGCTCCACGCAGGCCACGCCTTCGTGGGTCAGGCGCAGGTCCAGCTTGCGCCGGTCCTCCGGGTGCGGAATGCGCTCCAGCAGCCCCTTGCGGCACAGCAGGTCGGTCAGGCGGGTGATGTTGGCCGACTTCTCGGTGGCCGCGCCGGCCAGCTCGGACGGGCTGACCGGGCGGTCCGGCGTGCCGTACAGCATCATCAGCACGTTGTACTCGGCGTGGCAGAGGTCGAAGTCGCGCAGCACCGCGTTGGCGTGGTCATGGACCGACTTGTAGATGCCCTTGACCAGCCGGACCAGCACCGCCGGTTCGCGCGGGAAACCCGGCCACCGGTTGCAGGTGGCATCGATGCGGATTTCGGTGGGGTCGAAGCTGCTCATCGCCAGGAAAGGAGTCAGGACTGGCGAATATAATACACAAATGAAATATCAATGAGTGAATGAAATATCACGCCGGACAGCCAGCCCCGACCAGGAATCACCTCGAACGGCTGCGGCAGCTCCTGCTCATGGACATGAATGCACCGGGATCCGGCGCCATCCCTTGCCCCTTCACTGCGTCCCCCCGCCGGCGCCGCCATCGGCGGTCGACAGCCAACAGCACACGCCTAGCGGACACCCACGTAGCCACCGGGCACGCCGCGCGGCGACAGCACCAGTTGCCACAACTGCGAATGCCGGGTGCGGAAGGTGGACATCGAACCGGCCAGGTAGAACCGCCACATCCGCCGGAAGCGCTCGTCGTAGCGCGGGTCCAGCACGTCCCAGGCCGCTTCCACGTTGTCGCGCCAGGCCTGCAGGGTCAGGTCGTAGTCGGTGCCGAAGTTGTGCCAGTCCTCCAGCACGAACAACCCTTCCATCGCCGTGGAGATCTGCGCGGCCGAGGGCAGCATCGAGTTGGGGAAGATGTAGCGCGCGATCCACGGATCGGTGCGGTCGCGGCTGATGTTGGTGCCGATGCTGTGCAGCAGGAACAGGCCCTGCTCGCCGAGGCAGCGCCGGGCGGTCTCGAAGTAGGTGCGGTAGTTCTTGACCCCGACATGCTCGAACATGCCCACCGACAGGATCGCGTCGAAGGGCTCGTCCAGCTCGCGGTAGTCCTGCAGGCGGATCTCGACCGGCAGCCCGGCGCAGATCTCCCGGGCCAGCACCGCCTGTTCGTGCGAGATGGTCACCCCGACGCCCTGCACGCCATAGCGCTCGGCCGCGAACTTCAACGCCTCGCCCCAGCCACAGCCGATGTCGAGGATGCGCATGCCCGGTTGCAGCCGCAACTTGCGGCAGATCAGGTCCAGCTTGGCCTCCTGGGCCGCATCCAGCGTATCGGCGTGGCGCCAGTAGCCGCAGCTGTAGACCAGGCGCTTGCCCAGCATCGCCCGGTACAGGTCATTGCCCAGGTCGTAGTGGCGCTTGCCAACCTCGAAACTGCCCTGCCCGCTCTGCAGGTTGAACAGCTTGGCCTTGAGCGCATCCCAGACCTCGCCGCTGCCGTGCACGCGCTCGTCCAGGCGCGCCTCCAGCAGGTGGGTCAGGAAGCCATCGAGCGAATGCGCGCGCCACCAGCCTTCCATGTAGCTCTCGCCCAGCCCGAGCGAGCCATCGGCCAACACCCGCGCGTAGAAGCGCGGGTCGAGGATGTCGATATCCTGCGCACGCGTCCCACCCGGGACCACGTCCGCTTCCTGCAGCAGTGCTTCGACGCGTCGTTGCAACCCTGCATCCATCGCTGGCCCTCCACGGTTTACGGCTGTGCGAACAACTCCCGGTAATCGGCGGCCACGTACGGCAGCAGGGCGGCAGCCGGCACGTCCACCGTCTGCGTGCCATCGGAATACGGCCCCACCTGGTACGGCGCGAACACGAAGCGCAGCGCACTGATGCGGCCGGAGGCGTCCATCACCGGCTGGAACTGGGCGAAGTTGGCCGCGTCCGGGGCGGTGCCCTCGTCGATCATCTTGGCCAGGTTGCGCACCTGGGCCTGCTGTTCCTCCGGCGACAGGTCCTCGCCCTGGGCACGAACGGTCGCCTGCTCCAGCAGCTTGTCCTCGGCGTAGTCGCTGATCGCTTTCCAGCCCTTGTCGCCGTCGATCAGGTCCTCGGCGCGCAGCAGCTTCTGCCGCTCGGGCAACCAGACAAAACGCGCCACCAGCGGCTGGCCATGGGCCCCACCGGTGTAGCTGCTGCCGTCGGCGGACACCGCGACGACCTTGCTGGTATCGGCCAACATGTCGAAGGCCAGCGACAGCTCATAGGGCGCGGTCGGCTTGTCGTTGCCCAGTTCGCCCACGGCCTTGAGCAGTTCGGCCTTGGCATGCTCGGCGTACTGCGTCAGTTCCTGCGCCAGGCCCGGGTACTTGGCCGCGGCGGGCGGGTAGCTGATGCCGATCACATAGCTCGGCGTGTTCTCGATGACGTCGCGCAGGTCGGCCGGTGCCGCACCCTGCTCGACCGGTGCAGCCGGCGCCTCCGGCGTTGCCGCTACCGGCGCCTGCGGCGCGTCCTCACGCTTGCATCCTGCCAATGCCAACAGCAGCACCGCTGCTGCATACGATCCCTGTGCAAACCTGTTCATGCCCTGTGCTTCCTCGAAGAGATGGCCGCCCGATCGGGCCTGGCCGCGCAGGGCCAATTATCCCAGCAGGTCCGTGTATTCGCCATGACGTTGCATGAAAGCGGCGGCATAGGCGCAGGCCGGCACCACCCTCCAGCCTTCGGCGCGTGCATGGTCCAGCGCATGCCGGGTCAGCGCGGCGGCGATGCCACGTCCACCGATGGCCTCCGGCACCCCGGTATGGGTGATGACCATGGTGTTGCCTTCCATCACGTAGTCCAGCTCGGCCAGATGGCCGTCCACCCGGGTTTCGAAGCGACGCGCGTGCGCGTCGTGCCGGATCGAAGCGCCGTCATTTCCCGTTGCTGCCATGTGCCTGCTCCTTTTTCCAGGTACCGGGTCGCAAAGTCAACGCAGCGTGATGACGCAAAGGCCTCCCGCGTCCGCCGCATTGCGTCACTTTCCGACATTCCCGCCCCTGGCGCGAGCCCGGGGGCGGCTCAATCCTGCCAGAAATGCTGGCATGACTCTTGCTGTGTACCCGGACAACGGACAGAACAGCACCAGGACAGCCCCATGTACGACAACGAACGCGCCATCCCGAGCAACGACCACGATGCCACCCTGCTGGAAGGCCTGTTCCAGCTCACGGTGACCGGCGACACCCACACCTGGGAGTTCGAGAAGATCGACAACGAGGTCTACACCCGCCTGCTGGCGACCTACGAGGCCTGAAGCGCCCGGGGCTGACGCCTGTCAGCCCGCACGATCTACCGCCGCAGCCGTGCCTGGCGTGTTCCTTCCGCCAGGCCGCAGGTTCCCGGGGAAAGGCCCCGGCACCCGGAGCCCCCCCTTTTCTGCCTCAGCGGCCGAAGCTGGGATTCATCAGCGCCTGCAGGAAGTGCTGCAGCAGGTCCGGCGACATCAACAGCATGAACATCACGCCATAGGCCGCACCGGCCAGGTGGGCGCTGTGGTTGACGTTGTCCCCGCCCTTCTTGTCCATCCAGATGCTGTAGCCCACGTAGAACACGGCATACAGCACGGCCGGGGCCGGGATGAAGAACACGAAGATCAGCGACCACGGCGACACCAGCACGAAGGCGAACAGCACCGCCGACACCGCGCCGGAGGCCCCCAGGCTCAGGTAGTTCGGGTTTTTCTGGTTCTTCAGGTAGCTGGGCAGGATCGATACCAGCAACGCCGACAGGTAGAACAGCGGGAACACCCACCACTGCCCGCTCAACCGCAGCATCAGCCCCTCGATCGCGCGACCGAAGAAGAACAGCGTGATCATGTTGAACAGCAGGTGGGTGAAATCGGCATGGATGAAGCCGTAGGTCAGCAACCGGTCGTACTGCTTGTGCCGGTCGATGGCCGGCGGCCACAGGATCAGCCGGTCCGCAAGCTTGCGGTTGTTGAACGCCATCCAGGACACCAGCACGGTGACGGCGATCAGGAACAGGGTGACGGGATAGTTCATGGGCGGTCAGGCTCGGCTCAGGCTGCGCGGTAGTTGTCGACGACCTTGTACCGGCGCGCGTACCAGCCAAAGGCCAACGCTGCCAGCAGGGCGAATCCGGCGAAGAAGAACATCTGGAAGGCGGTCACACTCAGGCCGGTGGTGGCGATGTTGGTGGTCACCGCATCATTGCGCACCGCGAAGTTGGCCAGCAGCACCCACAGGTTACCGACCGTGGTGGTCAGGTTCCAGAAACTCATCACCACGCCCTTCATCGATTGCGGGGCCTGGCTGTAGGCGAACTCCAGCCCGGTCGCCGAGACCAGCACCTCGCCAAAGGTCAGCAGCGCGTACGGCAGGATCTGCCAGACGATGGACATCGGCTCGCCGCCGTCCATCACCACCTGGATGCCACCGATCACGATCCAGGCCAGGCCGCTGAAGGCGATGCCGGCGGTCATGCGGCGCAGCGCGGTCGGCTCCCAGCCCAGCCTGGCCAGCAGCGGGTACAGCACCAGGTTGTTGAACGGGATCAGGATCATCACCAGCGCCGGGTTCAATGCCTGCATCTGCGAGGCGACGAACCAGGCCGGCTTGGTCATTTCCTCGCCCTGGATCACCCAGGTCGAGGCCTTCTGGTCGAACAGCGAATGGAACGGGGTGACCAGCGCGAAGATCACCAGCACCCGCAGCACGTTGCGCACGCCGTTGACCGCCTCGTCCGGATGGATGCCACGGGCACGGTCCAGCTGCAGCCAGGCGCCGCCGCCGACACCGGCGATCACCAGCACCAGCGCGATGCAGGCGGCGATCACGAAGCCCAGCACCGGGGTCATCGCCAGCGAGACCACCGCGGCGACCAGGCCCAGCCCGGCCAGCACCAGGCCCGGCCGGCCGTGGCCGGCCTTGCGCGCGAACAGCGCGGTGCGGATCACCTTGCCGAAGGAGTTCGGGTCATCGGCCATGTCCGGCTTGACCAGCACGTAGCGCTTGCGGCCCAGCCAGAACACGAAGGTGGCGATGAACATCAGCAGGCCCGGGATACCGAAGGCCACCGACGGCCCGAAGTTCTTCAGGAACAGCGGCATGCTCAGCGAGGCGAACAGCGATCCGAAGTTGATGATCCAGTAGAAGGCGTCGAACACCTTCTTGGCCAGGTGCTTGTTGCTCTGGTCGAACTGGTCGCCGACGAACGAGGCCACCAGCGGCTTGATGCCGCCCGCGCCGAAGGCGATCAGGCCCAGGCCGGCGAAGAAGCCCATGCGGCTGTCCTCGAACACCGCCAGGAACGCATGGCCCAGGCAGTAGATCAGGCTGAAGGACAGGATGGTGTTGTACTTGCCGAAGAAGCGGTCGGCGACCCAGCCACCCAGCAGCGGGAAGAAGTACACGCCGATCATGAAGGTGTGCATCAGGTCCTTGGCTTCCAGCGCGCGCGCATCCGCGTCCAGGATGTGCTGCAGCAGCGTGGAGGTGATCAGGAACTGGACCAGGATGTTGCGCATCCCATAGAAACTGAACCGCTCGCAGCCCTCATTGCCGATGATGTAGGGGATCTGGCGGGGCATGCGCCCCTTGGGCGTTGCGGCGGCGGGGTGGCTGGTCGTCATCTGGAGGCGATCCGTTGATACAAAGGTTGCAAGCGTAACGCATCGTGCTGGCATCGTGACCTGCCATGTGTACCGGCAGACCGCCTGGTACCGCATGCAGAATGGTCTGGAACTACGGATATGCACGAACCCTAGACGGCATTGGGAATACGATGGCGGCTCATCCATTCGAGCCGTAGCAATGCTGCGTTGGGGCTGTTTCGGGCTGCTGGTTCTCTCGTTCTCGGCGCTGGCCCAGCCAGTGGCGCCGGTCATCAAGGTTGCCAGCGTACGGCTGCCCCCGGTCAGCGAAGGCTGGATGGGCGAGCGCGAGCGCATCGCCAGCCTGCTGGCCGAGCTGCATCCGGACGTGATCGTGGTCCAGGACGTGCAGCAGAACAGCGAGACCAGCAACCCGGCCTGCTGGCTGGGCGGCAAGCTCCGCTACAGCTGTGACTTCATCTCCGCCGACCGCCCCAGCCAGGCCCAGCGCCGCGGCAATGCGGTATTGACCCGGCTGTCCACACTGGAGGACGGGATCACCCTGCTGCATGGCGATGGCACCCCGGCCATCGCCGGCATGCAGCGCCTGCAGTTGCAGCGCGCTCGGCTGAACATCTACACCGCGCGGATGCGCCCGACCGAGGACACGCCCATCACGCGCGGCCACCAGGCCGCCGACCTGCGCACCTGGATGGACGCCACCGGCGAGGGCCTGCCATCGCTGGTGGTGGGCGACTTCAGCGCGCCCACCGATGAGCTGGTACGGCAGTTGCCGGGCTTCCAGCCGGCGCGTCGCAACCCCTCGGCGCGCCGCAGCGAAGCCCGCCCCAGCGAGAACAACGAACACGGCATGGATGTGCTCTACCAGGTGCGCAGCTTCGCCGACATCAAGCAGCAGACCATCGTGCTGCCCCCCGGCGAGGCCGGCGCCGCCATGCCGATGGGCATGATGGCCACCCTGCGCATCACCCGCCCGTTCGACGACGCCGCCGTCGATACCCCCTGAAACGACGAAAGCCGGACCTCCCGGCCCGGCTTCCGCTGGATACTGACCGTGCCGGTGCGCCCCGAGGGCGACACCGGCGCCCGGCGTCAGGCGATGACTTCCTGGTAACGACGCTCGACTTCGTTCCAGTCGACCACGTTGAAGAACGCGCCGATGTATTCCGGGCGACGGTTCTGGTACTTCAGGTAGTAGGCGTGTTCCCACACGTCCAGCGCCAGGATCGGGGTGTTGCCGTCCATCAGCGGGCTGTCCTGGTTGGCCGAGGACTCCACGACCACCTTCTTGTCCGGGGTCACGCTCAGCCAGGCCCAGCCGCTGCCGAAGCGGGTCAGCGCTGCCTTGGTGAAGGCTTCCTTGAACTTCTCGAAGCCGCCCAGCTGGGCATCGATGGCCTTGGCCACGTCACCGACCGGCTGGCCGCCGCCGTTGGGCGACATCACGGTCCAGAACAGCGAGTGGTTGGCATGGCCACCACCGTTGTTGCGGACCGGGCCCTGCAGGTTCTCCGGCAGCGACTTGGTCTTCTTGACCAGTTCCTCGACCGGCAGGTCGGCGTACTCGGTGCCTTCCAGCGCGGCGTTGACGTTGTTGATGTAGGTCTGGTGGTGCTTGCTGTGGTGGATCTCCATCGTGGCCGCGTCGATATGCGGTTCGAGGGCGTCGTAGGCGTAGGGCAGCTTGGGCAGGGTGTAGGCCATGAGGGATCTCCTTTAGATACCGGTTTCTGCGTCCGGCCGAAAAACCGGACAGTGCGGTATGAATGGTAGGGACGAACGGTCAACTTACCAAGGCCGGTGTAAAGGAAACTTTGTCCCGCCCTTGGGTCATGGATCACCTGCACGCAACATGCGTGGCCATTGTTACCCCGGCGTGAAGTGGACCGACTGAACCTCCCGTTCAACAAACACGGCACGCTGGCGTGATAATCGTCGCCTGTTCCGCCAACGTCCTCTTTGCCCATGCGCAAGCCGTTACTGCTGGTTGTAGCCATCGTCCTTCTGATCGCAGGGCTGTGGGGAATGCGCGTGGTGCAGCAACCCGCACCGCCGCAGTTCGCGCCCTCGCTGACCCAGGAGGCGGCCGATGCGCCCGCCACCGCATCGCCTGTCCAGCGGACCAGCGCAGCGGCGGACCCATTGCCGGCCTTCCTGCCGGCCGAAGCACGCGCCACCATCGCGCTGATCCAGCGCGGCGGCCCGTATCCGCACCGGCAGGACGGCAGCGTGTTCGGCAACCGCGAACGCCAACTGCCGCAGCGGCCGCGCGGTTACTACCGTGAGTACACCGTCGATACGCCGGGACTGGACCACCGTGGCGCCCGACGCATCGTCACCGGCGGCACGCCGCCGGAGGTCTGGTACTACACCGAAGACCATTACGAAAGCTTCCGCAGCTTCAGCGTCCCCGCCACCGGAGTACGGCCATGAGCGACAGCGGTTTTGACATGGGGCTGGAAGACGTCAGTCAGGCCGGCGTCTACGGCGTCGGCGACGGCGACCTCGGCGGCCTGGCCGCGGCGGCCCGCGATGCCGGGCTGAAAGTGCTGCGGGTGGACCTGGAAGGCTGCAGCGACAAACGCACCCTGCTGATGCGGCTGGGTACCCAGCTGGACTTCCCGCCCGGTTGGAGCCGCAACTGGGATGCCCTGTCCGACGCGCTGCGCGACTTGTCCTGGCTGCCCGCCAACGGCTACGCGGTGCTGTTCAGCGAGGCCACCGACCTGCGCCGGGACAGCCCCGAGGACTTCAACACGTTGCTGGATGTGCTCTCGGAAACGGCGATCAGCTGGGCAGAACAGAACGTGCCGTTCTGGGCATTCTTCGAACTGCCCGACGCCGGCGTCCCTGCGGACGAATGAGCCCCGGCTTCGCCGCCAAGGCAGCTCCTGCACAGTGCAGGAGCGACCTCGGTCGCCAAACCCCTGGCGCTCAGGTCACGCGTCCAGCTCTTCCCAGCGTGCGTAGGCCGCATCCAGCTCGGCCTGCACCTTGCCCAGCTTCTGCGTGTGCGCGGTGACCTCGGCGCTGGAACGGGTATAGAACGCCGGGTCGTTCATCGCGCTGGTCAGGCCTTCCACGTCCAGTTCCAACTGCTCGATCTTCGCCGGCAGCTGTTCCAGCTCACGCGCGTCCTTGAAGCTGAGCTTGCGCTTGGCCGGTGCCGCCTCGGCCGCCGGGACAGCCGGCTTGGCCGCCGGCGCGGTCGCCGAGGCCTTGGCCACCGCCATGCCACTCATGGCAGGCGCCGGGCGCTGGCGCAGCGAGTCGGTATAGCCGCCGATGTAGTCGCCCACCTTGCCCTCGCCTTCCAGCACCAGCGTGGAGGTGACCACGTTGTCCAGGAAGTCACGGTCATGGCTGACCAGCAACAGGGTGCCGGTGTAATCACCCAGCAGCTCTTCCAGCAGCTCCAGGGTTTCCACGTCCAGGTCGTTGGTCGGTTCGTCCATCACCAGCAGGTTGGACGGCTGCGCGAACAGCTTGGCCAGCAGCAGGCGGTTGCGCTCGCCGCCGGACAGGCGGGTGATCGGCGCGCGCGCACGCTCGGGGGTGAACAGGAAGTCCTGCAGGTAGGCATGCACGTGCTTGCGCTTGCCATTGAGGTCGATGAAGTCCGCGCCTTCGGCCACGTTCTCGATCGCGCTCCAGTCCTCGCGCAGGGTGGCGCGGTACTGGTCGAAGTAGGCGATCTGCAGGTTGGTGCCCTGGCGCACTTCGCCGCTGTCCGGCTGCAGCTCGCCCAGCAGCAGCTTCAGCAGGGTGGTCTTGCCGCTGCCGTTGGGGCCGATCAGGCCGATGCGGTCGCCGCGCAGGATGGTGGTCGAGAAGTCCTTGATCATCACCCGTTCGCCGAAGGCGAAGGACACGTCCTTGATGTCGATGACCTTCTTGCCGGAGTTCTCCGCGCCGGCTGCTTCCAGCTTGACGTTGCCGCCCAGCTCGCGGCGCTGGCTGCGCTCGTTGCGCATGGCCTTGAGCCGGCGCACGCGCCCTTCGTCGCGGGTACGGCGGGCCTTGATGCCCTGCCGGATCCAGACCTCTTCCTGCGCCAGCAGCTTGTCGAAGCGGGCGTTCTCCTGGGCCTGCGCGTTGAGGCGTTCCTCGCGGCGGCGCTCGTAGTTCTCCCAATCGCCCGGCCAGCTGGTGACCTGCCCGCGGTCGATCTCGACGATGCGGGTGGCCAATGCACGCAGGAAGCGGCGGTCGTGGGTGACGAACACCACGCAGCCGTTCCAGCCCTTGAGGAAGCCTTCCAGCCAGTCGATCGCCTCGATGTCCAGGTGGTTGGTCGGCTCGTCCAGCAGCAGCACGTCCGGACCGGCCACCAGCGCGCGCGCCAGCAGCACGCGGCGCTTCATGCCGCCGGACAGGCGCCCGAACTCGGCCTCGCCGTCCAGCTCCAGCTTGGTCAGGGTCTCGGCCACGCGCTGGTCCAGGGCCCAGCCGTCGGCACCGTCGATCTTGGCCTGCACCTTGCCCATTGCATCACCGTCGAACACCTCGGCGTGGCTCAGGCGGTGGAACTCGGCCAGCCAGTGGCCCAGCTCGCCGAGCCCATCGGCGACCACGTCGAACACGCTGCCGGCTGCGCCGTGCGGCACTTCCTGCTCCAGGCGGGTGACGCGCACGCCCTGCTGGACGCGCACTTCGCCATCGTCCGGCTTCAGTTCGCCAGCCATCAGCTTCATCAGGGTGGATTTGCCGGCGCCGTTGCGACCGATCAGGGCGATGCGCTCACCCGGCTCGATCGACAGTTCGGCTTTTTCCAGCAACAACGGGCCGCCGACGCTGTAGTCGACGTTCTGCAGAGTAATCAAAGGCATCGGCACATTGTACGGGAGTCAGCCGTCGGCGAAGACGTCGGCCGGCAACCCCAGCAGCTGGCGCAGGCTGGCCGGCACGCGTTTGCCGGGGTGACGGACCAGCCACAGGCGTCGCCGCAGGGGCGGCAACGGGCTGTCCAGCACCTGCAGCTTGCCCAGCGCGACCAGGTCGGCCACCGCATGCCGCGACAGGCAGGCCAGGCCCAGGCCGGCCACCGCTCCCTGCTTGATGGCCTCGGTACCGCCCAGTTGCAGTACTTCGGCAAACCCATGCAGGTGCGGCAACAAGGCGTGTTCGGCCGCCTCGCGGGTACCGGAACCCGGTTCGCGCAGCAGCCAGCAGGCCTGCCGCAGCGCCTCCAGGCCCGCGCCGGCACGCAGCGCCGCCGCCCGGGGATGGCGCTCGCCGAAGACGATGACCAACTCGTCGTCCATCCATTCGGCCACGTCCAGCCCGGGCTCGTGGTTCGGCCCTTCGATCAGGCCGACATCCACCTCCATGCGCTGCACCGCGCTGGTGATCTCGCGGGTATTGCCGATCACCAGGTCGACATGGGCCTGGCCGTTGCTCTCCAGCAAGTCCGCTATGCGTGAAGGCATCAGGTAGTTGCCGATCGTGGTGCTCGCCCCCACCCGCCAGCGCACCGGGGTGCCCCCCGCCTGCCCGCTGCGGAAGCGCCGCTCGAGGTCCGCCATGCCCGCCAGCAACGCCCGGGACTCCGGCAGCAACGCGCGACCGTGCCCGTTCAGCACCAGCCGCCGCCCGATGCGGTCGAACAGGGCCAACCCGAGCAGGCTTTCCAGTTCATTCAATGCCGCACTCACCGCCGATTGCGACAGGCCGATGGCTTCGCCGGCGGCGGTGGTGGTCCCGGCCTCGGCAATGGCGGAGAAGATCTGCAGCTGGCGCAATGAGAGATGCATGACTTACCCGTAAAACAGGTTGAATATACGAATAGTATCTGTTTTACAGCTGATGAAACCGGGAGCAGCATGGGCCATCTCCTGATAACCCGTCGTTATGAACACCGCTACGCAAGGGCTGGCCCAGCCCACCCCGAACCGCCTCCCCGGCCTGCTGCTGACCGCCCTGATCGCCGGCCTGTCGATCTGGCTGGGCACCCTGCCCTGGCTGCAGGCCCATGGCATCAGCGCCCTGACGTTGGCCATCGTGATCGGCATCGTCATCGGCAACACCGCTTACCCGGCGCTGGCACCCTGGGCGGCCGCAGGCGTTGGCTTCTCCAAGGCCACCCTGTTGCGCGCCGGCATCATCCTCTATGGCATGCGCCTGACCCTGCAGGACATCGGCCAGGTCGGCACCGCCGGCGTGGTCATCGACGCCCTGGTGCTGTGCTCGACCTTCGCCCTGGCCTGGTGGCTGGGCACCCGGGTGCTGGGGCTGGACCGCAATTCGGCCCTGTTGATCGGTGCCGGCAGCTCGATCTGCGGCGCGGCGGCGGTGATGGCGGCCGAACCGGTGGTCAAGGGCCGCGCCGAGCAGGTCGCCGTGGCCGTGGCCACGGTGGTGATCTTCGGCACGCTGGCGATGTTCCTGTACCCGCTGCTGTACCAGTGGGGTATCAATGCCGGCTGGATGCCGCTGGATGAAACCGCCTTCGGCGTGTTCACCGGCTCCACCGTACATGAGGTGGCCCAGGTGGTCGCCGCGGGTCGGGCGATCAGCGAGCCGGCCGCCGACGCCGCGGTCATCACCAAGATGGTGCGGGTAATGATGCTGGCGCCGTTCCTGGTCGGCCTGTCGGCGCTGCTGGCCCGCGGGCAAGCGGCCGGCGACGGCCAGCGCGCGAAGATCACCGTGCCGTGGTTCGCGTTCGGCTTCATCGCCATGGTGGCGTTCAACTCGCTGCACCTGCTCCCGGCCGGCGTGGTCAGCGCCCTGGTGGATCTGGATACCGCCCTGCTGGCGATGGCGATGGCCGCACTCGGCCTGACCACCCACGTCTCGGCCCTGCGCCAGGCCGGCACCAAGCCCATGCTGTTGGCGGTACTGCTGTTTGGCTGGCTGCTGGCAGGCGGCATGCTGATCAATCTGGGCGTCAGGGCGATCCTCTGAAGCGGTGACGCTCCCTTCCCCCGCCTGCGGGGAAGGTGCCCGAAGGGCGGATGGGGGGCGCTTTGCACTCGTAGCCTCACGCGTCACAACCTTGCCCTCACCCCAACCCCTCTCCCGCCAAGCGGGAGAGGGGCTTTACTTCGATCAACGGCGGGAGTGCCGCGATGCTCCCTTCCCCCGCAGGCGGGGGAAGGTGTCCGAAGGACGGAAGGGGGCGCTTTGCACTCGTAGCCTCACGCGTCACAACCTCGCCCTCACCCCAACCCCTCTCCCGTTAAGCGGGAGAGGGGCTTTGCTTCGATCAGCGGCGGGAGTGCCGCGATGCTCCCTTCCCCCGCCTGCGGGGGAAGGTGCCCGAAGGGCGGATGGGGGCGCTTTGCGCCTACGGCTGGAAGCTGCCCTCACCCCAACCCCTCTCCCGCTGAGCGGGAGAGGGGCTTTACTTCGATCAGCGGCGGGAGTGCCGTGATGCACCCTTCCCCCGCCTGCGGGGGAAGGTGCCCGAAGGGCGGATGGGGGCGCTTTGCGCCTGCGGCTGGAGGCTGCCCTCACCCCAACCCCTCTCCCACGTGTGGGAGAGGGGCTTTGCTTCGGTTCGCATTGCTTCGACCTGCCCTACCTTCGGGGGCTTTGCCTCGGTCAGCGTAACGCCCTCGCTTTTCTGCGAAAATGCCGCATGACTGACTTCTCTACCCTGCCCCTGTCGCCGGCGCTCGCGCCCGGCATCGACGCCCTGGGCTACACCACGATGACGCCGGTGCAGGCGTCGAGCCTGCCGCCGATCCTGGAAGGCCGCGACGTGATCGTCCAGGCCCCCACCGGCAGCGGCAAGACCGCCGCCTTCGGCCTGGGCCTGCTCAACCGCCTGGACCCGGCCACCGGCCGCACCCAGGCGCTGGTGCTGTGCCCCACCCGCGAACTGGCCGACCAGGTCGGCAAGCAGCTGCGCAAGCTGGCCACCGGCATCCCCAACCTCAAGCTGCTGATCCTCACCGGCGGCATGCCGCTGGGCCCGCAGCTGGCCTCGCTGGAAGCGCAGGACCCGCACGTCGTGGTCGGCACCCCCGGCCGCATCCAGGAACTGGCGCGCAAGCGCGCGCTCAACCTTGGCCAGGTACGCGGCTTCGTCCTCGATGAAGCCGACCGCATGCTCGATATGGGTTTCGAGGAACCCATCCGCGAGATCGCCGGGCGCACCCACAAGGAGCGCCAGAGCCTGTTGTTCTCGGCCACCTTCCCCGAGGCGATCCGCGAGCTTGCCCACGCCCTGCTCAACGACCCGGCCGAAGTCACCATCGACGGCCAGGCCGAGGCCCCGGCGATCCAGCAGTTGTTCTTCGAAGTGGAACCGGCCCACCGCCAGAAGGCCTTGGGCGGCCTGTTGCTGAAGTACACGCCGGAATCGGCGGTGGTGTTCTGCAACACCCGCAAGGATGTGGACGAGGTTGCCAACTCGCTGCGCCAGTTCGGTTTCTCCGCGCTGGCCCTGCATGGCGACATGGAGCAGCGTGACCGCGACGAGGTACTGCTGCAGTTCGCCAACCGCAGCTGCAACGTGCTGGTCGCCAGCGACGTGGCCGCGCGTGGCCTGGACGTGGAAGACCTGGCCGCCGTCGTGAACTACGAGCTGCCCACCGACATCGACACCTTCCAGCACCGGGTCGGCCGTACCGGCCGTGCCGGCCGCAGCGGCCTGGCGATGAGCCTGGTGGCCGGCCGCGAGCGCAACCGCGCCGATGCGCTGGAGGCCCAGCAGGGCAACCCGCTCAACTGGCAGAAGACGCCGCTGGCCACCGCGCGTCCGGCGCAGCTGCCGCAGGCGGCGATGAGCACCCTGCGCATCGACGGCGGCAAGACCGACAAGCTGCGCGCCGGCGACATCCTCGGCGCGCTGACCGGCGATGCGGGACTGTCGGCCAAGGCGATCGGCAAGATCGACATCTTCCCGACCCGCTCCTACGTGGCCATCAGCCACGAACAGGCCGGCAAGGCCGTCGCCCGCCTGGAAGCCGGCAAGATCAAGGGCAAGCGTTTCCGCGTCCGCATCATCTGATTTTCCCGCGCGCCATGACGGCAGCGAGCAAGGACAACCGCCCCGGCTGGCAGCAGATTGCTGCTGGCTGGCTGCTGCTCGCATTGGTCACGCTTCCAGCGGTGCAGCTCACCAGCGACGCCGGCACCACGCCCTTCTGGTCATCGCTGGGCAGGAACTTCGTCTTCCTGCTCGGCATCCAGCTGCCGTGGGTGCTGGCGACGCCGGGGCTGTGGCGATTGTGCCGGCGCTGGCCACTGGGAATGGACAGCGATACCCGCGTCATCGGCCAGCTGCTGTTGGTGGGCTTGCCACTCATTCCCACGTTGTCACTGGCCGGCTGGGTACTGGGCCATGGGCTGTCGCACCTGCCGGCCGCGTTGCCATTGCCGGCCCATTGGCCACGTGCGGTGCTGGCCACGAGCCTGTTTGCGCTGCCCACCTACTTTGCCGTGATCGGGATCGGGCAGACCCTTGCCTACATCCAGCGCTACCGGCGCCGCGGGGAGCTGCTCGCCCAGGCCCGTGAGCAGGCGTTGGCATCACGCCTGAACCACCACTTCCTGTTCAATGCCCTCAATGCGATCGGCAGCCTGGGTTACCGGGATGCGGCCCGCGCCGATGCCGCGCTGGCACAGCTCGGTGAGCTGCTGCGTACCCTGCTGGACAACGCCGCCATCGTGCCCCTGCGCGAGGAGGTGTCCAATGCCATGGCCTTCGTCGAGCTCCAGCAGTTGCTGCAGGACCGCCCCATCGCGCTGCAGCTCCAGGCCGACCCCGATGCCTGGCAGGCGATGGTGCCCAGCCTGCTGCTGCAGCCCTTCATCGAGAATGCCCTGCGGTTTGCCCAGGCTTCCACCGTGCCGGATGCCGCGATCACCCTGTCGATGACGGCCGATGACGGCATCCTGCAGATCGTGATCGGCAACCCCTGCGGCAGCGCGCCTCCCGGGCGGGGCATCGGCGTGGACGCCAGCCGGCAACGCCTGCACGCGCTGCATGGCAGCCGCGCCTCGGTGGACGTCAACCGCGCTGCCGGCCATTGCCACACCCGCATCCGGCTGCCGATGCCGGCGAGGAGGGAGGCGGCATGATCCGCACGCTCATCGTCGACGACGTTCCACTGGCCCGCGACAAGCTGCGCCACCTGCTGGCCGTGCACGCCGATATCGACATCCGTGGCGAAGCCGCCGACGTCGAACAGGCACGCCATCTGCTGCAGCACCAGACGGTGGACCTGCTGCTGCTCGACATCCAGATGCCCGGCCAGGACGGCATGCAGCTGGCCCAACGGCTACCCGCCCCAGCGCCGCTTGTGATCTTCACCACCGCGCACGCGCGGCACGCCGTCGATTCCTATGCGTTGGGTGCCGTGGACTACCTGCTCAAGCCATTGGACGGCATGCGCCTGGCGCTCGCGTTGGAACGCGTGCGTCGGCAATTGGTCCAGCCGCCGCCTTCAACGCCGCAGCCGCTCTGCATCCGCAACGGCGCCGGCATTGAGTACATCCCCGTCGGCGACATCGACTACATCGACAATGCCGGCCACTACGCCTGCGTCCATGTGGGCCGGCAGGTACACCTGCTGCGCGAAAGCATCGGGCGTCTGGCCCAGCAGCTGGCCCCCGCCGGCTTCCTGCAGGTCCAGCGAGCGGTGATCGTCAACCTGGCCCGGGTGCGTTCGCTCCAGCACCGCCGCAATGGCGATGCAACCCTGCTACTGCTTGATGGCACCGCGCTGCCGCTGAGCCGGTCGCACCGCGACGCATTCGATCAGGCCATCGCACAGCGCGGCTGAGCCGGTTCGCACCGTTCGTGCCAGCCTGTACCCGGCCCGTGCCATCCGGGCTGCCTGGGGCTACACCACGGCATGCACCACCGCCACCATTGCGGTTGGTCCACCGTCCTCCCCTCACATGCACCGTCATCTGTTCGCCGCCCTGCTGCTGGGCACCTGCTTTGCCTCCAATGCCGCCCGCCTCGTGGTGACCCCCGCCGATGGGCCCGCCGACCAGCCCGTGCAGATGCAGGTGGAAGGACTGCTGCCGACGCAGGCGGTGCAACTGCGGCTGTCCCTGCAGGATTCCCGCGGTGTCGAGTGGGTATCGCAGGCGACCTTCCGCGCCGACCTCGATGGCCGCGTGGACACGCGCCGGACCGGCGCCGAGGCCGGCACCTACAGCGGCGTGGACGCCATGGGGTTGTTCTGGTCGATGCAGCCGGTTTCCGGTGACGGCCCGCCCTCCCCGCTGCCGATACGGCCTGATGCCGGGGGGCTGCTGTTCAAACCCGTACCGTTCACGCTGCAGGCCTGGATCGACGGCGTGCTGGTTGGTGAGCAACAACTGCTACGCCGCATCAACCATCCCGGCGTGCGTGCCCGCCCGCTCGGCGTCGATGGCCTTGTCGGCAACCTCTACCTGCCTGCGGATGCCGCACGGGACGGCCAGCGCCTGCCGGTGGTGATCACCCTCGGTGGCGCGGAGGGCGGCATCGACACCGCCAACTACTACGCGGCCTGGCTGGCCTCCAATGGCTTCGCGGCCGTGGCACTTGCCTACTACCGCATGCCAGGCCTGCCCCAAGACCTGATCCGCGTTCCGATCGACCCGGTCAGCCGCGCCATCGACTGGCTGCAGGCACAACCGTTCACTGGCCAGGTGGGGGTGATGGGCGGTTCCTGGGGGGCCACCCTGGCCATGGCATCGGCCACCCATGATCCGCGCCTGAAGGCGGTCGTGTCGTGGGTGGGCAGCCCCGCTCCGTTTCGCGGCATCCGCCGCGACGTGCCGCCGGCGGACTTCCGCGCGGTTGATCTCCCGGCGCTGAGCCATCAGGGCCGGGACCTGCCGTTCCTCCCCTACCTGGAGGACGTCAACTGGAACCAGCCGGGCGGCCATGCCGCCGCACTGGAGAACGCCACCTTGCCGATCGAACGTATCAACGGCCCCGTGCTGCTCGTCGCCGGCGGCGACGACCAACTGGGCGCATCCGGTGAAATGGCGGCCGTCGCCATGCGACGCCTGCAGCGCCGCAGCGTCCCGCAGGCCGATGCGCTGCTGTACTACTCCGATGCCGGTCACCTGATCGGGCAGATGCACCAGCCCACCACCTTCCGTCACGCCAGCGGCCCGCATCTCCGGGTTGGCGGCACGCCGGCCGGCCATGCCCGCGCCGACCGGGAAAGCGCGCCCGCGGTGCTGGCCTTCCTGCGCCGGGCACTTGTCCTTCCACAGTGAAAGCGCGCTAGCGCTTGGCCCGACGGATCCACCACGTCACGCCAACGATGGCGGCGGAGGTGAGCAACAACAGTCCACGTGCACTGCCATCCCCCATGCCGCGGTGGATCAACAACAGGTACAGGCCAACGCTTCCGGCCTGCGCGCACAGGCTCCAGCCATTGCGCCGGGCGAACGCGCCAGCGAGCGCGGCCAGCAGCCAGCCATAGGCAAACGCCCACGGATCCAGCCGTGGCGCGAACTCGTAGACATTGCAGACCACGAACCAGGCGGTCCAGCCCAGCATCGCCAACAGCAGTACCAGCCAACCCAGAATGCGCATGCCCTGCCCCGAATGAACCTGCGGCCATCATGGCATCGCCACGTCGGGCAGGAGCAGCCTCGGCCCGCTCGGGCTGTCAGCTGAAGATCGCCACGCTCTGACGGCCGCGCATCACCAGCTGCCGCTGCGCGTTCCAGACCTGCATGTCCTGCGAGGAGTAGCCGTCGCGTGCGTGCTGGCTGAAGGAGCGCAGCAGGAACCACTCCCCGGCCGGCGCCGGATCCAGCAGTTCGAAGCTCCAGTTGATCGAGCTGACCGGCGCAGGCGCGCGGTATGCGGTGAAGGCCGCCGGTGGCATGGCGTCTCCCATCGCCGCCAATGCAATGGCCGGATCCACCCCCTGCGCGTCGCGGTGACGTACCCAGGCCAACTGCTCCGGGAACGCCGCCGCGGACACCGGCATCGCACCACCGGCCGGCTTGAGCTGGAAGTTCTGCAGGAACGCCGGCACGAACGGGGCGGCCGCCGCGTTCAACTCACGGCAATCGTCCACGCCGGGCACGTCCGGGAAGTCGCCGAAATCATGGACGATGCCGCTCTCGCGGGCGCGTCCGAACACCCCCATCAAGCGCGCCGCCAGCGCGCCCTCGGCGAAGACGTCCACCCCAAGGCTCACCACCGACTTGCCTTCGCGCAGCACCTGCGGCGCGAAGGTCAACTGGCCCACGGCCGGGCCAATGAAGTTGACCTGCATCGCGCGCAGCGGCGGCAGCGGCGTCGCATGCGACTGGAGCGCGGCGCTGATGCCAAGCGCGGTGACGATGCCACCGTACGCGGTGCGCCCCTGGCGCCAGCTGTCGGGCAGCAGCACGCCCTTGCGCGCGTCGAAGGAGGACAGCAGTTCACTCAGGTTCGGCATGGGGCGTCCTGCGATGGAAAGTCAGTAGACCAGCGTGGCCTGCAAGGGCACGCCGGCAGGCAGGCGCGCACGGCCGCCGAGCCCGTCGAGCTCGACCAGCACCGCCGCGCCGAGCACCTGCGCCTCCAGTTGCCCGGCCAGCAGCAGGGCTGCGGCCAGCGTGCCGCCGGTGGCCAGCACGTCGTCGACCAGCACCACCCGGGTACCCGGCGCGATGGCATCGGCGCACACCTCGATGCGGTCGTTGCGGTACTCCAGCGTGTATTCCTGCTGCAGGGTGGCACCGGGCAGCTTGCCGGGCTTGCGCACCGGCACGAAGCCGGCCCCCAGCTCCAGCGCCAACGCTGCGCCGAGGATGAAGCCACGTGCCTCCACACCCAGTACCGCCTGCACGCCGGCCGCGCGCCAGGGCGCGGCCATGGCCTTGACGGCCGCATCGAACGCCTCGGCGTCCGCCAGCAGCGGGGTGATGTCCTTGAACAGGATGCCGGGCTTGGGGAAGTCGGCCACGTCGCGGATCGTGCGCGACCACTCGGGATAAACAGGAGTCATTTCAATCATCGAATCAGGAAAACAGGAGTCAGGAGCTGCACGACAGCATCGAGCAGCCGGCCCGTTCGCGCGCCCATTCCGGGCGGCGCCGGGCGAACGCCTCGCGGCCCGGCTGGTCGTCATAAGGATGCCGCAGGACGTCCAGCAAGTCCGTGATACCGGCCGAATCGCCTTGTTCGGCACGGTCGATGGCCTCCTGCGCCAACCAGTTGCGCAGCACGTACTTCGGGTTGGCGACGTTCATCGTGGCGCGACGCACCTCCGGCGCCTGCCCGTCGGCCAGCACGCGCTGGCCATGCCGCTGCAGCCAGTCCTGCAGCTTCGGCAGCACCTGCCCGCGCTTGTCCGGCGCGTAGAACGCCGCCTCCAGCACCGCCACATCCGGCGCCGCGGGGTCCACCTCGGCCAAGGCACGGAACGCCAGCGTCATGTCCATTTCGCCCTCGTGCAGCAATTGCAGGAACTGCGCCATCAAGGTGTCGTCCCCCTCGACGAAACGGCCCAGGCCCAGCTTGGCCACCAGATGATGGCGCTGCTCCTGCTCGAACCGCGTCCGGAACGCATCCAGCCCGGCCTGCAGCGGCGCGGCATCCTCGAACAGCGGCGACACGGCCTGCGCCAGCCGCACCAGGTTCCAGTACGCCACCTGCATCTGCGTGCCGAAGCGATAGCGACGGCCCTGCGCGTCGGTGGTGTTGGGCGTCCATTCCGGGTCGTAGTCCTCCACCCAGCCATACGGACCGTAATCGATGGTCAGCCCGAGGATGGACATGTTGTCGGTGTTCATCACGCCATGCACGAAGCCCACCCGCATCCAGTGCGCCACCATCACCGCGGTGCGCGTGCAGACCTGCTCGAACCAGCGCGCCTGGCGCTGCGCACCGGCGTCGGCCAGTTCGGGGTAGTCGCGGTCGATGCAGAACGTCACCAGTTGGGTCAGCAGCGCGATGTCCCCGCGCGAGGCGGGCAGTTCGAAGCTGCCGAAACGGAGGAACGACGGCGCCACCCGGCACACCACCGCGCCGGGTTCTCCCTGTGGGTTGCCGTCGTAGAACATGTCGCGCACCACCGTTTCACCGGTAGCCACCAGGCACAGGGCGCGGGTGGTCGGCACCCCCAGGTGATGCATCGCCTCGGAGCACAAGAACTCGCGTACCGAGGAGCGCAGCACCGCCCGGCCGTCGGCGCCGCGCGAGTACGGGGTCGGCCCCGCGCCTTTCAGCTGCAGCTCCCAGCGCTGGCCGCCGGCCAGCAGTTCGCCCAACGAGATCGCGCGGCCATCGCCGAGCTGCCCGGCCCATTGGCCGAACTGGTGCCCGCCATAATTGGCCGCCCACGGTTGCATCCCGGCATACAGCGCGTTGCCGCCGAACACCTGCGCGAAGCCTTCGCCCTGCACGACGGATTCGTTGAAACCCAGCAGTGCCACCACCTCGGGCGAGTACGCCAGCAGGCGGGGAGCGGCCACCGGCGTGGGACTGACTGCCGACCAGAGCGCACCGCGCACTTCGCGGCGGCCGGGGCCACGCTCGGGATCGCCGGGCAGCGCCTGCACGAATCGGTTGTCGAAATGAGGGTCGTTGTTGTGCATCGCCTGCTCGTCACTGCCGTACACCCGGATCCTACCGGTTATGGCGCGCACGGTCGGCCACGGGGCGGCACAAAAGAAAACGCCGGAAGCTTTCGCTTCCGGCGTTCCAAGCTACCTTTCGGTGGCAGGGGTCGATTTAGACCGCCTGCACCTGGTCAGCCTGCATGCCCTTCTGGCCCTGCACGGCGACGAAGGTCACCTTCTGGCCTTCCTGCAGCGACTTGAAGCCGGTGCCCTGGATGGCGCGGAAGTGCACGAACAGGTCCGGGCCGCTTTCCGGGGTGATGAAGCCAAAGCCCTTGGCATCGTTGAACCACTTCACAGTGCCGGTCTGACGATCAGACATTACAAACTCCTGAAACATTGATGAGAAAAATCGCAGCCACCGGATATTCGGGGCCGAGACTGAGTTGCAGGCGTTGGTAAAGCGGAACGATGAGCGGATCGGTGAGATCAACTGCATCAGGCCACGATTCACGGTGACCCTTGCAAGCACAGTGGGGCGAACGATACGCGGCTTTTGGTTAAAAAGCGATAAATACCGTATTCATCAAAGCTGAGCGGTTCAGCACCGCGCCAATGTCGTCCGGATTCATGGACTTGGCCGGGCAGCGCCGGTCGGCGTCCCACGGGGGCACCGCTACACTGCGCCCCATGACTGCCCCCGATTCCCCGCCCGCCCCCCGCATCTGGGTTGACGCCGACGCGTGCCCGGTCGTCATCAAGGACATCCTGTTCCGCGCCGCCGAGCGCACCGGCATCGAAACGGTACTGGTGGCCAACCAATGGATCCGCACCCCGGCCTCCCGGTTCATCCGCGCGCTGCAGGTGCCCGGTGGCCCGGACGTGGCCGACGACGCCATCGTCGAGCGGGTCGCCGCCGGCGACCTGGTCGTGACCCAGGACATCCCGCTGGCCGCCCGTGTGCTGGACAGGCAGGCCGCGGCGCTGAACCCGCGGGGAGAGGTCTACACCGCAAACAGCATCGCCGAGCGACTGTCGGTACGGAACTTCATGGAGGAGTTGCGCGGCGCCGGCATCCAGACCGGTGGCCCGGCCGCCCTGCACCCACGCGACCGCCAGGCCTTCGCCGCGCAGCTGGACCGCTGGCTCGCCCAGCGCCCACGGCCAGTCGCCTAGGCATCCGGGGCTGCCGGCCTGGGGCGTCCACCACCTTGCAGCCGCGGGGCCGTTCCCGGCAGCCGGGCCGCACTCCCTGCACCACGGCAATGCATCGGCCTAACGCTTGGCCGGGACATCACCCCAGCCGACGCGGGCTGGTGAACTGGCGCGGTTCGCCATTCAACGGATCGATGAAGGCCAAGCGACGGGCCAGCAACTGCAGCGGGGTACTGAAATCTTCCGGCGCGCGCTGCAGCAAGCACGGATAGCAATCGTCCCCCAGGATCGGTGCGCCCAGCGCGGCCATGTGCACGCGCAACTGGTGCTTGCGCCCGCTCACCGGCTCCAGGGCGTAACGCCAGATCTCCCCGCACCGCTCGATCACATCGATCCGGCTCAGCGCATTGGGCGCGCCAAAGCCCTCGCGCATGACATGGAACGGCTCGCCACGCTCCAGCCGGCTATGCCGCTGCACGGGGAACACGCAGTCCGGCAAGGCCGGCGCCAGCGCCTCGTAGTGCTTTTCGATCTTCCGCTCGGCGAACAGGCGCTGGTACGACGCCCGGCTCTCCGGGTTGCAGGAAAACAGCACCAACCCGGCCGTGCCCCGGTCAATCCGATGCAGCGGCACCAGTGCCGGGTTGCCGGTGCAGGCCACCAGGCGCGCCAGCAACGTCTGCCGGACATGACGCCCGGCCGGCATCACCGGCAGGAAATGCGGCTTGTCGGCCACCAGCAGATGCGCGTCCTGGTACAGGATGTCCGCCTCGAACGGCACCACCGGCTCCTGCGCCACCTCGCGGAAGTAGCGGATCTCACGCCCGGCCTGCCAAGGCTGCCCCGGGTCCAGCGCGCTGCCATCCAGGGCCTGGACCCGCCCCCGCGCGAACCGGTCCAGCCACTGCGCGCGCGTGATCGCCGGAAAGCGCGCACACAACCCCTCCAGCAGGCTCGCCCACGGACCGGGGGCCAATTGCAGATGACTGGGCAGATCGTCGGTGCTCACGCGTTCGGGTCCCGGCAGGGGCAAAGCCGTATCATTGTCGGTCTTTGCCCCCGGTAATCCCATGGCCCTTACTGCCACCATCCGCAAGGCCGAGCTGCAGATCAGCGACATGGACCGCGGCTACTACGCGACCCACAACCTGACCCTGGCCCAGCACCCGTCCGAAACCGACGAGCGGCTGATGGTCCGCCTGCTCGCCTTCGCCCTGAATGCCGGCGACCGGCTGGAGTTCGGCCGCGGGCTGAGCATCGATGACGAGCCGGACCTGTGGGAACACGATTACACCGGCGACATCGTGCAGTGGATCGACCTGGGCCAGCCGGACGAATCGCGCATCCGCAAGGCCTGCAACCGCAGCGGCCGCGTGCAGATCATCAACTACGGCGGCAATGCCTCGGACATCTGGTGGCAGAAGCAGGGCAAGCCGCTGGCCCGCTTCGACAACCTGTCCGTGCTCGACCTGCCCGGCGATTTCGTCGAACGCTGGGGCAGCCAGATCCAGCGCGCCATGCGCTGGAGCGTGCTGATCCAGGACGGCGAGGTGCAGCTGATCAACGACCAGATGCAACTGGACGTGATCCCGCAGTGGCGCAAGCGCCCGGCAGGCTGAGCAGGCGGTGGCAGTGAACACGATCCGTTGCGACGTGCTGGTGGTCGGCGCCGGTGCCGCCGGCCTGATGTGTGCGCTCACCGCCGGCCAGCGCGGTCGCATCGTGCAGGTGATCGACCATGCCAACAAGCCGGGCAAGAAGATCCTGATGTCCGGTGGCGGGCGCTGCAACTTCACCAACACCGGCACCACGCCGGCCAACTTCCTCTCGGCCAACCCGCACTTCTGCAAGTCGGCGCTGGCGCGCTACACGCCGACCGACTTCATCGACATGGTCGAGCGGCACGGCATCGCCTACCACGAGAAGGAACTGGGCCAGCTGTTCTGCGACATCTCCTCCAAGCAGATCGTAAGAATGCTGCTGGACGAATGCAGTGCCGCCGGCGTGCAGGTGCGCACCGACTGCGGCGTGGAGGACATCGAACGCGGCGCCGACGGCTTCCGCGTGCGCACCGCGCAGGGGCTGTTCCACTGCGCCTCGCTGGTGATCGCCACCGGCGGGCTGTCCATCCCGAGCATGGGCGCCAGCGGCTTCGGCTATGAAGTGGCGCGCCGCTTCGGCCACGAAGTGCTGCCGACCCGCGCCGGGCTGGTACCGCTCACGCTCAGTGGCAAGCACCAGGAACGCTTCGCCGACCTCAGTGGCGTCGCCCTGCCGGTGGAAGCGCGCTGCAACGGCCAGCACTTCCGCAACTTCATGCTGCTGACCCACCGCGGCATCAGCGGCCCGGCGATCCTGCAGATTTCCTCGTACTGGCAACCCGGCGACGACCTGCGCCTGGACCTGTTGCCCGACCGCGATGCCGCCGAGTGGCTGCGCGCGATGAAGTGCGAGCGCGGCGCCTCCGAGCTGCGCACCGTGCTGTCGGAGGTCATCCCGCGCCGGCTGGCGCTGCGCCTGTGCGAGCAGTGGCTCAAGGACAAGCCGGTGCGGCAACTGGACGAGCGCGAGCTGCAGGCCGCCGCCAGCCTGCTTTCCGACTTCGCGCTGGTCGCCAGCGGCACCGAGGGCTACCGCACCGCCGAAGTCACCCTCGGCGGCGTGGACACGCGCAAGGTATCGTCCTCTACGATGGAATCGCAGCACGTGCCGGGCCTGCATTTCATCGGCGAGGTGCTGGACGTGACCGGCTGGCTGGGCGGCTACAACTTCCAGTGGGCCTGGGCTTCCGGCCACGCGGCGGGCCAGGTGGCATGAGCCGCACAGGGGCCATTTGTGCCCCAGCCCGGCACTGTCAAACGTTCCACGCATAGACGCCGTACCTGCCCATCGTGTATTAAACGGCGTCCGAAGGAGTCTTGAATGCAGAACGCCAAAGACATCACCTTGCGCCTGCTGATCGTCGATGACAGCGCCGAGAATGCCGAAGCCATCGTCAGTACGTTGCGCAACAGCGGCATCGCCGTGCGTCCCTTCCGGCCGCAGAGCCCGGACGAGCTGGTCCAGGCCGTGGGTGGGCAACCGCTCGACCTGGTGCTGGCCGCCAACGCGTACACGATCCCGCAGTCGCTGCTGACCCAGCAGGTCGCCGCCAGTGGCAAGGACATCCCGATGATCCTGCTGGCCGACCAGGTCGACGCGCAGTTGCTGCTCGACGCCTCGGCCAACGGCATCCGTGCCATCGCCCTGCGCACCGAGCCGGACCACCTGCTGTCGGTGGTGCGCACCGAATGGACCGACCTGCAGGCACGCCGCGGCCTGCGCCGCATCGAAGTACAGATGCGCGAGACCGAGCGCCGCTGCGATGCGCTGATCTCCTCCTCGCGCGACCCCATCGCCTACATCCACGAAGGGATGCACATCCGCGCCAACGAGGCGTACCTGGACATGTTCGGGTATGAGTCGTTCGATGACGTGGAAGGCATCTCGCTGCTGGACATGGTCGCCCCGCAGTACGTGGAGGACTTCAAGAACCTGCTCAAGTCGCTGAGCAAGGGCGAGGCGCCGCCGCCGCAGTACGAAGTGCACGCGCGCAACCAGGACGGCGACACCTTCCCGGCGACGATGGAGTTCACCGCCGCTACCTATGAGGGCGAGTCCTGCTTCCAGGTGGTGTTCCGCCGCCGCGAGGAGTTCGACCCCGAACTGGCGCGCGAGGTGGAGGAACTGCGCCAGCGCGACCAGGTCACCGGCCTGCTCAACCGCCCCACCTTCATGGTCCACCTGGAGAACGCGGTGGCCCAGGTCAGCCGCAGCGACGGCCAGTACGGCTTCCTGCTGGTCGAACCGGACCACTACAACCGCCTGCTGGCGGACATCGGCCTGGATTCGGCCGATGCGCTGATCGCCGCGCTCGGCCAGCACCTGGCCGGCGCCATCAACGAGGAGGCGCAGCTGGCACGCTTCGGCGAGCACAGCTTCGCCCTGCTCTGCCAGGGCCAGTACGCGCACACCACGCAGGTGGCCGAACGCGTGCGCCAGGCCTTCGCCTCCCATGTGTTCAGCATCGGCCAGCGTTCGGCCACGGTCACTGTCAGCATCGGCGGCGTGCAGGTCGGCGAGAAGATCGCCAGCGTCGGCCAGGTGCTCAGCCATGCCAACGACTGCAACCGCGCGGCCATCGAGCTGGGCGGCAACACGGTCAAGGTGTTCGACCCGGGCGCGACCGATCGCGTCGAGGAAGAACGCATCCAGCGCTGGGTGCAGCGCATCGGCGAGGCTATCGCCGGCGACGGGTTCCATCTGCGTTTCCGGCCGGTGCTGAACCTGATGGGCGAGCCGATGCAGCTGTACGACACCTCGCTGCTGCTGGAGAACAACGGCGAGCTGGTCAGCCCTGGCACCTTCCTGCCCATCGCCGAGGACCACGGCCTGCTGGCGCCGCTCAACCGCTGGGTGGTGGCCAACGCCATCCGCGCGCTGGGGGAACGCCGCCGCGCCGGCCACACCACCCGCCTGATGGTGCGCATCACCCCCGAGTCGTTCACCGACCCGCAGTTGCTGGACGTCATCCGCGACGGGCTGGCCAACGAAGGCGTGGACGGCGACCAGCTGTGGCTGCAGATCCCCGAGGCCAAGGTATTCACCCACCTGCGCAACGCGCAGCAGTTCCTCGCCGGCGTGGCCACGATGGGCTGCAAGGTCGGGCTGGAGCAGTTCGGCTCGGGCCTGGATTCGTTCCAGCTGCTGGCCCATTTCCAACCGGCGTTCCTCAAGCTGGACCGCAGCTTCACCGCCGATCCGGCGCAGGCCAAGGAACAGCTGGACAAGACCCGCGAGATCACCGGCAAGGCGCAGGAGGCCGGCATCCTCACCGTCGCCGAGTTCGTCACCGACGCGGCCACGATGAGCCTGCTGTTCAGTGCCGGCGTGGACTACGTACAGGGCGATTTCGTCGGGCCGCCGACGGCGCAGATGGACTTCGAGTTCAACTGAGGCCTGCCCTCACCCCAACCCCTCTCCCGTACACGGGAGAGGGGCTTTTGCATCGACAACGTGCGATGACACCCCCTTCTCCCGCCCGCGGGAGAAGGGCTCGTGTGCTGGCAGCGTACGATTGATGCTCCCTTCTCCCGCGGGCGGGAGAAGGTGCCCGAAGGGCGGATGAGGGGCTCCACGGGCCCTGGCGATCGTGTAGGAACAAAAAAGGCCGCGCATCGCGCGGCCCTTCTGTTCCCGGAACCGCCGAGGCTCAGGCCTCGACGATGCCCGGGATCGCCACGTCCGGGTTCACATCAGCCTCATAATCCACGCCGTCGATGCCGAAGCCGAACAGGCGCAGGAAGTCGGCCTTGTAGCCGGCCAGGTCGCTGATCTCGTACAGGTTCTCGTTGGTCACCTGCGGCCACAGCTGCAGCACCTTGCCCTGCACTTCCGGGGCCATTTCCTTGTAGTCCGCGCGCAGGCGGCCTTCGGCGTCGACCAGCGCGACGTCGCGGCCCTTGCCGTCAACCAGTGCCGGGCGGATATGGTCAGCCGCGTTGGCGCCGCCCTGCGGGCCGTTGTAAAGGATGTCGTACAGCGTATCGAGCTGCTCGATGCAGCCCTCGTGCGTGCCTTCTTCCTTCATCACCTTGAACAGCAGCGACAGGTACAGCGGCATGGTCGGGATGGCCGAGCTGGCCTGGGTCACCACCGCCTTGAGCACCGACACGCGCGCGTCGCCGCCGATGCCCTGCAGCTTGCCGCGGATGTCCTTGACCTTGGCATCCAGGTCCTTCTTGGCCGCACCGATGGAACCGTTCCAGTAAATGGCCTGGGTGATCTCCTCGCCCACGTAGGTGAAGGCGGTCGTGGTAGCGCCCGGTGCCAGCACGCCGGCTTCCAGCAGCGCATCGATCCACATCTGCCAGTCCTCGCCCCCCATCACCTGCACGGTGCCGGCGATCTCCTCGGCGGTGGCCGGCTGCAGCGTGGTTTCGGTCAGCACTTCCTTGTCGGTATCCAGGCCGCGCAGCGTGATCGGCGCGCCGATCGGCTTGAGCGTGGAGCTGATCACCTCGCCAGTCTTGGGATGCTTGCGACGCGGCGCCGCCAGGCTGTAGACGACCTGGTCAACCTGGCCCAGGTCGGCCTTGATGATCTCGATGACCTTCTGCTTCACCTCGTCGGAGAACGCGTCGCCGTTGACGCTGCGCGCGTACAGGCCGGCCTGGTGCGCGTACTTCTCGAACGCGGCGGAGTTGTACCAGCCCGCCGTGCCCGGCTTGGTCTCGCTGCCCGGGCGCTCGAAGAACACGCCCAGCGTGGCCGCATCGCTGCCGAAGGCCGCCTTGATGCGCGCCGCCAGGCCGTAACCGGTCGAGGCACCCAGCACCAGCACCTTCTTCGGGCCATTGGCCAGCTTGGGCAGCGACTGGATGTAGTCGATCTGTTCCTTGACCGCCGCGTCGCAACCGGTCGGATGGGTGGTGACGCAGATGAAGCCGCGCACACGCGGTTTGATGACCATGAAAACCTCAGCTAGGTAAGCAGGAAAACAGCGCCGCCATGACAGGGAAACCACGGCCCGGCGCCGAACCGGAAGGATCGTAGTGTGCACCCGCAGCGAACACAACCGACGCCACCGCATGGAAATCCCCGTGCAACCTGCCGGCGCGGGCAAAAGAAAAGCCGCGCGGTGCGCGGCTTTTCCGGGTTGCCGGGAGGGGCACCGTCACGGGCGACGGGCCAGCTCCTCCACGTCCTTGGCCTTGGGCATCAGGTCCTGCTTGCTGACCTTGAACGGGCCGATGCTCAGCAGCGGCACCGCCACGATGATCGAGGACACCACCACGATCACCGCACCGGCCATGTGCGTCTCGGCCAGGCCTTCCATCGACTCGCCGCCGTACAGGTACAGCGCCAGCGCCGACAGGAAGAACATCACCGCGGTGATCACCGTACGCGACAGCGTCTGGTTGATCGACTTGTTCAGCACTTCCAGCGGCTCTGCGCGCAGGCTGCGGAAGTTTTCGCGGACACGGTCGAACACCACGATGATGTCGTTGATGGCGAAACCCATCACCGACAGCATGCCCGCCAGCACGGTCAGGTCGAACTCACGACCCAGCAGCGACATGTAGGCGATGGTCAGGATAAGGTCGAAGAACGCGGTGATGCTGGCCACGATCGCGAACTTCCATTCGAAGCGCGCGGCGATGTAGATCAGGAAGCCGATCACCATGAACAGGGTCGCGTAGACGCCGTTCAGGGCCAGGTCCTTGCCCACCTGCGGGCCGACGAACTCACCCGGCTGCACCGAGGCGGGGTTGTCGGTGGTGGTCACCGCCACGCGCACCTTCTCCGCCACCTGGGCAGCGGCATCAGCGGCGTTGTTGTGCTCACCGTCCGGCTGCAGGCGGATCATGACGTCGTTGCCGCCGCCCACGCTCTGCACCTGGGCGTTCTCGAAGCCGGCCTTGGACAGGCTTTCACGCACGTTGTCGGCGTTGATCGGCTTCTCGAAGTGCGTGCGCACCACGGTACCGCCGGTGAACTCCAGCGCATAGTTGAAGCCCTTGAAGCCGATCACGGCCACCGACAGCAACAGCAGCACCACCATCAGCGCAAGCACGGGCTTGCGGTGGCGCATGAAGTCGATGTTGGTGTCGTTCGGGACGATATGGAGTGGAAACAGTTTCATGTATTGAGTCTCTTCCCGATCAGATCGCCACGGACTTCAGGTTCTTGCGGCGGCCGTAAATCAACGTGGCCAGCGCACGCGACACGGTGATCGCGGTGAACATGGAGGCGAAAATACCGATGATCATGGTCAGCGCGAAGCCCTTCAGCGGGCCCGTGCCGAACGCGTACAGCGCCACGCCCACGATCAGGCCGGTCAGGTTGGCGTCCAGGATGGTGCCCGATGCACGCTCGTAGCCTTCGGCGATCGCCTTCTTGGCCGGCATGCCCAGCCGCAACTCCTCGCGGATACGCTCGTTGATCAGCACGTTGGCGTCCACCGACAGGCCCACCGACAACGCCAGGCCGGCGAAGCCCGGCAGGGTCATGGTCGCGCCGAACAGCGACATCACCGCCACCACGATCAGCAGGTTGAACAGCAGCGCCACCGAGGTGATCGCACCGAACATGCGGTAGTAGACGGTGAAGAACACCAGGGTGAACACGAACGAGAACACCACGGCCTTGACGCCGCGGGCCACGTTTTCCTTGCCCAGGCTCGGGCCGATCACGTATTCCTCGACGAAGTCCATCGGCGCGGCCAGCGAACCGGCACGCAGCAGCTTGGCCAGGCCGTCAGCCTCGGTCTTCTCCAGGCCGGTGGTCTGGAACTCCTTGCCGAACACACCGTTGACGTTGGCCACCGAGATCACTTCTTCCTTGACGCGGAAGCTGCGCTCTTCCTTGCCATTGACCATGGCCACCTGCGGGATGCGCTCGGTGTAGACCACGGCCATCGGCTTGCCGACGTTGGCGCTGGTGAAGTCGAACATGCGCTGGCCGCCCACGGCGTTGAGCGTCACGCTCACCGACGGCAGGCCATTCTGGTCGGTGGAGACGTTGGCCTTGACCATCTGGTCGCCGGTGACGATGGTGCGCTTGTTCAGCAGCACCGGGCGGCCGGCGCGGTCACGGTACAGCTTGGCTTCCGGCGGGATGCGGCCGGTATCGGCGGCGTCCTGCGCGTTGCCATCGACCACGGCGCGGTACTCCAGCGTCGCGGTGGCACCGATCATGCGCTTGGCCTCGGCGGTGTCCTGCACGCCCGGCAGCTCGACCACGATGCGGTCGTCGCCCTGGCGCTGGATGATCGGCTCGGCCACGCCCAGTTCGTTGACGCGGTTGCGCAGCGTGGTCAGGTTCTGCTCGATCGCACCGGTGGCGATCTGGCTCATTTCCGTCTGCGGCACCGTGGCGGTGATGCGATCGCCACTCACCGAGTAGGTGAAGGTCGGCTGCGCCTTGGCCAGCGCGGCGCGGGCCTTGTCCGCATCGGCGGCGTTGGCCAGGGTGACCTGGATGTCGCTGTTGCCACGACGCTCCACCGAACGGTAGGTGACGCGGCTGTCACGCAGGGTGGTCCGCACGTCTTCGGTGAAGGCCTCGAAGCGCTTGTCCACGGCGGCCTTCTGGTCGACCTGCAGCGCGAAGTGCACGCCACCGACCAGGTCCAGGCCCAGCACCATCGGCTTGCCGCCGAGCTTGGCCAGCCATTCCGGCACGGTCGAAGCCAGGTTCAGGGCGACGGTGTAGTTCTCGCCGGCCGCCTCGCGCAGCACGTCGTTGGCGCGCGTCTGCGCATCCAGCGACGGCAGGCGGACGATCAGGCTGTCGCCTTCCTTGGCCACGCCCTTGGGCGTGACACCGGCGGTACCCAACGCCGTGGTGACGCGCTCCTTGAAGGCGTCATCGATCTGGCCACCGCGGTTGGCGGTGATCTGGACGGACGGATCCTTCTGGTACATGTTCGGCAGCGCATACAGCGCGCTGACCGCCAGAACGATCACGATCAGGAAGTACTTCCAACGTGGAAATTCAAGCATTGCGGATTCCTGCGTGGCGCCTTCCCGGCGTCACGACGTGACGGAAAGGGAATTCAGCCTCAGGCAGCCGACTTCAGCGTGCCCTTGGGCAGCACGTTGCCGATGGAGCCCTTCTGCACGCGGATGCGCACGTTGTCGGCCACTTCGACGGTGACGAAGTTGTCGCCGATGTCGGTGACCACGCCGGCGATGCCGCCGGAGGTCAGCACTTCGTCGCCCTTGCTGATCTTGTCCAGCATCGCCTTGTGTTCCTTCTGGCGCTTCATCTGCGGGCGGATCATCAGGAAGTACATGACCGCGATCAGGGCGATCGGCAGCAGGAAGGTGCCCATGCCCGGGGCAGCCGGGGCGGCCTGGGCGACGGGAAGCAGGATGGCCATCAGATTCATTACGTAAGTCCTTGGTGTTGGGCGGCACCCTGCCCGGCCTGGGGCCGGCGGTCACCGCGAAACGGGGTCAGCCGTGAAGTATGCCACGGCCCCGGGACCTCGTCCCGGGCCGCGTGGCTGCTGGGTTACTCCCCCGACAAGGCCGGGGCAGACACGCCCCGGGCCGCGTAGAAGGACTCGCGGAAGGCCAGGAAGGTTCCCGCCTCGATCGCCGCGCGCATGTCGGCCATCAGTTTTTCGTAATAGAACAGGTTGTGCAGGGTGCCCAGCATCGGCGCCAGCATCTCGTTGCAGCGGTCCAGGTGGCGCAGGTAGGCGCGGGTGTAGCCGCTGGTGCAGGCGTGGCAGCCGCAGCCCGGCTCGATCGGGTCCATGTCGCGCTCGTACCTGGCGTTGCGGATGCGCACGGTGCCGAAGGAGGTGAAATAGTGGCCGTTGCGGGCGTTGCGGGTCGGCATGACGCAGTCGAACATGTCCACGCCGCGCGCCACACCCTCGACCAGGTCTTCCGGGCGGCCGACGCCCATCAGGTAGCGCGGATGGTCGGCCGGCAGGATCGGGTGCATGTGGTCGAGCATGGCGTTGCGCTCGTGCTCGGGCTCGCCCACCGCCAGGCCGCCGATGGCATAGCCGTCGAAGCCGATCTTCTGCAGCCCCTCGGCCGAGCGGCTGCGCAGGTCGGTATGCACGCCACCCTGGACGATGCCGAACAGTGCCGCGTCATTGCCCATCGCGTCATGCGCGTTGCGGCTGCGCTGGGCCCAGCGCAGGCTCAGTTCCATCGACTTCTGCGCCACCGCCTCGGTGGCCGGGTACGGGGTGCATTCGTCGAAGATCATGACGATGTCCGAATCCAGCACCTTCTGGATCTTCATGCTCTCTTCCGGCCCCAGGAAGACCCGGGCGCCGTCGGTCGGCGAGGCGAAGGTGACGCCTTCCTCGGTGATCTTGCGGCGATGCGCCAGCGAAAACACCTGGAAACCACCAGAGTCGGTCAGGATCGGGCCGTCCCAGCGGCAGAACCCGTGCAGGCCGCCGTGGTCGGCGATGACGTCCAGGCCCGGGCGCAGGTACAGGTGGAAGGTGTTGCCCAGGATGATCTCGGCGCCGAGCGCGCGGACCTGCTCCGGCAGCACGCCCTTCACCGAGCCATACGTGCCCACCGGCATGAACGCCGGGGTCTGCACGGTGCCGCGCGGGAAGGACAGCTGGCCGCGGCGGGCGCGGCCATCGGTGGTCTGGAGCTTGAAGTGCAGTCGGGACATGGCGAGAGGCAGAAATTCGGGAATGGGGGCGGAAATCAGGCGCGCCGGAGACGGACAGTCTACCGGCGCGCGTTCGACGGGGCTTGGATCGCCGGGCGCTGGCGGTCAGCCGGGACGGGAGGCGGCATCCCCGCCGTCGCCGGCGCCCTCCCCGCCCTGCGGGAACAGCAGCATCGCATCGCCGTAGCTGAAGAAGCGGTACTCCTGCGCGATGGCGTGGGCATAGGCCTCGAACACCCGGGCCTTGCCAGCGAAGGCGCTGATCATCATCAGCAGGGTGCTTTCGGGCAGGTGGAAGTTGGTCACCATCGCATCGACGCTGCGGATGCGGTAGCCGGGGGTGATGAAGATCTGGGTCTCGCCGGCGTACGGCTGCAGCTCGCCCTCGCGCATGGCGCTCTCCAGCGCCCGCACCACGGTGGTACCGACACCGATCACGCGCCCCCCGGCCGCGCGGGTGCGGCGCACCTGCTCGACCAGTTCGGCGCCGACGTTGAGCCATTCACGGTGCATCACGTGCTGGCTCAGGTCATCCACGCGTACCGGCTGGAAGGTGCCGGCGCCGACGTGCAGGGTGATGTGGCCGAACTGCACGCCGCGTTCGCGCAACTGCGCCAGCAGGCCTTCGTCGAAATGCAGGCCGGCGGTGGGAGCGGCCACCGCACCGACCTGGCGCGCGAACACGGTCTGGTAACGCTCGCGGTCATCCAGGCCGGGCTCGCGGTGGATGTACGGCGGCAGCGGCAGGCGGCCCTCGTGGACCAGCCACGACTCCAGCGGCTCGGGGATGTCGAACCGCAGGACATAGAACTCGCCATCGCGGCCCAGCACCTCGGCCTCGCCGCCGGCGTCGAGCTGGATGCGGCTGCCCGGCTTGGGCGACTTGCTGGCACCGATCTGGGCACGGGCCTGCTGGCCGCCGAGCAGCCGTTCGATCAGGATCTCGACCCGGCCACCGGTGGCCTTCTGCCCGAACAGGCGCGCCGGGATCACCCGGGTATCGTTGAACACCAGCAGGTCACCGGGCTGCAACAGCGTCGGCAGGTCGCGCACGTGGAGGTCATCGAAGGCGGCCGGTGCCGGCGGCACCAGCATCAGCCGGCTGGCCGAACGCTCGGCCAGGGGCGCCTGGGCGATCAACGCCTCGGGCAGGTCATAGTGAAAATCGGACTTCTTCAAGGCCGGAACGTCGTGCGGGGAGCCGGCTATTGTAGCCCCCATGCGGTTTTAGGCTGGTAGGCGGCCCGGCCAGCGCCGGGAGACCGGGCCCCCGGCCGGGCATGGTTCGGCGCTGCCTGCCCTTCAGCGCTCGAACTTGGTCGACAGGATGATCGCGCTGGTCGTGCGCTCCACGCCGTCGATGGCGCCGATGGCATCGGTGACCACGTCCATTTCGCCGACGCCGCCCACCACCACCATCGCGATCAGGTCGTGGTTGCCGCTGACCGAATGCAGCGAGCGCACTTCGGCGATGTCGCGCAGCGCCTTCACCACCGCCGGCATCTTCTTCGGCAGCACGGTGATCAGCACATGTGCACGCACCTGGCCCTGCTCGTAGTCCTCGTGGGTGCGCACGGTGTAACCGGCGATCACCCCCTGCTGCTCCAGGCGGTCGATGCGGCTCTGCACGGTGGTCCGCGAAAGCCCGAGCCGGCGGGCGATCTGGGCGGTGGAGGCGCGCGCGTCCTCGCGCAGCACGGACAACAGGCGTTCGTCAGCGGCGGAAATCTTCACATTGCAAACCAGATTCGTCGATTCGACGAAATTACCCGAAAATCTGTCCAGTTCATATCTGCCATATGTCCAGAATCTCCAGATAATGGATATATACAAGTTACTTCTGGAGATGAGCATGACCGTACTCGGCCCCCTCGCCCCGCTTCGCGCGCACGCCGGCACCCGCCTTACCCAGGGTCTGGACGATGCCAGCGTCGAACGCCTGGCCACCGCCCATCCCGATCTGGCCCAGGCCATCGCGGCTGCCGCCACCGAATACACCCGCATCAAGGACGAAGCCGCCGACCTGCTGGATCTGGACGAAAAGGACCAGATCGCCGCGATGCAGGCCGGTTTCGTCAATTTCTACGCCGATGACGCCGTGGTCCCGTACATCGCGCTGGCCGCGCGCGGCCCGTGGGTGATCTCGCTCAAGGGCGCGGTGCTGTACGACGCCGGCGGCTACGGCATGCTCGGCTTCGGCCACACCCCGGCCGACGTGATGGACGCCGCCGCCAAGCCGCAGGTCATGGCCAACATCATGACCCCGAGCCTGGCCCAGCGCCGCTTCACCAACGCCATGCGCAAGGAGATCGGCCACACCCGCGGCGGTTGCCCGTTCACCCGCTTCATGTGCCTGAACTCCGGCTCCGAGGCCGTGGGCCTGGCCGCGCGCATCGCCGACATCAACGCCAAGCTGCAGACCGACCCGGGTGCCCGCCACGCCGGCGCCACCATCAAGCGCGTGGTCATCAAGGGCAGCTTCCACGGCCGCACCGACCGCCCGGCGCTGTATTCGGACTCCAGCCGCAAGTCGTATGACCAGCACCTGGCCAGCTACCGCGGCGAGAACAGCGTCATCACCATCCCGCCGTACGACGAAGCCGTGCTGCGCAAGGTGTTCGCCGATGCCGAAGCCAACAACTGGTTCATCGAGGCCGTGTTCCTGGAGCCGGTGATGGGCGAAGGCGACCCGGGCCGCGCGGTGCCGGCCAGCTTCTACAAGGCCGCGCGCGAGCTCACCCGCGAGCACGGCAGCCTGCTGCTGATCGACTCCATCCAGGCCGCACTGCGCGTGCACGGCACGCTGTCCTTCGTCGACTACCCCGGCTACGAAACGCTGGACCCGCCGGACATGGAAACCTATTCCAAGGCCCTGAACGGCGCGCAGTTCCCGCTGTCGGTGCTGGCCGTCACCGAGCATGCCGCGGGCCTGTACCGCAAGGGCGTGTACGGCAACACCATGACCACCAACCCGCGTGCGCTGGACGTGGCCTGTGCCACCCTGGCCCACCTGTCGCCGGACGTGCGCCAGAACATCCGCCTGCGCGGCGAACAGGCCGTGCAGAAGCTGGAAGCCCTCAAGGCCAGGCTCGGCGGCCTGATCACCAAGGTACAGGGCACCGGCCTGCTGTTCTCCTGCGAGCTGGCCCCGCAGTTCAAGTGCTACGGCGCCGGCTCCACCGAAGAGTGGCTGCGCATGCACGGCGTCAACGTGATCCACGGTGGCGAGAACTCGCTGCGCTTCACCCCGCACTTCAACATGGACGAGGCAGAGCTGGACCTGCTGGTCGACATGGTTGGCCGTGCGCTGGTCGAGGGCCCGCGCCGCGAGCAGGCCAACGCTGCCTGAGGCCTGCTTTTCCGGCCTGAAACACGAAGAGGCGGCCATTGGCCGCCTCTTTCGTTTGCTGCTCCCGGGTTCGGCGCCGATGCCCGCTTCCATCGCGTGCATCAGCGCCCGTGGTGCACGGCCTAGCGGCTCGCCAGCGGTACCTCGAACTGCCCGGCACCGCCCAGCGCCTTGTACACCGACACCACGTTGACGTTGACCGTGGCCTCGGCCGCGGCGAGCGCGTCGTCGGCCGCGAGCTGGTTGCGCTGTGCATCCAGCAGCGCCAGGAAGTCCTGTGAGCCTTCCCGGTACTGGATCTGCGCCAATGCTTCGGCCCGCCGCGCCGCCTCGGCCTGCTCGGCGATGATCGCCAGGCGCGACTGCTCCTTGGCATAGCGGGTCAGCGCATTCTCGGTGTCCTCCAGCGCCAGCAGCACCGTCTTCTCGTACTCGGCGGCGACACCATCGGCCTGCGCCTTGCTCGCACGCAGCCGCGCACGCACGGTACCAAAATCGAAAGCGGCCCAACTGATCGACGGCGTCAGTGACCACGCCTTGTTGTTGCCGTTCACCAGGCCGTTGGCATCGCCGCCGAGGAAGCCGACGAAGCCGCTGACGCTGATGCGCGGGAACAGGTCGGCCGTTGCCACGCCCACGCGTGCCGTCGCTGCGGCAAGGCGGCGCTCGGCCGCGCGCACGTCCGGGCGACGACGCAGCAGGTCGGTGGTATCGCCCAACGGCAGGGCCTGGGCGAAGGCCGGCACCTCGCGGGGCTGCAGCAAGGCGTCCAATGCCTCCGGACGCTGGCCCAGCAACACCGCCAGGCGATGCCGCGACTGCACTTCGGACACTTCGAGCAGCGGGATGTCGGCCTCGATCGCCTTCAATCGCGCGCGACTGCTCTGCACGTCCAGCTCGCTGCCGGCCCCCAGCTTCCAGCGGGTTTCGGTGAGCTGCTGGGTGTCGCGCAGGTTGACCAGCGTCTGCCGTGCCACGGCGATGCGCTTCTGCGTGCCGCGCAGTTCGAAGTAGTTGCGCGCCACTTCCGCAGCCACGGTGACCTGTGCATCGAGCAGGTTGTCACGCTCGGCGCCCAGGTCGGCGCGCGCCGCCTCGGCGGCGCGACGCTGGCGACCGAACAGGTCCAGCTCCCAGCCCGCGTCGAAGCCCAACTGGTAGGTTTCACTGAACACCCGCTCGCCGCCCTGGCTCGCATCCGGCTGCTTGCGCCGGTCCTGGCTGCCACCGGCGGTGACGTGCGGCAACTGGTCCAGCCGCTGCTCGGTGAACGCCGCGCGCGCCATCCGCACGCGTGCCATCGCGATGCGCAGGTCCAGGTTGCCGGCCAGCGCGCCGTGCATGAGCTGGGTCAGCACCGGGTCATTGAACTGCGACCACCAGTCAGCCACCGGCGACACGCTGCTGAACGCCGGGTCGGCCGTGCCCTGCAATTGCACTGGCTGCACGGGCGGTGCGGTGTAGTCCGGGCCGACGGTCATGCAGCCGGCCAGCAATGCGCTGGCCACGGCGACGGTCAGGCCACGCATCACCATGGCAGCACCTCGCCCAGGTAAGTGAAGCTGCCGGTGGGGCCGTCGTTGCCGATCAACGCCATCTGCACGCTGGAGCGCGCGCCTTCGCCCACTTCGATCTCGCCTTCGCCACCGTTCATGTCGGTCTTCACGTAACCGGGGTGCACGGTGTTGACCTTGATCGGCGTGTCGCGCAGCTCGTAGGCCAGGCTCAGCGTCCAGCTGTTCACCGCCGCCTTGGAGGCGTTGTAGGCGGGAATCTTGAAGTCCCAGATCCCCGACGCCGGGTCGGCGTGCAGCGTCTGCGAGGCCAGGATGCTGGAGACGTTGACGATGCGACCGGCCTGCGAACGCTGCAGCAGCGGCAGGAATGCCTGGGTCACCGCGACCAGGGCGAACACATTGGTATCGAACGTGCGCTGCCAGGCATCCAGCGGCTGCGCCGACGGTGCCACGGCCGGGTCCTCAAGCAGCACGCCGGCGTTGTTGACCAGGATGTCGAGGCGGCCATGGCGCTCGGTGACGTGCTCGACCGCGATGGCGATGCTGTCGGCGTCGGCGACGTCCAGCTGCAGCGCTTCCACCGGCAGGCCCTCGGCCTGCAGCTTCAGGACCAGGTCAACGGCCGCCTGGCGCTTGCGACCGGCCAGCAGGGTGTGCACGCCCGCCTGCGCCAACTGGCGCACGGTCTCAACACCGATGCCACGGGTGGCGCCGGTGACCAGCGCGATCTTTTGGTTGTGGTGGTTCATGGGAAGCCTCGGAGGAGAAATTCGGGAAGGAAACAGGAAGGGAAACAGCTACCGGGGCGGTCACGGCCCCTGCCTTGGCAGGGGCCGTCATCCGTGCCCGGGCAGGTCGGGCTCAATGGTGGATCGTCGGTTCACCATGCTGGACCAGCTTGCCGCCGCCGTTGCGGGTCACCAGCTTGCGCAGGGCCACGTAGAACACCGGGGTCAGGAACAGGCCGAACAGCGTCACGCCCAGCATGCCGGCGAACACCGTGATGCCCGTGACCGAGCGCACCTCGGCACCTGCACCGTGCGAGAGCACCAGCGGGATCGTGCCGGCGATGAACGCGATCGAGGTCATCACGATCGGGCGCAGACGCAGGCGGCACGCTTCCAGCGCCGCGTCGACGATGCCCTTGCCGCCCATCTCCAGCTCGCGGGCGAACTCGACGATCAGGATCGCGTTCTTGCACGCCAGGCCCATCAGCACCACCAGGCCCACCTGCACGAACACGTTGTTGTCACCGCCGGTCAGCCACACGCCGAACAGGGCCGACAGCAGCGTCATCGGCACGATCAGGATCACCGCCAGCGGCAACGACCAGCTTTCGTACAGCGCGGCCAGCACCAGGAACGCCAGCAGGATCGCCACCGGGAACACGATGAAGGCGGCATTGCCCTGCGTGGCCTGCTGGTAGCTCAGGTCGGTCCATTCGGTGGTCATGCCCACCGGCAGCACCTGCCCGGCGATCTCGGTCAGCTTGTTCATCGCCTGCGCCGAGGACAGCACGCGCGGGTCGGCCTCGCCGGCCAGGTCGGCGGCCGGGTAGCCGTTGAAGCGCAGCACCGGGTCCGGGCCGTAGGTTTCCTTGATGGTCACCATCGAGCCGATCGGCACCATCTCGCCGCGATCGTTGCGGGTGCGCAGCTTGCCGATGTCCTCCACGCTGTCACGGAACTGGCCGTCGGCCTGGGCGATCACCTGCCAGGTACGACCGAACTGGTTGAAGTCGTTGACGTAGGCCGAGCCCAGGTAGGTCTGCAGCGTGTCGAACAGTTCGGTCAACTGCACGCCCTGCGCCTTGGCCTTGACGCGGTCCACCTCGGCGTCGAGCTGCGGCACGTTGGCCTGGTAGCTGGTGATCGGGTAGCCCATGCCCGGCGTCTGCATCACCGCGCCCTGCATGGTCTGCACCGCGGTCTGCAGCGCACCGTAGCCCAGGTTACCGCGGTCCTCGATGAACATCTGGTAGCCATTGCCGTTGCCCAGGCCAAGGATCGGCGGCGGCATCATCGAGAACGCGAAGCCCTCCTTCAGGCCGGCGATCTTCTGGTTGATCTCGGCGTTGATCTCGGCAGCGGTCCGCCCATTGCGCTCGTTGAACGGCTTGAGCGGGATGAACGCCACGCCGGTGTTGGGCGTGTTGGTGAACTGCAGTGCGTTCAAGCCGGGGAACGAGATGGTGTGCGCGACGCCGTCGGTCTCCTTGGCGATCTGCGCGACTTTGCGCAGCATTTCATCGGTACGCGCGATCGACGCGCCTTCCGGCAGCTTCACGCCGGCGATCAGGTACAGCTTGTCCTGGGTCGGGATGAAGCCCGGCGGCACCAGCTTGAAGATCACGCCGGTGCCCAGCAGCAGCACCGCATACACCAGGAACACCGCGCCGCGACGACCGAGGATCTTCGACACGCCGCGCTCGTACTTCTCCGAGCTGGACTTGAAGAAGCGGTTGAACGGGCGGAACACCCAGCCGAACAAGCGGTCGATCAGGCGGCTCGGGGCATCCTTGGCGGCACCGTGCGGCTTGAGCAGGCGCGCGGCCAGCGCCGGCGACAAGGTCAGCGAGTTGATCGCCGAGATCACCGTGGAGATGGCGATGGTGACGGCGAACTGCTTGTAGAACTGGCCGGTCACGCCGGACAGGAACGCCATCGGCACGAATACCGCGCACAGCACCAGCGCGATCGCCACGATCGGCCCGGACACCTCCTTCATCGCCTGGTGCGCCGCCGCCGTTGGCGACAGGCCTTCCTCGATGTTGCGCTCCACGTTCTCCACCACCACGATAGCGTCGTCGACCACGATGCCGATCGCCAGCACCAGCCCGAACAGGCTCAAGGTGTTGATCGAGAAGCCCAGCAGGTACAGCGCGGCGAACGTACCGACCACCGACACCGGCACCGCGATCAACGGGATGATCGAGGCACGCCAGGTCTGCAGGAACAGGATCACCACCAGCACCACCAGCGCGATGGCCTCCAGCAGGGTGGAGACCACGGCCTTGATCGAGTCACGCACGAAGATGGTGGTGTCGTACACGGCCTCGTACTTCACCCCGGCCGGGAAGGTCTTCTGCATCTGGTCCATCGTGCCGATCACCGCGTCGCGGATCTCCAGCGCGTTGGCACCCGGGGCCTGGAAGATGCCGATGCCCACCGCGTTCTTGCCATCCAGCTGCGAGCGCAGGGTGTAGTCACCGGCCCCCAGCTCGATGCGCGCCACGTCGGACAGCCGCACCACTTCGCCGTCGGCACCGCTCTTGAGCACGATGTCACCGAACTCCTGCTCGCTGCGCAGGCGGCCCTGCGCGTTGATCAGGGTCAGGAACTGGCTGTTGGGCATCGGCTCGGCGCCGAGCTGGCCGGCGGACACCTGCACGTTCTGCTCGCGCATGGCGCGCACCACGTCACCGGCGGTCAGCCCGCGCGAGGCCACCCGGTCCGGGTCCAGCCAGGCGCGCATGGCGTAGTCGCCGCCACCGAAGATCTGCGCGTCGCCCACGCCGGGAATGCGGGTGAGCGCATCCTTGACGTGCAGGCGGGCGTAGTTGCGCAGGTACAGGGTGTCGTACTTGCCGTCCGGCGAGGTCAGGTGCACCACCATCAGGAAGGTGGGCGACTGCTTCTGCGTGGTCACGCCCTGCCGGCGCACGTCCTCGGGCAGGCGGGCTTCCGCCTGGGCCACGCGGTTCTGCACCTTCACCGCCGCCGCGTCCGGGTCGGTGCCCGGGCGGAAGGTGATGGTCATCTGCAGCACGCCGTCCGAGCCGGCCACCGACTTGAGGTACATCATGCCCTCCACGCCGTTGATGGCTTCCTCCAGCGGCGTGGCGACGGTCTCGGCGATCACCTTGGGGTTCGCGCCCGGGTACACCGTACGCACCACCACCGACGGCGGCACCACTTCCGGGTATTCGCTGACCGGCAGGATCGGCAGCGTGATCAGGCCGGCCGCGAAGATGACGATCGACAACACCGCCGCGAAGATCGGTCTGTCAATGAAAAAACGTGAGAAATCCATGAGGGAAGTTCCTTGAAGTAGCCAGCGATGGCGTGCAGCCACCCTGCCCTCGCCCGTGGTGGGCGAAGGCGCGTGGCCGGCACGGCGCCGGCATCAGACGAAACCGGAAATCAGTTCAGCGCGGCGGTCTTCGGCCCGGCCGGCAGGGGCTGCATCGCCACCGGCTTGGCCTGCACCGGCATGCCGGGCATGAAGACCTTCTGCACGCCGTCGACGATCACCTTGTCACCGGCGGCCAACCCGGCCTCGACGATGCGCAGGCCATCGGCGGTACGGCCCAGCTGCACGTCCTTGCGCTGCGCCTTGCCGTCCTTGTCGACCACGTACACGTACTTGCGGTCCTGGTCGGTGAGCACGGCCTTGTCATCCACCAGCATGGCCTGGAACTGGCCACTGCCGAGCAGGCGCACGCGTGCGAACAGGCCCGGGGTGAACTGCCGGTCGGCGTTGTCCAGCAACGCGCGCACGCCGATGGTGCCGGTGCTGCGCACGACCTGGTTGTCCAGGAAGTCCACCTTGCCCTCGTGCGGGAAGCCCTGCTCGCCGGCCAGGCCGATCTGCACCGGCAGGGCCTGGTCGCGCTCGCTCGGCCGCTCGCCCTTGCGCGCCATCTGCGCATAGCGCAGGAAGGTGGCCTCGTCGGCGTCGAAATAGACGTGCACCGTGTCCAGCGATACCAGCGTGGTCAGCACGCTGGCAGCATCGCCGGCCGTGACCAGGTTGCCGGCGGTGACCATCGCGCGGCCAGCGCGACCATTGATGGGTGCACGCACCTTGGTGAACTCCAGGTTCAACGCGGCCGCGTCCAGCGCCGCCTTGGCGGCCTGCACGTCGGCCGCGGCCTGGTCGGCCGCCGCGCGCTTCTGCTCCCAGGTTTCGGTGGAGATGGCCTGCTGCTCGGACAGGCGGCGGGCACGCTCGGATTCGCTGCGGGCAAGCGACGCCTGCGTCCGCGCACGTGCCAGTTCGGCATTGGCCTGCTCGTAGGCAGCCTGGTAGGTGCGTGCATCGATCAGGAACAGTACGTCACCCTTCTTCACTTCCTGGCCTTCGACATAGTTGACCTTGTCGATGTAGCCGGACACGCGCGGGCGCAGCTCGACGTTCTGCACCGCCTCCACGCGGCCACTGAACTCGTCCCACTGGTTGACCTGCTTGACCAGCACCGGGGCGGCATTGACCTCCGGCGGGGGCGGCATGCCCGCTTCTTCGGCGTGGCCGCCACTGCAGGCAGCCAGTACGGCGATGGCCAATGCGGAGAAGCTGGCCAGCACGACACGTCGTGCGGTGGGGAATCGGGGCGTCATTGCGTTCATGTCATCCATCCAGAACAGGGGGAGAAAGGGAAGCGAAAGAGAAGCTGAAAGCGCGGGTGCTGCGGTAAGGCTGGAAAAGAGGGGCCGGCATGCCGGTTGCTGCGCGTGGGGCCGTGCATTGCGTCGCTGGACGCGCGTGGCCGACGCATTCAGTGTCCCGCCTACGGAAATTTTTCTCCCACCTGCGGGACAAACCGCATCAGTCGGTGCCACATTGCAGGGACAAGGCGCTGCACCCGGCCAACCGGACGCGCGGCCACATCGGCCCCGTCGGGGAAAGCAAACTCCAATGAATTCAGGCTTTTGAACGAAACGCGCGCGTCAGTGATCAAGCCTGGCGCGGCTTGGCGGCGGATCCGGCGGAAGCTGGGAAGGTGGCGCAGACGCATGGCTGCAAGTCCGATCTGTGCGGAGCTGTGCAAGGTACGCCTCCAATCCATACTTGATTAGTACGGATTCAGGGGAATAATCATCCCGTCGCCGGCACAATCCCGCTGCCGCTCCCCTGAAGAGTCCCCCTCGATGGCCAACGACCTCAACGACACCCTGATCTTCGTCAAGGTGGTTGAACAAGGCAGCTTCACGGCCGCCGCCCGGCTGCTCGGGCAACCCAAGACCACCGTCAGCCGCAAGGTGCAGGAGCTGGAAACCCGGCTGGGCGCACGCCTGCTGCACCGGACCACGCGCCGTCTGGGCCTGACCGAGGCCGGCACCGTCTACTACGAACATTGCCAGCGCATCGCCCGCGAACTGGAGCAGGCCGAGAGCGCGGTGAGCCAGTTGCAGTCCGGCCCGCGCGGCTGGCTGCGCTTCACCGTGCCGTACTCGGTGGGCACCACCTGGATTGCGCCGCTGCTGGGCCAGTTCCAGGCCCAGTACCCGGAACTGCGCGTGGAGATGCACCTGGGCAACGAAACCCTGGACCTGATTTCCGGCGAGATCGACATGGCCCTGCGCATCGGCCCCTTGCCCGATTCCAACCTGGTCGCGCGCAAGCTGGGCACGCTGCGCACCCAGGTGTTCGCCAGCCCGTCCTACATCAAGCGCTACGGCGAACCCCGCCACCCGGACGAGCTGCAGTTCCATCGCACCCTGTCCGTGCGCAAGCCGCACAACGCCAATAACCGCTTCACCTGGCCATTGGCCGAGGCCGGCGGCGAGATGCGCGAGTTCGTCGTCAATCCGCTGTTGCTGGCCAATGACACGGCCGCGCTGAACAGCATGCTGGTCGCCGGTGAAGGCCTGATGCTCAGCAGCGACGTGATGGCCAAACCCTACGTCGAGTCCGGCATGCTGCGCCGCGTGCTGGCCGGCTGGACCGGCCCGGAGTACGACTTCAACGCCGTGTTCGCCGGCGGCGGCATGGTCTCACCCAAGGTGCGGGCATTCATCGACTTCCTGGTCGAGAAGCTCAACTTCGACGTCAACTACATGCTGCTGCAGTGCCCCAACGCCGGCCGGCTGGCCGAGTTCATCGAGCCCTCCAAGCCGCGCGGGCTGGAACTGCCCGACGGCCGCGTGCTGGAAGTGCTGGAAGCCTGATCCGCACGGCGAGCAGTCATCGTCGGCGTCGCCCGGCTGACATGGTTGGCCCGTAGCCACCATGCCTCCCTGCCGCCGGAACCATGGTTTCCGGCAATGGGTCCGGCAACACATCGGGCATAGCCCCGGGAGACGAGGCGCCATGCCAGCCAGCACGAGCGCCGCTCACAAGCTGAAAAACGTGGGGGCTGGCTTTAGGGCAGGTCGCGACTTGGGGGAGCAAGCACTCGTTTCTGCGGCCGCTGATTCCGGGTAAGGCCGCAGAATCTTGAAGCTGCAAATAGCGTCGCTCAGAGATTGCCGGGACTGCAGCTTCCGGTAAAAATGGGGGCCAAGTGGAGGCACACGAGATTCGACGCCCCGTGCTTTAAACGCAACGTTAGTACCAGATCGCGGTAGCCAGACCGGTGGCATCGGAAACGGGTAGCGTCGGCAAAGAAACGGCTTCCCCCGCGGCGACGCGTTCCGCACTCCAAAGAGCAACTAAAGCGTCGAGTACGTCGTCCTTGGCCGCTTGCCGACGCACCCCGATTGCACAAGTCGTGCGACCTGTTCGGAGCCAAACACAGGCGACAACAACTCGGTTCGTATGGCAGCACCGTCCTGCGACTTCTTCTTGAACGCCAGCCCCTTTCCTCGGCCACCGTTCAGCGCGGCAAAGGATACCTCGGGATGAATTTCCCTCACCATTGCGCGCGCCAGGGTGTCCGACCGCATCAACTCATCCCATTCGCGGATCTTGGGCAGGATGGCGAACGATTGCGAACCAAAACCGCGCCCGTCAATCTCCTTGTGCCTACGTGATGCCTCGGGTTGTGAGGTCGCATCAAGGATGCCTCTGACCGGCGAAGAGAACACGCTGCTGGCCCGTCGGCCTCCCACAAACTGTCGCGCCTCAACGTCTGCCCGTCGCCCGCCGTACTCCGACAGACCGATTGGAATGTCCACCGCGATAACCCGCGCCTGCCGATGCGCATCCACAAGAGAACGTGCACTGCGGTACACGCAGTGCGTCAATGCGGCTCCCGCCCACCAGACGGCAATCCAACCCGACTTCGCCCCGTCCACTCCCACGCAGTTTGGTTCGCGCTTCATCGCCCGGCCTCCAATCATGGTGCTCAACTAGCTGAATTAACCGCATCACCAACCCAAATGGGGAGACTGGCGTACTACGGCCAGAAGCGACCGTTCAACTCCGGAACTGAGCCGACCCGCGTAGCGGCGTCGGCTTGAATGAATTGTTAGCTCCCTGGGGCCTTGATACCAGCCTTTTCTAGAAGCTCAGAAACACTGAATCCATACAACTTTGGGAGCGCAATTCCTTCAAAGTCAGGGAAAATCTGCGATGAGAATTTGCGCCAGTCGCCGAGTAGGTTATGTGCGACGGAGTACAGCAGGATACCGTATGTGGTCGGCCCCGCCTTCGCGTAGGGAAGAACACGCATCTCATCAATCTTGTGCGTGCTTGTCTGGTAGGAAATGACCAAGCCTTGTCTATGCAGGATATTGAAATCAGTGTCGTACTTGATGCCAATGCCAGCGAGTTCGCTCAAAGCAAACCAAGTTTCCCTACTTTGCACTTCGGCAGCCTTCCCAACATTGATATGTTCCTGGCCAGCAACAAGAAGTTTGTTGAGGGAGTTGTACAGAACATAGTGAAGATGCAGCTGCTTGGCGGATAGTGACTTTATGGTATCGAGCAACTGAATGGCATCGTCGCTCTTTCCGTCGGTTGTTCTGGACGACGCGAGAATTCCACCGAAGTACTCGGCGCAGACTTCCTCGTCGGTGAAAGCGCCGTTCGTCAAAACGTCGTGGGCGATGCGGAGATTTGCGCTCTTGCCATCCTCGGGATCTTCGATCTTCTTGTACGCCTTCTCGATGATCTTGTCTCGACCCTTGGAGTAAAGACGCTTGAGATCATCACCGATCTCGGTGAGTACTGGGCCTAAGGTCTTCTGAAGTGCCCATTCCCCCGGCAAGGCGATTGAAACCTTCTTATCGTCGTCTGTCATCTCTCCCTCTAGGAAGCTAATTACCTAATAGACGGCCCCATTGGTCCGGTTATAAGACTTATCCACAAAGCACCTGTGGTGGGCTCTCCCCTTGATACAACACGATCTTAGGGCGGCCGGGTCCGGCTAACAAGCCAGCGTATAACCGGACCCAGCGGTAGGCTCGGCGGCCGCACCAATGGCCGCTATGGGTCGCATGAGGCCCTACCACCACAAGCAGCCGTTCGCCATTGCCTGAGCTGGGTCACGCCAAGTACAAGACATGCGGCCTAAGTCAAAGGTAAGGCCACATGTTATGGGCCGTGATTTGCGAGCTAATCGCTGGCACTGAGTAATGGTCGAGAAAACCCGATTGCAACCAAAACCAAGCGACTTCAAAAGGACGACCATGAGTATCCTCGCACCGACTAATCGCGAACGGTAGCGCCTTGGTCAACACACTGGTCAGCCGTCCAAATCCACGGGATTGATCTGGCCGAAACTGTAGTCGTCAACATCATCTGCTCCGACCACTTCGTCTGCGGTCGCTAGGCCATCTGCATGCATAGCATTGGGGCTATGGAACAGCCTTCTCCCGCTCGATTTCAGCCCTGACAACAGGAAGGCCGGATGTACGTCCTGGCAACCCAGAAGGCTGATAACCTTACCGGTGCTGCGTACAAGCGAGAACTTCGCCGAGGCGTTCCCCAGCTCAGGAACTATGGCGCCAGCGTCGCCATCCAATTGAAGATCGCAGGATGCATTGGAGTCATCCGAGATAAATGCATCCATGTAAGGCGCATGCCACAGCTGGGTTATTACCACGTAATCCCGCGGCCATTTCCCAGCTTTGAACGCATTCATGATTTCCATCTCAATACGGTGAACATCCCTGATCCGCGGCTCGAAGGCCTTCGCTGCCCTTAAGACAAAGGATCCCTTCTTCGAGAACTGCACTCCGAGCCCCGCTTTTCCAACGGGCACACCGGCCAGGAATTGCTTGGTATCGGCTGTCGTTTGGACAGTAATGCCGACACCCTTGCTCGATGTGAAATTCATGGGGGTTGGGGACAGGTCTTGGACTACGTCCGTCAGCGGGTTAAACGCGATCCCCATGTCCTGAAGGGTGCTTTTCGGGACAAACATATAGCCATCCAAGGATCCCACAGTTCCAAGGGTAAGGGCAGCACTGGGTAGCCAGTGTGTGAAGTAATTGGTCTCTTTAGCGAAGGTCTTGGTGTAGAGCTTTTCAAGCGACATATCTCACTCCTAGATAGTTGTGAAAAGACGTGCTGGCAAGAACCCTGCGTATGGCGTAGCCCGTGTTATCTACAGACGGATATGTCATCGACTCTGAGACAGCCGCCGTTGACCGATGTCACATTGAATGACACGCCGCCAACCAGCTCAATGCCCCCCCCCAACTATCCAGAAGCCTAATCTCGGAGTCCGATCATTCGACTTGTCCACGCGGATATAGGCGGGCTTTCCCCTTGATACAGCTCGATCTTAGAGCGGCTGTGTCCCACTAACAAGCCAGGACCCAGAGATAACGCTGGAGACCCCACGGACCCCAATCTGGCGCCAACTAAATGTCCGCTATGGGCCGAAAGCCGACAAACCATTCCCACCGCCCTACTCATCCCCCGCCAGAAACCAAACCGGTTTCAATGGCAGCCTGCGCCGCGCACCATCGTCCAGCTGGCCATAATGTCGCGTCCACAGATCCACCAGCCGGTTGGCATCGATCAATGTGATTCGGCGGTGGCTTTGGCGCGCTTCCAGGTCGGCATCCTTGGTGAAACCTGACAGGGCCACGAACAGGCCCACGTCGCCCTCGCCCAATACCGCCATGAAGCTGCGCAGCCCCATGACGTCGATCCGGGGAGAGTTGGCATTGCGCTTGACCTGCACCTTGATGCGCGGCGGGCGGGTGCCCAGCGGGTCGTTGTAGGCAATGACGTCGATGCCGCCGTCCTTTCCGGGCGGCGCAATCCATGCGACGTGGTAACCCATCGCGATGAGCAGGGCCCCGACCAGTTCCTGGAACTCATACGGCGGCATGGCGGCCAGGTGGGCCTCGATCTCGGCCCATGCCATTTCCTCGGCCTGCTCCAGCGTGATGCTGGCCGATTTCTCCACGGCCTCATCGTCGCCCTCCTCCACCTCCGCGACCGGCTGGGCTTTCTTCCACTTGTGGTACAGCCGCACCGCCTCGCGGTAGAACTGCTCGCCATCGGGATACTGCTGCAGCGCCTGCGCGCCTTCGCTGGTCACCGTCCAGATGCCCTTGTCCTTCACCAGCCAGCCGGCCTTGACCGTGTCCACGGTGGCGAAGCGCACGATCTTCTCAAAGCGCCGTCCACCGGTGGGGTAATCACCTGCCTCGTAAGGTGTCAGCTGCACCTGCGCGGCCAGGGCCGCCAAGGCATCACCGGCCTTCATGCCGTCCGGCTGGGCCTGCAGGATGCCAAACAGCTTGCGTATCAGTTGGCCGGTTCGGGCCTTGGTTACTTCCGCCATCCTTTCCCCCGTGGACTCCTGTCCGGTTGCGGCACCCGTCCGGAAATGCGTTTCCGGCCCCGGCGGGTGTGGTTGTTTTTCCGGATTCTAGCCGGGGATCTGGCTCGGGCGCGCGGGTCGGCCGTCTGGCCTGTCGGATTCACAGCCCAGGCCACGCCTACGACGCGGGTTGAAGGGTTGCTGTGGTATGCCGGGGGCCCGTTGATGGAGGTTTGCCATGAACAGCAAGAACACGATCTGCCTTTGGTATGACGGCACGGCGCTGGAGGCGGCGACGTTTTATGCCGCCACGTTCCCCGACAGCAAGGTGAATGCCGTGCATCGCGCGCCGGGGGACTACCCCGCCGGCAAACAGGGCGACGTCCTGACCGTGGAGTTCACGGTGATGGGCATCCCCTGCCTCGGTTTGAACGGCGGCTCGGCCTTCAAGCACACCGAAGCGTTCTCGTTCCAGGTGGCCACCGAGGACCAGGCCGAAACCGACCGGCTGTGGAATGCCATTGTCGGCAACGGCGGCCAGGAGAGCGCCTGCGGCTGGTGCAAGGACCGCTGGGGCCTGTCGTGGCAGATCACACCGCGCGTGCTCAGCGAGGCGATCAGCGACCCCGACCCGGCCGCGGCCAAGCGGGCGTTCACCGCGATGATGGAGATGACGAAGATCGACATCGCCAGGATCGAGGCGGCACGCCGGGGGTGAGGCACGGGATTGGATCGGTTGGCGCGTTTGTTCCCGCGACGCACGCGCTTCGCGGCCATGGCTGCCCCTACGGGAAGTGGGGGTAGCCTCTTAGGATGAAGGGCGGTGTTTTCCCGGCGGCAACGATGCTTCGGGCGGGCAAGGTGGCGATGGCCGCGGCGAAAGCGGCCATCCCCTTGATCGAAAAGGACGACCGACGATGCAGAACCTGAGTTCCCTTCGTTTGACCGACAAGCAGCTGAGCGCATTGGATGCCGCACTGACCGAATTGGAGGCACAGCTGGTGGGGCTGGTGGCGATGTCCGCCGCGCAGCGCAAGAAGCTCTCGCGCATGGGCAGCAAATCCGAAGCCTTCTGCCGGCAGACGTTGCATGTACTGGCGCAGAACCCGCAGGTGGTACCGGCGACGTTGAGCATCGCCGAGGCCCTGTCCGACCTGGACACACTGGACCGCCTGCGCCCCCGCCTGCAGCGCATCCTGCGCCTTGCCGAACGCGCCTCCGATACCGACATCGCCCTGCGCAGCGACGTGATGCGCTGCGCCCTGGACGGTTACGCCCTGCTCAAGGTGGCCGGTCGCAACCAGGGCCTGGAAGCCCTGCGGCGCAATCTGGGCAGCCGCTTCTCCAAATCCTCGCGCGGCGGCAGGTCTTCCCCTTCGTGAAACCGTACTGACGGGGCTGCCGTCACCGCTCCAGCGCTAGACCGCGAAGAGGCCGCCCACGGGCGGCCTCTTTCTTTGGCAGGGATGTTGCGCGCCCGGGCGTCGTATCGCCGGCCCTGCCCTTCATTGGCCCGGCCGGTGCTTCAACGGTCAACGTGTCGGCCTCACACGTGCCGCTTGAAGCGGCATGGGCCACGCTCCCGGTGGCAGACGTGCCACGTGTGCTTGCCGCGCGCACCTTCAAGGGGCATGGATGCCGTTACGAGCGCCATGGATGGCGAAAAAAGTGGCATCGTTGCCGGTTCATTCGCCACCGCTGGCGAAAAGAGCGGCATCGCTGCCGGCGTGTGCGGCATCGATGACACAACTCACGGCACGGGCGGCGCTTCCGGGGCAATCAACGCCCCGGTTTGGTGCGTGGCTTAGGACGCATGCGAGATTACGGCCGCTGACGAACGCTGGCTTGGGGGGATTACCAAGCGTAGGCGATTTCGCGGACTACGCCGCGCCCACCGATGGAGCATTGCCAGGCGGCTCGGCGGGCTCGGCGGCTACCAGCGGGCGCTCCGGGGCCGGGCGGCTCGGGAAGGCGTGACGCAGGATGCGCCAGACCACCTGGCCGAACTGCTTCGGCAGTGAGCCGGTGTTGTAGTGCTGGCCGTAGCGGGCGCAGATGGCCTTCACGTCCACCGCCATCGCGGCGTACCGGTTGGCGGGGATGTCGGGATAGAAGTGGTGCTCGATCTGGTGGCTGAGGTTGCCGGTCATCACGTCCAGCAACCGGCCGCCGGCGAGATTGGACGAACCGCGCAACTGGCGCAGGTACCAATGGCCGCGCGTCTCGTTGCGGATGCAGTCCTTGGGGAAGGTTTCGGCGTCGGCGGTGAAGTGGCCGCAGAAGATCACCACGTACGTCCACACGTTGCGGATGACGTTGGCCAGCAGGTTGCCCAGCAGCACCGGCAGGAAGAACGGGCCGGCCAGTGCCGGAAACAGCACGTAGTCCTTCAGCAGTTGCTTGAGCATCTTGCGGCGCACCGGCCTGGCCTGCGCCCACAGCTGCCGCAGCGTGACCTTGCGGTTGAGCAGGCGGCCCACGCGCAGGTCCTGTATGGCGATGCCCCACTCGAACAGCAGCGCGAACACCACCGCCACGAACGGCTGCGCCAGGAAGAACGGATGCCAGCGCTGCTCGGGGAAGATGCGCAGCAGCCCGTAGCCGATGTCATCGTCCAGCCCGCGCACGTTGGTGTACGTGTGGTGGCGGAAATTGTGGGTTTTGCGCCAGCTCTCGGCGGTGCCGACGATGTCCCACTCGTAGGTCTTGCCCTGCAATGACGGGTCGCCCATCCAGTCGTACTGGCCATGGATGACGTTGTGCGCCAGCTCCATGTTCTCCAGGATCTTGGACAGCGCCAGCAGCACCACGCCGGCAATCCAGGCCGGCACCAGCACGCTGTGCACGAATGCCCCCAGGAACAGCAGCGTGCGCCCGGCGACGCCGGTCCAGCGCACGGCCGCGACGATCCTGCGGATGTAGCGCGCGTCGGCGGCGCCCAGCGAAGCCAGGTGCCTGGCGCGCACCGCGTCGAGTTCATCGCCGAAGGCCTGCAGTTCGGCCGCGGACAGGGTGCGGTTGTGCACGGAAGACATCGGTTACAGCTCCAGGGCGAGATCGGTACTGGCGCTGTTGACGCACAGCTTCAGCGGGGTGGACGGTTCGGCGGCGTAGTCGCCGGTCAGCGTATGGCGGGTGATGCCGGACACCTTGTCGCAGACGCAGGTGTTGCAGATGCCCATGCGGCAACCACTGGCCGGCTGGATGCCCTGGGCCTCCAGCGCCGCCAGCAGGGGCTTGCCGCGCGGCAGCGTCAACGTGCGACCGGTCCGCAGCAGCTGCACCTGCACGCTGCCCTGCTCGATGTCCGGCAAGGCCGGTTGGCTGAAGGCCTCGCTTTCGAACTGGGCAACCTGGCCCTGCAGGCGTTGCCGTGCCGCTTCAACGAACCCGGCCGGCCCGCAGGCCAGCACCCGCGTGGCCGCCGGTGCATCCAATGCCGCGAAGTCGTGCGCATCCACGCGCGCCGCGGACGCGGCCGCATCGCGGGTCAGCAACAGTTGCAGGCGGAAGTGCGTATGGCGGGCGGCAAGCGCCTGCAGCTCCTCGACGAAGCACAGCTCCTCGCGGCGACGCGCCCAGTACAACAGGTCCACGGCCACCGGCATGCCCTGCGCATCCAGCGCCTGCAGCAGCGAGCGCATCGGGGTGATGCCGCTGCCGGCGGCCAGCAACAACAGGCGCTGGCCTGGATCGGTGCGCAGGGTCATCTCACCAAAAGCTTGGCCCAGCGCGATCACGTCGCCTGGCCGGGCATTGCGGGTCAGCCAGGTGCTGGCCTTGCCATCGGGGATTGCCTTGACGGTGATGGCCAGGCGCCCATTGGGCAGGACGGTCGGGCTGTAGCTGCGGGTGACCATGCGGCCATCCACCTCCACGCCGACGTTGATGTGCTGGCCCGCCTGCACCCCGGCGAAGTGCCGGTTGGGTTGCAGCTCCAGGGTCACCGCATCGGCGCTGGCGGCGTTGCGGGCCACGACACGCGCCAATGGACGGCGCAGCGTCCACAGGCGATTGACGCGGGTGGACCAGAAATCGAAGAAGCCCTCGCTCAGCCAGGGGATCTGGGGGGGCGTGGCATTACGGTAGACAGCACTCATGGCGACGAACTATACGGCCGAGCATACAGCTGTGTATACACTCGTATATTCACCATACCGGCTATGATTCACGAATCCGTCCATCCTGCCCGCGATGACCCGTCCCGATCAGCCCTTGACCCACCACGACGACCAGCACCCGGCACGCAAGGCTTCGATCTCGCGCGACGACCTGCTGGCGGCGGCGTTGGCGCTGATCGGCCCGCATCGCAGCGTGTCCACGTTGAGCCTGCGCGAGGTGGCCCGCGAAGCGGGGATCGCCCCGAATTCGTTCTATCGCCAGTTCAGGGACATGGACGAGTTGACCGTGGCCCTGATCGACCTGGCGGGCCGTTCGCTGCGCACCATCATCGGCCAGGCCCGCCTGCGTGCGGCCGACAGCAACCGCGGTGTGATCCGCCTGTCGGTGGAAACCTTCATGGAGCAGCTGCGCGCCGACGACCGGCTGATGCACGTGCTGCTGCGCGAAGGCACCGCCGGCTCGGACGCCTTCAAGCAGGCGGTGGACCGCGAGCTCAACTATTTCGAGGACGAGCTCAAGGTGGACCTGGTGCGCCTGGCCGCACTGGACGGTGCCACGCTGCATGAGCCCGCGCTGGCCGCCAAGGCCATCACCCGCCTGATCTTCGCCATGGGCGGCACCGCCATGGACCTGCCGGAAGAGAAGGACCCGGAGCTGATCGAGCAGATGTCGCAGATGATCCGCATGATCATCACCGGCGCACGCGTGCTGGGACGCAACCCCGTCCGCGCCTGAGCGGCGCAGCCTTGCCCGCCTGCGCACCCGCGGGCAGGCCACCACCCTCGCCTGCCGCAACACCCACCCGAACCTGCCACGGTCAGCGCTGCAGGCACTCCCGGTAACGTCCGTCCACGCGGTTGGCGAACCACTCGGTGGTCAGCTCGCGGGTGATCTTGGGGCTGTCCAGGCGGATGCCGGGGATCACCGCGCGCGGCAACGGCTTGCCGGCCCGGGATTCGGCCAGGGTGAACACGCGCTGGTGCAGCGGGCTCTCGCTGAAGGCCAGTTGGTCCGCCTGCTCCAGCGCCCGCCGGATGCCCCGCTCGTCCATTCCCAGCGCCGCGCCCAGCTGCCGCACGGCACGCTCGGTCTGGCCCGGCGCATCCAGCGGCGCCCCCGGTGCCAGCAGGTCACCATCCAGCGCCAGCGCCTGCCCGGAGGCAACCGCCACCGCGTTCTGGAAGGCCGCATTGCGGCTGGCATACCAGCCGGCGTTGTAGTCGGCGAACCGGTGCACCTTGCGGGTATACGGCGTTTCATAGCCCAGCAGGTGCATCGTGCCGAAGTACACGCCACCGCGCCGGCTGAACACCTCGTCGCGGATACTGGCCTGCACCGGGTACGGATACCCCTGGGCATGCGCCTGCGCGAAGGGGATGCTGACCTGCATCGCGCCACCGGTCTGCACCGGGTTCTTGCCGGCGAACAAACGCTGCCCCAGCGGCACGCGGTCGATGATCTCCTCATACAGGCGACTGAGGTCACGCTCGGTACGCACCCCCGCCAGCTTGTCACCGTAGCTGCGGCCATCGGTTGCCTTGATCCGCAGGCCGGCATCCACCAGCAGGCCCGGGACATGCAACGCCGAGGCACGCCGGTCGATCTCCTGGCGCGCGATGCGCGGCAGGTTGGCGACGGCCGGATCGGCGCGATACCCCGACTCCTGCTCGATCACCGCCAGCACCGCGCAGATGTTCTCGGCGTTGGGGGCAATGCGCTGCGCGGCGAAGGCCGCCTGTATGTCCGCCGCCCAACCGGCACGGTCCGCGGTCCGCGCAGGGATGCGACGTTCGATCTCGTTGCGCACCACGTCCGCCGGCGGCCCCGGGGCGGGCGCCGGCACCGTGCTGCAGGCAGCCAGGACGCCCATCGCAACCGCCCCCAGCAGGACACGGTGCAGGGGCAGCGGCAAAACGGGCATGAAAGCGGCATTCACAGCGGGCATCCCGGATACATGAAGGTCGAACTCAGCGTGCGTGCGATGCCCGGCACAGTACGTTGCCGGCCCCCACCGCGCCACAGCGCCGTCTTCATGATCGCCGCCGCACTGTACGGGCGGCGCTCGGCTGCGGTATCTATAGCGCTCGTGTTCCCACGGATGGACCGCATGACACTTCCGCACACCCGCCCCCGCCTGCGCTGGCTGGCCGCCGTCGCTGGCGTCCTGATCCTTGCCGGTTGCGGTGAGAAGACCGAGCAGGAGCAGCTGGAGGCATTGCGCGACAGCCTGACCTACACGCAGTACCGGCGCCTTTCGCACCACGGCCTGCCCGCCTCCTACAACGCCTGGCGCGAGGGCATGCGGATGGCCGGCAGCGAGCCCACGCCGGAGCTGACGCCCGATACCGAATGCATGATCCATGGCCTGCTCGGCTACAGCGCGCTCAGCGCCGACCGCAGCACCATCGCCATCGCCGAATCGGACATCGTCGATGCCCTGCCCGCCTGCAGGGACTACGCGCAGATCAGCGCCGCCCTCCGTTCGGTGGCCTTCCATCGGCGGGAATGGCCGCAACTGGCCGAACAGCAGAGCGAATTCGCGATCAACGGCGGCAAGACGCTCGACGCTGGGCAGGCCACCGAGGCACGGATGCGGATGCTGATCGTGCATGCCGCGTTGGGTTACAAGGCCATCACGGACAAGCGCTGGGACCGCGCCCAGGTCCATATCGACGCGATCGCGCTGAGCCTGAAACAGCCGTGGCTGTCGGAGCTGGGGCGCGCCGGTCTGGCCATCAACAACGGCGACGTGCGCGAAGGGCTGGTGATGCTCAAGCGCCTGAGCGAGAACCCGCAGGTGCCACCGGAAGCGCGCGCCTATCTGGGTGAACTGATCGGGCAGATCGAGGCCGAGACCGGCGACGTTGATTCCAGCCTGTGGATGGCCAGGGTGTTCACCAAGGTGGTCTGGGGCGAGATCAAGCGGCACGGGCCGGATGGGCTGGCCAGCCTGATGGAGTTCGTGGACCAGCAGAGCGCGAAGGTCGACCAGTTGATGGGCGACGGCAAGGGCATGCTCGACGGCTGGTGGCAGTCGGCCAAGGAACGCCTGCGCAGCGACGGCAAGTCGTTCGACGACTGAGCCGCGCCTGTTTTCTTTCTTCCCGGGGCGGTCATCCGCCCCGCAACGTTCTGGATGCATGGCATGACGTTTCATATCCGCGACGAGCAACCCGCCGACATCGACGCGATCCACCGCCTGACCGAGGCTGCATTCGCCGAGGCGGTCCATTCCAGCCATACCGAGCAGTTCATCGTTGCCGCATTGCGTGCGGCCGGGCAGCTGACGGTGTCGTTGGTGGCCGAGGAGCACGGCGCGCTGATCGGGCACGTCGCCGTATCGCCGGTGGTGCTGTCATCGGGCGACGCCGGCTGGCATGGCCTGGGGCCGATATCGGTCCGTCCGGATCGCCAGGGCCAGGGGATTGGTACGGCGTTGATGCGGGCGGCAATTGATCGCCTGACGCAGCTGGGCAGTGCCGGCTGTGTGCTGCTGGGGGAACCGGGGTACTACGCGCGGTTCGGCTTCAAGGTAGTTCCGGGACTGGAACTGCCGGGGGTTCCGCCGGCGTACTTCCAGGCACTGCCGCTGGCCGGCACCGTACCGGCGGCGCAGGTGCACTACCACGCGGCATTCGAAGCAACGGCATCCCCGTAGGAGCGGCCTCGGCCGCGAAGCCACGACTCCTGCGGTCTCGCAGAGCTACCCCTCCCCTGCCCTCCCCTTCGCTGCGCGAAAGGGAGGGAGCGCAGCACCGGCGCTCATGCACTCCGTAGGAGTCAACTGTCTTTACCATGCTGCTCTGAAGCGGCTTTCCAAGGGGCATTGTCGCGGCGCATGGCATTAAGACGGGTGAGGTATTTGCGCATGCATGCCGTTACTGCGAGCTTTTTGGGTTT
>NZ_JACVBA010000004.1:0-261972 GCF_014852135.1 Stenotrophomonas sp. STM01 | reverse complement strand
GCGCCGATGGTAGTGCGGCTCAAGCCGTGCGAGAGTAGGTCATCGCCAGGTTTTAAACCCCAAAGCCCGCTGCCGCCGCAGCGGGCTTTTTCTTTGCCCGGAACATCGCCGGTGGGCGCGCGCCCGGAACGTGCGCCCGCGGGCGCCATGCCGGAGATCGTTCAGAGGGGGAATGCCGGTGATCCGCTGATGCCGGAGGCGGGCTCGGTCGGGGAGTGCGGGACTGTGAGCTTCGCGCCCGAGGGCGCTCCTACCCATGGGCGATGGACTGCGCGTGGATCCCGGTGCGCGCGTCTATGGGGAGGCGTCGAGGGAGAGCGCGCGGGCTTGGCGCTGGTACCAGCCGGGTTTGTCGGCGATGGCTTCGAAAACGTGGCTGCGATCCATGGCGCGTTGATAGACGTGGACCGAGACGGCGATGGCGTCGCTGCTGGCGTTGCGCAGAGTGTGGAACTCGTCGGGCGGGATCAGGTTGCCCGCGCTGCCGCGGGTGCCGCGCAGGCATTGGCGGGGACTGAAGCGGAACCGCTCTTGCTGGTGCTCGATGAGCTGGTACGGGGTGATGTCCAGGTCGCCGCGCCAGACACCTTCGACGCACCACAGGCCGTCGTGATCGTGCAGTGGTGTGCCCTGTCCCGGGCCCCAGGTCATGGCGATGATGCTGTAGCCATGCCTCGGGCTGCGATAAAGCTCGCGGCGGGCGTAGTGATCGTTGATCGGATTGTGGATGACGGGCGGCAGGCTGATGCGTGGATCGTTGATGGCCCGTTCCAGCACGCGCTGCACCTGGATGACGGTTGCAGACGTGTTTCCGGCCTGCAGGGCGGCGTCGATGCCATCGAGCAGATGCTGACGGCCGGGAAAATCGGGGTAGTGCGAAGTATCCAACGTCATGCCCGCAGTCTAGGCGAGGGCGGTAAAGATTCCGTTGTCAGTGGGTTGTCGGGCAGCAGCGGATGCGGTTGGGTGCGCTGTTCGTGGTCGGGCGCTTGATGAAGAGCGAGGCAAAGGCGCCCTCACCCGCCCTTCGGGCACCCTCTCCCGCTTGCGGGAGAGGGATGGGTTTCGCTGGTTGTGATGAGGGCTGTTGAATCGCGCCCTCGCCCACCCTTCGGGCACTCTCTCCCGCTTGCGGGAGAGGGGATGGGGTTCGCCGGTTGTTGGCAGGGATTCGAGGGCGTCAGGATTCGGGGCGTCAGAACGTGCCGCGCTGGATGAACGGGGCTTGCGCGTAGAGTCTGCGCTCGCCGCCGCGCGGGTCGTCGCCGAGGTGGCTGTTGGCGTCGAACTGCAGGGTCTGGCGGCGGTCGAGGGCGTAGGGCTCCCAGTGCGGCAGGCCGGGGTGGTTGGGATCGCCGTGACGGGCGAAGGCGAGCAGGGCGTCGCTCATCGTGTCGGCGACGCGCTGGGCCTCCAGGCCGCTGCCGGTGCGTGCGCCGGGTTGCTGCAGGTTATGGAACACCAGCGGGATGTCGAGGGTGTGGAAGGCGCGCAGGTGCGCGGCGTCGCCACCGCGGTCGTACCAGTCCAGTTGATAGGCCCAGGTGGGGGCGCCCTGGCGGGCGCGGGCTTCGAGCTCCTCGATCGCACCGCGCCAGGAGCGGCCGGCGGTGGTGGCGGCGAAAAATATCTCCGACGGCGTGTAGTGCGGATAAAGGCGGCGGTATTCGGCGATGACGACCGTCGGCAGCAGGTCGACGTATTGCTGGGCTTCCAACCTGGCCGGGAGCGCTTCCCAGCTCAGCGTGTGGTTGGCCGGGTCATTGCCGAGGAAGGCGCGGGTTTCGTCGTGGGTATTGCCGATGACCATGGGAAGGGCGGCCGACTGGACCGGTGCCTGTGGCCAGAACGGGTGCGCGGGCAGGTTGCGTGCGTCCAGCACCGGGCCGACGTACAGGCCGGTGCTCTCCACGCGCGAGGGATCGCGGAGTTTCACCGCTTCCAGCAGCTGCTGCATCGGCAGCTGGCGCAGTGCGTCGGCATCGCCGAGCTTGAAATGCTCCAGGACCAGCCGCGCACGCTGGGTGGCGGCGCGTGGGCCGGCGGCGGTGACCTGTTGTCCGCTCATCGTCCAGGCGCGATGGAACAGCCCCTTGGCCGCCGGCATGGCCATCAGGGTGGCGATCTTGGCGCCGCCGCCGGATTGGCCGAATACCGTGATGTTGTCGGCATCACCGCCGAACTCGGTCGCATGCTGGCGGACCCAGTGCAGGGCCTGGACCAGGTCGAGCTGGCCGACGTTGCCGGAGTCGGCCAGGGCAGGGCCGCCGAGCTGGGCTAGATGCAGATAGCCGAACAGGTTGAGGCGATGGTTGACGGTGACCACCACCACGTCGCCACGCCGGCACAGGTTGCCGCCGTCATACAGCGGGTCGCTGCCGGAGCCGTTGTTGTAGGCGCCGCCGTGGATATAGAACAGCACCGGGCGCTTGCCGCCATCGTGCAGGGCCGGGGTCCAGACATTGAGGTAAAGACAGTCTTCGCTCCCCGGGCCCTCATTGCCGGCCTGCGGGGCGGCCGGGCCATAAGCCAGTGCATCGCGGATGCCGTTCCAGGCCGACTCCTGCAGGGCTGGCTGGAACCGGCGTGGAGCAGTGTCGGCACCGTAGGGAATGCCACGGAAGACATGGATGTCGCCTTCGGTCTGGCCCGCGATGCGGCCGCCGCGGGTGCGGGCGATGGGCGCATTGCCGGTGTGCGCCCAGCCGGCGGTGTGGGCGGTGGCCAAACCGATGCCGGCGGTGAGCAGGCTGGCGTGCTGGAGGAACTGGCGACGGTGGGGATTGCTGGGTGGCTGGGTCATGGTCGGCGGGTGATGGAGGGAGACGACGGCCCCACCCCAACCCCTCTCTCCATCGGAGAGGGATTCAGGGGGCGGTGCGGGATGGCGGGGGGAGCGAGGTGATCCAGTCCAGCGCCAGGCGTGGCCAGGCCGCGCTGGTCAGGCCGGCGGTGCCGCGGACACCGAAGCCGTGGCCGCCGTGCGGGAACAGGTGCAGCTCGGTGGTGACACCGGCCGTGCGCAGCGCCTGGTAGAACAGCAGGCTGTTGCCAACCGGGACCACATCGTCATCGCCGGCGTGCAACAGGAAGGTCGGCGGCGTGTCCGCGCGTACCCGGGTCTGCATCGAGTAGCGCTGCAGCAGCTCGGGGGACGGGGTGTCGCCGAGCAGGCGCTGGCGCGAACCGACATGCGTGTCGGGGCCGTGCATGTCGATGACCGGATAGACCAGCAGCTGGTAGTCCGGGCGCGCGCTCTCGCCATCGATGGCGTCGGTGGGCGGATAGACGGATGCATCGAAGCCGGTGCCCAGTCGTGCGGCGAGGTGACCGCCGGCGGAGAAGCCCATCACGCCGATGCGGTGCGGGCGGATCCCCCACTCGCCAGCCCGGTGACGGATCAGCCGCAGTGCACGCTGCGCGTCGGCCAGCGCGGCTTCGCGGTCCGCACGGCCCTCGCCTGGCAGGCGGTAGCGCAGCACGAACAAGGTGGTGCCGCCTTGCTCGGTGAAGGCCGGCACCAGCGCGGTGCCTTCCTTGTCGAGCACGACACGCTGGTAGCCGCCGCCGGGGATGACCAGCAGCGCGTCGCCATTGGGCCGTGCCGGGCGGTGGACGACCAGATAGGGCGTGCTGACGTGGTCGATGTAGCGGTCCGGCAGGGCAGGGTCGGCGCTGCGTTCGACGATGCGACGCGGCGAGGGCAATGGCTTGTCCCCCGGTGCCAATCCATCCGGCCACAGCGCGATGCGGTCGGCCGAACCCGCGGCCGGCTCGCCGTCCAGCGTGCTCTGGGCGAATAGCGGGGCGGTCAGCATGAAAAGATAAAAAGCCAGTAAATACAGAAGATTACGTATTTTGTGTGGGAGCATGTTGGATCCGGCATGGCAGGGGATCATCGCTTCTGGTGCACTGCACATTGTCAGATGACACCGGTTTACCTTATACAGCCAACCAGGCAACTGTCGATTGGCAGTGCAACAAAGACATCAGGAGAGTCACTTGAGCAACGACCCAGGCAGTCAGCACCCGTCGGATACCGGGCTGGACGACATTGCCCGCAGTTTTGTGGAAGCCCGCCGCCAGGGACGTTCGCTTCCGGATTTTCCCGGCATGATCCCGGATGATCTGGTGACTGCCTACCGCGTGCAGGACCTGGCCATCGGCCGCTGGGACGACGTGGTGGTGGGCTGGAAGGTGGGCTACATCGCGGCCGAGCGCCGTGATGGCTCCGGCGACGAGCGTCTGCTGGGCCCGATTTTCCAGCGCAATCTCTGGAATGCTACCGGTGCCATCGTGGATATCCCGGTGTTTTCGGCCGCCGGCGGCTTTGCCGCGGTGGAGGCCGAGTACGTGCTGCAGCTGGAGGCCGACGCGCCGGCGGACAAGCTCGACTGGACCCCGGAAGAGGCCGAGGCGCTGCCGGCCCGCCTGTTCATCGGCGTGGAAGTGGCCAGCAGCCCGCTGGCGACGATCAATATCCTGGGGCCGCGCGTGGTGGTGTCCGACTTCGGCAACAACAACGGGCTGGTGCTCGGCGCGGAGATTCCGGACTGGACCCGGCGTGACGAACCGGACCTGCGCGCGGAAACCCTGATCGATGGCGCGGTGGTCGGTACCGGTGGTGCCACCCACCTGCCCGGTGGCCTGCGCGCGGCCTACGCCTTCGCGTTGTCGCGTTCGGCCAAGCGTGGCCGGCCGTTGAGGAAGGGCGAGCTGATCGCCACCGGCAATGCCACCGGCATCCATGACATCGGCGTGGGCCAGCAGGCATTGATCCGTTTCGCCGGTTGCGGCGAGATTTCGTGCAGGGCCGTACCCGCCGGGTGATACCGCGGCACCATCCATCACGCGCGGGAGGGCGCAATGGTTACTCGACGAGGTTTTCTCACTACCAGCCTGGGCGCGCTGGCCGCGCCGATGCTGGCCGCCTGCGGCGCGGGTGGCAAGGGCGCGGCGGGAGACGGGCAGGTGCTGACCGCCAGCGACGTGCACGTGGCCGACTATCCGACGGTCACCGCGGTGAAGTGGATCGGCCAGCAGCTGGAGCAGCAGACCGGCGGCCGGCTGCGCCTGAACCAGTACCACTCCGGCCAGCTCGGCCGCGAGTCCGAGGCGATCGACATGGCCCGCTTCGGTGCCATCGACATCACCCGCGTGTACTCCGGCGCGTTGAACAATGCCTTCCCGCTGACCCAGGCCCTGTGCCTGCCGTACGTGTTCGACTCGGTGCAGCACATGCGGCGTGCGCTGGACGGTGGCATCGGCGATGCGGTGCTGCGCGGCTTCGAGAGCCGCGGGCTGGTCGGCCTGGCGGTCTATGACTCCGGTGCACGCAGCTTCTACAACACCAAGCACCCGATCGTCGAACCCGGCGACCTGCACGGGTTGAAGCTGCGCGTGGCCAGCTCGGACATCTTCCTGCAGCTGATGCGCATGTTCGGGGCGAACCCGACGCCGATGTCGCTGGGCGACACGTTCTCCGGCATGGAGACGCACATGATCGACGGCGCCGAGAACAACATGCGCAGCTTCCACTCCAGCCGCCATTTCGAGGCGGCGCACTACTGGTCCGAGAGCCAGCATTCGTATGCGCCGGACATCCTGCTGATGTCGCGCCGCAGCCTGGAGGCGCTGTCCCCGGCCGACCGGCAACTGCTGCTGGAGCTGGCGCGGCAGTCGGTGCAGGTGATGCGCAGGGAGTGGGATGCCTCCGAGGACAAGGCGCGCGAAGCGGTGCTGGCCTACGGCGTGAAAGCCAATGCGGTGGACATGCCGGCCTTCCGCGAAGCGGCGGCACCGCTGCTGCGCGACTACCTGAAGCAGGCGGACATCGCCGCGCTGCACCGTCTCATCCGCGACTTCGCCTGAGGACCGCGCCACGATGTCTGATACCAACGAAACCACGGTGACGACGGGCGTCCAGCGCGTGCTGGAACGGCTGGCCGACGTCGTCATCCATATCGCCGTGCTGGCCCTGCTCGGGCTGGTGGTGGTGCAGGGCTGGCAGGTCTTCGCCCGCTACGTGATCAATGATTCGCCCAGCTGGACCGAGCCGGTGACGCTGCTGTTGCTGAGCACGGCGATGAGCCTGGGCGCGGCGGCCGGCGTGTATACCAACCGCCACTTCGGCTTCTTCCTGCTGGCCGACTACATCAACCCGGCGATCAAGCGCGTGATCGATGCACTGGTGCCGCTGATCATCGCCGTCATCGGCGGCTTCATCGCCTGGTGGGGCTGGGTGCTGTGGCTGGACGGCCTGCACATCAAGACCGCCGGCGCCAACCTGCCGCAGAGCGTGAACTACCTGCCGTTGAGCATCGGTGGCGCGCTGATGGCGGTGTTCGCATTGAACCGGATGGCGCAGGCATTGCAGGCCGGCGCGGGCAGTGCCGGCACCGCTGAAGGAGACCGTTGAGCCATGGGTATCGCAATCCTCTTCGCCGTGTTCGGCGTACTGCTGCTGATCGGCGTGCCGGTCGCCTATGCGCTGGCCGCCGCGGCACTGGCCACCCTGTTGTACCTGGACCTGCCCAGCATCGTGCTGGTGCAGCAGATCTCCGCCGGCACCGGCTCGGCCTCGCTGATCGCCATTCCACTGTTCATCTTCGCCGGTGAAATCATGATGCGCGGTGGCATCTCCGAGCGCCTGATCTCGCTGGCCTCGTCGCTGGTCGGGCGCATGCGCGGCGGCCTGGGCCAGGTGTCGATCCTGTCCTCGCTGTTCTTCGGTGGCGTGTCGGGCTCGGCGATCGCCGACGTCTCGGCGGTGGGCGGCACGATGATCCCGCAGATGGTCAAGCGCGGCTACGACCGCGACTTCGCGGTCAACGTGAGCATCACCGCGGCGCTGGTGGCGCTGCTGGTGCCACCGTCGCACAACCTGATCCTGTTCTCGGCCGCGGCCGGTGGTGGCCTGTCCATCGCCGACCTGTTCGCCGCGGGCATCGTGCCGGCATTGCTGATGACGGTGGTGCTGATGGTGACCGGCTACGTGGTGGCGCGCCGTCGCGGCTACGGCGTGGAAGCCTTCCCGGGCATGCGCGCGGTACTGCTGCGGCTGGTCGCGGCGCTGCCGGGCCTGGGCCTGGTCGGCCTGATCTTCTTCGGCATCCGCGCCGGCATCTTCACCGCGGTGGAGTCGGCGGCGATCGCGGTGGTGTACGCGCTGCTGGTGACCACCGTGCTGTACCGCCAGCTGCGCTGGAAGGAGTTCATGGCCACCGTGGTGCATGCCGCGCGCAGCACCGGCGTGATCCTGTTCGTGATCGCCACCGCGGCGGTGTTCGGCTGGTTGCTGGCCTATCTGCAGGTGCCGGCGGCGGCGGTGGAGTTCCTGCAGTCCTTCGCGCACAGCAAGTACATGGTGCTGCTGATGATCGTGGTGATGCTGCTGTTGCTGGGCACCTTCATGGACCTGGCCCCGATGATCCTGATCTGCACGCCGATCTTCCTGCCGGTGGCCAAGGCCTACGGCATCGACCCGATCCACTTCGGCCTGGTGCTGGTGCTGACCGGTGGCCTGGGCCTGGTGACGCCGCCGGTGGGCTCGGTACTGTTCATCGGCACGGCGATCGGCAAGATCACCGTCGGTGAGAGCATGAAGACCATCTGGCCGTTCTGGCTGGCCGGCCTGGGCGTGCTGCTGGCGGTGACGTTCTTCCCGGAGATGTCGTTGTGGCTGCCGGCGCTGCTGCGTAGTTGATGCCGCCGGCCAGGTGCCCGCCGGCGGTGGCTGCCGGAGGCATGTCGCCCCCGGTTGGGTACAGCACGGCGGCGCGCCCCGTTCAGATGGCGCGCCGCGACTGCCCTCACAATGTGGCGGGGATCAAACGGGCATCGGTGCAGGCCATGAGCCTGCCGCCGGCAACACCGGGGTGCCTTCCCGCAACGCCCACGCCCGCGCTCTGGAACGAGCGCGGCCCGATAGAATGACTGCATTGAACGGTTTCAAGGACCTCGCCTTGCGCAAGAAGACCGACGTCGACGCCCCGGCCCACAACCTGGGCCGACCCGCCACGATCAACGACATCGCACGCCTGTCCGGTGTCTCCAAGAAGACGGTGTCGCGGATCATCAACAACTCGCCGCTGGTGCGCAAAGACACCCGCGAGAAGGTCGAGGCATTGATGCGTGAGGTGGGCTACGCGCCCGACCCGTTGGCCCGTGGCCTGGCGTTCCGGCGTTCGTTCCTGATCGGCATGGTCTACGACAACCCCACCGCGCAGTACGTGGTGGACATGCAGAACGGCGCGTTGGACGCGCTGCGTGGCTCCAGCTTCGAGCTGGTGGTGCACCCCTGCGACACGCGCAGCCCCGGCTACATCGAGGGGGTGAAGCGCTTCGTGCAGCAGCAGAAGCTGCACGGGGTGATCCTGGTGCCGCGTGCCTCCGAAGACCAGGCGCTGGCCGACATGCTCGACGAGATCGGCTGCCGCTTCACCCGCATCGCCGCGTTGCCGCTGGATGACACCTCGCAGATGGTGATCACCCACGACCGCGACGGCGCCGCCGAGGCCGCCGACTACCTGCTGTCGCTGGGCCACCGTGACATCGCGCTGATCACCGGGCCGACCGCCTACCGCTCCGCGCACGAGCGCACCGCCGGCTTCATCGAGGCGTTGCAGAACCGGGGCATCGAGCTGCCGCCGGCGCGCATCATCGAGGCCGGCTACACCTTCGAGTCGGGCGTGGCCGCGGCCGAGAAGCTGCTGCTGGGCAAGCAGCGGCCGACCGCCATCTTCACCGGCAACGACGAAATGGCCGCCGGTGTGTACAAGGTGGCCATGCGTGCGGGCATCAACATCCCGCGCGAGCTGTCGGTAGTGGGGTATGACGACAGCCCGCTGGCCTCGCGGCTGTGGCCGTCGTTGACCTCGGTGCGGCGCAATACCCGCGATACCGGGCGCACCGCCGCGGCGATGCTGATCCAGCCCGAGGGCAAGAGTGCCCTGCCGTTGGCCAGCGTGCGCCCGCACCTGGTCGTGCGCGATTCCTGCCAGCCACCGCAGGACTGACCCCCCAAGTAATTGTTCCAAAAGGAAAACGCTTATTCTTGCGGCGCAAAATGACACCGGTTTCCATAACCGCTAGAATCGTCCCGAACCCGCCCTGGAGCCGTGCTCCCGGGCCGGCCGGACCCCGCCGCGGCAGGCGCCAAACGCAGCCACCGCAACCCCTCCGGCCACGCTGCCGGCAGCAACCCACGAACCACCGCTCAGGGAGAGGAACACCATGACGAATCCATTCAGTCTCGAAGGCAAGGTCGCACTGGTAACCGGTGCCAATACCGGCCTGGGCCAGGGCATCGCGCTGGCGCTGGCCGCCGCCGGTGCCGACATCGCCGGTGCCGGCATCGTCCCGGCCGAGGAGACCGCCGGGAAGGTGCGCGCGCTGGGCCGCCGCTTCCTCAACATCGAGGCCAACCTGATCAGCATCGAACCGGTCGAGCGCGTGGTCGCCGAGACCGTGGCCGGGTTGGGTGGCCTGGACATCCTGGTCAACAACGCCGGGCTGATCCGCCGCGCCGACGCGGTGGAGTTCAGCGAGAAGGACTGGGACGACGTGATGAACGTGAACATCAAGTCGGCGTTCTTCATGAGCCAGGCCGCGGGCAAGCACTTCATCGCCCAGGGCAGCGGCAAGATCATCAACATCGCCTCGATGCTGTCCTTCCAGGGCGGCATCCGGGTGCCGTCCTATACCGCCTCCAAGAGCGGCATCGCCGGCATCACCCGCCTGCTGGCCAACGAATGGGCCGGCAAGGGCGTGACCATCAATGCGATCGCGCCGGGCTACATGGCCACCGACAACACCGCGCAGCTGCGTGCCGATGAAGACCGCAACAAGGCCATCCTGGACCGCATCCCGGCTGGCCGTTGGGGCAAGCCGGAAGACCTGGGTGGCACTGCGGTGTTCCTGGCGTCCAGTGCGTCGGATTACGTCAACGGCGCGATCATCCCGGTCGATGGTGGCTGGCTGGCGCGCTGAGGGTTGAAGGTGATGAGGTGACGGCTGGAAGGCCAGAGCCAAGGCGTCAAACGCTGAAAAGCTGGAAGCGCCCTCACCCCTACCCCTCTCCCGCATGCGGGAGAGGGGAGAGCAATAGCCGAAGCAACTGCGATAGCCGAAGCCAAAGCAACTGCCAAAGCCAAAGCAACTGCAATAGCCAAAGCCAAAGCCAAAGCTGAAGCTGAAGCTGAAGCGACAGCCCAGGCAGCAATGGCGAGCTGCACGGATTTCCCTTCTCCCGCGTGCGGGAGAAGGTGCCCCGAAGGGGCGGATGAGGGAAGCCTCTGCCTTGGCTTTCAACTCATCAACAACAACGTTTCCCCATACAAGAGAGTCATGCAATGAAGATCGCGTTGATGCAGGAATTCAGCCAGGCCGCCAAGAACCCGGTGGTGCTGGAACAGCTCAACACCGTGGCCGCCGCACAGGGCCATGACGTGTTCAACGTGGGTATGGACGGTGACAACGACCACCGCCTGACCTACATCCACCTGGGCATCTGCGCCGCGCTGCTGCTCAACGCCAAGGCCGTGGACTTCGTGGTCGCCGGCTGCGGCACCGGGCAGGGCGCGATGATGTCGCTCAATGCCTGGCCTGGCGTGTACTGCGGCTACTGCATCGAGCCGACCGATGCGTTCCTGTTCGCCCAGGTCAACAACGGCAACGCGCTGGCGCTGCCGTTCGCCAAGGGCTACGGCTGGGGCGCGGAGATCAACATCCGCTTCATCTTCGAGAAGGCGTTCGCCGGTGAGCGCGGCCAGGGCTACCCGGCCGAGCGCAAGGAATCGCAGATGGCCAATGCCGGCATCCTGGCGCAGGTGAAGCAGGGCGCGTCGAAGGACTTCGTCGAAGGCCTGAAGGCCATCGACCAGGAGCTGGTGAAGCAGGCCGTGGGCGGCGAGCGCTTCCAGAAGGCGTTCTTCGACAACGCCCAGGACGCGGACATCGTCGCCTACGTGAAGGGCGTGCTGGGCAAGTAAGCGCCTGGTGTTGCGGTAATGCCCTTGCGGGCGGACAAGGGCGCCGGGCGGCGCCCTTGTTGTTACCGGTTGCGGGCGTGGAACCGCAGTGAGGTTGCCGGCTCCGGATCAGGGGCCGGCTTCGCGCCCGAGGGCGCTCCTACATGGCCGCCAGGCGGTCGGAGGCGTCGCTTTGATGAAGCTCATTTCTTCCTGCTTGCTCCTGCTATGCATGGCGGGCAACACCGTTGCCGCAGATGCGTCGCATGCGGTCTTCATCGCGGGTGATTCCACCGCGGCCAGCTACGGCCCGGAGCGTGCACCGCAGGCGGGGTGGGGGCAGATGCTGCAGGGCTGGCTGGATCCGGCGCGATGGCAGGTGCACAACCATGCGGTGGGTGGGCGCAGCACGCGCAGCTTCATCGCCGAAGGACGGCTGGACGCGATCGGCCATGCCTTGCGCCCCGGTGATGTGCTGCTGATCCAGTTCGGCCACAACGATGCCAAGTTCGAGGACCCCAGCCGCTACACCGCGCCGGACGGCGACTACGTGATGTTCCTCGAGCGCTACATCGCCGTGGCGCGGGAGAAGGGGGCCACGGCGATCCTGGTCACGCCGGCGGCACGGTTGCTGTACGACTTCGGCGCGCTGCTGGACACGCATGGTCGCTATACCCAGGCCATGCAGCGGGTGGCGCGCGAGCGGCAGGTGGCGCTGATCGATCTCAATGCCCGCTCGATGGCGTGGATCCGCGCACTGGGCGAGCAGGGGGCCAGGCCCTACTTCATGTTCGTGCCGGCGCAGGGCAAGGCGGACGGCACCCACTTCAGCAGCGCCGGCGCGACCGCGGTGGCCTGCCTGGTGATGCGTGGCTGGGTCGAGCTGCAGCCGCGGATGCGGGAGGGGCTGCAACGCGACATCGATTGCGGCGCGATCAGTGCACCGCCAGCGCCCGCCGCCACGACGGCAGCCGTCGCCGCGCCCGTGGCTCCGGCCAAAGCAGCGGTCGATGCGCACGGCTCGCGGGTGATCCGCGAGCAGGACATTGCCCGCACCCAGCCCGGGCCGCATGGCGGCGCCGGCCCGACCACCGCGTACTCCTTCTTCGCCGAGGTCGGCGACCTGCCGTTCGTGCTGCGCAAGCGCGTGCTGCACAGGGGCGCAGGCATCGGCCTGCACCCGCAGCACAAGGACGAGATCTACTACATCGTCAGCGGGCGTGGCCTGTACGTGCTTGACGGCCAGCAGTACGAAGTGGGCCCCGGCCACGCGCTGCTTACCCGCAGTGGCAGCACGCATGCCCTGCAGCAGACCGGCGACGAGGACCTGGTGGTGATGCTGGCGTATCCGACGACCCGGTAGCCCCCGCGGGCATCAGGTCGCCTGGAGGGCCCATGGCTCCTTTTCCAGGCGTTGCGCCAGGTAGTCGATCAGTGCCTGCACGCGTGCGGGCCGGCGCAGGCCCGGCGGGGTGACGATGCTCAGCGCCAACGGTTCGACCTTCCAGTCGTCCAGCGCCGTTTCCAGCCGTCCCGCGCGCAGGTCTTCCCAGGCCAGGAATTCCGGCTGCAGCGCCAGCCCAAGACCGGCATGCAACGCGGGGGCGAATACTTCGGCGTTGTTGGCCTGCAGTGGGCGCGGCACGGTCTGCGCGAACTCGCCGTGGCGTGCGTGGCGGAAGCGCCAGGTGTTGCCGCCGCGCGTGTAGCTGTACTGGAAGCCCCGGTGCCGGGCGAGGTCGCGCGGATGCCGGGGACGGCCATGCGCGGCGAAGTAGGCCGGTGCGCCCACCAGCAGGATGCGGACCTGGCACAGGCGCCGCGCGCGCAGGCTGGAATCGGCCAGGTTGGTGATGCGCAGGGCCATGTCGAAGCGTTCGGCGACCATGTCGACCATGTCGTCGCTGAGCTGCAGGTCCAGCTCCACGTCCGGATGGGCCTGCATGAACGCCGGCAGCAGAGGGGCCAGCCGGGCCACGCCGAAGGACATCGGTGCGGCGACGCGGATCAAGCCGCGCAGGGCGGTGGAGCGCTCGGCGACCTCCGATTCGATGGCCTCGCCCTCATCGAGGATGCGCACGGCGCGCTCCAGCGCGCCCTGGCCGGCGTCGGTCAGCGAGACCCGGCGCGAGGTACGGTGCAGCAGGGCCGTGCCCACGCGCGCCTCCAGCCGGGTGATGGCCTTGGAGACGGTGGCCTGCGACAGCGACAGCTCCTCGGCGGCACGGGCGAAGGAGCCGGCTTCGGCCACCTTGGCGAAGATGGCCCAGGCTTCAAGATCAGGCAGGCGGCTCATCGGGCATCCAGGGCAGGGCGTTGCGCGCAGTATCGCAGAAATGGAAAGCATGACTTTCCATTGTTTCTATTCTCTGCATTGCGGGGCAGGCCTAGACTGGCGCCCATCGACAAACCACTGTTTCCCAGGAGAACGCCATGATTGAACGTCGCCCGTTTGCCAGCCTTGGTGGAGCCAATCATGGTTGGCTCGATGCCAAGCATCATTTTTCCTTCGCCGAGTACCACGACCCCAAGCGCGTGAACTGGGGTGCGATGCGGGTCTGGAATGACGACACCATCCAGCCCGGCACCGGCTTCCCGCCGCATCCGCACGCCGAGATGGAGATCATCACCTACGTGCGCGAGGGTGCCATCAGCCACCAGGACGACCAGGGCAACAAGGGCCGCACCGAGGCCGGCGACGTGCAGGTGATGAGTGCCGGCAGCGGCATCCGCCACGCCGAGTACAACCTGGAGCCGGGCATCACCCGCATCTTCCAGATCTGGATCTTCCCGGATGAGCGCGGTGGCAAGCCGTCGTGGGGCACCAAGCCGTTCCCGAAGGGCGAGCGCAGCGGCCGCTTCGTGACGCTGGCCAGCGGCATCGAAGGCGACGACGACGCGTTGCCGATCCGTGCCAATGCGCGGGTGTCCGGTGCCACGCTCAAGGCCGGTGAAAGCACCGAGTACCGCTTCAGCGACGCCAGCCGCCACGGCTACCTGGTGCCCAACACCGGCAAGGTGGAAGTGAACGGCGTGCCGCTCGATGCCCGAGACGGCGCCGCCATCACCGGCGAGGACAGCATCACCATCCGCGCGCTGGAGGATTCGGAGTTGGTGCTGGTCGATACCGCCGCGCTGTAAGCCGGTTTCAAGGACCCGCCGTTGCCGCGACCGCAAGGCCGTGGCAGCGGCGTCTGGCCGTCACGCGGGCGGGTCCGGAGCAGGGGAGGCGACGAAACACCGGTTCACGACGAGCCTTTCGGGCGTCCCGCACTGGCAGGGCCAGCGGCCGGTTCGTTGCAGATTGGGCTCTGCAACCAAGAGGGCGTCATCGGGGGGATGACGTGACGGGCGAGCCGTCACGTGCAGCCTTTCATCCCTGATGTGTAGACGGCGTGGTGAAACGCCAACCGGTCCACAGTATTCGGCCCCCTGTGCGCATTCATGCGCACAGGGGAGGCGTGCGTGGCGCCTGCCGGGGCGAAATCGCGGCCTACGGCGCCGGTTTCTTCTTCCGCGGGGCGGCCTTGCGCTTGCTGGCGCTGCGGCTGGGCTCGGGCGCGGTGTCGTTGCCGCTGAGCGGCTCCATCCAGGTAAGCACGTCGACATAGGCGATGAAGTGCTGCAGGTAGTCCGGCGAAATCTCCTGCATCAATGCCATGGCACGGTAGGTGAGCACGCTGGAATGCAGCGGGCCGGCGTCTTCGGGCAGGGCATCCAGGCATTGCCGCAGCAGGCTCTCGATGCGGATGCGGCCCCACAGCTGCTGGAACTCGTCCAGTACCGGCAGCGCGGTGCCGTCGCCGGTGTCCTCGGCCGCCGCCTCGGTGCGGCCGGCCGCATTCAACGGCAGCTGGTACTGCAGCGGCTCGGTGGTCAGCAGCGTGATCAGCTGCCGCAGCGGGCTGGGCGCGTCCTCGCCGGCGGCCGTGTCCGGTACGTGCCGTTGCACGATCCCGGCGTAGTCGTCGAGCAGCTGCGACAGGCGCGCTTCCAGCTGTGTGCGGACCGCGCCGTCGTAGGCACCGGCACGGCGGGCAAGTGCGTCGATCAGGCCAAAGCGCAGCGGATCGATGCGGTCGGCGCCCTGGGTGCGCCACGCATCCAACCGTGCGTACACCGCCGGATCAGCGGGCATCGGCCTTGCCATCGGTATGCGGCCGCGGAATCGGTGCGATCTCAACGCGGCGGTTCTTCGCACGCCCGGCCTCGTCATCGTTGGGGCTGACTGGCTGCTCGGCACCGAAGGCCGCCGCGAACACCGACGCCGACGGCACGCCATCGGCGATCAGGGTGCGGGTGACGGTGAGCGCGCGCGCGGCTGACAGTTCCAGGTTATCGGCGAAGCGGGCATTGGCCACGCGCACCGGCTGGTTGTCGGTGAAGCCGCTGACCATCAGGATCTCCTCGCGTGCGTGCAGGTACTCACGCAGCGGGCCGGCGATGCTCTGCAGCAGCTCGCGGCCCTCCGGTTGCAGCTGGTCGGAGTTGAGCGCGAACAGCACGTTGCCGCTGATGCCGATGCGGCCGTCGATGACGGTGATGCGGCCGGCGGCCATCGGCGCGGCCAGTGCCTGCTCCAGCGTCTTGAGCTTGGCGGTCTGCGCCTGGCGCTGCTTCACTTCCTCGTCCAGGCGGTTGTGCAGCAGCAGCTGGATGCCGATGACGCTGGCCAGGATCAGCACGAATGCACCCAGCAGCACCGACATCAGGTCGCCGAACGCGGCCCAGGTGGTGGCAGTGGATTCGGCGTCGAACTCGATCTCGTCGCTCATGCCACTCAGGCCCCGCTGCCGTCGCGGGCTTCTGCCAGCTGTTGCAGCTCACCGATGATCTGCTTCTGCGAGAGCATGCTCAGGTCGATGACCTCGCGCGCCTGGGCGACGTAGTAGGCCAACTGTTCGTCGCTGCGTGCCAGCGACTTGTCCAGCGCGGTCTCGATCAGCTGCAGGCGCTGGCTGAGCGCCTCGCTGGACTGGCCGAACAACTGCACGGCGGTGCCGAACGCATCGCCCAGGCTGGCCATTTCCACCGCGCTGGTGGTGACCTGGGCCGCGGCGCCGTCCAGGCGGGTGGTCTGGTCTTCCAGCTGCGCGCTGAAGCGGCTGCCGACGCGCTCCAGCAGGTCGGCCGAGGTGCTGACCAGGGCATCGACGGCGCTGCGCTGTTCGGTGGAGGCGTGGTTGACCGCGTCGAGCAGGGTTTCCAGCGTGGACAGCAGGCGGCCGCGTTCCTCCAGCATCGCGGTGTCGCGGACCATGCTGTCGGACAGCTTCTGGCGCAGCTCGGCGACCACCTCGGCGGCCGCGCGCGGCGCTTCGGAAGCGGTCTGCACCAGCCGCGAGATCTCGGCCAGGGTGTCGCGCGCATGCGCCTGCGACTGCTCGCCCATGGCCTGCGCGGTCTGTGCCAGCGTGTCGCAGATCTGCTGCTGGCGGGCGGCGACCTGCGCGCCGTTGTGCGTCCAGCTCTGGTCCAGCCGTTCGACCATCGCCGACAGGGCCTGCGACCAGTTGCCCAGGCGTTGTTCATCGCGTGCGGCGAAGGCGGCCTGCAGTTCGTCGTGCGACTGGCGCAGCGCGTCGACCAGCGAACGGGCGTGGCCCTGGAAACTGTCCGAAGCGGCGAGCAGCGCCTGCTCGTTGCGCTGGGCCAGGGCATCGTGGGTGCCGTGCTGCAGGGTGAGTGCGGCGGTCCAGGCATCGGCGGTGCGCCGGGTGTTGTCTTCCATGCGAGTGGCGACGCCGTCGACCAGGGCGCTCGCGCGCTGGTCGAAGCCGGTGCTGAACTGCTGCAGGGCCTGCTGCAGTTCGCCGGTCAGCGCGGCGTTGGCGCGTTGCTGTTCGGCCAGTGCGGTCTTCCAGCTGTCGCTGGCGCCGGCGGCGGCCTCGCGGACCACGGTGTTGAGGCCGTCGAGCTGTTTCTGCACCGCATCGTCGATGGCCGCATGCAGGGCGTTGGAGCGTTCGGCCAGCCCCTGCATGGTGGCGTCGACCACCGGTTGCAGGGCCGTGCCCACCGCGTTGGCCTGGTGGCGGATGCCGTCCTGCATGGCGGCCTGCAGCGAGGCGGCCAGCTGCGAGTACGCGGCCTCGGTGCGCTCGTGGAACGCCTGCTGGTTGGCCTGCAGGCGTTCGTTGTTGCCGTGCTGCTGGTGTTCCAGGCTGCCCATCATCGCCTGCAGGCGATCGACCAGGGCCGGCATCAGCGCGTTCTGCTCCTGCAGCAGGCGGAAGGTTTCATTGCGCTGGAAGGCCGGCGAATGCACCTGCAGCTGGGCGGCGATGCCGGCATCCAGTTCCTGCACGGCCTGGGCGCGCTCACGGCGGAACAGCGCCGACAACAGGCCCAGCGCGGCCGAGCTGGCGACGCCGGCGATCGAGGTGCCGAAGGCGAAGCCCAGGCCCTTGACCGGAGCGGCCAGCGAGCTGCGGATGGCGTCCAGGTCGGTGGCGCTTTCCAGCGCCAGGCCGGTGCCGCGCAGCGTGGCCATCATGCCGAGCAGGGTGCCGAGCATGCCCAGCAGCACCAGCAGGCCGACCAGGTACGGGGTCAGGGCCGGGGCCGGCAGGCCGACGCGTTCGCCCTGCACGCGCAGGCGCACCGCGTTGCGCAGGCTGGGGGCCAGCCGCGACAGCCAGCCGTCCAGGTTGTCCGCGCCGTCGGCGATGGCCGGCAGTGCCTGCACCAGCGTGGTGGTGGCCTGGCGGTAGCGGAACAGCTCATACGCGCCGGCCAGGTAGCAGGCGGCGATGACCGCGGCGACCACCGCGGCCAGCGGGTGCGTGCCTGCATAGCCGACACCGATCCAGCACACGGCCAGCAGGCCCACGAGGAAGACGACGATTGCGACGAGGTTTCTGGACATAGGGAGCGGGTTACCGGGTGCGGAGCGCTGCAAGCAGGCCTTCGATGGGGTGGAAACGGACCTCCAGTTCCGCCAGCAGCGCGGTGCGCAGGTCCTGGAGGAAGAGGGCCGTGGTGGTGGCCGATGCCTGGGCATCGGCGCTGGCGGCGCTGTCATGCAGCCGCTGGTAGTGCAGGCCGAGCAGGGCCGGCACATGGGAAAGCAGGGTGTGTTCGCGCGGGCTGAGGGTGGCTTCCATCACTGCGTCGACCTCGGCCAGGCGGGCCTTGGCCGGGGACTGCCGGGCCAGCATGTCGCGCAGCCGGCCACGCAGGTTGCCGGTGGCGGTCTGCATGGCGCGCTGCTGGGCCTGGTAATGCTGCCGGTAGGGCGCGTACGGGTCGGGCTCGGCGGCATCGACGGGCGCGACCGGTGCGATCTCGGCATGGATGGCCTGGAGCAGACGGTCCCGCACGCGGGTGCAGTCGGCGTCGTGGTCCTGGTCGAAGGTGGCGCCGTCCGGTGCGGGTGCAGGCGGGTTGTCCAGGGCGCGGGACAGGGTGATGGCGCGGTTCCAGTCAAACCACGTGGCCAGCCGCGCCGACACGTCCGGCGCCGTAGGCGAGGTGGCATCGTCCTTGAAGCGGGCCAGCAGGCGAATGAACGCCGGGCCCAGCACGGGCGCCCGTTGGGAAGCTTTCGCCATGGGTCCTGACTAAAAAATCAGCATTTTACATGGCGGGCGTGACTTCGCCCGGTCAGTGGTATTCAGGCGGTTGGCGGTTGGATTGATCTGGATCATTGTTGAGAATGATTCTTGTTCGTACAATGTTGCTCCATCAGCCGCTGCCGCGCGCAGTCAGCCAATCCTCGCCCCACCGCAGGTTGATGCCGTGTCCCTCCCTCGTTTCCGTGCCGCCCGTCCGGCGCTGCTGTCCATGGCCGTCGCCATGGCCCTTTCCCCCTTCACCGCCCTTGCCGCCGGTCCCGAGCTGGCCGAGGCCGCGGACCCGGCGCGGACGCTCGATGCCGTCCACGTCAACGCCTACCGCACCACCTCGCATGCTTCCAGCGCGACCAAGACCGATACCGCGGTGGCCGAGACCGCGCAGTCGGTCTCGGTGATCGCCCGCGAGGAGCTGGACGCCCGTGGCGTGCAGAACCTCAACGAGGCCATGCGCTACGTGGCCGGCGTGACCCTGGAAAGCAGCGGCATCGACAACCGCGTCGATGACTTCCGCATCCGAGGCTTCGATGCCGGCAGCTGGTCCAACAATGTCACCGTTGACGGCATGCGCGCGCCGCAGGGCAGCCAATGGAACCGCACCATGGTCGACAGCTGGAACCTGGAGCGGGTGGAAGTGCTCAAGGGCCCGTCGGCGGTGATGTACGGGCAGGTGGCTCCGGGTGGCATGGTCAACCAGGTCAGCAAGACGCCGACGCCGGACCAGCAGCAGGTACTGCGCCTGGGCATCGACGGCAACGGCCAGTACAACACTGCCTTCGACGTGGGCACCGGCACCGGCGACAACCGCCACCTGCTGCGCCTGGTCGGCCTGTACCGCGATGGTGAGACGCAGATCGACCACACCGAACAGAAGCACTGGTTCCTGGCCCCGAGCTACACCTTTCAGATCGCCGAACGGACGCGCCTGACCCTGCTCGGCCTCTACCAGAAGGACGACGGCGGTTCGACCTACCAGTTCCTGCCGATGGACGGCACGCTGGTGGCCACGCCCTACGGCCACATGAAGAACACCACCTTCATCGGCGAGCCCGGCTGGAACACCTATGACCGCACCATCTGGACCGCCGGCTATCTGTTCGAGCACAGCTTCAACGGCAACTGGATGCTGAGCCAGAGCGCGCGCCATACCGATGTCCAATCCCTGTTCCGCACCGTGGTGACCAATGGTGGCCTCAACGCCGACGGGCGCACCCAGAAGCGGCGCGCCACCTGGGGCGAGGGCGACTCCAAGGGAGAAACCGTCGATACGCGCATCACCGGCAAGTTCAGCACCGGCGCGGCCGAGCACACGTTGCTGATCGGCGTGGACTGGCAGAAGGCCGACTGGACCGGCGCGCGTGGTGCGATGGTCAACCCGCGCGACATCGATATCTTCAACCCGGTCTATACCAACTACGTGCCGGTCACCACCAGCATCAGCTACTCCGGTGGCATCAACCGCCAGACCGGTGTGTACCTGCAGGACCAGGTTGCATTGGACAAGTGGCGGCTGACCTTTGGCGGCCGCTATGACTGGACCCGTGACGACACCTGGACCCGCAGCTACACCGTGGCCACCAATCGTTACGGTGCCCGTATCCGCACCCGCGGCGAGGAAGAAGCCTTCAGCGGCAACCTGGGCGTGCTGTACGTGGCCGACAACGGGCTGACCCCGTACCTCAGCTACGCCGAGTCGTTCCAGCCCTCGGGCAGCAACACCAACATGAGCTACACGCTGTCGGCGTTCGACCCGGTGACCGGCAAGCAGTGGGAAGCGGGCATCAAGTACCAGCCGGCGTCATTCGATGGCCTGTTGACGTTCTCGGCCTACGACCTGCGCCAGCAGAACATCCTCACCAACGATCCGGACCTCACGCACAACACCTGCGGCACCGCCGGCAACAGCCAGTGTCAGGTGCAGGATGGCGAAGGCCGCGTGCGCGGCATCGAACTGGAAGGCCGCATCACCCCGCTGGAAGGCTTCAGCGTGATCGGTGCCGCCAGCTGGATGGATTCGGAAGTCACCAAGAGCAACAACGGCTACATCGGCAAGCAGCTGGCGATGGTGCCGGACTGGACCGCCGCGTTGTGGGCTGACTACACGTTCCAGGCCGGTGGCCTGGAAGGGCTGAGCCTGGCCGCAGGCGTGCGCTACAACGGCGAAAGCTATGGCGACAGCGCCAACCTGTACCTGATTCCGGGCTACACGCTGTGGGATGCGGCCATCCGTTACGACGTCGGCCATCACGGCCGGGTGGGAACCCAGTTCGCACTCAACGTCAGCAACCTGGCCGACAAGCGTTTTGTCTCGACCTGCGGTGGCGTGTCTTCCTGCTACTACGGCACCGGCCGCACCGTCACCGCCACCGCGCGCTTCAGTTGGTAATGCGCCGTGCGTCCATCGGCTAACCCGATGGACGCTTTCATCGCCAGCCCTTGAGCCAGACCGAATGAAAACCATCCTCCAACCCGGCGAGGTCGCGCGATGAGCCTGCTGCTGGCGATCACCGCCACCGTCGTGGGTACCGCTGCGGCAATGCTGCTGTACGTCGCTTCGCCACAACAACAATTGCGCGCCGCAGGGCCGTGGCCAACGCGACATGCGTGGTGGCCTGGCAGCGTGCTTGCGGTCGTCTCGTTGCTGGCGATGTGGCAGTTGATGGCGCCGCTTGAAGCGATATCGGCGTGGTTGGTGCTGCTGACGCTGGTGTGGTCCATCGCACCATTTCTGGGCGCGTGGCGCGCCCGTGTGCGTGCGCGGAGGGCAGCATGAGCCAGGCGCGCGTGCGGCTGGAAAGCCGCCATTGGCTCGGCAAGACCTGTGCCGGCGTGGTGCTGGGCTTCGGCCTGGCGCTGGCGTTGTCCGGCCTGTTCGCCTGGCTGGGGCCGGACGGCATCGGCGCGGGCGGCGGCAAGAACCAGTTCAACATGTGGCTGATGGCACCGATCTGGGCGGCGGTGCTGTCCTTCGTCTATCTGTTCCGCGACAGCCTGCGCGCATGGTTGTGGTTGGGCGCGGCCAATGTGGCCGCATTCGGCTTGTTGTGGTTGACGCGTTGGGTGATGGCGTGAGGACGCAGGCATGAAGATCCGCAGCGACATCATCAAGGTCTACAAGGACGTCCATATCTGGATCGGCATCGTCTGCGGGCTGATGTTGTTCATCGCCTTCTATGCCGGCTCGGTCACCATGTTCGAGAAGCCGCTGGAGCGCTGGGCAACGCCGCCATCGACATTGGCCGCCGCACCGTCGCTGGAGCGCGCCGATGCGCTGGTCGAAGCGGTGCTGGCCGAGCATCCCAAGGCTGCGGCGCGTTACTTCATTTCGGTCAAACCCGGTGCCGACCAGCCGGCGCGCGTGTACTGGCAGGAACGCACCGGCGGCCGTCGTCAGTTCAAGGAATACGCCGCCAGTTTTGCCGCCGATGGCAGCCTGCAGGTGGAGCAGACGCGCAAGGCGCCGGTGGCGCAGCTGGTGGACACGCTTCACCAGCTTGTCGGGCTGCCGCTCCCGGATGCGGTGGCGCGGCCGATCATGGGCGCGGTGGCATTGGCCTATGCAGTGGCGTTGATCTCGGGCCTGATCGTGCTGCTGCCGACGCTGACCAAGGACGTGTTCGCGCTGCGCATCGGCAAGAACATCAAGCGCATGTGGCTGGACGCGCACAACGCGCTGGGCTTGTTCAGCCTGCCGTTCCACCTGGTGATCGCGCTGACCAGCGTGGTGTTCGCCTTCCATGACCCGTTCTACGGCGCGCAGGGCGCGGTGGTGTACCCGGACGGCATCGAGTGGAGTGAAGAACACGACGACGCGCCCACCGGTGCACGCGTGTTGCCGGCGGCCGAACTGCTGCGCCGGGTGGAAGTGCAGTTGCCCGGTTTCGACGTGCAGGGCTTCGGTTTCCAGCGCAAGGACGGGCATGTCGAGGCGACGGTAACCGGGCTGGACGTGCGCCACGGCACGCGTGCGCGGCTGTACGCCAGCACGCATCTGGACCCGTACAGCGGGCAGGTGGACCCGCATGATCTGCCCGGCCACATGTCCGGCTGGGATGAATCGGTCAATGCGTTCTTCATGCTGCATTTCGGCAGCTTCGGCGGTACCCCGGTTCGCTGGTTGTACGTGCTGATGGGCCTGGCCGGCGCGGCGCTGTTCTACACCGGCAACCTGCTGTGGGTGGAATCGCGGCGACGCAAGCGCAAGGGGCCGGAGATGCCCGCGCAGAAACTATCGGGCTGGGTGCTGGGCTGCCTGACGGTGGGCGTGTCATTGGGTTGCGTGGCCGGCATCTCCGCCAGCCTCGCCGCAACCAAATGGTTGCCCGCGTTGGTGGCGGATCTGAAGGCGTGGCACACCGGTATCTACTACGCGGTGTTCGTGGCCGCGATCGGTTGGGCGTTCCTGCGCGGCGCATCACGCGGTGCGGTGGAACTGCTGTGGGCCAGCGCGGTGTTCACGCTGGCCATACCGCTGTCGAGCCTGGCCGGCGTGTGGGGCATCGGCGGTGCATGGAGCCATGCCGGCAGCTGGCCGGTGGACGTGACTGCGCTGTTGTCGGTGCCGGTGCTGTTGTACATCGCCCGGCGCACGCGCCTGCGCTTGCAGCAGGGCCATACCGACAGCATCTGGGCGCAGACCAGCCACAATCCCGTGTAGAGCGCCGCCATGCTGCGCTGTGGTTGGGCCGGGACGGCGCCTGCCGAGCATGGCTCGGCACTACCGCCAGCACCCGGCAGCGCGAAAGGCGTGCGGATTTTCTGTCGGAGCGGCCTTGGCTGCGAAGCTGGTGATGCGTCGGCCAACGCCGACAAAGGGATCAATGCGGTTGCATGCTCCGCAGCAACCTGAAGCGCGACGTGTTTCGCGGCCAAGGCCGCACCTGCAGCGTGCCATTGCTCACCTGGCGTGGCGCTTGAGCAGGTCCAGCAGCACCTCGGCTTCGCTGGCGCGCTTGGCCGGGTCCTTCTCGGTGACGACATGGTCGTTCAGGTGACCGGCCATCACTTCCATCATCAGCCCGTGCATCGCGCCCTTGGCGGCGGCGATCTGCACCAGCACGGCGTCGCAGTCGTCGCCGGCTTCCAGCGCCTGTTCCAGCGCGGCCACCTGGCCGGCGATGCGGCGGACCCGGGCGAGCAGCTTCTTCCTGTCACGTTGGATATGTGCCATGGTCGGGATCGTATACCCTATGGGGGTATATGAGAAGGCCGCCATGATGAACCTTGAAACCCTTGCCCAGTCCCGCCAGCACAGCCACGCCTTCAGCGACGGCAACCCGATGGCGGAGAAGAACACGCGCCGGGCCATGGCCCTGACCGTCGTGATGATGGTGGTGGAGATCGCCGGTGGCTGGTGGTTCAACTCGATGGCGGTACTGGCCGACGGTTGGCACATGAGCTCGCATGCCTTGGCATTGGGGCTGGCCGCGTTCGCCTATGCCTGCGCGCGGCGGTACCGGGACGACCCGCGCTTCGCCTTCGGTACCTGGAAGATCGAGATCCTGGCCGGCTACACCAGCGCGATCCTGCTACTGGGCGTGGCCGGGATCATGGCGTTCGAGTCGATCGCGCGGATGTTCAAGCCCAGCCCCATCCACTACCAGCAGGCCATCGCGATCGCGGTGGTGGGCCTGGCGGTGAACCTGCTGTGCGCGTGGTGGCTGCGCGACCAGCACGCGCACCACCATCATGGCCACGGTCACGACCATCACCACGGTCACCATCACGGACACGACCATCACCACCACCATCATGATCTGAACCAGCGTTCGGCCTACCTGCACGTGCTGGCCGATGCGGCCACCTCGGTGCTGGCGATCATCGCCCTGCTGGGCGGGCTGTACTTCAACGCGTCCTGGCTGGACCCGCTGATGGGCATCGTCGGCGCGGCGCTGGTATCGGTCTGGGCCTGGGGACTGATCCGCCAGACCGGCCGCGTACTGCTGGATGCGGAGATGGATGCACCGGTAGTGGCCGAGATCCGCGAAGCGGTGGAGCAGGGCGACGTACCGGCGCGCATCAGCGACCTGCATGTCTGGCAGGTGGGTCGTGGGCGCTTTTCCTGCGCGATGGAAGTGGTGACCGCGCCGGGTGTCGGTGCGGACGTGTTCCACCGCGCGCTGTCGATCCATGAGGAGATCGTGCACGTGACGGTGGAAGTGCGCAGCGCCGGCTAGGTGCGGCGGCTGCTGTTGCTCTCTCCCTTTCTTTGCGGAGCAACGGTGGAGGGTTGGGGGGAGGGCGCGCGGTTGACGTGGTGATTGGGTCTGTCGTGAAAGGCACCCCTCCCCGGCCCTCCCCTGCTACGCAAGGGAGGGGGCGGTTCTGCGTGTGCGTGCAGGTTGCGGAGCTGGCGCTTTTGCTCCCTCCCTTTTGCGGAGCAAAGGGGAGGGTTGGGGAGGGGTTGCTGTTGGCGCGGTGATTGGGTGCGTCGTGAAAGGCATCCCTCCCCGGTGCTCCCCTGCTGCGCAAGGGAGGGGGCGGTTCTGCGTGGGAGCGCAGGTTGCGGAGCTGGCGCTTTTGCCCCCTCCCTTTTGCGGAGCAAAGGGGAGGGTTGGGGAGGGGTTGCTGTTGGCGCGGTGGTTGGGTGCGTCGTGAAAGGCATCCCTCCCCGGTGCTCCCCTGCTACGCAAGGGCGGGGGCGGTCAGGCGTGCGCCTCAGATGATCCGCAGCGTGATCGCTTTCAGCACTGCCCGCGTGCGGTCGCGGGTGTCCAGCTTGTCCAGGATGGTTGAGACGTAGTTCTTCACCGTGCCCTCGGCCAGGAACAGGCTGCCGGCGATCTCGCGGTTGCTGTAGCCGCCGGCCATCAACCGCAGTACCGCCACTTCCTTCTGGCTGAACAGCTCCTTCGGCGCGTCATCGGCGTGATAGCGGTAGCGCTGCCGCACCGGGTCGGTGCTGACCGGCTGCAGCAGGGTGGTGCCGGCGATGATGCGGTCGATGGCCTGGCGCAGATCCTCCGGCGCGGCGTCCTTGAGCAGGAAGCCCTGTGCGCCGGCGTCGGTGGCGCGCAGCAGCAGGTCGCTTTCATCGAAGGTGGTGAGGAACAGGCAGGGCGTGGCGTCGCCGCGCTCGCGCAGTGCCTGCAGTGCCTGGATGCCGTCCATGCCGGGCATGCGGATGTCCGAGACGATCAGCTGCACCGGTTGGTGCGGCAGTTGCTCCAGCAGGGCCTGGCCGCTGTCGGCCTCGAACACGATCTCCACGCCCTGCTGCTGCAGCAAGGCGCGCAGGCCGGCGCGGATCAGCGCCTGGTCGTCGACCAGGGCGATACGGGGGACGTTGCTCATGCCGGAAGCTCCACGTGGATGTGCAGCGCGCCGGTGGCGGTGCGTTGCAGTTCCAGCGTGCCGTGCTGCTCCGCCACGCGCTCGCGCATGCCGGTCAGTCCGTTGCCTTCGCGCAGTTGGCCGCGCAGCCTGCCATCGTCGTGCATGTCCAGCAGCAATCTCCCTTCGTGTTGGTGCAGTGTCACCTGCAGGACCTGTGCTTCGCCATGGCGGGCGCTGTTGGTCAACGCTTCCTGCACGCAGCGCAGCAGGGTTTCGGCCTTGGCGGTGGTGCTCACCTGCACCGCCTCGTCCATCGCCAGGTGCAGGCGGGGCCGCGGCAGCGGTGCGGCCAGCGCATGCAGCGCGGTGGCGATGTCGAGCTGGCCGCCGTCGCGCAGGGAATGCACCACCGCCCGGATGTCCCCCAGCAGTTCGGCCGAAAGCTGCTCGCACAGGGTCAGCTCGGCCGGCGCGTCGCTGCGCCCGGCCAGCGCGCGCAGCTGCAGGCGCAACGCAGTGAGCTTGTGGCCGGCCACATCGTGCAGTTCGCGCGAGAGCCGCAGCCGTTCGGCATCGCGCGAGCTTTCCGCGAGCAGGGCACGGGTGGCGAGCAGGTCGGCGTTGACCAGTGCCAGGCGGTCGCGTGCCTGCTCGGCGCTGTGCGCGTAGTGGGTGGTCAGCATGGCGAAGGCCTGGAAGCCGGCGAAGATCAGCACCACCGCGCCGGCATGCGCGTGCACGTCGCGCAGGACCAGGTACATGCCCACGTTCACCGCGGCGATGAGCAGCAGCGTGATGCGCAGCGGCCAGGTGGCGGCGATCTGCGCGGCCAGCATCACCAGCAGGGCCGGCGCCACGCCGCTGTAGTGGGCCAGCCGGATCAGCGCCAGCGCGCTCACCGCTTCAACCAGCAGCAACACCTTGCGCCGCCAGGTCCGGTGCGGCAGCGCGGTGGCGACCAGGAAGGCTGCAAGGAACACCGCCGCGCAGCCCCAGCGCCACGGCAGCTGCGCGGCCTCGCCGTAGCGCAGGGTGAAGGCCACCGCCAGCCAGGTGAGCAGGCCGGCGAGGTTGAGGGGGTGGAGGAGTCCGCGCCAGCGCGGCAGAGGGCCGATTTCCATGCCGGCATGCTGGTGGCGCGCAGCGCCGGCGGCAAGGGGGTGGATGCAGAAAGTGACTTCCGGCAGGGTCCGCGGGTGACCGCGGCGACTGCCCGTGCGCCGTCGCCTGCGCGAGCCTGTGCACCAGCCGTTGCATCCGGACGGCATTGCCTGGAGAGAACGCCGTCATGCCTGGATATTCGTTGATCGTCATGTTGCACGTGGTGGCCGGTGTGGTCGCGCTGGCCGGGTTCTGGGCCGCGGCGCTGATGAAGAAGGGCTCACCGCGCCACCGCCTGCTCGGCAAGGTGTACCTGGGGGCGATGGCCGCCATCGTGGTCACCGCGGTGCCGATCACCGTGCAGTTCGCCTTCTTCCGCCACCAGCCGTTGACTGCGCTGTTCCTGGCGTACCTGATCGCCATCACCGGCAATGCCAGCTGGCTGGCGTGGCGGGCGGTCACCGACAAGCGCGACTGGAAGCAGATGGTGGCGCGCGTGGGCTGGAAGCTGGCGTTGTGGCCGATGGTGCTGCTGGCAGGGGCGGTGCTGGTGGTGGGCGTGCAGCGCGGCCAGATGCTGTTCCTGGGCTTTTCGGTGATCGGCCTGTGGGCAGGCTGGCGCATGTGGAACTTCAGCCGCCGTGGCCCGGGGCGGCCGGACTGGGCGTTCCGCCAGCACTACCAGTCGATGCTGGGGGCGGGCATTGCCACCCATGTGGCGTTCCTGAGCATCGGCATGCGCCCGGTGTGGCAGTGGCTGCAATCGCACACGCGGGTGCCGCCGCTGCTGATCGAGCTGTTCCCGTGGGTGGCGCCGGTGCTGGTGGCCGTGCTCATCGGCTACGGCTTGAACCGCAAGTACGGCGGGCGCCGCGGAGCCCGGCCGACGCCGTCGCCGCGGATGCAATCGCCGGCGGAGTGAGTGCCGGCGGTCGCGGTCCCCGGGAGCGTGGAGGCGCTGCGTGGCTCAGACGTCGCCGTCGCTGGCCCAGCCTTCGCCGGTGCCGCGCTGGAACACGCGGTCGCCGTCCTGCACGTCACCGGCCGGGAAATGCTCCTGCGCGGCCAGCCGCGCGTAGATCGGGGTGAAGTCCGGGTCGGTGGCGGCCATCAGCTGCTCGAAGCCGTCGATGACGAAGTAGCTCTTCTGGAAGGTGTCGATGCGGTAGCGGGTGCGCATGATCCGCTCCAGGTCGAAGCCAATGCGGTTGGGCGCGGCCGACTCCAGCGAGTACAGCGATTCGCCCTTGGACGAGACGATGCCGGCGCCGTAGATGCGCAGCCCGTCGGCGGTGTTGATCAGGCCGAACTCCACCGTGTACCAGTACAGGCGGGTCAGGTTCTGCAGTGCCTCCGGGCCGATCGCATGCGCCTTGACCCCGCCACGGCCGTAGGCGGCCATGTAGTCGGCGAACACCGGGTTCATCAGCAGCGGCACGTGGCCGAACAGGTCGTGGAACAGGTCCGGCTCGGCGATGTAGTCGATCTGGTCCGGGCGGCGGATCCACCACGTCACCGGGAAGCGGCGGTTGGCCAGGTGGTCGAAGAAATCCAGTTCCGGCAGCAGGCCTTCCACGCCGACCAGGGTCCAGCCGGTGGCGGCCCCCAGCACTTCGTTGAGCTGGTCGAAGCGCGGGATCATGTGCTCGCTCATGCCCATCTCGTCCTGCGCGTCCAGGAACTCCTGGCAGGCACGGCCGACCAGCAGCTCGCGCTGGCGCTGGTACAGCGTGCTCCACGTGGCATGGTCGTCGGCGCTGTAGCTGTCCCACGGCTGCTCCACCACGGCGGTGGTATAGACCGGCACGTAACCCTTGTCGGTCTGCTGGTGTTCGACGCGGCGCGGGTTGGCTTCCATGGCGGCAGCTCCATAAGGGAATAGATAACCGCATGGTAGGAAGCCTGCCGCGCAACAGGTTTGCGAAATTGCGTCGTCAGCGGCTCCTGGCGCAATATTGTTGCGGCAATTCAATGTTGCGGAGCAACAAACATGGCTTCAGTCACGCTTGATCGCACGGATCTTCGGCTTCTGGCCGAAATACAGCAGCATGGGCGCGCCACCAATGCCGAGCTCGCAGCGCGGGTGAACCTGTCACCGTCCGCCTGCCTGCGGCGGGTGCAACGGCTGGAAGCGGAGGGTGTCATTGCCGGCTATGGCGCTCGCCTGGAGCCGCGCGCGATCGGGCTGGGCCTGCAGGCGTTCGTACGGGTGCAGCTGTCCAAGCATGGCCAGGCGGCCATCAATCATTTCGTGGAGGCAGTGCAGCTGTGGGATGAAGTGGTGGCCTGCCACGCGCTCACCGGCGACATGGACTACCTGCTGCACGTCTACGTGCGCGACCTGGACCACTTCTCGGCCTTCCTGCTGGACAAGCTGCTCGATGCGGCCGGCGTGGCCGACGTCAACTCCAGCTTCGTGCTGCGCACGGTCAAGGAGTTCCGCGCGCTGCCGCTGTCGCAGCTGGGGCGGTAATGAACGGATGTTGCAGCTTTGAAGCCCCTCTCCCGTGTGCGGGAGAGGGGTTGGGGTGAGGGCGCTTTCTGCGGTGATGTCATCCACTGCGCAGAACCGGAAGCGCCCCCTCCCAGCCTCCCCCTTGGCTACGCCAAAGGGCAGCGGCTTGAAGCATCAACGCGCCGGGGCGCTGCAGTCCTTGACCACGCCGCGCAGCTTCTCGATGCGCGAACGGCTGTCCTGGCAACGCTGGTGGGCTTCGGCCTGGGCGGCGGCGGTGCGGGCTTCGGCGGTGCGGATCGCCGTGGCCTGGGCCTGCTGCAGGCGGGCAACGCCGGCGCGGATCTGCGGCATCGCGGCCATCGCGGCCTTCTCGCCTTCCAGGATGGCGCGGCCACGCTGTTCGAAATCGGCCGCACCGATGTCCAGCACCGCCGGGCGGATCACCACGTCGGCGCGGCCCAGCTCCTGCTCGCCCAGGCGCTGGCCCATGATGGTGATGGACTGGTTGACCGCACCGAGCAGGCTGGTCGGGCGCTGGCCGTTGGCGCGGCTGGAGATGTCCACGGCGATGACGAACTCGGCGCCGAGCTGGCGCGCGGCATCCACCGGCACCGGGCTGACCACGCCGCCGTCGACGTAGGTCTTGCCGCCGATGGTGACCGGTTCGAACACGCCGGGGATGGAGCTGGAAGCACGCACCGCCTGGCCGACGTTGCCGCGCACGAACACCGCGCGGTCACCGGTCTCCAGCTGGGTGGCGACCGCCGCGAACGGCTTGCGCAGCTGTTCGGCGGGCTTGTTGCCGACCTGGGCGTTGACGTAGTCCTGCAGCTTCTGGCCCTGTACCAGGCCGCCGGAGAACAGGCGCACGTCGCGGATGCTGGCCTCGTCCAGGGCCACGGCCTTCTGCTGCATCTGGAAGGCATCCATGCCGCTGGCGTACAGCGCGCCGACCACGCTGCCGGCGCTGGTGCCGGACACCACCACCGGCTCGAAGCCGTTGGCTTCGAGCATCTTGATCACGCCGATGTGGGCGAAGCCCTTGGCCGCGCCGCCCCCCAGTGCCACGCCGATCTTCACCGGCTTGAGCGGGGTGCTCGGTCGCGCCGCCTGCGGCGGCGTCGGCTTGGTGTTTTCACCACCGCATGCGGCCAGCAGGCCGAACAGGGCAAGGGACAGCAGCAGGCGGGCGTTGCGCGGCGTCATGATGAACAGGGGGCGTTGAAAAGGGCGCCAGCATAGCGCTTTGCGCCGGGCAGGGACCGTGCCGGTGGCCGCGCCGTTTAGGCGGGGCTTCGCTGGGCCAGGGGGCCCGGCTCAGCTGTCGCCCAGGGAAAGCGCCAGGCCCACCAGCACCAGCAACCAGAACAGACCGCCGAGCACCAGCCACAGCCAGTTCAGCGGCGTGAGCCGGGCATTGGCCGAGCCCGTCGGGTCGCCGCAGGCCAGGTTGGCCGCGCGTTGGGCCTGGACCATCGCCAGCGTGCCGCCGCCGACGGTCAGCATGGCCAATCCGAAACTCGGGCCCGGTGCCAGCATGGCATCCGGGAGGCGGTTGATGATCTGCCCGATGATCGCCGAGACCACGTACACCGTGGCCCACGTGCCCGGCGACCAGTCGTGGCGCTGGCCCGCGCGCCGCAGCCGGTGGTCGATTTCCTCGTTCAGGCCATGCGCGAAGAAGATGGCGAAGATGGCGCGCGGCACCGGCCAGATGTCCAGCTTCCGGTCGAGCTTGTGCAGCTTCCAGTGCCGCCAGAACCAGTACAGCGAATACAGCCCCACGGTGGCGATGGAAAGCAGCACCAGTTTGCGGAGGGACACCACGTAGAACGGCGGCAGCGCCGGGCGCTCGGCGGTGCGGGTTTCCAGTGGCGCCTGTGGGGGTGCGTAGAGGTTGTCGTGTGCGTCCATGCGTGGCCGGTTCCCCCCGGAAAATGAACGCGGAGGGTAGACAACCGGCCACGCACAGGCAAGGACGCCAGGCGTCGCCCGGGCAGGCGCAGCGCCCCCGGGCCCGGGACCGTCCGGCATGCCGGAGGCCCGGGACCGCGACGGCTTCAGAAGCGGTTGTCACCGTCCAGGATGCGGCCCAGCCCGCCCAGCACCGAGCCTTCGCCACGGCTCTGGCCACCGCCCTGCGGGGCGGCGGCGAACATGCGGCCGGCCAGGCGCGAGAACGGCAGCGACTGCAGCCACACCTTGCCCGGGCCGGTCAGGGTGGCCAGGAACACGCCTTCGCCACCGAAGAACATGCTCTTCAGGCCGGCGACGCGGCGCACGTCCATGTCCACGCCGGCGTGGTAGGCCACCACGCAGCCGGTATCCACGTCGATGCGCTCGCCGGCGGCCAGCTCGCGTTCGACCACGCAGCCACCGGCGTGCACGAACACCCAGCCGTCGCCCTCCAGCTTCTGCATGATGAACCCCTCGCCGCCGAACAGGCCGGTCATCACCTTGCGCTGCAGGTGCACGCCGACCTGCACGCCACGGGCGCCGGCCAGGAAGCTGTCCTTCTGGCAGACCAGCTTGCCGCCGTGCTGGTCCAGCTTCATGGCCAGCACCGTGCCGGGGTAGGGCGCGGCGAAAGCGACCTTGGCCTTGCCCTGGCCGGTATGGGTGTAGACGGTGGCGAACAAGCTTTCACCGGTGATCACGCGCTTGCCGGCCGACAGCAGCTTGTCCATGAAGCCGCCGCCCTGGCCCTCGTGGCGGCCGTCGCCGAACACGGTGTCCATCTGCACGGAGGCGTCCTTGAACATCAGCGCGCCGGCTTCGGCGATGGCACTCTCGCCCGGGTCCAGTTCGATTTCGACGAACTGCATCTCATGGCCGACGATGCGGAAGTCGATATCATCGGCCCGGCTACGGTTGCCCCCGACCGGCGGCGGCATCGGCGGCGGGGCGGCCTGGCCGCCGAACTCGGCGATTTCGCCGACCGGCTGCCAGCCCTGCATGCCGGTCCGCCAGGCTAGTGCCTGGCGGTTGGCCTGGGCGTAGGCGCGGGCCGCTGCCTCATCGAGCGGGCCGACCCGGTCGGACTGGCCGGGAACATGGAAGTACCACTGGGTCATGGCGCATCGCCTGGTGTGGGTAAGGAAGCCCAAGTCTATGCAGTGCGGTGGCTTTTTCACCCCTGACAGGCGTCATGCGTCTGAATACCTGAACGATTGCGATACGAATGTTGTACTGCAACAATTCCGTGCTAGGCGCAGTTCCCCATTCCTCCCAACAGGCCCTTCTTCGCCATGTCCCCGACCCGTACCGTCCGCGGCCGCTTCCCGGCTGCGCATCCGCTGTTCGTCGCTGTAGCCGCCCTGCTCCCCCTGGCCGCGATGGCCCAGGACGCCACCCCCGCACAGAAGGAAGCCGCCACGCTGGACGCCGTGAAGGTCACGGCCGCGCGCAAGGTGGAGAACATCCAGGACGTGCCGGTCTCGATCAGCACCGTCAGTGGCGAGAAGCTCGACGCGCTGGCCTCCGGCGGCACCGACGTGCGCTACCTGTCCGGCCGCGTGCCCAGCCTCAACATCGAATCCTCGTTCGGCCGTGCGTTCCCGCGCTTCTACATCCGTGGCTACGGCAACACCGATTTCCGCCTGAACACCTCGCAGCCGGTGTCGCTGGTGTACGACGACGTGGTGCAGGAGAACCCGATCCTGAAGGGCTTCCCGATCTTCGACGTGGAGCAGGTGGAAGTGCTGCGCGGCCCGCAGGGCTCGCTGTTCGGCCGCAACACCCCGGCCGGCGTGGTGAAGTTCGACTCGGTGCGCCCGACCCAGGAGTTCAACGGCTATGGCAAGGTCGGCTACGGCAGCGACAACCTGTGGAACGTCGAGGCCGCCGTCGGCGGCGCGCTGAGCGCGCGCTGGTCGGCCCGCGTGTCGGCGCTGTACCAGCGTCGCGACGATTGGGTGAAGAACACCGGCACCGGCCCGAACGACGGCCTGGAAGGCTATGACGAGTCCGCCGTGCGCGTGCAGTTCCTGTACGAGGGCGACAATTTCGAGGCGCTGCTGGGTGCGCACAAGCGCCACCTCAACGGCACCGCGCGCCTGTTCCGCGGCAACATCTTCAAGCCGGGCACGAACGACTTCGTCGCCGGCTTCGACGAGGACAAGGTGTCCATCGACGGCCTGAACCACTCCGAGCTGGACAGCAGCGGTGCCAACGCGCGCCTGAGCTGGGACTTGGGCAACCTGAAGCTGTCCTCGATCACCGGCTACGAAACCGTGGACACCTACAGCGTGGGTGACATCGACGGCACCTCCGGCCCGTACTTCACCCCTGAAGTGCCGTTTGCCTCCGAAACCGCCGACGGCATCCCGAGCCATTCGCAGTGGACGCAGGAACTGCGCCTGGAATCGCTCAACGAGGGTCCGCTGAACTGGCAGGCCGGCTTGTTCTATTTCAAGGAAGACTACGACGTCGACAGCTACAGCTACGACACCACCAACGGCAGCAGGCAGGATGGCTTCCAGCGCATCAACCAGACCAACGATGCCTGGGCGGCGTTCGGTGGGGTGACCTTCCAGGCCACCGACAAGCTGGAGCTGCGCGCCGGCGTGCGTTACACCGTCGACAAGAAGGACCTGGTGGTCAAGGACTACTGGAACACCGGCTTCTCCCCGTGCGTGCTGTCGGCCAAGTGCGACCTGGCCGGCCTGCTCGCCGCCCAGCAGGCGGCCTTCGCCCGCGGTGACGCGGTGGACCCGTACCTGTCGGCCTCGACCAAGGACAAGAAGTTCAACTGGGACTTCTCGGCCACCTACGCCGTCAACGACACCGTCAACGTCTACGGGCGCGTTGCCACCGGCTTCCGCGGCAGCTCGATCCAGTCGGCCGGCGCCTTCAACGACAAGACAGTGGCCGACCCGGAAACCGTGCTGTCCTTCGAGGCCGGCGTGAAGGCGGACTTCTGGGACAACCGTGCACGCCTGAATGCCAGCGTCTACCACTACCGGGTCAAGGACCAGCAGCTGACCGCCGTGGGCGGCGAGCTGGGTAACGCCAACATCCTGCTCAATGCCGACAAGAGCGTGGGCCAGGGCTTCGAGCTGGACCTGCAGGCCTACCTGACCGACAACCTGCTGGTCACGCTGGGCAGCGGGTACAACCACACCGAGATCAAGGACGCCGGTCTCAGCGTTGCACCGTGCTTCTCGTGCACCGTGACCAACCCTGTCATCGATGGCAAGGCGCGGATCAACGGCAACGCGCTGCCGCAGGCACCGGAGTGGACCCACAACCTGACCGCACGCTGGTCGCTGCCGCTGGCCGATGGTGCGCAGTTCTACGTGTTCACCGACTGGGCGTACCGCAGCGAAGTGAATTTCTTCCTGTACGAGTCCAGGGAATTCACCGGCAAGTCGTTGCTGGAAGGCGGCCTGCGCCTGGGTTACCAGTGGAACGACGGGGACTACGACGTGGCGCTGTACGGCCGCAACATCACCAACCAGATCCGCGCCACCGGCGGCATCGACTTCAACAACCTCACCGGCTTCATCAACGAGCCGCGCCTGTGGGGCGTGGAGTTCAAGACCCGCTTCTAAGCGCCGGTCTGCAGGTTGAACGAAGAAGGCGCGGAGCAATCCGCGCCTTCTTCTTTTCCGTAGTGCCGAGCCATGCTCGGCTGGGGCTTCAACGGTAACGCCCCTTGCCGAGCATGGCCCGGCACTACCCCGCATTGCTCAGCGGGCTTCGGAGATGTCGGAGGTGAGCGCGGCGGTCTCGGCGGCGCAGTCACGCGGCAACGACCGCTTCAGCGTGCGGGCGTACGCCAGCTCGCGGCGTGCCTTGGCCAGGTCGGCGACGAACTCGGGGTTGTCGTGCAGGCGGGCGACCGTGGCCGCACCCATGAAGCGTCCCTGCTGCACGTCACTGAACCAGTGCACGTTGCAGACCAGCCGGCTGTGGCCGTAGTTGCGGCCGCGCTCGATCAGGGCGGTGGCGTGCTCCGGATCGATCTCGGCCAGGATCAACGCCCAGGCCCAGCCGATCGAGGTGTGCCCGGACGGGTAGGAGCCACTCTTGCGCAGGTCCTGCTCGTCCTCCGGCGTGCAGGTCGGCTCGTTGTTGACCATGAACGGACGCGGGCGCTGGTAGTGGTGCTTGGCGGCCTTGGTGGCGGCGCTGGCATCGATGCGGCTGCGTTCGAGCAGGGTGTACAGCGTCGGCGTGTCCTGCGCGGTGACCGCCACGCCCAGCGCGCAGCTGAACTGCTCGGCGCCGGCCGGGAAGGACAGGTCGGCGTCGGCATGGGCCTGCTGGAAGCGCGCGCTGCCGCGCATGCCGATGGCCTCGCGGGCCACGGCCTCGTCCAGCTGCGCCCAGACCGAGCCCGGGGCCGGCGGGGCCGGGCTCAGCGCCAGGCTGTCGGGAATGGCATCGCCCTGCAGGTAGCCGCTGGCGTGCTGGGTGGGGTCCTCGTCCGGCGCACCGGAACGGGTGGGGGTGCTGGAACAGGCGGCCAGGGCGGCGGCCAGCGAAACGGCTGCGGCAAGGCGCAGCGGGAAGCGGGTACGGGACATTCGGGTACGGCGGAAACGACGGAACGGACCGGCATCATCGCATTGCCGGCACCGCCCCGGTGGATCGGGGCAGCGGCGATGGCCCGTTTACCCGACCCAGGCGGTCAGCCGGCCTTCGTCCTCGCGGACCTGGACCGGCCCGCCGAACAGCTCGGACAGCGGCCCGGAGCACAACAGCTCCGCGCGCGGGCCGTCGGCCAGGATGCGGCCGCCCTTCATCAGCACAACGCGGCCGATTTCCGGGATCACTTCCTCGATGTGGTGGGTGACCAGCACCAGGGTGATGCCCTCCCGGGCCAGGTGCTGCATGGTGTCGACCAGGTGCTGGCGCGAGATCAGGTCCAGCCCGGTGGAGGGTTCGTCCAGCAGCAGGGCGCGTGGCTGGTTGACCAATGCCCGCGCGATCAGCACGCGGCGGGTTTCCCCGGCCGACAGCTCGGCGTAGCTGCGGCCCAGCAGCGGCAGGGCGCGGGCCAGCTCCAGCGCCTGGCGGGCACGCTGGCGCATGGCGTCGGTGACGTCGCGGTGCGCCGGCACCACGTAGCTGGCGAAGAAGCCGGAGATCACCGCTTCCTCCACGCTCAACCCGGGCATGTCGGACAGGTTGCTGGACAGGTCGCCGGTGACGATGCCCAGCTGCGAGCGCAGCCGGTCCACCTGCCAGCGGGTCTGGCCCAGCACCTGCACCGGAATGTGACCGTCCGCACGTGCCAGCGGGTACAGCTCGCGGGTGATCAGCTTGATGAACGAGGATTTGCCGCAGCCGTTGGGGCCGAGGATCGCCGTGTGCTGTCCCTGCTCGATGCGCAGGTTCAATTCATGCAGGACGCGGACCTGGCCGCGGATGACGCAGGCATGGTCCAGTTCGATCAGGGGGGCCGGGCTGGCGGCGGGGGCGATGGACATCAGGAGGTGAGCGGCAGCTGAGGATTCGACCAACGGACGACCCGCCGGTGGATGAAGTTTGCGCCGACAGCCCCCATCATGTGTAGCGGTTGTTTCATCTGGCACCGACCTGCCACGGAGTCCCGCCATGCCTGACGCCCTGTTTGATTTCCTCACTGGTGGCATCGCCGGCCTGGGCTGGTGGGGCATGCTGGCGGTGCTGCTGGTGGTCACCCAGCTGACCATCTTCGCGGTGACCCTGTACCTGCACCGCAGCCAGGCCCATCGCGGCGTGGATTTCCATCCGCTCATCGCCCACTTCTTCCGCTTCTGGGTGTGGCTGACCACCTCGATGATCACCCGCGAGTGGGTGGCCATCCATCGCAAGCACCACGCCAAGGTCGAGACCGAGGACGACCCGCACAGCCCGGTGACCAAGGGCATCGACCGCGTGTTCTGGCGCGGCGTGGAGCTGTACCGCGAAGCCCGCGCGCTGCGCGGCGACATCGAGCAGTACGGGCGCGGCGCGCCGGAGGACTGGATCGAGCGCCACCTCTACACCCCGCACGCCAACCTCGGGCCGGTGCTGTTGTTCGTGGTCAACACGGTGCTGTTCGGCCTGCCGGGCATCGCGCTGTGGGCGATCCAGATGGCGTGGATCCCGTTCTGGGCCGCCGGTGTGGTCAACGGCCTGGGCCACTGGTGGGGCTACCGCAACTTCGAGTCGGCCGACACCTCCACCAATCTCACCCCGTGGGCGTTCTGGATCGGCGGCGAGGAGCTGCACAACAACCACCACGCCTTCCCGAGCTCGGCGCGCTTCTCGATGCGGCGCTGGGAGTTCGACATCGGCTGGCAGGCGATCCGCCTGCTGCAGGCGCTGCGCCTGGCCAAGGTGCTGCGCGTGGCACCGAGCATGGACATCCGTCCCAACATCGCCGTGCCCGATGCCGACACGCTCAAGGCGTTGCTCTCGCACCGCTTCCAGGCGATGACCGACTACCAGCGCAATGTGTTCGCCCCGGCCCTGAAGGATGAGGCCATCGCCGCCGGTGCCAAGCTGCGCAAACTGCTGCCGCGGCGCCTGCGCAAGGGTCTGGTCAACGATGGCCGTTGGCTCAAGCCGGCCTGCCGCGAGCAGTTGCAGGACTGGGTGCAGCAGCGCCCGCGCATCCAGCTGCTGGTCGACTACCGTGCGCGCTTGTCGGCCCTGCTGGAGGCCCGCAGCCACGATGCCGCCGAGCGCCTGCGCCAGCTGCAGCAGTGGTGCCAGGACGCCGAGGCCAGTGGCAGTGCGGTGCTGCAGGCCTATGCCGCGCGCCTGAAGGGCTACGCGCTCAGCGCCGCATGAAGACGGTGACGGTGCTGGTGGGCCTGTTGCTGGCCGGCCCGGCGATGGCGCAGGTACAGGACACCCACGAATACCTGCAACGCATGGACGCCGATGGCGACGGCAAGGTCAGCCCGGACGAGTACCTGCAGTGGATGCTGTACGCCTTCGACCGCATGGATCGCAACGGCAATGGCGTGCTGGAGCCGGAAGAACAACCCGGTGGCCGTGGCAAGCCGATCACCCGCGAGGAACAGCGGCAGGTGATCCTGGCGCGGTTCGCGCGACAGGACGCCAATGGCGACGGGTTCCTCAGCGCCCGCGAGCTGATGGCACCGCCGCGTTGAGCGACGGCGCGGCGCAGGGGCGGCCTTGGCCGCGGAACCGAAACCACGTCCTGCACTGGCAAGGCAATGCACATCGGCGGTTGAGGCGGGTCGTTCAACAACGCCAGCTTCGCGGCCGAGGCCGCTCCTACGAAAAACGATTCTGGAACGCGACATGCCCGAATTACCGGAAGTAGAAACCACCCGCCGTGGGCTGGAGCCACACCTGCAGGGACGGCGCATCCATGGCGTGATCCTGCGCCGGCCAGACCTGCGCTGGCCGATCCCGGCGGAGATCGAGGCCGAGCTGCCGGGCCAGCGCATCGCCGCGATCCGCCGCCGTGCCAAGTACCTGCTGCTGGACACCGAAGCGGGCAGCGCGGTGTTGCACCTGGGCATGTCCGGCAGCCTGCGCGTGCTGCCCGGCGATACGCCGGTGCGTGCGCACGACCACGTCGACATCAGCCTGGAGGACGGCCGCCTGCTGCGCTTCAACGACCCGCGCCGGTTCGGTTGCCTGCTGTGGCAGCCGACCGGGGAAACCCATGAACTGCTGCGCGGCCTGGGCCCGGAACCGCTGGATGATGACTTCGACGGCGACTACCTGTTCCAGCGCAGCCGTGGCCGCAGCGCGGCGGTGAAGACCTTCCTGATGGACCAGGGCATCGTCGTCGGGGTGGGCAACATCTACGCGGCCGAAAGCCTGTTCATGGCGGGCATCAACCCGCTGCGCGAAGCGGGCAAGGTCTCGCGTGCGCGTTACCAGCGGCTGGCCGATGCGGTGAAGGCCATCCTCGGCCACGCCATCGTGCGCGGCGGCACCACGCTGCGTGACTTCATCAGCCCCGACGGTGCTCCCGGCTACTTCGAGCAGGAGCTGTTGGTGTACGGGCGCGAGGGGGAGGCCTGCAAGCAGTGCGGGCGCGCGCTGCGCCACGCCACCATCGGCCAGCGGGCGACGGTGTGGTGCGGGCATTGCCAGCGGTGAGTGGCTAGCGGCGGCGCAGGGGCAATTGCAACCGCAACAGCACCCCTCCCCGGCCCTCCCCTGCTGCGCAAGGGAGGGGGTGGTTCCTGCAGGTCGGGCAGGTGGCAGCGCAACCCTGCTTTTGCCCCCTCCCTTTGGCATCGCCAAGGGGAGGGCCGGGGAGGGGTGCCGTTGCTGTTGATCTACCTACCGCCCCGCGCAGACGCTCACTCCAGAGTTAGCCGGCGTATGCCTATCATGCGCAACCTTTTTTGCTCCGGACGACTGCATGCAACGCCGTGATTTCCTGCGCAATGCCGCCGCCGCACTGGCTGCCTTCGGCCTGCCTTCCTTCGCCGCCTGCGCGGCCACGCCGGCCCAGTTGGGCCTGCGCCGCATCGGCCAGCCACAGCCCTTTGATTTCGCCGCGCTCAAGGGCCAGGCGCGGGCGCTGGCGGCCGCGCCGTACCAGAGCCACAAGCGCACCTTGCCGGCCGAGCTGGAAGCGCTGGACTGGGACCAGTACCAGTCCATCCGCTACCGCCAGGACCATGCCCTGTGGGCCAACCAGCCGGGCAAGTTCCAGGCCAAGTTCTTCCACCTGGGGCTGTACTTCCATTCGCCGGTGCGCATGTTCGACGTGGCCGATGGCAAGGCGCAGGAGCTGGCCTACGACGGTGATGCGTTCGACTACGGCAGCAGTGGCGTGCACGGCAAGCGCCTGCCGGCCGACCTGGGCTTTGCCGGGTTCCGCCTGAACACCCGTGCCGACACCGACCGCGACTTCGCCGCCTTCCTCGGCGCGAGCTATTTCCGCGCGGTGGGCAAGGAGGGCCAGTACGGCCAGTCCGCGCGCGGCCTGGCGATCGACACCGGCATGGGCAAGCCGGAGGAATTCCCGGACTTCATCGCCTATTACCTGGAACAGCCCAGCGGTGACTCCGACACGCTCGTGGTCTATGGCCTGCTGGACTCACCCAGCGTGGCCGGTGCGTATCGCTTCGCGATCACCAATGGCGAGGTGCTGCTGATGGACATCGACAGCGCGCTGTACCCGCGCAGTCAGATCGAGCGGCTGGGCATCGCGCCGTGCACCAGCATGTACCAGGTCGGCGAGAACGACCGCCGCATGGACTGGGACTGGCGCCCGGAGATCCACGACACCGACGGCCTGTCGATGTGGAACGGTGCCGGCGAATGGATCTGGCGCCCGCTGTGCAACCCGCGGCACCTGCGCTTCAACATGTTCATGGACAACAACCCGCGCGGTTTCGGCCTGCTGCAGCGTGACCGCAACTTCGACCATTACCAGGACGATGGCGTGTTCTACGAGAAGCGCCCCTGCCTGTGGGTGGAGCCGAAGGGGCAGTGGGGCGAGGGTTCGGTGCAGCTGGTGGAGATCCCCACCGTCGATGAAACCTTCGACAACATCGTCGCGTTCTGGAACCCCACGGCCAAGCCGCAGCCCGGCCAGGAACTGCTGGTCGGCTACCGCCTGTACTGGGGCGCGCAGCCGCCGGCTCGGCCGCCGCTGGCGCATTGCGTGGCCAGCCGCACCGGCCTGGGCGGGGTCATCGGCAAGAAGCGCGAGTATTTCTCGTGGCGCTTCGCGGTGGATTTCGAAGGCGGCGAACTGGCCGGCCTGATCGACAAGGCCGAGGTCGAGGCGGTGGTGGAAACCAGCCGCGGCAAGGTCGAGATCGTCTCGGCGCGCCCGCTGCGCGAGATCAAGGGCTACCGCGCCATGTTCGACCTGGTGCCGCCGGAAGGCAGTTGCGACCAGATCGACGTCCGCCTGTACCTGCGCAGTGGCGGCAAGACCCTGACCGAGACGTGGCTCTACCAGTACAGCCCGCCGCCGGCCGATGCGCCGGAGCGGACGTTGTATTGATTGGCTCGAGTCCCTGCTTGAGGCCCCCCTCCCCAACCCTCCCCTTGGCTGCGCCAAAGGGAGGGAGCAGAAGCTGGGCCTCACTGTGATTCGACCGACCTGCAGAAATCACCCCCTCCCTTTGGCGTAGCCAAGGGGAGGGTTGGGGAGGGGTAACGCATGTGCCCTCCGCACATCACCTCACAACGGCAGCGGTGCCTGCATCGGGTCGATGCGTCCTTCACCGCGCGTGATCTTCTTGAACTCGGCGCGGCTGACCGACACGTAGCGCTCGTTGCCGCCGATTTCCACCTGCGGGCCGTCCTGCACGGCGAAGCCGTTTTCGTCCACGCGCACGGTCATCGTCGCCTTCTTGCCGCTGTGGCAGATGGTCTTGATCTCCTGCATCTCGTCGGCCCAGGCCAGCAGGTACTGGCTGCCCTCGAACAGCTCGCCGCGGAAGTCGGTGCGCAGGCCGTAGCACAGCACCGGGATACGCAGTTCATCGACCACCTCGGACAGCTGCCAGACCTGCGCCTTGCTCAGGAACTGGGCCTCGTCCACCAACACGCAGCCAAGCTTGCCGTGGCGGGCGATGTCCTGCTCGATCAGCTTCTGCAGGTCGGTGTCATGCTCGAAGGCGGTGGCTTCGGCCTGCAGGCCGATCCGCGAGGCGACCACGCCGGTGCCGGCGCGGTGGTCCAGGCGCGGGGTGAGCAGGGCCACCCGCATGCCGCGCTCACGGTAGTTGTGGGCGGACTGCAGCAGGGTGGTGGTCTTGCCGGCGTTCATCGCCGAGTAGTAGAAATAAAGCTTGGCCATGGGCCATTTTACCGCGCCGGCCGGCGCTCACGGGCGATGGATTACACTGCCGGCCTGCTAGTGATCCGACCCCATGCTGGACTCCCTCAATCCCCCCCAACGCGCGGCGGCGGTGCACGCCGAAGGTCCCCTGCTGGTGCTGGCCGGTGCAGGCAGCGGCAAGACGCGCGTGATCGTCGAGAAAATCGCCCACCTGATCGGCAGCAACCGCTACCCGGCCCGGCGCATCGCGGCGATCACCTTCACCAACAAGTCGGCCAAGGAAATGCGCGAGCGCGTGGCCAAGCGCCTGCGCGCGGAGGATGCCGCCGAGGTGACCATCTGCACGTTCCACGCGCTGGGGCTGAAGTTCCTGCAGATCGAACATGAACAGGTGGGGTTGAAGCGCAACTTCTCGATCTTCGATGCCGATGACGCGGGCGGCCAGATCAAGGACCTGCTGGGCGGCAGCAATGCCAAGCCCGACGACATCGAGGACATCAAGAACCTGATCTCGCGGGCCAAGAACGCCGGCCTGTCGCCGGAGCAGGCGATGGCGGCGGCGCGCAGCAGCCGCGAGAAGAACGCGGCCATGGTCTACGAGCTGTACCAGGCGCGGCTGACCTCGTTCAACGCGGTGGACTTCGATGACCTGATCCGGTTGCCGGTGCAGGTGCTGGAAGAGAACCCGGACATCGCCCTGGCCTGGCGCGAGCGCATCGGCTACCTGCTGGTGGACGAATGCCAGGACACCAACGACGCCCAGTACCGGCTGCTCAAGCAACTGGCCGGGCCGCGCGGCAACTTCACCTGCGTGGGGGACGACGACCAGTCGATCTACGCCTGGCGTGGCGCCAACCCGGAAAACCTGCAGCAGATGGGCCGCGACTACCCGGCGCTGAAGATCATCAAGCTGGAGCAGAACTACCGCTGCTCCAACCGCGTGCTGCGCGCGGCCAATGCGCTGATCGCGCACAACCCGCACGAGCACCTGAAGACGCTGTGGTCCGACCAGGCCGACGGCGAGCGCATCCGCGTGTGGGAGTGCCGAAACAGCGAGCACGAGGCGGAGAAGGTGGCCTCGGAGATCCATTTCCTGGCCACCAACCGCAAGATCCCGTGGAGTGATTTCTGCATCCTGTTCCGCGGCAACTTCCAGTCACGGCCGCTGGAAAAGGCGATGCAGCTGGTCGGCGTGCCGTACCACCTCAACGGCGGCACGGTGTTCCTGGAACGGCAGGAGGTGAAGGACACGCTGTCCTGGCTGCGCCTGCTGGTGAACCCGGACGACGACACCGCGTTCATGCGCGCGGTGCAGTCGCCCAAGCGTGACGTCGGCGCCAGCACCTTGGCCAAGCTGGCCGAGCTGGCCTCGGAGAAGGGCATGCCGATGGCGCAGGCCGCCGAGGCGATGGGCGCGCTGGCGCAGCTGCCGCCGCGCGCGGCCAACAGCCTGAGCAAGTTCACCGACATCCTGCGCGCGCTGCGCATGGACATGCGCCAGATGAGCTCGGGCGACCTGGTGCGGCGCGTGGCCAAGGACTCCGGCCTGCTGGCGGAAATGCGCCACCAGGCCAAGGACACCACCAGCTACGAGCGCCGCGCCAACAACGTCGAGGAACTGGCCTCGTGGTTCGAGAGCGGCCCGCGCGGTGCCAGCGCCGCCGACATGGCCGCGCAGCTGGCGCTGATCTCGCGCAACGACAAGGACGACGGCGGCAACCAGGTGCGGATGATGACGCTGCACGCGTCCAAGGGCCTGGAGTTCCCGTATGTGTTCATCGTCGGCTGCGAGGACGGCGTGCTGCCACACCAGGTCAGCCTGGACGAGGGCAACCTGCAGGAAGAGCGCCGCCTGCTGTACGTGGGCATCACCCGAGCCAAGGTACAGCTGTGGATGAGCTTCAGCCGCCTGACCCGCAAGTTCGGCGAGCACATCCGGCTCAAGCCCAGCCGCTTCTTCGACGAGCTGCCGGCCAGCGAGATCCAGCGCGACGGCGCCGACCCGGTGGCCGATGCCGCGCACAAGCAGGAGCGCGCGAAGGCGGGGTTGGCGGCGATCCAGGCGTTGTTTGACTGACCCCTCCCCAGCCCGCCCGGCCCTCAGGCACAGCCTTCGGGCGTTCATCGGACCGCACGCCAGTGGCATGCAAACGCTCCTCTTCACCCCCTCCGCCTTCGGCAAAGGGAGGGGGCGGATCATGACGGTCGGTCAGGTCAACGTGTACCGCTTTGCTCCCTCCCTTGCGCCGCAGGCGGAGGGGAGCGCCGGGGAGGGGTAAGCTCGGCCTGCACATCCCGCACGGAACCCGGCAATGCCCCAACCCCTGATCCAGACCGAACGCCTCACCCTGCGCCTGCTGCGCGATGACGACACCGACGCGGCCGGCATGCTGGCCCTGCTCAACGAGCCGGGTTTCCACCAGTACATCGGCGACCGCGGCGTGCGCACGCAGGAGCAGGCGCGCGACTACATCCGCAATGGCCCGTTCGCCAGCTACGTGGCCAACGGCTTCGGCATGTACGTGATCGAGCGGCGCGAGGACGGTGCGTGGATGGGCAACGCCGGGTTGGTGCGTCGTGATGGCCTGGCCCACGTCGACGTGGGTTACGCGCTGCTGGGGGAATTCGGCGGGCGCGGCTACGCGCTGGAAGCCGCGCGCGCGGTGGTGGCGTATGCGCGCGATGCGCTGCGCATCGGGACGCTGTGCGCGATCGTGTCCAAGGGCAATGCGCGTTCGGTGGCGCTGCTGGAGAAGCTGGGGTTCGTGGCGGACGGCGTGGTGACGCTGCCGGGCAAGGACGAGGAGTTGTTCCTGTTTTTACTGGCGGAGGGGGCTGACTGAATTTCCAGGCATCGTCGTAGCCGTCCTTCTCCCTGCGGGAGAAGGTGCCCGAAGGGCGGATGAGGGTTCGGGCTAGGCACTGTGTCGTTGATTTCAGGTGGGCTTTGCTTCTTGCCCTCTCCCCAACCCCTCTCCCGCTTGCGGGAGAGGGGCTAGAGTCAACGCCTTACGGCATCACCGGTGGCACGTAGGCCAGGGTCGCGCCCAGCGCCCATAGCAGGAGCAGCACCAGCGGGATGTGCACCAGCAGCTGCACGAAGGTGAAGCCGATCAGGTCGCGTGCCTTCAGGCCCAGCACGCCGAGCAGCGGCAGCATGTAGAACGGGTTGATCAGGTTGGGCAGTGCTTCGGCGGCGTTGTAGATCTGCACCGACCAGCCCAGGTGGTATTGCAGGTCGTTGGCCACCTGCATCACGTACGGCGCTTCGATGATCCACTTGCCGCCACCGGAGGGGATGAAGAAGCCCAGCACCGCTGAATAGCTGCCCATCAGCAGCGCGTAGGTGTCGTGGCTGGCGATCCGGGTGAAGAAGGTGGAGATGATGTGGGCCACGCTGTGGCCATCGCTGCCGTTGACGGTGGTCATGATCGCGGCGATCGAACCATACAACGGGAACTGGATCAGCACGCCGGTGGTGGACGGCACCGCGCGCGCCACCGCATCCAGGAAGTTGCGTGGGCGCCAGTGCAGCAGCGCGCCCAGCATCAGGAACAGCAGGTTGTAGGTATTCAGACCGGAGATGGCCTGGATGGCCGGCTTGGTCGAAAACTCATGCACCAGCCAGCCAGCGGCCAGCAGCACCAGCAGCAGGATCAGCAGCGGGCTGTGTTCCAGCCATTCGCCGGGGCGGGTCGGCGTGGCCTTGGGCGGGGCGACGTCGTGGTGCACGTCCACGCCGCAGTCGGCCGCGTCACGCGCGGAGTTGGCGTTGGGCGCGGTGACGTAGGAGATCACCAGCGACACCAGCACCAGCGCTGCCAGCAGCACGCCGGACTGCCACAGGAAGATGGTTTCGGTGAACGGGATGACGCCGGTGATGGACAGGATCGACGGCGGCAGGCTGGCCGGGTTGGCCTGCAGCTGCGCGGCCGAGGACGACAGGCCCAGTGCCCATACCGCACCCAGGCCGAGATAGCCCGCCGCGCCGGCGGCGCGGTAGTCCATCTTCAGCTCGCTGCGGCGCGCCAGCGCACGCACCAGCAGGCCGGCGAACACCAGGCTCAGGCCCCAGTTCAACAGCGAGGCCAGCATCGACACGGTGGCCACCAGCGCCACCGCGGTGCGACCGTTGCGCGGTACCCGGGCAAGCCGGTCGATCAGCCGCGAGGCCGGGCCGGAGGAGGCCACCACGTAACCGCCGATGACCACGAAGGCCATCTGCATGGTGAAGGGGATCAGGCTCCAGAAGCCATCGCCGAAGGCCTTGGCGGTTTCGGTGGCCGGGGCGCCGATGGCCAGTGCGGCCAGTGACACGGCAGCCAGGGCGAGGGCGGCGAACACCCAGGAGTCGGGGAACCAGCGCTCGGCGAACTGGGCGCAGCGGATGGCGAAGCGCGCCGAGGCGGTGTCTTGGGTGGTGTGCATGGGGAGCTACCGTGAGGAACACCCGCTCGACGGTAGCGCGGTGACGTGGCCGCTGGAACTGGACCTTCGGATAGTAGGGATGGCAACAGCAACAGCACCCCTCCCCAGCCCTCCCCTTGGCTTACGCCAAAGGGAGGGGGCGATTCGTGCCGTTCGATCAGCCTGCAGAGTGGTGCTTTTAGCTCCCTCCCTTTGGCGTAAGCCAAGGGGAGGGCTGGGGAGGGGTAATGCGGTTGAGCTCCCCATCCACTCCTGCATCACTCCGCCGCGTCGTAGCCGAACTGGATGCCCGCCGTGCCGCCGGTGCTAATGAACAGCTCCATGAACTGCTTGGCGGTGCCGCTGCGGTTCCAGTCGCGCTGCAGCTCGCAGAACAGCTGCGGCACGCTGATCAGCTTGGCGCCGGCCTGCTCGACGCGGCGCAGGGCGGCGTCATGGGCGGCCAGCGAGGTGCCGCCCACCGCATCGACCGGCACGTACACCTCGTAGCCCTCGCGCAGCGCGTCCAGCGCCGGGAAGGTGAGGCAGGCCTCGGTCCACAGCGCGGTCATGATCAGCTTCCTGCGGCCGGTGGCCTCCACGGCCTTGCGGAACTCCACGTCTTCCCACGAGTTGATGGTGGTGCGGTCGTAGGTGGGCTCGTCCTTCAGCACCTTGCGCAGCTGCGGGATCGGCGGCTTGTTCAAGCCGGTCTTGACGTTGACCGTGGAGTGCACGATCGGCAGTCCATAGACCTTTGCGGCCTTGGCGACGCCGACGATGTGGTTGACCAGCAACTGGCGGTCCATCGAGGCGATGGAGTTCACCTGCACCGGCTGGTAGTCGATGACGATCAGGGCGGAGTTCTCCGGGGTCAGCAGATCGTCGGTCTTCGGGTCACGCTTGGTTTCGCTGGTCATCACAAAGCTCCTTTGCAGGGAGGGATGCACCGCGCGCAGGGCGCACGCGGTGCGGGGGGAAACGGATCAATCGCGCTGCGAATCCAGCGGTTCGTGGTTGGTCACCACTTCCTGCGCCTTGCTGTAGCTCTCGATCAGCAGCTGGTAGTTCGGGAAGATCTGCGTGTAGGCCTGCGCCCATTCGGCGGCGTCGGCGCGGTTCCAGGTCTTCTGCAGCTCCGAGGCCACGGCGGCCACGTCGATGACCACCACGCCGGCCTGCATCATCCGCGCCAGGGTGATTTCCTGGGCCTGCTTGGAATAGGTGCCCGAGGCATCGATCACCGCGAACACCTGGTAGCCCTCGGCCACCGCCGCGATCGACGGGAACGCCATGCACACGCTGGTGATGGTGCCGGCGATGATCAGCTGCTGCTTGCCGGTGTCCTTCACCGCCTGCACGAAGTCGGGGTTGTCCCAGGCGTTGATCTCGCCCTTGCGCGCCACGTACTTGGCGTGCGGTGCGTTCTGGTGGATCTCCGGGATCAGCGGGCCGTTCGGGCCCTGCGGCACCGAGGCGGTGGTGATGACCGGGATCTTGGCCAGCGACGCCAGCTTGGCCAGCGTGGCGGCCAGGCGGCGCAGCGTGGTGAACGGCATGTCGTGCACGGTCTGGAACAGGCCGCTCTGGTGGTCGATCAGCAGCATGGCGACGTTGTCCGGGTCGATTACCGGCTTGGCACCGTTGAAGTTGGCCGCGTACGGGAAGGCATTCATGGCGGGGCTCTCATTGAGTAGCGATGGGACGATCGCGCTGCATCGGTAATGCAGGCGCGACGGGGAAGTGACCGGGCGGTTACGCCCGGTCATGGGTTCAAGCGGCGATCTGGCCGAAGCGGCCGGAGTTGAAGTCCTCCATCGCCTGGCGGATTTCTTCCTGCGTGTTCATCACGAACGGGCCGTAGCCGGCGATGGGCTCGTCGATCGGCTCACCGGCCAGCACCAGCACGGTGGCATCGGCGTTGGCTTCCAGCGCCACCTCGCCGGCGGTACGGTCGAACAGCACCATCTGGCCTTCGCGGGCCACCTGGCTGCCGTTGAACAGCACCGTGCCGTGCAGCACCACCATCGCCACGGTGTGGCCTTCGGCAAAGGCGAAGGTGGCGTGCCGGTCACGCTGCAGGCGAAGGTCCCAGACATCCATCGGCGTGTGGGTGCGGGCCGGACCATGCTGGCCACCGAACGCACCGGCAATCACGCGGACGGAGCCGGCGCCATCGGCCAGGGGCACGACCGGGATGTCGGCATTGCTGAGGTTCTGGTAGCCCGGCGTGGCCATCTTGTCGCTGGCCGGCAGGTTCACCCACAGCTGCACCATCTCCAGCTTGCCTCCGCGGCGGGTGAAGGCCTCGGAGTGGAACTCCTCGTGCAGGATGCCGGAGGCGGCCGTCATCCACTGCACGTCGCCCGGGCCGATCTCGCCGCCGGCACCGGTGGAGTCGCGATGGGCCACTTCGCCGTCATAGACGATGGTGACCGTCTCGAACCCGCGGTGCGGGTGCTGGCCGACCCCGCGCGGGGTGTCGGTGGGGCTGAACTCGGCCGGGCCGGCGTGGTCCAGCAGCAGGAACGGGCTGAGCTGCCGGCCGTGGGTGTTGTAGGAGAACAACGAACGGACCGGGAAGCCGTCGCCGACCCAGTGCGGGCGGGGGGCGCTGTAGAGGCCGCTGATCTTCTTCATGTCTTTGCTCCAGTGGCGGCGCGGGTGCGCCTTTGTTGAAGCGAAGATTAGGATTGGGACGATACCCCCGGTAGACGGCAAAAAGTGGTCTCATAGTCCTATTTGGTGAACGATGGGACGCGCCATGCAGGACCTGAACGACCTGTACTACTTCGCCAAGGTGGTCGACTACGGCGGCTTCGCGCCGGCCGGGCGCGCGCTGGGCGAACCCAAGTCCAAGCTGAGCCGGCGCATCGCCTTGCTGGAAGAACGGCTGGGGGTGCGGCTGATCCAGCGTTCGACCCGGCATTTCTCGGTGACCGAGATCGGGCAGACCTTCCACGCGCATTGCCGGGCGATGCTGGTCGAGGCCGAGGCGGCGGCCGAATCCATCGAGATGACCCGCTCACAGCCACGCGGCATCGTGCGGGTGAGCTGCCCGACCATGCTGCTGGACTTCCGGGTGGCGAAGATGGTGGCCGACTTCATGGCGCAGTGCCCCGACGTGCAGGTGCACCTGGAGGCCACCAACCGCCGCGTCGACGTGATCGCCGAAGGCTTCGACCTGGCCATCCGGGTGCGTCCGCCACCGCTGGAGGACAGCGAGCTGGTGCTGAAGGTGCTGGCCGAGCGCACCCAATGCCTGGTGGCGGCGCCGTCGCTGGTCGAGCGGCATGGCATGGCGCACGGCCCGGCCGACCTGCACCTGCTGCCGAGCGTGGCGCTGGGCGTGCCGCAGGCCGAGCATGCCTGGCGGTTGATCGGCCCCGATGGCGCCGAAGCGGTGGTGGCGCATGCGCCGCGGCTGGTCACGCGCGGGATGACGGCCCTGCGCGAAGCGGCCTGGGCCGGTGTCGGCGTGGCCCAGCTGCCCTCGATGATCGTGCGCGAGTCGGTGGAGCAGGGCCGCCTGCTGCGCGTGGCACCGGACTGGGCCCCGCCGAAGGAGATCGTGCACGCGGTGTTTCCGTCGCGGCGCGGGCTGTTGCCGTCGGTGCGCGAGTTCATCGATTTCCTCGCCGCGCGCTTCGCCGAGCTGGACGAATCCTGAGCCGGCGGCGGCGCGATCGATCCTGAACCGGGGACAGTCACAGGAAATGCACATGCCGTTGGTGAACTTGGTCGATCACTCGCAAAGGAGCGCCCTGCATGCGCCATGGAATCGCCACGCTGACCTGTCTGTCGTTGTTGCTTGCCGCCTGTGGGCGCACCCCGCCCGCCGCGCCGGCGTCCGGTGACGCCGCGCCCACCGCAGGCGCCCCGGCCCCCGCCGCCGCCCCGGCAGCGGAAGGCTTGACCGCCGGCAGCATCGAGTTCCCGGTGATCCCGCCGATCATGGTGCCCAGCATCATCGGCAGCGGCCCGGCGCAGAAGCAGCTGGAGGCCTCGATGCAGGCGCTGATCAACCCGATCGACGGCATCACCGTGCGTCCGGCCAACTGCGCCACCGACGGCGGGCTGGTCAACGAGAGCGGCTTCACCAACGTCGATGCGCAGGGCAACCTGCAGCGCGTCAGCGGCCAGGGCGTGTTCGAGATCGGCGCCGATGGCAGTGGCCATGCGGTCACCGGCGACGACGTGGTCGAAGTGGCGCCCGACGGCAGCGGCAGCATCATCAACAGCGCCGGCACCTTCGAAGTGCAGGCCGATGGCTCGGGCACCTACGTCGGCGCGTACGGCAACATCGAGCTGGACGGCAAGGGGGGCGGCAACTGGGTCGGCGAGTTCGGCAACATCGAGAACCATGGCGATGGCTCGGGCCGCTGGGTCGGCGCGGAGGGCAGCATCGAGATCAATGCCGATGGCTCGGGCAAGTGGATCGGTGGCCCGGAGGGCATCGTCGAGAACCGTGGCGACGGTACCGGCACCGTGGGCGCGGTCGCCCGCGAGGTGCGCATGGCGCCGCTGCCGCCGCTGCCGCCGGCCGGCCGCTTCCCGTTGCTGGACAAGTTCAAGCCGTCCGGTGCGCCGTGTGGTTTCGTCATCACGCTCAACGACCAGGTGTTGTTCGACTTCGACAAGGCCGACATCCGTCCTGATGCCGGCAAGGTGCTGGACACCCTGGCCACCGCGCTGGGCACGGTGCAGGCCAGCTCCCTCGAGGTCCGTGGCCACACCGATGCCAAGGGCAGCGACGATTACAACCAGGACCTGTCCGAGCGCCGCGCGCGTTCGGTGGTGGCCGCGCTGCAGCAGCGGGGTGCGGCGGCCGGGGCAAGCGCCCACGGCTACGGCGAAACGCAGCCGGTCGCGCCCAACGAGATCAACGGCAAGGACAACCCGGGTGGCCGCCAGCTCAACCGCCGCGTGGAGATCTTCGTCCGCACCTAGGAGCGAGGTCGGGTGATGCATCGCGGCCAAGGCGGCTCCCGCGGCGTGGGTGTCCGCGACCATGCCTAACGGCCCGTGTCAGGGCCGTGCGCGTCGACGCATCATGGGGCTCTCAGACAAACGAGAGGTTGGTGATGCATGTATTCCGTCCTGCGGCGCTGGGGCTGGCCCTGATGGCCGCCATCGGCTTGGCGAATGCGGCACCGGACGTGCCCGATACCGACGCACGGGGCGTCAGGATCAGCGAGGCCGCCTACCCGGGCACCATCGTGCTCGACGTGGACGCCACCGACCTGGGCCAGCGCGTGTTCAAGGTGAAGCAGACCATGCCGGTGCAGGCTGGCCTGCAGCGCTTCCACTACCCGGCCTGGTTGCCGGGCAACCATTCGCCCACCGGCCAGATCGAGAAGCTGGCCGGCCTGGTCATCACCGGCAACGGCCAGCGCCTGGACTGGGTGCGCGACCCGCTCGACGTCTACACCTTCAACGTGCAGGTGCCCGAAGGCGTCGGCGAGCTGCGCATGGAGTACCAGTTCCTGAGCCCCACCGATTCGGCGCAGGGCCGCACGGTGATGACGCCGAACATGCTCAACCTGCAGTGGAACGCGATGCTGCTGTACCCGGCCGGGCATGCCGCCCATGCCATCACCTACCAGGCCAACGCGCGCTACCCGCAGGGCTGGGAAGCGGCCAGCGCGCTGACCGTGGCGCGCCGTGACGGCGACACCGTGCACTACGCGCCGACCAACCTGGAAATCCTGGTGGACTCGCCGGTGTTCGCCGGCCGCTACCACCGCCGCTTCGACCTGGCCCCGGCCGGCACCCGCCCGGTGCGCCTGAACGTGTTCGCCGACCGCGCCAAGGACCTGGAGGCCAAGCCCGAGCACATCGAGCAGCACCGCGCGCTGGTCACCCAGGCGCGCAAGCTGTTCGGTGCCGAGCACTACGACCATTACGACTTCCTGTTCGCGGTGACCAGCCAGCTGGGCGGCATCGGCCTGGAGCACCAGCGCTCCAGCGAGAACAGCGAGGACCGCGACTACTTCAGCGGCTGGGACGCGAAGGTCGGCAGCAGTGACCTGCTCGGCCACGAATACACCCATTCCTGGGACGGCAAGTACCGCCGCCCGGCCGACCTGACCACGTTGAACTACAACGTGCCGATGCAGGGCAGCCTGTTGTGGGTGTACGAGGGCCAGACCCAGTATTGGGGCAACGTGCTCACCGCGCGCGCCGGCATCCGCCCGCTGGAGGCCTCGCGTGACGCGCTGGCGCTGGTGGCCGCCACTTACGCCGACAACCGCCCGGGGCTGGAATGGCGCTCGCTGGGCGACACCACCAACGACCCGGTGATCGCCCGCCGCAAGCCCAAGCCGTACCGTGGCTACCAGATGAGCGAGGACTACTACCAGGGCGGCCAGATGCTGTGGCTGGAAACCGACGTGCGCATCCGCAGGCTCAGTGGCGGCAAGCGCAGCCTGGATGATTTCGCCAAGGCCTTCTTCGGCCAGAACGATGGCCAGTGGGAACGCCCGGATACCTATACCTTCGAGGATGTCGCCGCGACGCTGGAGCAGGTGCAGCCCACCGGTGACTGGACGCAGTTCCTGCGCGAGCGCGTGGATGGCCGCCGCGGGCTGACCGACGGCATCGCCGCCGCCGGCTGGAAGCTGGTCTACCAGGACAAGCCCAGCGCCTACTACAAGGCGATGATGAAGGGCCGGGGCGCCAACTTCATCTACTCGCTGGGCATGTCGCTGGACAGTGCCGGCCGCGTTGGCGAAGTGCGCTGGGACAGCCCGGCCTTCAACGCCGGCCTGGGCACCGGCATGCAGGTGCTGGCGGTCAACGACCTGCAGTACAGCGCCGACGAGCTGGAGGAGGCGGTACGTGCGGCCAAGGCCCATCCGCAGCCGGTGCGGCTGCTGGTCAAGGAGATGGACGTGTACCGCACCCTGAGCATCGACTACCAGGGCGGCCTGCGCTACCCGGTGCTGGAGCGCATCGAAGGCAGCACCGACTATCTGACGCCGATCCTCAGCGCCAGGAAGTGAGTGACCGTGCCGGGCGCTGCCCGGCACGGATGCACTGCAACACAAACCGGTGGTGCCAGGCCATGCCCGGCGCCACCGGCCGGGCGATGCCCATGCGATGCATGGCTGCCTGCTGCCGCAGGTCAGTTCTTGATCTGCACGTCGTCGATGTAGACGTTGATGTCATACGCGGTGTTGGCGTGGTACAGCCAGATCGCATCGAGCTTGACGCTGGAGGCGGTGATCGCACCGTTGCCGTCGACCCAGGCGTTCCATTGCGCCGCATCGGTCAGCGGCCATGACACGTAGGTCCAGGTATTGGCGGCGATGGCCTTGCTGGTCGATCGCTCGGTGCCATCGCTGTCGTCGATGCCCACGCCCACGCTCACGCCGCTGCCACCGGTCCACACCCAGAAGCCGACCACGCCGTTGCTGCGCGCCAGCGCGGTGTTGTTGGCCGGCGTGCCTGCGCCGGACAGCAGGCGCACCGCCCACGAAGCGGTGCTGGCGGTGTTGTCCTTCAGCAGCACGCGCAGCGAACAGCTGCCGTTCTTCTGCGTGGTGCAGTCGCGGGTGGCGGTGGAAGCGGTGCTGATGCCGGTGGTGCTGCCGGAATAGCTGGGACTGGTGTCGAAATGCCCCACGCTGCTCTCGAAGCGGTCCAGGTAAGTGACCGCGCCGGTGCCGCCGCCGCTGCCCGGGTTGATCAGCGCGTAGTACTTGGACCAGTTCCAGTTGATGCCCGGGTCGGTGTGGGTCTGCCCGCTGTAGTGCTGGTGGCCCTTGATCTTGACGCTGGTGGCGAGCACGTTGATGCCGCTGCTGGACGGGCCGCTGTAGGCGCTGGCGCAGCTGATCGCGCTGTACTTGGCGCAGAAGTTGCGTACCAGCGCCGCCGAGGCCTCGTACATGGCGTTGGTGTACCAGGAGCTGTTGTCGACGTAACCCTCGTGCTCGATGCCCAGCGTGTAGCTGTTCTGGCTGCCCACGTGCCAGGCGGTGTGCGCGTCGCGCACCATCTGCGTGACCTGGCCATCGGAGGAACGGATCACGTAGTGCGCGCTGACCTGGGCGCTGGCGTTCTTGAACCACGAGATGGTACCGGCGTAGCTGCCCTGGGTGGTGTGCACGGTGACCGCGCTGATCGCGGCCGCGCGCGAGGCGGCGTAGTTGGAACTGGACGCGGCGCTCCAGATCGCAGGGCCATAGTCGGTGCTCTGGATGGTCGCGTCGATGCCGGCCGTGGCCCGTGCATCGGCGCGCGCGGTGTTGGCCTGCAGGGTCTCGCTGACCGGGTCGATGTGGTAGGCGCCGGTGTCCACGCGGTCGCCGCTGACATCCAGGCGCACCATCGGGGCCCGCAGGGTGACCAGCTGCGGCGCGTCGAAGGCATCCTCCCAGGCGATGGGCCGTTCCGGCACCACGATGCCGCGGTCGTTGACGCCGCGGTCCTGCGCCAGCAGCACGTCATAGGCGAAGCTGGTGCGCGCGTAGGTGTCGATGTTGCCGCCGCTGCGCGCGGCCTGAGCGCCGGCCGGGGCGAAGCCGGCATAGCGCATCAGCGCGGGGCGGATGGCCTCGGGCGTGGCGTTGGTCCGCGCATCGGCATCGGGGATGTCCTGGCGGATCTGCGCATCCAGCAGCGCGGCGGCGGCCAGGATGTTGGTGGCCACGTCGGTGCGCACCGCGTCGCTGCTGACGCCGAGCAACCGTGCGCCTTCACCGACCTGGTCTTCGAAACCCTGGCCGGCGTACAGGCCCATCACGCCCCAGGAGGCGGGCATGCGCAGGTGGTTGGCGTCCTGTGCCTGCCGCGGCTGCAGGTTGGACCAGCGGCTCTGCACGAAGGCCATCGCCTCCAGCGTGCCGGACGGGATGGACGGATAGCGGCGGTAGGCCTGCTGGAAGTAGCGGCGGAACATCGCGCGCTGCGGTGCCAGCACGGCTTCTTCCATCTTCAACTGCATGTCCAGCGCCTGGCTGGAATCGGCCTGCGCTGCCTTGAGCGAGGTTTGGGCGAGCGCGGGTGCGGCCACGATACTGGTGATGACGGCAGACAGCAGCACGGCGGTATGACGGTGCATCATCGATAGGACCCCTTCAGTTGGAACCCCCTGCCGCTGTGGTTCTACCGGATCGCGGCCGCCCGTGGGTGAAGAGCGTGCCGGTATGTGACGCGCCTCACCCGCGGTGCGGGCACGGTGCAGAGCGGCCTTGGCCGCGAAACCACGAAGGCTTCCGGTCACCTGATGCCCGCTTCGGGAAAACCAGGCGACGTGTCGCGGCAGGATGCGGTATCGGCTTCGCGGCTCAGGCCGCTGCCACGACGGGCTTGCGGCGCTCCAGCCACCACAGCAATGCGGCGACCAGCACGAATGCCAACAGCCATGGCCAGCGTGGGCCGGGAACGCGGACGGTGGCCTGCGCGGTGCCGGCGGTGCCACGCAGCGCCAGCGTTGCATCCCGCTGTTGCGTTGCGTGCAGTGCCCTGGCCTGCTGCGGTTCCAGCAGCAGCATCGTCGCCTGCGCCGAACCGGCGGCAAGGGTGTGCCAACCGGCCTGCGTCGGCCACCAGCCGCTGCAGTTGCCTGCCTGTGGATCGGCCAGCAGGGCGCTGCGCGCGCCGTCCGGGGCAATGGCCTGTGCGTCGGTCGGCAGGCCACACAGCACGTTGCGCTCGCCGGCCCAGCCCCAGCCGGCAAGCTCGGGCGACGGCGTGGTCGGGAGCGGGCGCGCCAGCGTTGCCAGCACCTGGTTCCACAGCGCGGCGTGCTGCGGCGCGTGGCCGGCCAGCACCAGGCTGTAGCTGTCGCTGACCGGCAACACGCCAACCCGGCCCAGCCCCAGTGCACGCCACTGGCCGACCGCGTTGCCTTCGGCATCGCGCAGCAGCGGCACCGCGTCGTCTCCCACGACATCCAGCGTGAAACGCTCCAGCGCGAACGGCTCCGCGCTGCCATCGCCCGCCGCGCCATCAATGAACTTCAGCGGACGCAGTTCCTGGCCGCCGCGGGTATCGAGCCCCCATTCGCGCAGGGCCCGCCGCGCGCCGGCATCCAGGGGCCCGCCCATGCGCACCAGCACGCCGAGGCCGGCCCGCATCGCCGCGTTGACGCCACTGCGTTGCAGCGGGGACAGCGCGGCCAGCCGGCGTTCGTCCAGCACCAGCAGGTCGATCTTGGCCAGGCTGGCCGCATCCAGAGCGGCCGGGGCATCGCCCAACTGCACGCCACCGCCGACCAGGATGCTGGTCTGCTGGGACGCGCCGGTGTCGGCGGCCCAGCGTTGCAGGTACTTCAGCTCGGGCCCCGGAGCTCCGGCCAGCAGCCGCAGCGACGGCGGCGGCACCGCGCGCACCCGTACCGGCACCGGCAGCTGGTCCCGTACCTTGCCGTCGGCATCAAGCAGGCGCAGCGCGAAACTGACATCACCGGGCTCGCGCGCGCTGGCCACCAGGCGCACGCGGCCATCGCTGCCCGGCGTGGTGATGGCGACGCGGTGGCCGGCCGGATCGAGCAGTTCGACCCGGACATCACGCAGGCCATGCACGCGGCTGCCCACCGCGAAGCGGGCTCCCGGTGCCAGCAGTGGCGGTGCGCGCAGTTCGACCAGTCCGGTCGGCGCGGGGTTGGCGAGGAACCGCAGCGCCGGCGGCAACGGCGCGTCGCGGTCGCGCGCGGTCAATCCTTCACCGACGATCACCAGCTCGCGCGTGCCCGGATGCTGGCGCATGGCGGTGGCCAGGTCCGGCACCGCGGCCACGCGCGACATCGCCGGTGCCTCGGGCAGGCGCAGATGGGTAGTGGCGGGAATGGCGAGCACATCGGCCTCCCGCGCCCCGGCGGTGGCGATGACCAGGGTGTCGGCGCGCACGCTGCGCGGCGGGGGCGACAAGGCCAGGCACAGCAGCACCGCCGCCACGGCCTGCAACAGCAGCAATGCGGACAGGCGTGCCGGCGCCGGGCGTGGCCGCTGGCACAGGCGGATGCTGGCCAGCAGTACCGCCAGTGCGACGATGGCCCATGGCAGCCAGGTGCTCGTCATCGTGTCTCCCGTGGCGCGGCCAATGCATCCAGGTAGCGGCGCCCGCCGGCATCGGCGGCGTCGCGGCGCGCGGGCGGGCCGGGCGGGCGCTGCAGGGCCGGCCACAGCTGCGCGCGCAGGCGCTGGCGGCATGCCTGGCAATCCGGTTGCTGGCGGACATCGTCGATGGCGGCGAGCACGTCGAGCGGGTCCGGCACGGCCTGCGGATGTGCATCCAGCCAACGCGACAGCGCGTCCAGGTCGACCGCGCCATCGGCCTGCGCCAATGCCTGCCACGCATCGCTGACGAAACGCTCCGGTGGCGGCCGCGTGGACGGTTGCAGGGCGCGATTGCCCAGGCCCTCGCGCTTGCCGGTCATGCGCCGGGCCAGGTCGATCGGCGGCAACGCGCTGCCCACGCGCGCCAGGTAGATGCGCTCGGCCTGCTGCACCTGCTTGATGAAGCCCAGTGCCTTGTACGCGTAGGGCAATGCCAGGTCCGGATGCCCCTGGCGCAGGTGGCCCTCGGACTGCCACATCTGGTCGAGCGCGGCCTTGAGGATGGCGCGCGTCTGCGGATCCAGCAGCGTGGCGGCCTCGGCGTGGTCGTGGGTGTGCCCGTATTCGGACAACACGTCGGTGGCGCTGCCGAACACCGGCGTGCCGTCGGTGCCGCTGCTGCCGTGGTCATGGCCGTCCTCGTGGGCATGCGTGTCGGCGTGCTCGGCAGGGTCACCGGCCGTGGCGGCGTCGCCGGTGGGCAGGTCGCCGGTCGGCGGCGGCTTGGCCCCGCCTTCGGCTTCCTCGCCGAGGAACTGGCCATAGCGCAGGCGCAGGATGCGCTGGTCCACGCCGATCGCGTCGGAGCGCCTGGTGAAGGTTTCCGCGTCCAGCTGGCCGCGCTGCTTCTGCAGGGCCTCGGCGTCGATGATGATCTGCCGCTGGCTGCGGAAGTACGCCGGCATCACCTTCTTGATCGCACCTTCCAGCGCACTGGCCTGCATGTCCTGTTCGCTGGGAAGGCGCAGGATCAGGCTGGCACTGCGCGCCTGCTGCGGTTGCGGGTCGCGGTTGTCGCGCACGGTCAGGCGCGCGACCACTTCGTCACCGGGGCCGACGCCCAGCGCGGCGAGGTCGGCGGTGTAGGCGAAGCGGCGCGTGGTCGCTGGACCACTACCGTTCACCGTTACACGCTGGTGTTGGAAGGCGATGTTCTCGCCGCTGCCCTTGGCGGTGGTGAGCTCCAGCGTGGCGCTGGCGGTGACGCCGAAATCGTCGCTGGCCTCGAAGCGCAGCGGCCATTGCCGCTGCCCGGCGGTGGCCTGGTTGAGGGTCTGTGCCGGCTCCAGCACCTTGACCTGCGGCGGGTGGTCCGGCACCACGTCCAGGCGGTAGGCGCGGCTGGCGGTGGCCAGCGCCGGCGCGGTGACGATGCGGTACAGGCCCGCGCGCTGCAGCGTCTGCCCGGCCTGCCAGCGCTCGCCGTCGCGCTGCAACGGCAACCGTCGCCCATCGTGGAACTGCAGCCATGCCTGCCGCGGCTGCGGTTGGAACTGCAGCTGCCAGTGCAGGCGACTGCCCTGCACGGCACGTGCGTCGAGTTTCTCGCCGCCGGTCGTGGGCTGGCCGGTGTAGGCCGGTGGGGTCACGCGCAGTTGCGCGGCACGCAGCACCGGTGCCTGCGCGGCCGGGGATGCCGCGTTGCCGGTGGTGTCATTGGCGGCGGTTGGCCGCTCGCCACCGCGTGGCCATGCCAGGGCGATGGCCGCGACCAGCAACGCCACCGCGACACAGGCCAGCAGGCGCAATCCCGGCCACGGCTGGCGCAGGTCGGGCGGGTCCGCCTGCAGGCGCTGGCCGATGCGCTGGCGCTGCCGCTGCTGCAGGGGATTCAATGTCGCCGGCGTGGCGAACAGCAGGTCGGCGCTGTCCTCAAAACGCGGATGCTCGTTGAGCCGGGCAATCAGCCAGCGTGCATCACGCCGGCGCGCGCGCCACATCGCCACGCCGGCGACGGCGAGCAGGGCCAGGGTGAGGACCACCGACGCCACATCGATGTCGTACAGGCGCCAGCCCAGCACCGCGAGCGCCGCGGCGATCGGCAGCCCGCCAAGCAGGGTGATGGCCTGCACCCGGCGTCGCGCGCGTTGCAACAGCGCAGGCCGTTTCATGCCTGCCCCCGGCGACGCCGTGCGCTGGCCAGCCAGCGTTCGAGCAGGAACAGCAGGGCGGCCGTGAGCACCAGCCACGGCGCGAGCTCACGTGCGGGCTGCGGATATGCAGGGGCACCGCTGTCCGGGCGCAGGCTGGTGGCATCGGCACGGCCAGGTGCCGGCGGCGGCTGCAGCCGTGCCTGCAATTGCGAGGGGAAGCGCGCATCCAGCAACGCCGGCATCGATGCCGCGGCCAGGTTGGCATTCCAGCGCAACCAGCGCGGTGGCTGGTTGACCTGCTCGAGCAGCAGGTTGCCGGCGTCGTCATGCCATAGCGGGGTGTGCTGCGCCTGCGGCGGCACCGGGGTGCGCGCGTCGACCAGCAAGGTGCCGCCGTTCCCGGCCCAGGCCAGCAGCCCGGCGGGCACAGGCTTGGAAGACAGCCAGACGCGCACCGCGTCACCCTCGGTGAAGGCCTGGTCGTCGCCGGCGCTGTCCAGCACGGCCTCCGCATGCCAGGCCTGGTTCACGGCGCGCAGGTAGCGCAGCTGCAACGCGCCCTCGGCATCGTGGCGGACCTGCAACCGCGGTGGCTTGTGCGTCGCTGAGGCCGTGCCCGCAGGGGGCACGTCGACCTGCAGCCAACGTACCGTGCGCGACAGGCGTGGGCGCTGTGCGTCCCACCCCTGGCTGACCGACGGCACGATCACGGTCAGGGGTACGTCCGGCGGCAATGACGCATCGAGCTCACGCAGCAGGCTGGCCACGGGTTGCCGCGCATCGGGCATGGGCGCGTCCTGCCCGATGCGTGGAAACCCCGGTGCCAGCCACTGCCATTGCGACGGCGTGGTCCCGGCGATGGCACGCGCCTGTGCCGGAGTCACGCCGGGCAGCACGGCGATGCGTGGCTCGGTGTCGCGCAGGCCGTCCAGCGCCGGGCGCGCCAGCAACAATGCCAGTGCCGCCAGCAACAGCAGGCGCACCAGCAACAGCGGCCATTCGTCGAAGCGGATGCGGTGGCGCGGGCGCGGCTTGGCCGACAACCAGCGCAGCGCAGCGAAATCGATCAACTGTTGCTGGTCGCGCCGGGCCAGATGAATCAGCAGCGGCAACAGCAGCGCGGCCAATGCCGCCAGGCCGGCCGGGAACAGCCACAGCAGGCTCACGCCGCGCCTCCGCGCCGGCCAAACAGGCGCTGCAGCGGTGCATCGATGGGCGCATCGAGGAAGGCGGTGTCGTGACGGATGCCAGCGGCCTGCAGGCGCGCATCCAGCGTGCGGCGGGCCTCGGCGAAGCGGGCCAGGTAGTCGGCGCGCACGCGGCTGCCATCGCTGAGCAGTTCCTGCGCGGTTTCCGGGTCGCGGAAGCGGTGTCCGTCGCGGAATGGGAAGTCGCGCTCCTCCACGGTGAGCAACTGCAGGTGCACCACGTCGCGACCGGCCTTGGCCAGGTGTTCGGCCAGTTCAATCGCCGCCTCGTCGAAGCCGTCGCCGATCATCACCACCAGATCATGCGCGCCGATGCGTTCCCAGACCGGCTTCAGCTGCTCGGCGCCGGGCCATTGCCCGCGTGCGTGCAGGCCATGCAGTTGCAGGTGCAGCCGGTCGCGCTGGCGCAGGCCGATACCGGCCGGCAGCAACTGCAGGCCGTCGCCGTTGATGGCGATCAACCCGAACGCGTCGCCCTGCTGCAGGGCGAGTTCGACCACGCAGCCGGCCAGGGCCTTGGCGGCGTGCAGGCGCGTCCAGTCGCGGCGGGCCTGGTCGGCCTGTTGCATCGAGGCGGTGGCATCGAGGACCAGCCATACGGTGAGCGGGCTTTCGCGTTCGGACTCGCGCACGAAGAAGCGGTCCGAGCGGGCGTACAGCTTCCAGTCGATCTGGCGCAGTTCATCGCCCGGTTCGTAGGCCCGGTACTGCGCGAACTCCAGCCCGGCGCCGCGGCTGCGGCTGGCATGCATGCCGATGCCACGGCTGCCGCTGGCGCGCTGCGGGACCAGCCGCAACGCACGCAGGCGGCTGCGCACATCGGCGGGAATCAACGGTGGGGCAGGGGACACCATGGCGGGATCGGCATCAAGCCGGGAACGGCACCGTGCGCAGCAATGCGGTGATCACGTCATCGGCACTCTTCTGCTCGGCCTCGGCGGCGAAGGACAGCAGCAGGCGGTGGCGCATCACCGGCGCGGCCAGGGCCTGCACGTCCTCGCGGGTGGCGGCGAAGCGACCATGCAGCAGGGCGCGTGCTTTCGACGCCAGCACCAGCGACTGGCCGGCGCGCGGGCCGGCGCCCCACTTGATCCAGTTGTTGACCTCGGTCGGCGCGCCGTCGCCGGGACGGCTGGCGCGGACCAGGCGGGTGATCCAGGTCAGCAGGTCGGGGCTGACGTGCACGTCGCGCACGGCGGCCTGCAGTGCCTTGACCGCCTCGGCATCCATCACCTTCGGCACCGTGCCGCTGTGGCTGCCAGTGGTTTGGGCCAGGATGTCGCGCTCCTCGGCCTCATCGGGGTAGTCCACGCGCACGTGCAGCAGGAAGCGGTCCAGCTGCGCTTCCGGCAGCGGGTAGGTGCCGGCCTGCTCGATCGGGTTCTGCGTGGCCAGCACGAAGAACGGCGAGGGCAGCGTGTAGGTGGTGCCGGCATAGCTGACGGTGCGCTCCTGCATGGCTTCGAGCAGGGCGGCCTGGGTCTTGGGCGGGGTGCGGTTGAGCTCGTCGGCCAGCAGCAGGTTGGTGAAGATCGGGCCCTGCTGGAAGCGGAACGCGCGCTTGCCGGTGCCGTGGTCCTCCTCCAGCAGCTCGGTGCCGAGGATGTCGCTGGGCATCAGGTCGGGCGTGAACTGCACGCGCCGGAACTGCAGTTCCAGCGCCTGCCCGAGCGAGCGCACCAGCAGCGTCTTGCCCAGGCCCGGTGCGCCTTCGAGCAGGCAGTGGCCGCCGGCGAGCAGGCCGATCAGCAGTTGCTCGACCACCGCCTGCTGGCCGACCACGGCCTGCGCCAACGCGCCGCGCAGTTCGCCCAGGCGGGGCAGCAGGGAATCGAGGTCGGGGGAAGTGGCAGTCATGCGGTCACCAGTGGGGTCAGTGCGTCAGTGCGTACATCACGATGTTCACGCCGAACTTGGTGTTGTCTTCGGCCAGGAAGCGTTTGTTGCGCCAGTCGTAGTCCCATTCGCAGCCGTAGTCCTTGTTGCTGTAGAGCACGCCCAGCCGGCCATCGATCTCGATGCCCTTGAGGTAGTCGTGCACCAGGTCATCGCCCCAGCCGTTGAGTTCGAAGCCGGTGGCCGGCGGACCTTCGGGGAACTTGAAGAAGCTGTTGTAGACGGCGTGGTTGTTCGGCAGCTTCTTCAATGCGGTGGTGCCGAAGATACCGCGCATCTGCGCCTCGAACGAGGTGGCGAACAGGCCGTCGATGTCATGGTTGCAGTCATCGACGAAGACGAAGCCGCCGTTGCGCACGTAGCGCTCGAAGTTGCGGCGTTCGTCGGGGTTGAACTCGACCAGCTTGTGCCCGGCCAGGTAGCAGAACGGCGCGCGCAGCATCTTCGGGTCGGACAGCGCCACGACATGTTCGTTGGGGTCCACGCGCAGCGTGGTGTAGTCCACCAGCGAGGTGAGCAGGTTGGACGGCATGCGCGCGTCCACGTCCCAGTCGCCGGAGTCGTACTTCAGGCGGGTGAACCAGAAGTCGTAGCGGCCGGCCTGCGCCTTGGCCCGTCCCGGCAATGCGGCCGCAACCGCACCGCCAAGCAGCAGCTGCAGGAATTGCGCTCGCGTTAGACGGGACTGGAGCAAAGGCCAAGAATCTCAGGAAACCAGGAGCCCCTCTCCCGCAGGCGGGGTGAGAGGGGATGTTTGCGAACCATTGGTTCGCGGCCCGTCGAACGCCCTTGCGCCAGCGCAAGGGCCGGGGCGCGGAGCGGGGGTTGGGGTGAGGGCAGGCTTCTGGAGAGCAAACGTCAGAAGCGCCCCTCATCCGCCCTTCGGGCACCTTCTCCCGCATGCGGGAGAAGGGATGGAGCAACAGCGGAAGGCTGGAGGCAGCCGCTCAAATCAAAAGCTAAAAGAAGCCGCCTCCGTCACACCGCATCCGACAACGAGGTGAACGTGAAATCACGCAGCTTCATCGGCGGGATCATCATCACGAAGCTGGACTCGTCACCGGCCACGCGCACCGGCTTGCCCAGCTCGTCAATGTTGTTGAGCATGATCACCGGCGACTCGTTGAAGCGGAAGTTCTTCACCGGGTGCTTGATCTGGCCGTTCTCGATGTAGAACGTGCCGTCGCGGGTCAGCCCGGTCAGCAGCACGGTCTGCGGGTCGACCATGCGGATGTACCAGGTGCGGGTGACCAGGATGCCCTTCTCGGTGCCGCGCACCAGCTCGGCGATGGACTTGCTGCCGCCGCTCATCAGCAGGTTGCCCGGCTGCGCGTTGGCGGTCTTGCCCTGCTTCTGCGCCCAGTAGCGCGAATAGCTGAGGTTGGCGACCTTGCCGTTCTCGATGATGGCCATGCGCTCGCGCGGCATGCCTTCACCGTCCCACGGCAGCACCGGTGCATCGGGATGCCACGGGTCGGCGAACAGGTTCACCTGCGGGTCGTAGACCTGCTCGCCCAGCTTGTTTCCGCCGCCTTTCCTGGACAGGAAGCTGCGGCCTTCGTCGGCCGAGCGGGCGCTGAAGAAATTCATCATGAAGCTGATCAGGCCCGCGGCGGCGGCCGGCTCCAGGATCACCGTGTACTTGCCCGGCTCCAGCGCCTTGGCCTCGGCCGATTCGGTGGCCTTGCGCTTGGCGATCTCGATGTCCTGGTCGGCCCTGAAGTCCGATGCGTCCTTCAGGTTGCGGCCCACCCAGCCCGAACCGCGGCCGTCCTCGGTGCGCACGGTGCAGGTGTAGTTGAAGTTGGTGCTCTTCTGGTAGCCGAAGTTGCCGTTGCTGTTGGCGATGGCGACGAAGCCGTTGCCGTCCTCCAGGAAGCCGGCGGCGACCAGGCCATGGCCGCGGCACGGGGCGATCGAGTCGGCCGCCACCTTGGCGCGGAACTCCGGGTCGATCGCGGCGGTGGACGCGCTGAAGGTCGGGCTGGCGGTGTACTGCTGCTTGCCGATGGCCGGCACGAACTCGGGGTTTTCCGGTGCCAGCTTCGCAAGGTCCTCGGCGCGGCGGACCACGCGCTCCAGCGAGGCGTCATCGAACTCGTTGATCGAGGCGGTGCCCACGCGCTTGCCGAAGGCCACCTGCACGGCCAGTTCGGCATTGCTGACGATGCCGCTGGTGGAGACGTTGTTCAGCGCGAAACGGATGTTGCCATCGACCGAGCCGGCCAGCGTGGCGGTGCATTCATCGGCCTTGGACAGCGCGATGACCTTGTCCAGGATGGCCTTGGCTTCCTGTTCGGTGAAGATGCTCATGGTTCTCGAAGCTCCTTGACGATCAGCCGAGGCTGCGCGCGGTATTGATGACGTTGATGCCGTCGAAACGGGCGGTGGACGAGCCATGCGACACCGCCGAGACCTGGCCCGGCTGGCCCTTGCCGTCGAAGAACGAGCCGCCCAGGCGGTAGTCGCGCTCGTCGGCCACGGCGCTGCAGGCGTTCCAGAATTCCGGCGTGCGGATCTGGTAGGCCACGTCCTCCAGCATGCGGGTGATCTGCCCGTTCTTGATCTCGTAGAACAGCTGCCCGCCGAACTGCGCGTTGTAACGCTGCTGGTCGATGGAGAACGAGCCGTCGCCGATGATGTAGATGCCGTTCTCCACGTCCTTGACCAGGTCGGCCACCGACAGCGGGGTCTTGCCCGGTGCCATCGACACGTTGGCCATGCGCTGGAACTGCACGCTGGACCACGAGTCGGCATAGCAGCAGCCATCGGACTCGGTCTTGCCCAGGATGTGGGCCTGGTCGCGGATGGTCTGGTAGTCGACCAGCTTGCCGTCGGTGATCAGCGGCCAGCGCTTGGTCTTCACGCCCTCGTCGTCGTAGGCCACCGCGCCGAGCGAGCCGGGCTGGGTCTTGTCGGCGAAGATGTTGACCTTGTCGCTGCCGTACTGGAAATGCTGCTCGCGCTTGTCCAGCGTGGCGAAGCTGGTGCCGGCATAGTTGGCCTCGTAGCCGAGCACGCGGTCCAGCTCCAGCGGATGGCCGACCGATTCGTGGATGGTCAGCCAGGTGTGCGAGGGGTCCAGCACCAGGTCGTACTTGCCCGGCTTCACCGACGGCGCCTTGAGCTTCTCCTGCGCGTCCTTGGCCGCGGCGATGGCGTCCTCGCGCATGTCGTAGGACTGGCCGTACACGGTCACGCCGTTGGGCAGCACGGTCTTGCCGGAGGCGTCGCCGTCCAGGTATTCGAAGCCCAGGCCCATCGGCGAGGACAGGCCGTCGCGGGTGCGGAACTTGCCGCTGGCCTTGTCGATGGCAGTGACCGTCATCGGCGCCCAGATGCGATGCACGTCCTGGTCGATGTAGGAGCCATCGGTGGAGGCGAAATACTTCTGCTCGTTGACCAGGAACAGCATCGAGTTGACGAAGCTGGCACCGGCGGCGGTCGCGGCGGCATTGACGCCCAGCAGCAGGTCGGCCTTGTCCTTGATCGGCACTTCCATCGCGTTCTTCCTGATCGGCGTGCGCCAGCTGACCTCGCCGTAGCCCGGTGCCTTGGCGAACTGCACCGGCGAGGTCTGCACCCTGGCGTTGGCCTTGGCGATGGCGGCGGCCTGCTGCGCGGCCTTGACCACGCCGGCCGGGCTCAGGTCGTTGGTGGCGGCGAAGCCCCAGGCGCCATTCACGATCACGCGGATGCCGGTGCCGGTGGATTCGGTGTTCACCACGTTCTGGACCTTGTCCTCGCGGGTGATCACGAACTGGCGCAGGTAGCGGCCGATGCGCACGTCGCAATAGGTGGCGCCGGCGGCGCGCGCGGCGTTCAGTGCGTCATCGGCCAGGCGTTTCTTGACGACGGGGTCGAGCACGGTGAGCAGCTGCTCGGCGGCGATTGCCTTGCCGAAGAACGATGGCACCATCAGGCCACCGGCGGTGAGCCCGGTCAGGGCGAGGAAGTCACGTCTTTGCAAGGCTGCTCTCCGGAGGCGCGGCCCGCGATGCGGGCAATGGGCAACGAACGACGATGGCTTCGCGATGCTCTGCGAACCCTCCCGATTCTTGCGGGCGCGCGATGACAGCGGTAGTGACTTTAGGCATGGATGATGTGCCGGTGGTGCGGTTCGGAGCGCACGGCATCCCCTTCGCAACGCGTCCCTTGCCTGCGGCAAAGGGAGGGAGCGGTTCAGGAGTGAACGGGAGGGCTGGCGTTGATGCGCTACCCGCGGCCCCCGACCACGTCGCCCATCACCCCCTGCAGCCATTCCACGAACACCCGCAGCCGCTGCGAGGGATGCCGCCGATGCGGGAACAGCAGGTGCATCGGCATCGGGTCGGCGCGGTGGTCCGGCATCACCTCCACCAGGCGTCCATCGACCAGCTCATCGCGCACGTCATAGGCGGGGATCTGGATCAGCCCCATCCCGGCGATGCAGCAGGCGATGTAGGCCTCGGCGCTGTTGACGGTGACGCGTCCGCGCAGCGGCAGGGTGTGCAACGCCCCGTGTTCGCGCCACTCCCAGGGTTCGACCCGGCCGCTGCCGGGCGAGGCGTACAACACGCCCCAATGCTGCTCCAGCCGGCGTGGATGAACAGGCACGCCGTGCGTGGCCAGGTAGCCGGCACTGGCCACGTTGAGCAGCGGCAGCTGGCCCAGGCTGCGCGCCACCAGGCGCGAGTCCTGCAGCGGGCCGACCCGCAACGCGCAATCCACGCCGTCCTCGACCAGGTCGATGCTGCGGTCGGTGATGCCCAGTTCCACGTCGATCTGCGGATGCGCCTGCAGGAACGCCGGCAGCGCCGGTGCCACGATCAGGCGCCCGATGCGGCCGGGCACATCGACCTTCAGCCGCCCGCTGAGCGCCTGCGGCGCCTGCCGGAACAACTGCTCGGCCTCGTCCGTGTCGGCGATCAGCTGCTGGCAGCGGGCATGGAACAGCAGCCCGTCCTGGGTGGGCGTGACCTGGCGGGTGGTGCGGTGGAGCAGGCGCGTGCCCAGCCGCTGTTCCAGCGTGCGCACCGCCTCGGAGACGGTGGAGCGCGGCAGGTTCAGCTGGTCGGCGGCGCGGGTGAAGCCGGCACAGTCGACCACGCGGACGAAGATGCGGTACAGCTCGATGCGGTCCATGGGCGGATTGTCCGGAAAGGCCGACAAGTGAAGTCAGAATGGCGGGCTTTATCCGGAATTCCAAGCCGATAGCCTCTGTGGGCATCCACCCGCACAGGAGTTGCCCCATGACCGACCATCGCATCCACGGCAAGACCGTCCTCATCGCCGGCGGCGCCAAGAACCTGGGCGGTCTGCTCGCCCGTGACCTCGCCGCCCAGGGCGCGGCCGGCATCGCCCTCCATTACAACGGCGACGCCGCCCGTGCCGAGGCCGAGGCCACCGCCGAGGCGGTGCGCGCCGCCGGCGCCGACGCACACCTGTTCCAGGCCGACCTGACCCACGCCGCGGCGGTGGAGCAGCTGTTCGCCGATGCCCGGCAGGCATTGGGCCGCATCGACATCGCGGTCAACACGGTGGGCAAGGTGCTGAAGAAGCCGATGACCCAGATCAGCGAGGCCGAGTTCGACCAGATGGACGCGGTCAACAACAAGGCGGCGTTCTTCTTCCTGAAGGAAGCCGGCCGCCACCTGGCCGACAACGGCAAGGTGTGCACGCTGGTGACCTCGCTGCTGGGGGCGTTCACCCCGTTCTACTCCAGCTATGCCGGCACCAAGGCGCCGGTGGAGCACTACACCCGTGCGGCGGCCAAGGAGTTCGGCGAGCGCGGCATCTCGGTGACCGCGATCGGCCCGGGGCCGATGGACACGCCGTTCTTCTACCCGGCCGAAGGTGCCGACGCGGTGGCGTACCACAAGACTGCCGCGGCGCTGTCGCCGTTCTCGCGCACCGGCCTGACCGACATCCAGGACATCGTGCCGTGGGTGCGCTTCCTGGTGTCCGAGGGCTGGTGGATGACCGGGCAGACGATCCTGGTCAATGGTGGGTATACGACGCGCTGACAGCGTCGCCCCTCATCCGCCCCGTTGGGGGCACCTTCTCCCGCTTGCGGGAGAAGGAAGCGGTTTGCTGCAGTGTGCGGTGCTTCCCTCCCTTCTCCCGCAAGCGGGAGAAGGTGCCCGCAGGGCGGATGAGGGCAGCGTTTCGCGCTTACCCCAACGACCGCGCGGTATTGATGATGCTCACCCCGTCAAAGCGCGTCGTCGCCGAACCGTGCGACACCGCCGACACCTGGCCCGGTTGGCCCTTGCCGTCGAAGAACGAACCGCCCAGGCGGAAGTCGCGCTCGTCGCAGATCGCGCTGCAGGCATTCCAGAACTCCGGCGTGCGGATCTGGTACGCCGCATCCTCGACCAACCCGGTGATCTCGCCGTTCCTGATCTGGTAGCAGAGCTGGCCGCCGAACTGCGCGTTGTAGCGCTGCTGGTCGATCGAATACGAACCACGGCCGTGGATGTAGATGCCGTTCTCCACGTCCTTGACCATCTGCGCCGGCGTCAGCGGTGTCTTGCCCGGGGCCAGCGACACGTTGGCCATGCGCTGGAACTGCACGCTCTTCCACGAATCGGCGTAGCTGCAGCCATGCGAGGCGTTCTCGCCGAGGATGTGCACCTCGTCGCGGGTGGCCTGGTAGTTGACCAGGATGCCGTCCTTGACCAGGTCCCAGCGCCGGGTCTTCACGCCCTCATCGTCGTACCCCACCGCGCCCAGGCTGTACGGCTCGGTCTTGTCGGCGGTGAAGTTGACGATCTCGCTGCCCCAGCGATAGCCGCTCTCGCGCTTGTCCAGCGTGGCGAAGCTGGTGCCGGCGTAGTTGGCTTCGTAGCCGAGCACGCGGTCCAGCTCCAGCGGGTGGCCGACGTTCTCGTGGATGGTCAGGAACAGGTTGGACGGGTCCAGCACCAGGTCGTACTTGCCCGGCTTCACCGACGGCGCGGTGAGCTTGGCGCGCGCCTGCTTCGCGGCGGCGATGGCGTCCTCGACCGGGTCATAGGAATGCCCGTAGCCCACCACGCCACCGGGCAGTGCGTGCTTGTCGGCGGCGTTGCCGTCGAGGAACTCCCAGCCCATGCCGGCCGGCGCCGACAGCCCGGCGCGGGTGCGGAACTTGCCGCTGGCCTTGTCGATGGCGGTGGCGGTGAACGGCAGCCAGATGCGGTGCACGTCCTGGTCGATCCACGAGCCATCGCTGGAGGCGAAGTACTTCTGTTCGTTGACCAGGAACAGCTGCGAGTTGATGAAGTCGGCGCCGGCGTTGATCGCCGCGGCGTTGATCGACAGCAGCAGCTCCACCTTGTCCTTGACCGGCACCGCCATCGCGTTGCTGCGGATCGGCGTCTTCCATTGCACCTCGCCGACGCCGGGAGTGGGCGCCAGCTGCACCGGCTTGGTCTGGATCTTCGCGTTGGCCTTGGCAATGGCCACGGCCTGGGCCACGGCGGCAGCAATGCCCTGCGGGTTGGTCTGGTTGCTGGCGGCAAAGCCCCAGGCGCCATCGACGATCACGCGGATGCCAACGCCGGCCGATTCGCTGTTGGTGACGTTCTGCACCTTGTCTTCGCGGGTGACGATGGCCTGGTTGAGGTAACGACCGATGCGCACGTCGCAGTAGCTGGCACCGCCGCGCCTGGCCAATGCCAGCACGGTGTCGGCCAATGCCTTCTTCTTCGCCACGTCCGACGGCGTGAGCAGCTCCTCGGCGGCGATCAGGCGGGCATTGGGCAGCATCATCCCGGCCAGGCCGAGACCGGAGAGGGTGAGGAACTGACGGCGTTGCATGGGGGGCGGGGCTCCGGAGCAGGCGATGCACGCATCGCGCAAGACCGTTGAATCTCGGCGCCAGCCCACGCCGGGCACAAGTGACCATGGTCATGCGTGGGCCGAAAGTGGCATTGCGGCACAATCACGGTGGTCTTTCCCGGTAGCGCCGCCATGCCCGACAAACCCTATGCCGAATCCTGCGAGCGCAACCGCGCGCCCATCCTGGCCGAGCTGCAGCGACACCTCGGCGGCGCCCGGCGCGTGCTGGAGATCGGCAGCGGCACCGGCCAGCACGCGGTGCATTTCGCCGCGGCGCTGCCCTGGCTGAGCTGGCAGGCCAGTGATCACCGCGACCACCTGCCGGGCATCAGGCAATGGCTGGACGAGGCGGCGCTGCCCAATACACCGTCGCCCATCGCGCTGCAGGCAGTCACCGAGCCCGTCGCCGGCCTGCAGCCGGTGCCCACCGCCGGTGGCCGCTTCGATGCGGTGTTCACCGCCAACACCCTGCACATCATGAGCTGGGCGCACGTGCAGGCCTTGTTCGCCGGCCTGCCGGCGGTGCTGTCCACCGATGGCCTGCTGCTGGTGTACGGGCCATTCAACTACGGCGGTGCGTTCACCAGCGACAGCAACCGTGCCTTCGATGGCTGGTTGAAGGCACGCGATGCCGCCTCCGGCATCCGTGACTTCGAGGCGGTCGACGCGCTGGCGCGCGCGCAGCGGCTGGTGCTGCAGGCCGACGTGGCGATGCCGGCCAACAACCGCTTGCTGGTCTGGCAGCGCCAACCCGGTTGAGGACCGGCTAGGATGCGGGAACTTCTCGGGAGGGCAGGGCGTGGTGAAACACGGTCGTAGGTGGTTGTTGGCGGTGGCCCTGGGCGTGACGCCCTGGTGGGTGCAGGCACAGCAGGGGGATGCACGGCAGGCGGCCCTGCAGGTGCAGGCCAGCTATCCCGGCGTGATCGAGCTGGAGGTGGACGCCAGCGACGTCGACCGCCGCATCCAGCGCGTGCGCGAGCGCATCCCGGTGGCCCCCGGCCCGCTCAGGCTGTGGTATCCGCAATGGATCCCCGGCAACCACGCACCGACCGGCCCGATCAACCAGATCGGCGGCCTGGTCATCCGTGGCAACGGCCAGCCGCTGCAGTGGCTGCGCGATCCCGGCGACATGTATGCCTTCACGCTGCAGGTGCCCGAAGGCGTCAACGTGCTCGACATCGAGTTCCAGTACCTCTCGCCCACGGCCTCGGACCAGGGGCGCGTGGCGATGACGCCGAACCTGCTCGACCTGCAATGGCATCGCGTGGTGCTGTACCCGGCCGGCGTCGATGCGCGTGGCATCCAGGTCAAGCCGTCATTGCGCCTGCCCGACGGCTGGCAGAGCGGCACCGCACTGGACGTGGAGCGTCGCGAGGGCGGCACCGAGCACTACCAGCCGGTGCCGTTGATGACGCTGATCGATTCACCGGTGTTCGCCGGCCGCCACTTCAAGCGCTTCGCGCTGGATGAGGCCGCCAGGCAGCCGGTGTGGCTGGACGTGGTCGCAGAGAACCCGCAGGCACTGCAGGCCGATGCCAAGGTGCTGGACGCGCACCGCGCGCTGGTGCGCGAGGCCGACGCGGTGTTCGGCGCGCGGCCCTACACGCGCTACAACTTCCTGCTGGCGGTGTCGGACGTGTTCAGCGGCATCGGCCTGGAGCACGCGCAGTCCAGCGAGAACGGCATGCACGATGGCTACCTGCGCGGCGAGCGGCCGTTCATGGACAATGACCTGCTGCCGCACGAGTACGCGCATGCGTGGGTGGGCAAGGCTTGGCGCCCGCGCCCGACCTGGGTACCGCATTACAACGGGCCGATGCACAACGACGAGCTGTGGATGTACGAAGGCCAGACCCAGTACTGGGCGGTGGTACTGGCCGCCCGCTCTGGGTTGTGGAAGCCGGACTACGCGATGGCGATGCTGGCCCAGTTGCAGGCCAACTACGCTACCCAGCCGGGCCGGCAATGGCGCGACCTGCACGACACCGTGCACCAGGGCATCCTCGACTTCAATTCCAAGCCGCAGGCCTGGGCCGACTGGCAGCGTGCCTTCGAGTTCTACAACGAAAGCACGTTGTTGTGGCTGGGCGTGGACGCGCGCCTGCGCGCGCTGTCCAGGGGCAAGGTGACGCTGGATGACTTCGCCCGGCGCTTCCATCAGGGCGGCACGCAGGGCGAGATCCGCCTGTACGACCGTGCCGACGTGATGCAGGCATTGGAAGCGGTACAGCCCGGTGATTGGAATGCCTTCATCGGCACGCGCCTGGATGCGCGTGACGGCAGCGCTCCGGATGGCTTGAAGGCCGCCGGTTGGGAGCTGTACTACAGCGATGCGCCAAACCTGGTGGTGGCCGATGGCGAAGCCGACGGCGTGACCGACCTGCAGTACGCGTTGGGCCTGAAGGTGGGCAGCGATGGCGTGCTGCAGTTCGTCGGTTGGGAGAGCCCGGCGTTCAAGGCGGGGTTGGCCAAGGACGTGACGTTGGTGGCGGTCAATGGCCTGGCGTACAGTGGCGGGCGTCTGAAGCAGGCGGTGATCGATGCGAAGGAAGGGACGCCGATCGAGCTGATCGTGCGCCAGGCCGACAGCTTCCGCACCGTGCGCATCGACTACCGCGATGGGCTGCGTTACCCGCACCTGCGCCGTGTCGAGGGCAGCCCGGATCTGTTGACGAAGATCCTGGCACCGCGCCGATAAGGGCAGCGGAGCCTGACCAGTGCGCGACAACCTCCCTTCTCCCATGCCATGGGAGAAGGTGCCCCAAAGGGGCGGATGAGGGCGCTTCTGCTTTGTTCGCGGAGAGCCTGCCCTCACCCCAACCCCTCTCCCGCACGCGGGAGAGGGGCTTGAGCAAAGCGAAGCCCCGCCAGCGCACGCCATGCTCGAAAACCTCCCTTCTCCCATGCATGGGAGAAGGTGCACCGAAGGGGCGAATGAGGGCGCTTCTGCTTTGTTCGCGGAGGGCCTGCCCTCACCCCAACCCCTCTCCCGCACGCGGGAGAGGGGCTTGAGCAAAGCGAAGCCCCACCAGCACACGGCATGCCCGGGAACCTCCCTTCTCCCATGCATGGGAGAAGGTGCCCCGAAGGGGCGGATGAGGGCGCTTCTGCTTTTTTCGCGGAGAGCCTGCCCTCACCCCAACCCCTCTCCCGCACGCGGGAGAGGGGCTTGAGCAAAGCGAAGCCCCGCCAGCACACGCCATGCCTGGGAACCTCCCTTCTCCCATGCATGGGAGAAGGTGCCCCAAAGGGGCGGATGAGGGCGCTTCTGCCTTGCTCGCGCAACGCCTGCCCTCACCCCAACCCCTCCCGCAAGGAGAGGGGCTTCAAACAGGACCCTCAATACTCCCAGCGGTACCCGATCCCGAACGTCCGCCCCTGCGCGGCCACGCTGGAAATCTGGCCATAGGTCGCCGCTGCCTGCTGCCCGTACACGGTCTTGTAGTCGCGGTCGGCCAGGTTGTAGATGCCGGCACTGAAGCGGCCCACGCCCAGCGGAATCTCCGCCAGCAGGTCGAACACCGCATAGCCGCTGATCTTCGCCGACGGCGTGGCACGGATGGTCGGGCTGAACGCCGTCACCTGCGCGTCGCGCCAGGCATGGTCGGTGCCACCCACCGCCTGCCCCTGCAGGCGCAGCAGGCTGTCGGTGGCGAAGCGCCACTGCCCGTACAGGCCGGCCTTCAGCGGCGACACGCGGAACGCGTTGAGCTCGCGCCACTGGCCGTTGGCATCCTTGTACTGGCCGCGCGTGCTGGCCACGCTCGCGCCGAACTCCCACTGCTCGTTGGGCAGGTAGCGCAGGTTGGCCTCCACGCCCCACACGCGCTCGTCGGTGTCGGCGACCGACACGCTGTAGTCGCGGTTGAACTGCACGGTCTTGTCGGAGTTGTTGTAGAACGCGGTCACGCCACCCTGCAGTACCGCGTCATCGCTGCGGCGCCAGCCCAGCTCGTAGTTGTTGACCTTGATCGGGCCGATGTTGCGGCTGTCGATCACGAAGCTGGCCGGCACGTCGCGCAGCATGCGCTGCGTATCGGGCAGGCTGAAGCCCTGCGAGAAATTGGCGAACAGCTGCTGGCCGTCGGCCACCTTGTAGACCACGCCGGCATTGAACAGCGTCTGCGAATGGCGGACGTTGCCGCCTTCCAGCAGCTTCGGCACATAGGTCGGGTTGGCGGTGGCGGCGATGGCCTCGGTGTAGGGCAGTGAATCGGCGACGCGATTGTGCAGGATCTGGTGGCGCACGCCGGCCTGCACGGTCACGCGTTCGGTCAGCGGGTAGTCGCCTTGCAGGAACAGGCCGGTGGTATCCACGCGTACGTCCGGGCCCATCGCATAGCGCTGGGTCGGAACATAGTTCAGGCCGTTGCTGGCGATGAAGGCAGTGATGTCATAGGTCTGGCCGAGCTGGCTGTCCTTCTCGCGCTCATGATCCACACCGTAGGAAAGCTGCAACGCACGCCCATCCACGTCGAAAGCCTTGTGCAGCGCGCTGCGCACGCCCCACACGTCGATGTCGGTGTTGGACTGCATCGCCACATAGGCGAAGCCGCCCGGCAGCGCCGGGTGTACCGCGGCTGAAACCGACGGGAACCAGCGGCCCTTCTCGTTGCGGTAATAGGCTTCCACGCTCAGCTCATGGCCGCCGAGGATGTCGCGGTTGCGGTACTGGCTGTTGATGCCCTGGTGCCTGGTGCGCGGCTGGTCATCCAGCTGCAGGCCCTTCACCGCTAGGTGGCTGGGCGCATAGGCTGGGTTGAACAGCACGGCCAGGCGCGGGCCGTAGTCGGGGCCGTAGTCGCTGTCCTGCTGGTCGTCGTACCAGCGCAGGCCCACGCTCAACTGCTGCTTTTCGTCCGGGTTCCAATCCAGGCGACTGTTGAACTCCTTGGTCTCGGTGTCCTGGCGGTCGGTCTGTGCGATCTCCGGGCCGATGCGTCGGCCATCGGCATCCAGCGAGGCGCCCTGGCGCGCGTAGTTGATGCCGGCCGCGCCACTGAGCGTGCCGCTGCGGAAGGTCAGCGTCTGCGCCAGGTTCCAGGCCAGGTTGTCGCCATCCACGTCCGACGGGCTGCGCAGGCCGACCTGCGTGGCCAGCGCCAGCGGCTGCTCGCCCGGCTGCAGGGTGATGATGTTGATGATGCCGCCGCTGGCGCCAGCGCCGTACAGCGCAGTGGCGCCGGAAATCACCTCGATGCGCTCGATCATCGTCGGCGAGATGCTGTTGAGCTGGCGCGAGCCGTCACGGGCACCGGTCAGCGGCACGCCATCGATCATCACCTGCACGCTGCGGCCGCGCATGGTCGTGCCGTAGTTGCTGGTAGTGCCCGAGGCCGGGGCCAGCGACGGCACCAGCTGGCCGAGGATGTCGGCGGTACTACGGCCGGCGGCAATCTGCTGCGCAACCTGCGCGTGGTCGATGCGATACACGGTGCCGGCGATCTCGGCCACGCTGCGCGCGGCGCGGGTGGCGTTGACGCTGACCGTGTCCAGTTGCTGCACGGAAGTAGTGCTCTGCGCATACAGCTGGCTGCTGATGGCCAGGCTCAGCAAGGCGAGCGGAAGGGTTGCCGCATGATGCCGCATGGTGTCCTCGGGGATGTCGTCAGGGAGAAGGGGAGGGCGCTGCCAGGCGCGTCATCACCGGCCTGCACAACAGCAGGCCGATGGCCGATACGGCCGCCAGCAGCAGGTAATACGGGGCATAGCCCAGGCCTTTGGCCAGGAAGCCGGAGGCCGCGCCGCCGATGAAGAACAGCAGCAGCTCGAAGCACACCAGCAGGGTGAAGTCGGTGCCGGCCTGCTCGCGCGAACTGACCCGCATGAACAGCGCATACAAGCTGGTCATGGCCACGTAGCGCAGGGCGAGCATTGCCACCACCAGCGCGCCCAGCCCCCACCGTGAGCCGGCCAGCACACCGCCGTACAACAACGCCGCCAGCAGCACGTACAGCACGCTGCGCCAGATGCCGGCGTGCATCAGCAGCTGTTCGGCGCTGCGGCGCTTGAGCAGCCACGCCGCGGCCACGGCGGCAAGCATGCCGATGCCGGCACCGGTCACCGAGATCAGCAGGCCGATATCGGTCAGGCTCCACTGCTGGTCGACCAGCAGCGGGTTGATCATCGCCATCGCCGGTGCCTCGACCAGCCGGTACAGCACGATCAGCAGCAACGCCCAGCGCATCGACGGCCGGCGCAGGGCGCGCAGCACGCTCGGGCGCTGCTGCTCGGCCGGGCGAGGTTGCTCCTGTACCGCCTGCACGGCAAGCAGGGTCAGCGCGCTCATCGCCGCCAGGATCAGCAGCGCCACGTTCCAGCCACGGGTTTCATACAGCCACAGCACGCCGGCACCGCCGACCATGCTGCCCAACGCCACGCCCACGCTCTGCGCCATGCTGCCCAACCGGTGCTCGGCCGGTGCCAGTGCTTCGACGGTGTAGCCGTCGATGGCGATGTCCTGGGTGGCGGCGACGGTGGAGATCCACAGCCCCACCGCGAGGAACACGCCCAGACCGTGGTCCAGCCCGGTCGCGGCCAGCGCCAGGATGCCGGCCAGCAACAGCAGCTGGGTCAACCACAGCCAGCTGCGGCGGCGTCCGATCCGTGGCAGGTGCCAGCGGTCGACCAAGGGCGCCCACAGGAACTTGAACGCCCACGGCAGGTACAGCAGCGACAACATGCCGATCCAGCGCAGGTCCACGCCCTGGCTGCGCAGGATGGCCGGCACCGCCACGTTGTAGAAGTACAGCGGCAGCGCATGCGCCATGTACAGCGCCACGATCACGGTCAAGCCCAGCGGTGCGGCGGCCGAACGCTCAACGCGCATCGCCGGCCTCCCACTGGGTGGTGATCCACTGCAGGCCGGCGTGTTCGTCGGTGGTGACGAAGTAGGGCACGCCCCAGGCCGCGTGCAGGGCCGGGGTGTCCAGCCGCTGCTGGTCCTCGGCCGAGACGGCGATGCGCACCAGCCCGCGGCAATACCGGCGGAACGCGGCCTTGTGCTGCTTGTACCAGACCGCCTGGATGGCCCGGTAGTCGTCGCAGAAGCTGGCGCCGGGCAGGGTGGCGGCGATGAAGAAAAACGGTGTACGGGCCACGATCAGGCGTTCCACTCCGGCCAGCCAGCGGCGGATCTCGTCCGCATCCACCTGGCCGTGGAACACGGCGCGTACCAGCACCGCCTCGTTGATCGTCAAACCCATCACTGCTGCCTGTTCAGGAAAGAACGCCCAGCGACAGGTGCTGGGCCTCAAATGAGAATAGTTACCAATTCCATTGCAAGTTTAGGCGGGGCGACGGAAAATTTAGGCACGACCACATTCCCAGGATGCCCTGCATGCAGGTTTTCACCTGCGCCGAACTGATGACCGCCGCCCACGCGCTGGGTGGGCAGGTCGATTTCGATGCCGGCATGGCCGACGCCACGCCGGTGTTGGCCGGCTGGCAGCAGGTGCACGCGGTCGATGACGGGGTGGTGCTGTACCTGAGCCGCAGCCGCGACATGGTCGGCGGCAGCAGCCATAACCGGCTGGCGCCGGGCATCACCGCCGGCTTCCTGGTCGATGGCGAGGCCGACGTGGCCATCGGCAGGCATCGGCTGCGCCTGGAAGGCGCCCAGCGGCGCATGCCGACGATGCTGGTGCACCTGCGCGAGGAAGACAGCTTCCGGCGCCATTGGCAGGCCGGTCGCCAGGAGGGCAAGGTCAGCTTGCACCTGGGCGATGACTGGCTGCGCCGTCAGTTGGATGGCGATGCAACCGGTAGCGCGCGGTTGTCGCGGGTATGCCGCAGCCATGCCGACAACCACGCCTGGCGCCCGGGTGCGCCGTTGCTGCAGCGGGCGACACGGTTGCTGCAGGACGCACCGCAGGCGTTGCCGCTGGTGCGCCGCCTGCAGCAGGAGAGCTTCGCGCTGGAGCTGGCCGCTGATGTGTTGCAGGCCCTGTCGCAGGAGGACGAAGCGCGTCCGTTGAGCGCGCACTTGCAGCGCTGCGTGTTACGCCTGCAGCAATGGCTGGAAAGCGGCGAGGCCGACGCACTGAGCATCACCCAGATGGCGCGCCAGCTCGGCACCAACGCGGTCGACCTGCAGCGCGGCTTCCAGCACTGCCACGGCCAGAGCATCGCCCACCACCAGCGCCAGCTGCGGCTGGAACGCGCCCGCCAGGCGCTGCAGCGCCAGCGCGTACCGGTGGACGTCGCCGCCGCCATCGCCGGCTACGCGCACACCAGCAGCTTCAGCGCCGCCTTCAAGCGCCAGTACGGCGTGTCGCCCTCGCAGCTGAAGTAAGCCCGGCGGGGAAACTTACCCGGTAGGAGCGGCTTCAGTCGCGAAGCTAGTGAACGGGTTCGCCGCGAAGACATTCCGGTTGCTGATGATCGTTCAAGGAGAATCCGCATCACCTGCTCGGGTAATGCAGTTCGTGCCTCCGTGAAATTACTGACGGAAAAGAGTTGTAGACGAACAGAATACTGATCGATGCCTTGGACGAATGGGTGGCTGCTTTCGACCCATAGCGGCCCTTGGTGCGGCCGCCGAGCCTACTGCTGGGTCCGGTTATACGCTGGCTTGTTAGCCGGACCCAGTCACCCTAAGATCGAGCTGTATCGAGGGAAAAGCCCGCCATGCGGTGCTTTGTGGGTAAGTCGTGCAACCGGACCGACGGGTTCGTCTTCCAAGTAGCTGGGTGTCATGCCGAAGTTCATCGTTTCCCTGACCGCGAGCGTGTTGCTGATGCTATCGGGCGCCGCGCAGGCTTGCTCCCTCTTTCCCGATAGCCCAGAGGAGATTTTCAAAAACTATGGTTCAGTGTTTCTTGCTCGCCCTCTCGCGATGTCACCTAGTCCAGAAGCAATTGATCGACTGCCGACCAATGCTCGATATCAACAGACGGTAATCTGGCAAGTGGTGAGTGTCTGGAAAGGTGATCAGAGCGCTGGTGACACGTTTGTACAAGTCGGAAGGCTCGATTCAAGAGATCCATGCTCGGGATGGGGGATCACTCGGAGCTACGAGCCACAGATCTTTTCCTTAGTGGCAGAGTCCACCTTCCACCAGCACTACGGTCTAGGGGCAGCCTACGCTGCAACCCAGTTTGATGCACTCAAGCATCGCGAGAGTTCCTCCCTCATAAAGTGACACCTACTAGTTCGTTCAAGCCAACGCCGCTTCTCGGCGCGGCTTAGTTCCGGAGTCGAAGGTCCGCTCCTGGCCGCTGGGCGCCATGCGACCCATGGCCGACATCAGAACTTCTACCGGAGCGAGCTTGCGGTGGTCACTGAGCCCTTCGCGGGGTCCGGTTATGCGCTGGCTTGTTAGCCGGACCCGGCCGCCCTAAGATCGAGCCGTATCAAGGGGAAAGCCCCTCATACGGTGCTTGGGGGATAAGTCGTATAACCGGACTCACGGGTCCGTCTATTAGGCAGTTTGGGCCCATGTGGAAGATATTCCCAACCTTGGCGCTATTGATTGGCGGGTGCTCGGCAGAGTCACCGCCATCTTCCATACCTGCTGCTCGTAGCTCTGACCCTTGCTCCACAGACGTAGTTGAACCAATCAACGTTTCCCTGGCGGCGCTACTTGCTAATCCGGAGCGTTATGAAGGTCGATCCGTAGCGGTAATTGGCTTCTTGCATCAGTCCTTGGAGCACTCAGCGATCTATTCCCATCGCGAGGACTACGTGCAGACCATTACGCCCAATGGGCTGTGGGTCAGCGGCGCTACTATTCCTGAAGCATTGAACGACCGCTACGCCCGCGTCGAGGGGATTTTCACCACAACTGAGACCGGTCACTTGAATCAGTGGTCAGGTGCCATCTGCAACATCGGACGAGCGACGCCCTGGGGCCGGGATGCGCCCTAACAATTCATTCAAGCCGAACCCCCTGCGCGGGCCGGCTTAATTCCGAGGCTGGGTGCTGATATGAGAATGCGCGCCACGGTCGGGATGCCGACACCTTTGCTCTTTACTCTATCTGGAGCGTGGCTTATTTCGCTGGCGAGCTTGATCACGCTCGACTTCAGCCCTCCCTTCACAGGCCCCCTTCTCATTCTTATGGGCCTATCTTCTGTTGTCATGCTTGCCGTTGTTCCGGCCGCTGGCTACGCCCTGGTCACCAACAAGGCGCTACGGACCGCTGCACAGTGCATTAGCTTTTGGCTCTGCACGCTATGCCTGATCCTGCTTCTATCCACTCTCGTTGCCGGACGTCTGGCTTGGAGCAGCTGATGGACTTGCCCGAGTCAACACCTAATAGTTCATTCAAGCCGAACGTGCTCCGCGGGTCGGCTTAATTCCAGAGTTAGATATCACATGCGAACTAATGATTCGTCCAGCATTCTTTACTGCAGCTTCTGCGGCAAGAGTCAGCACGAAGTTGTAAAGCTCATCGCCGGTCCGGCGGTGTTCGTCTGCGATGAATGTGTCGAGCTATGCGTTGACATCATCTATGACGAGGATGGAAACGCAAAAATCAAAAGAACCATAACGTTCGAGCCAGAGTATGCTCAGGCCGGCGTTTCAATCCTTGCCAATTTCTCCAGAATCATCGCGCAGAAGTACCCAGGAATCCCAGTAGAAGTCACTATCGAGCAGGCCGGCACTACGGTTTCTATGCTCATCATCACTCCTTCGGGCGAGCAGGAGCGCGTTCTAGAAACGCTTGGGAGTTATGGGATGGTCCTGAAGGGGGAGATTCGGCCGGATCAATTACTTTCCGACCCAATGCAGATCATGGAGCTAAACAACAAGCTTCAGCTTGCTGCGCTCGAGGTCAAGATGACGCGAGACATGATGGAGCAAGCGCGCCTGCAATCTTCAGAGCGAATTGGCAGCTTGGAGCATCAGGTGGCCGCGCTTCAATCCCTAATAGGGTCGAGCCTAAGCTGTATTACGTCCCCATCGGTTGTGCTTGATGCACTAGCTCGATACCAAACTGCTGACTTTGAGCTCAAATCAGCTGTAGCAACTTTAGTCAAGGCGCATTCGAGAAAGTTGCAAGGTGCCGATCCTGCGGTTCAACTTGCGCTCGAAGTTGTCCGCAAGAAGGACTCATCCCTCTACTCCGACATTAAGGACGTAACTAAGGAGATTATTGCGGGTATCGCGGTAAGCACAACCACTGGGGTGCTGGGAACAGTGATGGGGTCCCTGCCGAAGTGAGAGCAAAAAGTTCATTCAAACCGATGCCGCATCGCGGCGCGGCCAAATTCAGGCATTTCGAACGTCCGCTTCTGGCCGGAAGCGGCCTTGGAAGATCAAATCCACAACAGCGTCACGCCGCTGAGCACCGGTATGACCAGCGCCGCATTGCTGGCCAAGCCCAACGCTTCCAGAATCAAGCGGCAGCAAGTGCACGGTCCACCCGCTAACCGGCTGCACATGCACCGTGCAATGGATACTTCAACTCACCACCAACGGAAGGTCGGGTCACATGTTCAAGATCGTGCTTGTTGCAGCATTCCTGTTGATCGCCAACAGCGCACTGGCGCGTGATCGCCCGATCCAATCATGCGAGAAGGCGCCGCTTCTGGCAGAAATCCAGAAACGTGTCCCGGACCACGTCATCGGTGAATCGGCCGACGTGAAGCCTGCGCCGGTGGGGACGCTGCCGACGTTTCCCCGTGGTATCTGGATGCGCTCCGGCAGCAGCCTGACCTGCGTCGTGGTGGCGCTGGATGCCGCTGGAACACCGCAGGATGCCGTCGTTTCCTATCCTATCCGTCCCGGTTCGCGTTGACCGAGCAGGAGAAGCAGATGGTGCTGTCCGTCCAATGGACGCCGGCGCAGGTGGGTGGGCAGGCGCGGCCGTCGCTGGTCTCCATGGATTTCCGGACGCGCTGACAGGCGACCCGCCTCCCCGAACCGCAGCTTCCCGGCGAACGGCCGGGCGGCTATGCGAACAGGTTGTGCATGCCCCATGCAGCCTGAGCGGGAAACGCATCATCGCCGGCATTGGCTAACCCGCCCCGGTGATCGTGCGCCACCTGCATCGCCTCCCGGAGGCAGTACAGGCGGCGCATCATCGGCTTACGCCATCTGCACGATATGCAGTGCCCTCGGGTTGCGCCACGTCGCCAGCAGCGTCGCTTCGCGGGCCTTGGCTTCGTGCAGGTGCGCTTCCTTGACGTGGCCGTAGCCGCGGATGTGCTCGGGGATGCTGGCGATGTCCACCGCCAGCGCCAGCCGGCGCGCGTCCAGCCCGCCCAGCAGTTCCTGCAGGGTCTTCTCGTAGTCGGCGATCAGCTGGCGTTCGCCACGGCGTTCCTCGGTGTAGCCGAAGACGTCGAAGCGGCCGCCGCGCAGGCCCTTGAGCTTGGCCAGCAGGCCGAAGGCCTTGAACATCCACGGGCCGTATTCCTTCTTCTGCAGCTGGCCCTGCTCGTCGCGCTTGGCGAACAGCGGCGGTGCCAGGTGGAAACGCACCTGGTAGTCGCCCTCGAACTGCTGCTGCACGCGCTTGATGAAGTCGCCGCTGGTGTACAGGCGGGCCACTTCGTACTCGTCCTTGTAGGCCATCAGCTTGAAGAAGTAGCGCGACACCGCCTCGGTCAGCGCGGTGCTGCCCGGCACGGCCTGCTGCTCGGCGCTGCGCACCGCATCGACCAGCGTGCGGTAGCGCTTGGCGTAGGCCGCGTCCTGGTAGTCGGTGAGGAAGGCGCTGCGGCGCGCGACCAGCTCGTCGAGCGAGCGCGACAGGCGGCCGTCGTCCAGCGCGGCGAAGGTGGCTTCGCCATTGGCCGGGCCGGCGGCGGGCAGGCCGCGCACCTCCGGTTCATTGCCGGGGTTGCGCGGTGCCGACGGCGCGCCGGCCTCGCTGCCTTCCCATTCGCCCGGCGGCAGTTCATGCAATGCACCCGGCGTGCGTTCGGCCTGGGTCGGCGCGTTGCGCACCAGCCCGGCGGCCTGCTGCACGGCCTGCGGATCAATCGCCGCCAGCCGGCCCCAGGCAAACGCCTTCTGGTTCATCTCGATGGCCGCGCCATTGAGTTCCACCGCGCGCATCAGCGATTCCAGCGACAGCGGCACCAGGCCCTGTTGCCAGGCAAAGCCGAGGATGAACAGGTTGGCGGCGATCGCGTCGCCGAGCAGGGCGGTAGCCAGCTGGGTGGCGTCGAGCAGGATCGGGTCACGCCCGCCCAGTGCCACCTTCACGCCGGCGATGATGTCGGCGGCCGGGAACTGCATGTCCGGGTGCGTGGTGAACGTGCCGGGCATGGCTTCGTAGGTGTTGAGCACCACCTGCGAGCGCTCGGCGCGCACCTTGGACAGCGCCCAGTAGTCATTGACCACCACCATGTCGCAGCCCAGCACCAGGTCGGCCTCGCCGGCGGCGATGCGCACGGCGTGGATGTCGGCCGGGGTGTTGGCGATGCGGATGTGCGTGGTGACCGCGCCGCCCTTCTGCGCCAGGCCGGTCTGGTCGAGCACGCTGGCGCCCTTGCCCTCCAGGTGGCCGGCCATGCCCAGCAGCGCGCCGATGGTGACCACGCCGGTGCCGCCGACGCCGGTGATCAGGATGTTCCAGGGCTGGGACAGGTCAGTGCGGAACGCCGGGGTCGGCAGGTTGTCGAGCAGGCTGGCCGCATCGCTCTTCTTGCCCTTGCGCAGCTGGCCGCCGTGCACGGTGACGAAGCTCGGGCAGAAACCGGTGGTGCAGGAGAAATCCTTGTTGCAGTTGGACTGGTCGATGTCGCGCTTGCGGCCGAACTCGGTTTCCTTCGGCAGCACCGACACGCAGAAACTCTTTTCGCCGCAATCGCCGCAGCCTTCGCAGACCAGCGAGTTGATCATCGTGCGCTTGGGCGGGTCGACCAGCTTGCCGCGCTTGCGGCGGCGGCGCTTCTCGGTGGCGCAGGTCTGCTCGTAGATCAGGATGCTGGTGCCCTTCACCGTGCGCAGCTGCTTCTGGACGGCGTCCAGCTCGGCGCGGTCGTGGAACTCCACGTCGGACGGGAATTCGTGGCGACGCGACTTCCATTTGTCGATGTCGTCGGACAGCAGCACGATGGTGTACACGCCCTCGGCGCGCATCTGGTGCGCGATCTGCGGCACGGTCAGGGTGCCGTCCACCGGCTGCCCGCCGGTCATCGCCACCGCATCGTTGTAGAGGATCTTGTAGGTGATGTTGACGCCGGCGGCGATCGCCTGGCGGATCGCCAGCGAGCCGCTGTGGAAGTAGGTGCCGTCACCGAGGTTCTGGAACACGTGCTCGGTGTCGGTGAAGGCGGCCTGCCCGGCCCAGGTGACGCCTTCGCCGCCCATGTGGGTGAAGGTGTCGGTGTCGCGGTCCATCCACGTCACCATGTAATGGCAGCCAATGCCGGCCATCGCACGCGAGCCTTCCGGCACGTTGGTGGAGGTGTTGTGCGGGCAACCGGAGCAGTAATGCGGCACGCGTGGGAACTGCGCGCGCGGCAGCGCCATCTCCGCTTCCTTCTCGTCCATCCAGCGCAGGCGCTGCTCGATCGATTCGGTGTTGAAGAACTGCTGGATGCGACGGCCGATCACGCCGGCGATGGTGGCCGGGGTGAGTTCGCCGGTGGACGGCAGGATCCATTCGCCCTGCTCGTCGTACTTGCCGACGATGGACGGGCGCGCGCCCCAGCTGGCCGGCCAGTTGTAGAAGTACTCCTTCATCTGCCGCTCGATGAAGGCCTTCTTCTCCTCCACCACGACGATGTCCTGCAGGCCGCGTGCGAATGCGGCGATGCCCTGCGGTTCCAGCGGCCAGGTCATGCCGACCTTGTACACGCGGATGCCGATCTGCGCGCAGGCCTTTTCGTCCAGGCCCAGGTACTCCAGCGCCTGCAGCACGTCCAGGTAGCTCTTGCCGGTGGTGACGATGCCCAGCCGCGCGTTCGGCGCGTCCATCACCACCTTGTCGATGCCGTTGGCGCGGGCGAAGGCCTGCGCGGCCTTCACCGCATAGCGGTGCAGGCGCATCTCCTGCTCCATCGGCGGGTCCGGCCAGCGGATGTTGAGCCCGGCGGACGGCATCTCGAAATCTTCCGGCAGGATGATCTGCCGCGCGAACGGGTTCACATCCACCGAGGCCGAGGACTCCACCGTCTCGGCGATGGTCTTGAAGCCGATCCAGCGGCCGGTGTAGCGGCTCATCGCCCAGCCGACCAGGCCCATGTCCAGGATGTCCTGCACCCCGGCCGGGTTCAGCACCGGCATCATCGCGCTGACGAACTCCTCCTCGCTGCCATGCGGCAGGGTCGAGCTGCGGCAGGCATGGTCGTCGGCGGCCAGCGCCAGCACGCCGCCGTGCTTCGAGGTGCCGGCGGCATTGCCGTGCTTGAACACGTCGCCGCAGCGGTCCACGCCCGGGCCCTTGCCGTACCACATGCCGAACACGCCATCGACGTTGGCGCCGGGGAACAGGTTGGTCTGCTGGGTGCCCCAGACCATGGTCGCGCCGAGGTCCTCGTTGAGGCCGGGCACGAACTTCACCCGCGCCGCCTCCAGGTGCTTGCGCGCGCGCCACAGCTCCAGGTCGAAGCCGCCCAGCGGCGAGCCACGGTAGCCGCTGATGAAACCGCCGGTGTTAAGCCCCGCCGCCAGGTCACGCTGCTGCTGCATCAGCGGCAGCCGTACCAGTGCCTGTACCCCGCTCAGGTAGATGCGGCCGTCGGTGCGCGTGTACTTGTGGTCCAGCGTGTAGTCGCGGTCGCGGACCCCGATCAGCGGGTCATTGGCGGACGCGGGCGAGGTAAGTTCGGCAGTGCTGGTCATGGCTGGCCCATTGCAAAAAACGGCTGGCGGCTGGCGCCGCTGGCGGCGCGCGTGGCAGCCGGCGATTGTAGCAGTGGCCGTTTCAGCCCCCCCTGCTGCAATCGCACACGGGCCGCCTTGCGGGTTAGGATCGGGGGCTGGATGTGAAAATCGGGATACGGGGATTGCTGTGATGGGGATGATCAGGCGTCTGGTCGCCGGCACCGTGCTGGCCGGGCTGTTGTTTTCCAATGCATGGGCCGAAGGCCTTCCGAAGATCAACGAGTTCTATTTCGACGAGGACACGGCGGCCAAGCCGATCCAGGCGGTGCCGCCGGAGCAGGCCGACGTGGTGGACCAGCTGATGAAGCTGCGCGAGCGCGGCCGCAAGGGGCTGGAGGCGACCGTGCAGCTGGCCAGCATCGCCTATGCCGAGGGCCGCGATGAACTGGGGGCCAAGCTGTACCAGGAAGCCTATGCGACGGTGAGCGAGTCCTCGGTGCAGATGCGCGGCCTGCGCTGGAACCAGGGCTGGGACCTGTATCGCCGGGGCGAGGTCGATGCCGCCCTGGGCCTGTGGACGCGCGCGGCCGAGAGTGCGCGCGGCAACCCCGGCTGGCTGCCGCCGACCCTGGCGCTGGCACTGTGGAAGCAGGGCAACAAGGCCGATGCGCTGGCCTGGTATGCCGCCGCCGTGCGTACCGAGCCCACCCAATGGGGCAGCAGCGCCGAGTTCGCGCGCCTGTTGCCGGCCTGGACCGATGCCGAGCGCGCGCAGCTGGCCGAGGTGCAGCAGGCCTGGGCGGCCAATCCGCCGGCCTGGCCCTGACCACCGCTTCGCCCGCTGGCCGGGCGGCGCTTGACCACATCCGGACGATTGCCGATTCCAATGGCGCGGCCCGGCAGGGCATGCTTGCGGCATGGCTTTCGATGCATTCGCACTGATCTTGGCCATGCTCGCGCTGGGCATGGTCTTCGCACGACGGCGTACCTTCCCGGACAACGCCGCCGACACGCTCAACCGCGTGGTGCTGTACCTGTGCCTTCCCGCCGCAGTGCTCACCTACGTGCCGCGCCTGCAGCTGGACCTGTCGCTGGCCGGCATCATCGCCACTCCCTGGCTGTTGATGCTGTTGAGCGTGGGCCTGGTCAGCCTGGCCACGCGCCTGTTCGGCTTCGAGCGGCAGGTGCATGCGGTGCTGCTGCTGTGCGTGGCGTTGTGCAATTCCAGCTTCATCGGCTATCCGATGGTGCGTGCATTGCTGGGCGACCATGCCTTGCCGTACGCCGTGGTCTACGACCAGTTCGGCACCTTCGTGCTGCTCTCGACCTTCGGCCTATACGTGCTGGCCCGCTACAGCGGCGATGCGCCGCCCACCGCCGGCGAGATCCTGCTGCGCATCCTCCGCTTCCCGCCGCTATGGGCACTGCTGTTCGCGGTGACGCTGATGCCGGCCGAGCCGCCGTCGTGGGTCGCCTCGGCCTTGAAGAGCCTGGCCGACGCGATGTTGCCGCTGGTGATGCTGGCGGTCGGCCTCACCATCCAGTTGCGCCTGTCGCGTGCCGAGCTGGCGCCCCTGGCGGTGGGTCTGTTGCTCAAGCTGCTGGTGTTGCCGGCGGTGGCCCTGCCGCTGTCACTGGCCTTTGGCCTGCGTGGTGAGATGCTGCAGGTCAACGTGCTGGAGACGGCCATGCCGACCATGATCACCGCCGCCGCGCTGGCCATCTCGCACCGGCTGGCGCCGCGCCTGGCCGCGGCGATGGTGGGGTATGGCATCGTGCTGTCGCTGGTGACCCTGCCGGCGTGGGTGTGGGTGCTGCATCACCTGGGGTGATGCGCGTACGGCGACGAATTTCAACCCGTTGGGAGGATCAAGGCATGCGTGGACAGGGAGTGTGGGCGATGGTGTTGCTGGTGTTTGCCGGCATGGCCAATGCGCAACCGCCGGCGGAGGAGGAGATCGCACCGGAGCAGCTGCTGGCACGGATCGAGGCCCAGAACGCCGCACGCCTGCAACTGGCCCGCGGGCTTGCGGCCACCGGTGAGCCGCGCAAACTGTATGCCGCCTCCCTGCTGGTGCCAATGCGCATGGATCTGGCGAGCAAAGGCCTCAAGCGCGAGCCCGAAGCCGACGCCTGGCTCGCGCAGGCCATTGCGTCCGGCAGCACGCAGCCGCTGATCGCGATGGAAGCCGTGCGGCGTTGCATCGGGAAGGACGCCTGCGCCATCGATGCCGCGGTGCAGACCTTGCAGGGGGACGGTGCCGCCGATGCCGGTTCGCAACTGCTGTTGAAGCGGCTGGCCGAACACCGCAAGGACGCTGCCCAGGCCGCGCAGGCGTGGCAGCGGGCGACGCAGGCCACGCGTTACGGTGACTCGCTGGCACAGCTGGTGGGCTTGCTGGATGAAGCCACGCGCGACGTGCCGTGGCCGGTATCCGATGCCGCGCGCGCGGCCGAATGGGAGCAGCGCAACGGTGGCAGCTATGCCGACCAGGAGCGCGCGATCACGTTGTTCGGCATCGCCGCGACGGTGTGGATGCCGGAGCTGAAAACGGCCTTCGACGCGTGCCCGAAGGACATCGGTGAGCCCGCGAGGAGGCAGGCGTGCGAACGCGTGTTCTCGGTGATGGCCGACAGCACCTCGAACGCGGTGGCCCAGGCCGGTGCCCGATGGATGTTCGAAGCCAGCGCGGGCACGCCCGCGCAGGCACGGTGGGAAGCGCGCCGGCGCCTGCTGGCGTGGATCAGCATCCGCGCCAGCGGCGTGCTCGGATCGGAACAGGGCACTGCGCCCAAGGTGAGCCCCGCCGACTACATGCGCTGGATCGGTGATGACGGGGAACTACCGGCCATGCGCCGCCTGCTGGCCGTGCATGGCATCGCCGCCGAGCCGCCGGCGGACTGGCAACCGCCGTCCACGCCACAGTGAGCCGAAGCCCGCCTGTGGCATCGGCAAAGCCGGAGACGGTCAGGTTCGCGGGCGGTGGGTGATGGGTGGGCGAACGTTTCCCAGGCGTGCCGTGCTCACCCGGGCCAGGTGATGCATGCCGCGGCTCAATCGGCCGGCACGGTGCGCTCGCGCGCCCAGTCACGCAGCGACTGCACCTGTTCGGCCATCAGCACCGACAGCGGCCGGGTGTTGCGGATCTCGGCCATCAGCAGCTCGGTGTCCAGCGGGCGCTGCTCGGCGTGCGCGGCATACAGCCCGGCCACCACCGCCTGTTCGATCTCGGCGCCGGAGAAGCCCTCGCTGGCTGCCGCGAGGGCGGGCAGGGCGAAGGCTTCCGGGTCCAGCTGGCGGCGTTGCAGGTGCAGCTGCAGCAGCTCCACGCGCACGTCCGGGGCCGGCAGGTCGACGAAGAAGATCTCGTCGAAGCGGCCCTTGCGCAGCAGTTCGGCCGGCAGCTCGTGCACCTGGTTGGCGGTGGCCACGATGAACACCGGCGCCTTGCGCTCGGCCAACCAGGTCAGCAGGTAGCCCAGCACCCGGCGCGACACGCCGCCGTCCTCGCCGTTGCTGGCCAGGCCTTTCTCGATCTCGTCGATCCACAGCACGCACGGGGCCAGCTGCTCGGCCGAGGTCAGCGCCTCGCGCAGGTTCTTCTCGGTCTCGCCGTGGTACTTGTTGTACAGCGTGCCGAAATCCAGTCGCAACAACGGCACGCCGAAGCCGGCGGCGGTGGCCTTGGCCAGCATCGACTTGCCGCAGCCCTGCACGCCCAGCAGCAGCATGCCCTTGGGCGGGTCCAGCCCCGGCGGGGCGTTGCCGGAGACGAACACCGCCCGGCGCTGCTCGATCCAGCGCTTGAGCCGGCGCGCGCCGGCCACCTCGTTGAAGCGCGCCGAGTCGTACTCGTAATGCAGGTTGCCGCTGCGGTTGAGCAGCTCGAACTTGAGCTTGGCCAGCTGTGGCAGGTCGTCGGCCTGCAGCGCGCCGTCCTCGTAGATCAGCTGGCGGGCGATGCGGCGGGCGTCGGTCATGCTCAGCCCGCGCAGGTTGCGCAGGATCTGCTGCACCGCGTCCTGGTCGGCCTCGACCCGGCGCCCGCCGTTGTCCCTGGCGTAGCTGGCCGCCTCCTCGCGCAGCATCTTCAGCAGCGCGTTGGCGTCGGGCAGGCGCGGGTTGAAGCGGGTGGCCAGGGCCTCCAGCTCCGGCGGCAGCTCGACCTTGGCCCCGACCAGCACCAGCACGTGTGGCTGGCTGTGGCGGCGCTGGACGATGTCGCGCAGCAGCCGCTGGTGGCTGGCGTAGCCCAGGTAGGGGTGGAAATCGAGCAGCAGGTAGATGCCGCGCTGCTCGGCCTCCTGGATCATCCGCAGCACCGAGCTGGCGTCGGGCGGGCCGAACGCCTCGTCCTCGCGGTCCATGTCGATCCGGCGCAGGCCCTCGGTGATCGACCAGCGGTACAACGCCCGCCAGACGTGCATCAGCGCCTGCCGGAACAGCTCCACGACCCGCGACTCATCCTGGGTCTGGATGACGATCAACGGCGTGTTGGCGCGGATCAGCGCGGTCAGGTCCTGCAGTTCGCTCATGGTGGTTCCATCCCGGGGGCGACACGATAGCAAAGCCGGGCTCCGGGGCCGACCCTCACCCGGTGACTACCTTTGGTCATGCAACGCGGTGTACGCTGCGGGAACGTTCCGCGGAAACGAGGCGTGCATGAAGACGATCCTGGTAGCCGGCTCCAAGGGCGGTGTCGGCAAGACCACCATCGCCACCCATCTGGCCGCGCATTCGGCCCTGGCAGGCCATGCCACGGTGATTGCCGATGCCGATCCGCAAGGCTCCAGCAGCCGCTGGGCCGAGCGCCGGGCCATGCTGGACAGCGCCGTGCTGCCGGTCGACGTGCACCGCAAGAAGAACTGGGAAAAGCTGATCCCCGACGGCACCGAGCAGGTCATCATCGATGCCCCCGCCGGCGCCTATGGCGAGGACCTGGAGCGCTTCACCGACATCGCCGACGCGGTGGTGGTGCCGGTCCTGCCCTCGGCCCTGGACATCGAGGCCATCGTCGGCTTCCTCAACAGCCTGTCCAAGCTCAAGCGCGTGCATTCGCGCGCGCTGCCGGTGGGGCTGGTGCTCAACCGCACCAAACCGTGGACGCAGACATCGCAACAGGCCCGGCAGATGCTGGGCCAATGGCCGTATGAGGTGGTCGCGCAGCTGCGCGACAGCCAAAGCTACGTGGTGATGGTCGGGCTGGGCCGCAGCCTGTTCGACTATCACTCCGCCCAGGTACGCGAGCACCAGCAGGACTGGGAGCCGCTACTCAAATGGTTGAACAAGGTCTGACAGGAGTACTCCCCGGCCATGCGTGAACTGATCCTGCTGCGACATGCCCATGCCGAACCGGCCAACAACGGCCTGGCCGACATCGATCGTCCCCTTTCCCCGCACGGGCTGGCCGAGGCCGAGGCCGCCGGGCGCTGGCTGCTGGAGCAGAAGCTCACCCCGGACCGGGTGCTGTGTTCGCCGGCGCGGCGGACCCGCGAGACGCTGGAGGCGGTGCTGGCACTGACCGGCTACGTCGAGCAGCGGCTGGAGGAGCGCATCTACGACGCCATGCCCGGCACGCTGGCGGCGCTGGTGGATGAGCACCGCGAGGTCGAGCGGCTGCTGGTGGTGGGCCACAACCCGGGCCTGGAACAGCTGGTGGCGCTGATGCACAGCGGCCAGTCCGGGGATTACCGCGGCATGCCGCCGGCCTCGGTGGCGGTGCTGTCGCTGCCGATGGAGGCATCGATAGAACCGGGCATTGCCCGTCTGGCGGCGTTCTGGTGGCCGTAAGTCCATGGGTTTGTTCCGTGGCGGGCTGCTGCTGGGCTTGCTGATCGGGCCGGTTTCGTCCTTCGCGGCGGAACCGCCCCAGTTCGACCCGGCTCATTCACAGTTCGGCTTCGAGATCCGCACCCGCTTCGGCCAGAAGATCGAAGGGGTGTTCCGCCGTTTTGATGCACAGGCCACCGCGCTGCCCAACGGGCAGCACCAGGTGGTGCTGCGCATGTACACCCAATACGTCGAGATCCCGGACAAGCCGCGCTACACCGGCTGGATGCGCGGCGAGGATTTCTTCGACGTGGCGCGTTACCCGGTGATCGAGTTCCGCTCCGATCCGTACTCGCCGGAGCTGATCCACCAGGGCGGCGACGTCAATGGCTGGTTGACCATCCGCGGCATCAGCCGCCGGGAGACGCTGCACCTGGCAAAGCCTGAATGCGCACGTCCCGGCTATGATTGCGACCTCGTCAGCCGGGGCACCGTCCAGCGCGGGCGGTACGGCATGGACAGCTGGCAGATGGCCCTGGGTGATCGAGTGACCTTCATATTGCGTACGCGCCTGAGCAGCGCCCCCCCAAAGTGAACCCTTTCGTACGACTTTTCCTGCTGCTGGCGGCGCTGCTGGCCGGCGGTTGCGCCTCGCTGTCGCCGCAGCAGCGCGACCGTGCCCAGGGCATTGCCATCGCCGCGCGCTCGACCGTGGTGGACTGCGACCGGCCGGACCGCTGCGCGCTGGATTCGCCGCTGCGCGCGCTGGGCGGGCAGGCCATCACCGAATCGGCGCCCGGGCTGCCGCGCCACTACGCCACCATCGTGGACGAGGGTGAACTGGCGCTGGTGGCGCGCCTGAACCTGATCCGCAGCGCCACCCGCAGCATCGACCTGCAGACCTACATCTTCGACACCGACGACAGTGCGCGGCTGGTGATCGACGAACTGCTGGCCGCCGCCCGGCGCGGGGTCAAGGTGCGGGTGCTGATCGACCAGCTCTCGGCGATCTCCGACGTGCAGATGCTGGCCGCCCTGTCCGGGGCGCATGCCAACTTCGAGCTGCGCGTCTACAACCCCGCCTTCGGCAAGGCCAAGCTGAACTACCTGGACTACGCCGGCAGCGTGCTGTGCTGCTTCCGCCGCTTCAACCAGCGCATGCACAACAAGCTGCTGGTGATCGACGACGTGCTGGGCGTGGTCGGTGGCCGCAACTACCAGGACGATTACTACGACTGGGACAACGAGTACAACTTCCGCGATCGTGACGTGATCGTCGCCGGTCCGGAGGCGCGGGAAATGGCCGCCAACTTTGAGTCGTTCTGGGTTGCGCAGCGCAGCGTGCCGGCCGAACGGCTCAACGACGTGGGCCGGGCGCTGCTCAAGCAGGGGGTGCCGGCGATGCCGCAGGCCAACTTCCGCCACCCCGAGCGGATCGAGCGGGTGGGCGAGGAGGCAACCGACCCGGCGTTCATCGACGAGGCCTTCGTGCAGACCGCGCTGCCGGTGCGGTCGGTGGCCTACGTGGCCGACCTGCCGCGCAAGCATCGCCACGAGGACGACGATCCGGACGACGGCCAGCATGTCACCGAGCCGCGGCTGGATGCCCTGATCGCCTCGGCCAGGACCGAAGTGCTGCTGCAGACGCCGTACCTGGTGTTGTCCAAGCCGGCCCAGCAGCTGTTCCGCGACCTGCGCAAGCGCGAGGCCGCGCCGCGGGTGGTGGTCTCGACCAACAGCCTGGCCGCCACCGACAACCCGATCGTCTACGCGCTGTCGTACAAGTACAAGCGCCGCAACCTGCGCGAACTGGGCTTCAACATCTACGAATACAAGCCGTTCCCGCTCGATGCGCCGGTCAACTACCCCGGGCTGCTGCCCGAGCCGGTGGACGTCGAATCGGTGCCGTCCGGCCGCAACCGGGTGATCGGCGGCAGCGCGGCCGGCAGCAACGTGCGCGGCAGCGGCTCGGGCCGGCGCAACACGCCCGGAGGCAGCGACGTCGAACGCGAGGTGCTGCGCACCGAGACGCGCCCCTCGTTCCTGAGCCGGCGCGCGGCCAACCGGCCGCTGCCGGTGACCCGCAGCGGCGCGCGCATGGGCCTGCATGCCAAGTCGCTGGTGGTGGACCGCCGCATCGGCGTGATCGGTACCCACAACTTCGACCCGCGCAGCGAGAACTACAACACCGAGGGCGCGGTGATCATCGAGGATGCCGCCTTCGCCGAGCAGTTGGCGCGCAGCATCGAGCGCGACATCGCCCCGGACAACTCCTGGGTGGTGGCGCCGCGCGAGAAGGCACCGGTGTTCTCCGGCCTGAACTACAGCATCGGCAAGGCGTCCGAAGCGCTGCCGGTGCTCGATTTCTGGCCGTGGCGCTACGCCACCATCTATGAGTTCAAGCCCGGCCCGGACTGCCCGCGGCCGCTGCCGCGGCAGGACCCCGGCTTCCGCGCCTGCTACACCGCCATCGGCGATTTCCCGGAAGTGGACGTCGGCCCGAAATGGCTGCTGGTGCGCATGCTTACTGCCTTCGGCGCCGGGTTGGTGCCCATCCTCTGACTGCGTCCCCGCAAAGGTTCAAGCCATGTCCCGAGTATTCCGCGCCCCCGTCGACCTGGAACAGGTCAATGCCCTGAGCCGCAACACCCTGATCGACCACCTCGGCATCGTGTTCACCGCTGCCGGCGAGGATTGGCTGCAGGCCACCATGCCGGTCGACGAACGCACCCGCCAGCCGTATGGCCTGCTGCACGGCGGCGCCTCGGTGGTGCTGGCCGAAACCCTCGGCAGCAGCGCCGGCAACCTGTGCGTGGACCCGGCCGAGCAGGTCTGCGTGGGGCTGGAGATCAACGCCAACCACCTGCGCGCGGCGCGCACCGGCGTGGTCACCGGCACCGCGCGGGCGCTGCACGTGGGCCGCACCACCCAGGTGTGGGAGATCCGCATCGAGAACGAAGACGGCAAGCCGGTGTGCATTTCGCGGCTGACGCTGGCGGTGGTGGCCCGCTGAGCGGGCGTTGACGCGCGATACCTGCGGCTTACCCCTCCCCAGCCCTCCCCTGCTGCGCAAGGGAGGGATTTACCGTGATCGGTCCGACCCCGCCGAACCGCTCCCTCCCTTTGGCGAAGCCCAGGGGAGGGGGAATGCCCCGCCGCCGTAGCCGTCGCTCAGCCCTCGACCATCGCCGGCAGATGCTCGCGCACCCATTGCGCCAATGCCGGCGCGGGCAGGGCAGGGGTGAAGTGGAAGCCCTGCGCGATGTGATAGCCCTGCTCGCCGAGCAGGCGCAGCTGCTCGCTGCTTTCCACGCCTTCGGCCACCACCTTCAGGTGCAGGCTCTGGCCGATGTGGGCGATGGCCTGGGTCAGCGCGCTGGCCACGCTGTCACGCTCGATCCCGTTGACGAAGCTGCGGTCCAGCTTGAGCTCGCTGATCGGCAGCTGGCGCAGGTAACTCAGGCTGGAATAGCCGGTGCCGAAATCGTCCATCGACAGGCGCACGCCCAGCGCATGCACTTTGCGCAGGGTCTGCAGGGTGACCGGGTCGGCGTCGAGCAGCACATCCTCGGTGATTTCCAGGATCAGGTCCGACGCCGACAGGCCGTGCTCGTGCAGGATCCGGCTGATCATCTCGGCCAGCGCCGGGCTGTGGAAGTTGGTCGGTGACAGGTTGACCGAGACCGAGGGCACCTCCAGCCCATCCTCGCGCCAGTCGGCCAGCTGGTGGCAGGCCTCGTGCAGCGCCCATTGGCCAAGGTCGCCGATCAGCCCGGTTTCCTCGGCCAGCGGGATGAAGCGGACCGGCGGCACGTTGCCCAGCCGCGGGTGGTGCCAGCGGGCCAGGGCCTCGACGCTGTGCAGGCGACCATCGTGCAGGTCGATCTGCGGCTGGTAGTGCAGTTGCAGCTGGCCCAGTGCGAGGGCTTCGCGCAGGGCATTCTCCAGCGCCAGCCGCTCCTGCGCGCTCTGGTCCATCTCGCAGCTGTAGAAACGGGCCAGGTTGCGGCCGCTGTGCTTGGCCTGGTACATCGCCATGTCGGCGCGGTGCAGCAGGGTTTCCATGCTCGTGCCGTCGTGCGGGAACACGCTGATGCCGATGCTGGCCGAGGGCCGGATCTCCATCTCCCCCAGCTGCAACGGCTCGCCCAACGCGCGCAGCAGGCGTTCGCTGTGTTCGTCGGCGCCCTGCGCGTCGCAGCCGTTGAGCACCACCACGAACTCGTCGCCGGACAGGCGGCCGACGATGTCCATCGGCCCGGTCTGCTCCTGCAGGCGGCGCGCGACCACCCGCAGCAGTTCATCGCCGCCGGGGTGGCCGAAGGAATCGTTGACCTGCTTGAAGCGGTCCAGGTCGATGAACAGCACCGCCAGCGCTTGGTGGGTGTGGCCGGCGGCGCTGATCGCCTGGTCGGCGCGGGCATGCAGCAGGCTGCGGTTGGGCAGGCCGGTGAGGTCGTCGTAGAAGGCCAGCCGGCGGATGCGGTTACGGGCTTCCTCGCGTTCCAGCGCCAGCGCGCACAGGTGCACGATCACCTCGACCAGGCGCCGGTGGAAGCTGTCCGGCTCCATCGGCTGCCGGTAGTAGAACGCGAAGGTGCCCAGCACGCGGCCGTCGCTGGACTTGATCGGCGTGGACCAGCACGCCGCCAGGCCGTACTGCAGGGCCAGGTGGCTGACGCCCTCCCAGTTGGGGTCGCTGGCGATGTCACGCGCGACCACGGTTTCGCCGCAATGGGCCGCGGTGCCGCAGCTGCCCGAATGCGGGCCGACCGGCGTGCCATCGACCAGCTTGCTGTAGGCCTCCGGCAGGCTGGGCGCGGCCAGCGTGCGCAGCCGGCCGTCCTCCACGCGCAGCACCGAGCAGGTGACCTGCGGGGCGATCTTCTCCACCTCCTCGCACATCATCTGCATGATCTCGGCGGTGGGTACCTCGCGCACCATCGCATCGAGCATGCGGTGCTGCAGGACCTCATGCACCTTGGTGCGGGTGATGTCGGTCAGCACCACGACCATGTTCACCAGCTTGCCGTAGTCGTCGAAGATCGGGTTGATGGTGACCGAACACCACAGCGGCTGGCCGTCCTTGCGGTACAGGCGCTCGTCGGCGCGGATCGACTGCCCGGACATCAGCCGCGTCATGTAGGCGGCCATCTGTTCGCCGGAATGATCGTCCGGCGCCAGCAGGGTGGGGACGTAGCGGCCGAGCAGCTCGCTGTCCAGGAAGCCGAACAGGCGACGGAAACCCTTGTTCGGGTAGACCACATGGGCCTGGGCATCGGTGATCAGCACCGCGCTCTGGGTCTCGTCGAACCCCAGCGACAGCAGCCGCTCGCGCTCCTGCGCCTGGCGCCGCGCGGTGACGTCGCTGATCAGTGCCATGTGGATGTCGCGGCCGCCGCTGGACACGTGCGACAGGGTCACGCTGATCCAGCAGTGGCTGCCGTCCTTGCGCACCAGCTGGATGTCATGCGGCGCCAGGGCCAGTTCCTGCACGCGGTTGCTGGCCCCCGGGTACAGGCGGGTGTCATAGCGCTCGCGCATGGAGGGCGGGGCCAGCTGGCCCAGGTTCCTGCCCAGCATTTCCTCGCGCGGCCAGCCGGAGATGGTCTCCATGGCGCGGTTGAGGTACAGGATGGTGTTCTGTTCGTCGAACAGGATCACGCCGCTGCCAATGCGCTCCAGCGCGGCAGAAAAGAAGTGCAGCATGTCCTCTGTCGATGACAGCAGCTGCCGGTGCATCACCACGCTCCCCTGAACGTTGGAACCGTTTTACACACTTACGGCGCGGGAAGGGTAACGCTGAAGGTCCAGCCGGGCCCCTTGGCCCGCGTGATGTCTGGATACTGTGCCGCAACGCACCTTTCCGTGTCCTGGCAGCAATACCCTGCCGCCGTAACAGTCGCTGGCACAAGCCGGACCGCATCCGGTATCGTGCGCGGATGATCTCCCCCCGTCCCGCCCGCCAGGGCGGTGTGGCTCGCGTGTTCCGTTACCTGTACCGCGTCCCGCTGCTGCTGGTGCACATCGTCCTGTTCCTGCCGCTGATCCTGTTGCTGATGGCCCCGCCATTCGGCCGCATCGGCGGGCCTGCCGATCCCCTGGAGCACCGCGTGGTGCGCTGGTGGTCGGGCGTGCTGATGTGGATCTTCGGCTTCCGGCTCAAGCGCTTCGGCCAGCCGCTGCCGGGGCCGGTGCTGTTCGTGGCCAACCACGTGGGCTGGGTCGACATCTGCATGATCCACAGCCAGAAAATGGTCGGTTTCGTCGCCAAGCGCGAGATCGCCGGCTGGCCGCTGGTCGGCTGGCTGGCCAGCCGTGGGCATACCATCTACCACCAGCGCGGCAACACCGAGTCGCTGGGCGGGGTGATGGAGGAAATGGTCAAGCGCCTGAACGAACAGCGGCCGGTGGCGGTGTTCCCCGAAGGCCGCACCCGCGGTGGCCACGAAGTGGGCCCGTTCCACGCCCGCATCTTCCAGGCGGCGGTGGAGGCCAACGTGCCGGTGCAGCCGGTGGCTTTGCGCTACGGCGTGCGCGGTGACGCGCAGACCATGGTGGCGTTCGGGCCGGGCGAGAGCTTCTTCGGCAACTTCCTGCGCCTGCTCGGCGAGCCGGCGCGTGCGGCGCAGGTGCACTTCCTCGCGCCGATCGGCAGCCAGGACCTGGAAGGTCGCCGCCGCATCGCCGAAACCTCGCGTGCGCGCATCGTGGCGGTGATGGAAGGGCCGTGAGGCGATGTCGGTCGTGCGCCTGCCGTCGTCGGAAAGCCGCCAGCCAGACGCGCTGAACGCCGCCGATTACCTGCCGCCGCGCTGGTTGCGCAATCCCCACCTGCAATCGATGCTGGCTTCGAGCCGGCTGCGCCTGCGCCGCGGCCTGCAGCTGCTGGCCGCCACCGGCGCGGTCAACCGCGAACTGATCCTGGACGGCGGTGACGGCGTGCGCCTGCAGGCCTGGCACAGCAGCGTGCCGGGCCGTGCCCCGGTCGGGCTGGCGCTGCTGCTGCATGGCTGGGAAGGCAGCACCGAGTCGAGCTACATGCGCATGACCGCCGCGCGCATGCTGGAGGCCGGCTTCGACGTGGTGCGGCTGAACTTCCGCGACCACGGCAACACCCACCACCTGAACCCGGGCATCTTCCACTCCTGCCGCATCGATGAAGTGGTGCAGGCCGCCGGCGACGTGGCGCGCCGTTTCCCGGACCTGCCGATGGTGGCCGCCGGCTACTCGCTGGGCGGCAACTTCGTGCTGCGCCTGGCCCTGCACGCACCGGCCGCGGGCGTGCCCCTGCGGCACGTGGCCTCGGTCTGCCCGGTGCTGGACCCGGCGGTGACGATGGAGAGCATCGAGCACGGGCCGGCGATGTACGACTGGTACTTCCGCCGCAAGTGGACCGGCTCGCTGCGGCGCAAGCGCGCGCTGTTCCCCGAGCTGGCCGACTGCGACGACGACGTGCTCAAGCTGGACATCCGCGCGCTGACCGGCTGGCTGGTGAACCGGCATACCGACTTCCCTACGCTGCAGGACTACTTCGAGGGCTACTCGATCGCCGGCCACAAGCTGGCCGGGCTGCAGGTGCCGGCCGAGATCCTGATGGCGCAGGACGACCCGGTCATCCCCTTCGCCACCTTCGACCATTGGCAGCTGCCGAACCACGCACGCCTGCAGATCGCGCGCTGGGGCGGGCATTGCGGGTTCATCGAGAACCTGCGCGGCGATGGCTTCTCCGAGCGCTGGGTCACCCGGCAACTGCTGGCGGCGTTGCCAGGCTGAACCGTGGCGCGGCGGGCGCGCCCGCTACAATGGGTTTTTTGCGCTCACGCTGGACCGCCATGCAAGACAAGATCATCGAAGCCCTGCGCCGCAACGCCAACGACGACGCGGTGTCCCTGGCCCGCGAATGGGTGGCGGCCGAACCGCAGCAGGCGCAGGCCCATCGCTGGCTGGCGCTGGCCCTGCAGCAGGACAACCAGCTGGAACAGGCCCAGGCCAGCCTGGACCAGGCACTGGCGCTGGCACCGGAAGAGGCCGCCCTGCACCTGCAGCACGCCGGCCTGCTGCTGGCCCTGCGCCAGCTCGAGGCCGCCGACCAGGCGCTGGACCGCAGCACCGCGCTCAACCCCAATGAATTCTCCGCCTACCTGATGCAGGCGCACCTGGCGCTGGGCCGCGAGGACATCGACGAAGCCGACCGCCTGATCCGCCTGGCCGAACGCGTGGACCCGGACAGCCCGGAGCTGGGTGCGGTGCAGGGCATGGTCGCGTTGCGCCGCGGCGAGCTGGACCTCGCGCTGGGCGTGCTGTCGGCCGCGGTCGAGCGCCTGCCGCGCGATCCGCGCCTGCTCTACGCACTGGGCTTCGCCTATCTGGGCAAGGACATGCCGGCGTTCGCCGAGCAGGCCTTCCGCCGCGTGCTCGAACTGGTCCCGGACAACCAGGCGCTGCGCGGCCTGCTGGTGCAGCTGGCGCTGCGCCAGGGCCATGTCGACAACGCGGCCGAAGTGATGCGCGAGGTGCTGGCCAGCAAGGGGGGCGACACCCCCGGCCTGCGACGCCTGGCCGGTGAACTGGAGCTGGCCTCCGGCCAGCCGCTGCAGGCGCTGGAACACCTGCGCCCGCTGCTGTCGCAGCTGCCCGGTGACCGCGGCACGCTGCAGATGCTGCTGGTGGCCTGGCAGCGACTGGGGCGCGAGGAGGAAGCCAGCGCCGCGCTGGATGCGGCACTGGAAGCCCACCCGCAGCTGCACGACCTGTGGCTGGCCCGCCTGGCGATCCCGGCGGTGGGCAGCCCGGAAGCGGTGGCCGTGGTCGAGCGCTGGCTGTCGGCCATGCCCGACCATGTGCCGGCGCTGGAAGCCCGCATGCGGCTGCATGACATGAACGAGGAAAGCGACGCGGCCGAGGCCATCGCCCGTCGCATCGCCGCGCTGGAGCCGGGCCGCGTCAGCGCCGAGCAGCGCATCGTCGAAGCCCTGCTGCTGCGCGATGCGCCCGCGGCAGCGGCGCATGTCCAGGCACTGATCGACCGTGCCCCGGAAGCCGCGCGGCCGAACCTGCGCAGTTGGCTGGGCACCGTGCAGGACCGTGGTGGCAACCCGGCCGGCGCGGTGGCCACCTGGCTGCAGCTGCATGCCGAGCAGGCCGCCACGCGCCTGCCGCTGCCGCCGCAGGCCAAGGCCCCGGTGGAATGGCCGGCGCTGGGTGAGGTGGCCGACGACAACGCGATGCGCCCGCTGTTCGTCTGGGGCGCGCCGGGCTCGGGCGTGGAGCGCGTGGTGACGGTGATGGCGGCCGGCAGCCGGGTGCTGCGCGCCGACCGTTTCGGTGCCACCCCGCCGACCGACGGTTTCCAGAACTACCTGACCCTGCAGCGGCTGGCCACCGATGCGCTGACGCCCGAGCAGCTGGTGCAGCAGTGGCGCGAGCAGCTGCCGGCGCGCGGCATCGCCGACGGCAACGTCATCGACTGGCTGCTGTGGTGGGACAACGCGCTGTTGTGGGCGCTGCGCCCGCAGTTGCCGGAAGGCCGTCTGGTGGTGGCGGTGCGCGATCCGCGCGACATGTTCATCGAATGGCTGGCGCTGGGCGCACCGGCGCCGCTGGCGCTGACCTCGTCGATGGACGCGGCGCAGTGGCTGGCACGCTCCGTGGAGCAGGTGGCCGAGTTGCACGAGGGTGACCTGTACCCGCATCTGATCCTCCGCACCGACGAGGCGGTGAACGACCCGGCGGCGATGGGCGCGCTGCTGGAGCAGGCCTTCGGCGTGCGCTTCCCGCAGGTGCGCAGCCTCGGCCCGGGCACCGTCGAGGCCGGCCACTGGCGCCGCTACGCCCAGGTGCTGGCGGCGGAATTCCTGTATCTCACCCCGGTCGCGGTGCGACTGGGCTACCCCGAAGCCTGACCCGAGGACCCCCGATGAAACTGGACAGCCAGAGTTTCAGCAACGGCCAGCCGATCCCGGCCGAGTTCGCCGCCGGCCAGCCGTCCGGCTTTGCCGGCAACCGCAACCCGCAGCTGTCCTGGCACGACGTGCCCGAAGGCACGCGCTCGTTCGCCCTGCTGTGCGTGGACCCGGACGCGCCGACCGTGGCCGAGCTGGTCGGTCGCGACGATGTCGGCATCCCGCTGGACCAGCCACGCGCTGATTTCGTGCACTGGGTGATGGTGGATATCCCCGCCGACGTGCAGGAGATCGCCGCCGGCAGCTGCAGCGACGGCTTCACCGCGCATGGCAAGCAGCAACCGGCAGGCCCGGCCGGCGCGCGCCAGGGCATCAACGACTACACCGGCTGGTTCGCCGGTGACCTCGACATGGCCGGCACCTATTTCGGCTATGACGGCCCGTACCCGCCGTTCAACGACGAGCGCCCGCACCGCTATTTCTTCCGCGTGTTCGCGCTGGACGTTGCGTCGCTGCCGGTGGAAGGCGCCTTCACCGCCGCCGATGTGTTCAGCGCGATGCAGGGCCACGTGCTGGCCGAAGCCGCGTTGCACGGCACCTACACGTTGAACCCGCACCTCTGACCGGGCGCGGTGCCGCCACACGGCGGCAGGGAACCGAAATAACGAGGGCGCCTTGCGGCGCCCTCGTCGTCTGCTTCGCAGCGGTGGCTTACTTGCCCACCTGCTCCGAGCTGACCACCATGTCCAGCACGTAGGCCAGCGAAGACGCGTCGGCCGGCGGGTTCTTCACCTGGAAACGCTTCAGGCGCAGCACGTTGCGCACGCCCGGCTGGTGGGTGTAACCCTCGATGTTGCCGTAGAAGTTCTCCCACTCACCGCGCTTGCCCTGCTCCAGGCCCTGCTCGTTGTACTTCACCTCGCGCACCTGCAGGCACTGCGCATCACGCATCACGCCGTGGGTGCAGGGCTTGGTCTGTGCATCGACTTCCAGGAACACGCGCTCGCCCTCGCCGCCGTAGCGGGCTTCGGCGGTCGGCTCGGCGCGGAAGGTCAGCACGTCGCCATTGGCGGCGGCCAGCACCAGCTGCGACGCATCCAGCGAACGGATCGTCAGCTTGCCCTGCAGGCGCTCGCTGACCAGGCCGTCCAGCGCCATCACGCCGGGCTCGCCGCAGGCCATGTTGGTGGACATCATGTTGCCGACGCTGAGTGCGTCGCCTTCCAGCGTGTAGCCACCGCCCATGCCGTTGCAGGCATTGCTCACGCTCAGGCGGCCGTCCTTGAAGTCCAGCGTGACCGGCTTGTCGGCGCGCACGAACAGCGCGTCCACGCGCTTGCCGGCCGAATCCACGGCGGTGTCGAGCAGCCAGTGGTTGGCGCCCAGCTGGGTGGCGTCGATCGAGGCCGCCGCGGCCGGGGTGGCGGTGTTGGCGGCGGGGGTGGCTTCACTCTTGGTGGTCGTCTGCGACGGGTTGCTGCAGGCGGCCATCAAGGCCAGCGGCAGGGCCAGCATGAGGATGCGCTTCATGGACAACTCCTTGGGTTATGGAAAGGATTCGGGACGACAAACGGATGAAGCTGCCGGCCGGGGTTGAAGGCGCCGGGGCGCGTTCAGTTTCCAGCAGGCAAGAACAGCAGCAAGCCAATGCCCAGTGCGATGCGGTATAGCGCGAAGCCCGTGAAGGGCCGGCGCTTGATGTAGTCCAGCAGCCACTTCACCACCACGAAACCGGTGATGACGGCGGCGGTGAAGGCCACGCCGACGTCGGTCCAGTTCTCGCTGCCGAGCTGCCCGTCCTTGGCAAGTTCCAGGAACGCGTAGCCACTGGCGGCGAACATGGTGGGAATACCTACCAGAAAGACGAACTCGGCCGCGGCGGCGCGGCGCGTCAGGCCCAGCAGCATGGCCAGGAAGATGGCCGCCGCCGAGCGCGAGGTGCCGGGGAACACGCCGGCCACCACCTGTGCCAGGCCGACGCCGATGGCCACCGTCCAGGTGACCGTCTCGCGGTCGGGCAAGCGTGCGGCGAAGCGTTCGGCGGCCAGCATCCAGACGCCCCCGATGACCAGCGCCCACGCCACCGGGGTCACCGTTTCCGGCAGCTCCCAGCCGGCCAGGCGTACCGGCAGGCCGACCACGGCGGTGACCAGGAAGGCCACGCCCAGCTTCATGACGTAGTCGCGGTTCTCGCGCTGGTCCAGGCCGGTGGCCAGTGTCCACAACCGCTGCCGCAACGCCAGCGTCACCGCCAGGATGGCACCGGCCTGGATCACGATGTTGAAGAAGTCCGAGCGGCTGCCCAGCCAGTGCTGGGCGATCAGCAGATGGCCGGTGCTGGAGATGGGGAGGAATTCGGTGAGGCCTTCGAGAATGCCCAGCAGGAGGGCGGAGAGCAGGTCGGACATGGAGATCGGTGGGAAAAAAGGCCGGTACAGCATAGTCCAAGTGATGTGTTGCACCTGCATGGTGCCGTGCACGCCGTTTGCACCTCCGTGGTGCAATCCGGTCGATGCAATTGCAACTTTCACCAAACAAAAACAATCACTTGCGATGATTTCGGGGTTGGCACGCTACTTGCTCCTTCACCCCATACGTCATCACCCATCCGAGGTTGCACCCGATGTCCCTGGAAAACGTTGAGAAGCTGATCAAGGACAACCAGGTCGAGTTCGTCGACCTGCGTTTCGTCGACATGCGCGGTATCGAGCAGCACGTGACCTTCCCGGTCTCGATCATCGAGCCGTCGCTGTTCGAGGAAGGCAAGATGTTCGATGGCAGCTCGATCGCCGGCTGGAAGGGCATCGCCGAATCGGACATGGTGCTGCTGCCGGACCCGGACAGCGCCTACCTGGACCCGTTCTACGCCGATCCGACCCTGGTGCTGACCTGCGACGTGCTCGACCCGGCCACCATGCAGGGCTATGGCCGCTGCCCGCGCGGCATCGCCAAGCGCGCCGAGGCCTACCTGAAGTCCTCCGGCATCGCCGACCTGGCCTTCTTCGGTCCGGAGCCGGAATTCTTCATCTTCGACTCGGTCCAGTTCGCCAATGACATGGGCCACACCTTCTTCAAGATCAACTCCGAGGAAGGTTCCTGGAACACCGGCAAGAGCTACGAAGGCACCAACAGCGGCTACCGCCCGACCGTGAAGGGCGGCTACTTCCCGGTGCCGCCGACCGACTCGCTGCACGATATCCGCGCCGAGATGTGCAAAGTGCTGGAAAAGGTCGGCATCGAAGTCGAAGTGCACCACCACGAAGTGGCCAACGCCGGCCAGTGCGAGATCGGCGCCAAGTTCAACACCCTGGTCACCAAGGCCGACGAACTGCAGCGCATGAAGCACGTCATCAAGAACGTGGCCCATCGCAACGGCAAGACCGTCACCTTCATGCCCAAGCCGCTGGTCGGCGACAACGGCAGCGGCATGCACGTGCACCAGTCGCTGGCCAAGGAAGGCAAGAACCTGTTCTCCGGTGACGGCTACGGTGGCCTGAGCCAGATGGCGCTGTGGTACATCGGCGGCATCTTCAAGCACGCCCGCGCCATCAATGCCTTCGCCAACTCCGGCACCAACAGCTACAAGCGCCTGGTCCCGGGCTTCGAGGCACCGGTGATGCTGGCCTACTCGGCGCGCAACCGTTCGGCCTCGTGCCGCATCCCGTGGGTGTCCAACCCGAAGGCACGCCGCATCGAAATGCGTTTCCCGGACCCGATCCAGTCCGGCTACCTGACCTTCACCGCGCTGATGATGGCCGGCCTGGACGGCATCAAGAACCAGATCGACCCGGGCGCACCGAGCGACAAGGATCTGTACGACCTGCCGCCGGAAGAAGAGAAGCTGATCCCGCAGGTCTGCTCCTCGCTGGACCAGGCACTGGAAGCGCTGGACAAGGACCGCGAGTTCCTCAAGGCCGGTGGCGTGATGAGCGACGACTTCATCGATGCCTACATCGCGCTGAAGATGAAGGAAGTGACCGCGTTCCGCGCGGCCACCCACCCGCTGGAATACCAGCTGTACTACGCAAGCTGATCCTTTCAGGTGGCGATGACGAAGGGCACCCCTCCCACCTTCGTCATCGCCGCCGCCTGCAAGGCTGGGGAGCCTTGTAGGCGGTCTGAAGCAGGACGCACGGAAGCACCAGGGGCAAGAGAATCCGGACGCGCGCCATGGGCCATTCCTCCCTCCCGCGTCACTGCCGTCAGCGGCTGGAAAAGTGCTGCCGTCAGCGAGGCCCATGACACGTTCGGCGCAACAGCCAGCGGCCGCATCGCGGCCGGTGGAAGACACGAAACCGGCCCGCAGGCGCGGGCCGGTCTCCTCCACTACGGGACATGCGCATGAAATTGATCTCCGCCATCATCCGGCCATTCAAGCTTGACGAGGTACGCGAGGCACTGGGCGCCGTCGGCGTTTCGGGCATCACCGTCACCGAGGTCAAGGGTTTTGGCCGCCAGAAGGGGCACACCGAGCTGTATCGCGGTGCCGAGTACGTCGTCGACTTCCTTCCCAAGATCCGCATCGAGACCGCCGTCACCGACGACCGCGTGGATGCGGTGATCGAAACCCTGCAGGGCGCGGCCGGCACCGGCAAGATCGGTGACGGCAAGATCTTCGTCACCCCGCTCGAGCAGGTGGTGCGTATCCGCACCGGTGAAACAGGCGCTGACGCGCTCTAACCCCCACAGCCGGAGTCGACAATGCGAACGGAATTTTTCACCGGGCTCAAGGCCCGGTTCGGTGGCCTGTGCCTGTCGTTCATGCTCGCCGTCATGGCGGTGGGCATGCTTCCCTCACACGCGTTGGCCCAGCAGGCCACGCCGCCGCAGCCGGAGGCAACGCAAGGCGCGGCACCGGCGGTTGCCGCCGAGGCCCCGGCCGAAGCCGCCGCCGAGGTGGCACCCAGCTTCGATCGCGGGGACGTGGCGTGGATGCTCACCGCCACCTTGCTGGTGCTGATGATGGTGGTGCCGGGCCTGGCGCTGTTCTATGGCGGCCTGGTGCGCGCCAAGAACGTGCTCTCGGTGCTGAGCCAGGTGCTGGTGGTGTTCTCGCTGGTGCTGATGCTGTGGGTGGCCTATGGCTACAGCGCGGTGTTCAGTGCGGGCAACCAGTTCTTCGGTTCCTTCACCGAATTCGCCTTCCTCAAGGGCTTCACCCCCGAGTCGGTGGGCAACACGCCGATCGCCGGGTTGCCGGACTTGCTGTTCGTGGCCTTCCAGTCCACCTTCGCCGGCATCACCACCGCGCTGATCGTCGGCGCGTTCGCCGAGCGCATCAAGTTCCGCGCGGTGCTGTTGCTCTCGGCGTTGTGGTTCACCCTGAGCTACATCCCGATGGCGCACATCGTCTGGGGCGGCGGCTATCTCGGTGAGATGGGCGCGATCGACTTTGCCGGCGGCACGGTGGTGCACATCAACGCCGGTGTGGCCGGCCTGGTGGCGGCGTGGTTCGTCGGCAAGCGCCTGGGCTATGGCCAGACCGCATTGAAGCCGCACAACCTGCCGCTGACCTGGATCGGCGCGATGCTGTTGTGGGTGGGCTGGTTCGGCTTCAACGCCGGCTCGGCCGCGGCCGCCGACACGGTCGCCTCGCTGGCCTTCATCAACACCGTGCTGGCCACCGCTGCCGCGGTGCTGGGCTGGACGCTGGTGGAGGCGGTGACCAAGGGCCATCCCTCGGCGCTGGGTGCGGCTTCCGGCGCCGTCGCCGGCCTGGTGGGCGTGACCCCGGCCTGCGGTACGGTAGGCCCGCTCGGTGCGATCGTGATTGGCTTTGTCACCGGCATGATCTGCGTGTGGGGCGTGACCGGGCTCAAGCGCCTGTTGAAGGCCGATGACACCGCCGACGTGTTCGGCGTGCACGGTGTCGGTGGCATCGTCGGTGCGATCCTCACCGGCGTGTTCAGCGCACAATCGCTGGGCGGCACCAAGGCCGACCTGGACATCGGCCACCAGCTCTGGGTGCAGGTGGTCAGCGTCGGCTTCACGGTGCTGTGGAGTGCCGTGGTCACCGCGGTGATCCTGCTGGTGGTGCGCGCGCTGGTAGGCCTGCGCGTGAGCGAGGAAGCCGAACGTACCGGCCTGGACGTCACCACCCACGGCGAATCCGCCTACGAGGCCTGAGCGCCGCTTCAAAAGCCCCTCTCCCGCCAGCGTGAGAGGGGTTGAGGTGAGGGCCGCGCCAGCATCCTGCCGTAGGTCACTTGCTTTCCCATCCGTGGCAACGTGCAATGCCCGGCATGAACCACAAACTCCTGTTGCCGCTGGCGCTGGTCGCCGCACTCGCCGCCTGCACCACCACGCCGCAGCGCAATCCCCTGGCGCAATGGGTTCCCTCGGCGAACCACAACGCACGCCAGCCGGTGATCATCGTGCTGCACCACACCGACCAGGATTCGGTGCAGCAGAGCCTGGACACGCTGCGCAGCGCCAACAGCGGCGGCAAGGTGAGCTCGCATTACCTGGTGGGGCGCAAGGGTGACCTGTACCAGCTGGTCGCCGACAGCGAACGTGCCTGGCATGCCGGTGGCGGGCGCTGGGGATCGATCACCGACCTCAACTCCACCTCGATCGGCATCGAGATCGACAACGACGGCGAGAGCCCGTTCAGCGCACCGCAGATCGCCACGCTGCTGCGTCTGCTCGATGACCTGTGCACCCGCTACAACATCCCGCGCAGCCAGATCATCGGCCATGCCGACCTGGCCCCGTCGCGCAAGGCCGACCCCAGCCGCTTCTTCCCCTGGCAGCAGCTGGCCGAGGCCGGCTTCGGTATCTGGCCCAAGGCCAGCGACGGCGCGGCCCCGGAAGGCTTCGACCGCTGGCTGGCGCTGCAGGCGCTGGGTTACCCGATGGACGACCGTGCCGCGGCCGCGCGCGCCTTCCACCGGCGCTTCCGTGGCAGCGACACGTTGCCCGCCGAGCTGGATGCCGAAGATGCCCGCATCCTCCACTCGCTGCTGCAGCAGGTGAAGTGAGCGACCGCGCCCGGTGGCATGGTCGCCGGGCGCGTGCTCAGTTGACGCTGCACTGGACCTGCACGTTGATCTGGCTGTTGGCCGGGAACGCCGTCACCGTCGCCCCGTTGGCGGTCAGCAGGTCCGCCGGCGCCTGCGGGCAGGTCGCATTGTTGCTGGGTGTGCAGGAGAGCACCTGGCAGTTGGACAGCCCGCTCGTGGGCGTGTCCTTCAGGACCGCGCCACCGGCATCGCCCGGGCCGCCGTTGCGGAACTGCAGCGAGTAGGTCGTACTGCTCCCGGACGGCACGCTGGCCACGGCATTGGTCTTGGTCACGGAGAGGTCGACGCCGGCCGCATTGGTGAAGGTGCAGGTGATGTTCGCGCCCTGGACGATGGCGGCGGCCGGCAGCGTGACGCTGCGGTTGGGCAGGTCCACGGTACCGTTCACGCCGGCAGGCAGGCCGGTGCACTGGATCGCGCTCAGGGCGAAGCCCGGCGTCTGTGCCTCGGTCAGCGTGGTGGCCGTGTTCACCGCCGTCAGCGCACGCGCGCTGCCGGCCACGGCCTGGCCGGCGCTGGTCGTGGTCAGCGTCTGCGAGGGCAGGCCATTGGTGCCGGTGAAGGTGAAGGCGCCCACCGCGCGTTCGCTGATCTTGCGCGCGGTCACCACCGGCCGGGGCGTGTTGGTGATGGTGCAGGTGTACTGCGTGTTGGCCGCCACCGCGATGGTCCAGTCGGGGCCGGTCCCGCTGGGCGTGTAGGCCTGCTGCTGGCCGTTGAGCTGGTAGGACGTGCAGCTGATGCTCTTGTCGTAGTCACCGATGGCCTGGACGCTGTTGGCCGCCATGTCATCGCGCACGACGTGGTTGCCGGTGCTGACCTGCAGCGCGCCGGTGCTGGCCTGCTGCCCCGTCCCGGCGCCGCTGGTGGAGGCCGCGCGCAACGTGTTGCTGCCCTGGCGGATGGAGACGGTGAACTGGTCGTTGGGCGCGATGCGGCCCAGGTTCACCACCTTGTTGACCATGATCGCCGGCACCGGGTAGACGATGCTGCCGGCGCAGCCGCTGGAACTGCTCGCCTGCGAGGGGTCGCTGAACTGGCTGGCGGGAATGATCTGCGCCGCGCCGCCGTTGATCGCGGGATGCTGCCAGCGCAGCCGGTTGAAGTTCAGGCCGCCGGCGTTCACCCAGTAGATGCGCATCAGGGCACAACTGTTGGCGACGTCGGCGTTGAAGCTGCCGATGGCCCGGAAGTCGGTTTCGCCGTTGGTGTAACTGCTCAGTGCGCCGACCGGGATGTCGTAGTTGGCGGTGCGGTAGGCGGTGCTGGTGTAACTGGAGGACATGCTGACCTGCACCGAGTCGTCATGCGCCACGGAAAGCGTGTAGGTGCCGGCAACCGGGAACCGCACCAGCGTGTACATCACCCGGCCCATGGCCTGGTAGCGGCAGGGATCGGTCTGCAGGTTGGCGGCGGTGCGGCTGTCGCACAACGCGAACGGATTGCTGCCGTAGTCCACCAGCGCCGAGGTGCCGGTGCGGACCGCATTGGCCGGGTTGTTGGCCAACGCGGAGAGGTTGGCGATGGTGGCGGGGTTGTTGACGAACCGCGGGGCGCCTTGCGGACCGATGTAATTGGCATCGGATGCGATGCTGGTGGTGCCACGGTAATCCTCCCACAGCACGTTCTGCGCGGCCGCCTGGAACGCGGTCATGGCCAGCAGCAGGCCGGCGATGCCGGCGCCACCGGCGCGCCAGAGGCCGGAAAGCGTGGTTCGAGCGTGAAGCGTTGGCATGTCATCCCCTGAAGTGTCACTTGCCGCAATGGCGCGGATAGTGGCCTTGGCGGTGCCAAGCCGCCGTGACGATGCTGCCCAGCCGGTCGCCTTTGCACTACATTGGTGCAATGACGATGCCTGATGACCGCCCCGCGCTGGACGTGCTGGGTACCCCCGTAGCCTGGGCCAGCGCCGATGGCCGCATCCTTGGCACCAACCCGGCCTTCGCGCGCTGGATGGGCGTGAGCGTGCGCCGCCTGGTCGGCCAGCCGCTGGTCTCGCTGGAGGCGCAGGGCGAGGCCCTGGCCAACTTCCTGGCCCGCGACGAGCGCGACGTGCTGCGCCTGCATCGGTTGATCCTGGCCCTGCCGGGCGAGAGCCCGCGTTTCGCCGAGGGCTGGTTGAGCCGGCTGGAGGAAGGCGGCTGGCTGCTGGAGGCCTACCCGGTGGACGAGTTCGTCGCGCCCGACCCGGCGCAGGTGCTGCCCGGCGCACTGTCGGCCGCCCTCAAGGGCCTGGCCCACGAGCTGCGCAACCCGTTGGCCGGGCTCAAGGGCGCCGCGCAGCTGCTGGCCCGCCGGGCCCAGGGCCGCGACGCCGGCGAGCGTGAGTTGATCGACCTGATCGGCGCGGAGATCGAACGCCTCAACGGCCTGCTCGAACAACTGCTGTCACCGGCCCCGGCACGACCGCACGCGGCCATGAACATCCACGCCGCGCTGGAGCGGGTGCTGCGCCTGGCCGAGAGCGAGGCGGGCTGGTCGGTGCGTATCCAGCGCGATTACGACCCCAGCATCCCCGAGTTCGACGGTGACCCCGACCGCCTGACCCAGGCCGCCTGGAACCTGGTGCGCAACGCCATCCAGGCCGGCGCCACCGTGGTGACGCTGCGCACCCGGGTCGAGCACGGCCTGCGCATCGGCGACCAGATCCAGCCGTTGGCGCTGCGCCTGGAAGTGGCCGACGACGGCCGCGGCGTGCCCGAGGACATGGCCGAGCACCTGTTCCTGCCGCTGGTCAGTGGCCGCGCCGAGGGCACCGGCCTGGGCCTGGCGCTGGCCCAGCAGGTGGCGCGCGAACACCGCGGCACCCTCGGTTACCGTTCGCGCCCCGGCCACACGGTGTTCACCGTGCTGCTGCCGCTGGGCACACAGGAGGCCCGTGATGCCTGACCCCACCACCGCCACCGTCTGGGTGGTCGATGACGACCGTTCGGTACGTTTCGTGCTGACCACCGCGCTGCGCGAGGCCGGTTACACCGTCGAAGGCTTCGAGCATGCGGCGGCGGCCCTGGCCGCGCTGGAAACCCGGCCGGTGCCCGACCTGCTGTTCACCGACGTGCGCATGCCCGGCGACAACGGCCTGGCACTGCTGGAGAAACTCAAGGCCGCGCATCCGCAGCTGCCGGTCATCGTGATGAGCGCCTACACCGACGTGGCCAGCACCGCCGGAGCGTTCCGCGGCGGTGCGCACGAGTTCCTGTCCAAGCCGTTCGACCTGGACGATGCGGTGGAACTGGCCCGGCGCGCGCTGCCCGAGCCGTTGGTGGAAGACCCGCCGGCGGCGCCACCGCCGGCCGCCGTGGCCGGCCAGGGCGCGCCGCAGCTGATCGGCGACACCCCGGCCATGCGTGCGTTGTTCCGCGCCATCGGCAAGCTGGCGCAGGCGCCGTTGTCGGTGTTGATCAATGGCGAAACCGGCACCGGCAAGGAACTGGTGGCCAACGCGCTGCACGGCGAGTCGCCGCGCGCGAAGGGGCCGTTCGTGGCGCTGAACACCGCCGCCATCCCGGCCGAACTGCTGGAAAGCGAACTGTTCGGCCATGAGGCCGGCGCGTTCACCGGCGCGCACAAGCGCCATATCGGCCGCTTCGAGCAGGCCGATGGCGGCACGCTGTTCCTGGACGAGATCGGCGACATGCCGCTGCCGCTGCAGACCCGCCTGTTGCGCGTGCTGGCCGAGGGCGAGTTCTTCCGCGTCGGCGGGCGCGAGCTGATCCATGTCGATGTGCGCGTGGTCGCTGCCACCCACCAGGACCTGGAGGCACTGGTCGAGCAGGGGCGCTTCCGTGCCGACCTGCTGCACCGGTTGGACATGGTGCGCCTGCTGCTGCCACCGCTGCGCGAGCGCCTGGCCGACGTGCCGCAGTTGGCCGAGACCTTCCTGGCCAATGCCGCACGACGGTTGGACATGCCGCCCAAGCGCCTGTCCGCGCCCGCCGTGCAGGTGCTGCGCGAGCACGCCTGGCCGGGCAACGTGCGCGAGCTGGAGAACGTGTGCTGGCGCCTGGCTGCGCTGGCGGTGGCCGACACCGTGTCGGCCGAGGATGTCCGCGCCGCGCTGGCCCGCGGCGGACGCAGCCCGCGCGGTGGTCCCGCGTTGTCGCCGGAACACTGGGACCGTGCGCTGGAAGCCTGGGCGCGCCAGCGCCTGGCCGAAGGTGCCATGGGCCTGCACGCCGAGGCCCGCGAGCGCCTGGACACGGTGCTGCTGGAGGCCGCGCTGGCATTCACCGATGGCCACCGCGCCGATGCCGCTGCCCGGCTGGGACTGGGCCGTAACACCGTCACCCGCAAACTGGGCCCGGGCCGTCGCCGCGGCAGCTGAGCGCACGACACCGGGCAAACGTTCGTAGCAAGGAGATTCCAATGCGCATCCATCTTCCCCTGACTGCCCTGGCCGCCACCGCGCTGCTGGCCGCCTGTGGCTCCGGCCCCGCGCCCCGGCCGCAGGCGCCGCCGCCGCCACCGTCGGTCAGCACCGCACGCATGGCCGAAGCCAACCTCGCACCGGCCTCGGCCAGCCTGGTCAGCGGCCGCCTGGCCCTGGTGCCCGAAGCCGGCGGCGTGCATATCACCGGCGTGGTGGGTGGCCTGCCGCGCGGCCGGCCGTCTGCCTTCCACGTGCACGAGAAGGGCGATTGCAGCGCGGTGGACGGCAGCAGTGCCGGCGGCCACTTCAACCCCACCGCGCAGGCGCATGGCCGCGCCGGCGCCGGCGCGCACCATGCCGGTGACATGGACAACCTGCTGGCCAATGCCGAAGGCGTGGCCAATGTCGACGTTCACCTGCGCGGCGTCACCCTCGGCGGTGGCGCAGTCAACGACATTGCCGGTCGCGCCCTCGTGGTGCACGCTGCACCCGACGACTACCGTAGCCAGCCTGCCGGCAATGCCGGTGCCCGTGTCGCCTGCGCGGTGATCCGCGTCGTACGCTGAATGCGTCTGTCGTTCTGATCCACCCATTCATAGGGAGCAAGACCATGCGTTTGATCCACACCACGTTGTTCCTCGCCGGCGCGCTCGCGCTGACCGCCTGCAACCAAGGCGCAGAACCCGATGCCGTCCCGGCCGAACTGGTCGCCGACGCACCTGCCGCCGCGGCCCCGGCCGCCGATCCGGCCGCTCCGCCGGCCATGGCCATGGCCGCGCCGGTCGCCGTCGCCCAGCTGGAGCCGACCAAGGACAGCACGGTCAAGGGCAGCATCAGCTTCACCGTGGTTGACGGCCAGCTGCGCGCCAGCGGCGACATCAGCGGCCTGCAGCCGGACAGCGAGCACGGCTTCCACATCCACGAGAAGGGCGATTGCAGTGCGCCGGACGGCACCAGCGCCGGTGGCCACTTCAACCCGGGCAGCAGCGAACACGGCAGCATCGACGCCACCGCCCACCACGGCGGCGACATGCCCAACATCAAGGCCGATGCCCAGGGCAACGCCCACATCGACGGCCCGGTGGCCAGCAACGTCAATGCGGGCAAGGGCGATGCGTTCGACATCATCGGCCGCGGCCTGATCGTCCACGCCGACCCGGACGACTACAAGACCCAGCCGACCGGCAACGCCGGCGCACGCCTGGCCTGCGCGGTGATCAACAAGGCGCCGTAAGCGGCCGTGCTGCTCCAAACCCCTCCCTTGCGCAGCAGGGGAGGGCGGGGGAGGGGTTCGCCTCCGGGCCGAACCGCTCCAAACAAAAGGGCCGCTTGCGCGGCCCTTCGGGTTCCATCCGCCAGCGCGCTCAGTGCGCCAGCATCGCCTTGGCGTCCTGGCCGGCATGCACATGCACGTACAGCACGTCGATGCCATGCGCCTCCAGTACCGCGGCCATCTGCCGCTGGCGCATCAGGTACTGCTCGTACACCCGCTGCAGGCGATCGCAGGCATTGCGCTCATGGCCGTAGTGCGCGCACCAGCCGGCCGGGTCGAACAGCGCCATGCGCACTTCGCCACCGACATAACGCAGCAGCGGTTCCGGCGGGGCTTCCAGCCATTGCTCCTGGCCGGGCGCGAACATCGCCGTCTCCAGCAGCGGCCACAGGTCGGCCAGGCCCTGGTTGTCGTACTGCATGGCCATCATCGCGGCCAGGTCGTTGAAGGTGAAATAGCGTGCGTGCTCGATCTGCGCGGCAAACCCGGTCTGCGCCAGCAGCGCGGTGTCCGGCTGCGCCATGCCGTTGGCCAGCAGCACCTCTTCCAGCGCATCACGCGCTTCCTGCAGCAGCCCGGTATCGGTGCCGGTCAACACGAACGGCACCACCCGCAGCCCACCGCCGACCAGGCCCGGATCGGCCTGCAGCGGCAGCGGCACCTCGCCGTTGGCATCGGCACCGAAGGCCAGCAGGCGCGGCCCCTGGTTGCGGCCGGGCGCACGCGCCTGCAGCTCTTCCAGGCGGCGATGGATCGGCAGGCCCGGGCGCAACACCTCGGCCGGGTCGAAATGCGCCGCGGCGAACACCAGGTCCAGGCCGCTGACCTGCGGCACCAGCTTGGCCAGGTCACGGCCGACCAGCGCCGCCAGTTCGCCGGCCTGGTCCGAGGACAGCGCGGCCTTGCGTGGTTGCTGGCCACCGGCCAGTTCCAGTGCCAGTACGCCCAGTGCGTTCATGTCGGGGTTGGAATTGCTCATGGTTCGCGGTTGGCCCGTCACGGGCTCGAAGCTACACTCAACGCCATTATGCCTGCTATCGCGTGCAGGCCACGTTGCACTCACATTCCAGTCATCAGGTACCCGCATGACCAGCGCTCGTCCCGTAGCCATCCTCGGTGGTGTCCGCATTCCGTTCTGCCGCCAGAACACCGCCTATTCGGATGTCGGCAACCTTGGCATGTCGGTCCGTACGCTGGGCGCCCTGGTTGAACGGTTCGGCCTGCACGGCCAGCAGCTGGGCGAAGTGGCGATGGGCGCGGTGATCAAGCATCCCAGCGACTGGAACCTGGGCCGCGAGGCCGCGCTGTCCTCCGGGCTGTCGCCGCTGACCCCGGGCATCACCCTGCAGCGTGCCTGCGGCACCTCGCTGGACACCATCATCACCGTCGCCAACAAGATCGCGCTGGGCCAGATCGAGTCGGGCATCGGCGGCGGCTCGGACACCACCTCCGACGTGCCGATCGTCTATGGCAAGAAGCTGCGCGCACGCCTGCTGGCGGCCAACCGCGCCAAGAGCACCGGCGACAAGCTCCGCGCGCTGACCAAGGGCTTCAAGTTCTCCGAGCTCAAGCCCGAGTTCCCCGGCGTGGCCGAGCCGCGTACCGGCAAGAGCATGGGTGACCACTGCGAGGACATGGCCAAGGAGTGGAACATCTCGCGTGACTCGCAGGACGAGTGGGCGGTGTCCTCGCACAAGAAGCTGGCCGCCGCCTACGAGCGCGGCTTCTTCAACGACCTGATCGCACCGTTCCGTGGCGTGGAGCGCGACAACATCCTGCGCCCGGACACCTCGCTGGAAAAGCTGGCCACGCTCAAGCCGGCCTTCGACAAGACTTCCGGCCGCGGCACCCTGACCGCCGCCAATTCCACCCCGCTGACCGACGGCGCCGCCGCGGTGCTGCTGGCCAGCGAGGAATGGGCACGCGCGCACGGGCATGCGCCGCTGGCGTATCTGCGCGACGCGCAGGTGGCGGCGGTGGATTTCGTGCATGGCGAGGGCCTGCTGATGGCCCCGACCGTGGCCGTGCCGGAAATGCTCAAGCGCAATGGCCTGACCCTGCAGGATTTCGACATCTACGAAATCCATGAAGCCTTCGCCGCGCAGGTGCTGTGCACGCTGCGTGCGTGGGAGAGCGAGGACTACTGCCGCAAACGCCTGGGCCTGGACGCACCGCTGGGCCGCATCGACCCGGAGAAGATCAACCCGCTGGGTTCGTCGCTGGCCACCGGCCATCCGTTCGCCGCCACCGGTGCACGCATCATCGGCACCGTGGCCAAGGAACTGGCCGAACGCGGCGGTGGCCGCGCGCTGGTGTCGATCTGCACTGCCGGCGGCATGGGCGTGGTGGCCATCGTCGAGCGCTGATCCAGCGCACCCCAACCGGTAGGCACGGTGGATCTGCCCCCTCCCTTCTGCGCCGCAAAGGGGAGGGTCGGGGAGGGGTGTCTTTGCGTCTTCGAGATACATCCCGACTTCGCGGCCAAGGCCGCTCCTGCGCCGGGTGCAGGCACGCATCCTTTGAGCCGCGGCAGATCTGCTCCCTCCCTGCTGCGCAGCAGAGGGGAGGGCTGGGGAGGGGTGTCTTGGCGCCTTCGAGATATATCCCGACTTCGCGGCCAAGGCCTTTTCTGGCTGCCTGGCAAGCCTGTATCTTCGCCGCACCAAGGACGAGGGAACACGGATGAGGTGCATCGCGATCGGGTTGGGGATGATGGTGTCGGTGTTGGCTGCCCCGGCAGCAGCGATGACGTTCATGAAGGTGGACTACGTCTGCCCGGTCGGTGGCGAACGTTTCAGCGCCCGCACGATGGGCTCGGGCACCTCTTTCGGACACTTCCTCGATGGCCGCGCCTATGGCGCGATCAAGTCGCCATGGCCGCTGGTGCAATGCCCGGGCAATGGCTTTGTGATGTTCCGTGAGACCTTCAGCGCCGATGAGGTCCGGGCGCTGGACGCCTACGTGCAGGGTGAGGAGTACCGGCGCATGCGCGAGAGTGAAACCAGCTACTGGCTGGTTTCACGGCTGATGCAGGCGATCGATGCCCCGGCGGACGAACAGGCCGGCGTGCTGCAGCGTGCCACCTGGCAGGCCTCGCCGGCGCAGTATCCGCGCTACGTGGCCGCGGCCGCGGCGGCCTTCGCCGAACAGTGCCCGGACCAACGCCCCGCTGTCCGGCGTGACCAGCGTTGGCTGCATTGCCAGATGATCCTGGGCGAATGGGAGCGCCGCCTGTCGCGCTTCGATGCGGCCCGTGCACGCTTCACCGGCCTGCAGCCGCAGGTGGAAGCGCTGGTGGTGGGCGAGGACAGCGAGCGGAGTGCCCGGCAGTTCCGCGCCGAGATCGCCCAGCAGCTGCAGCTGATCGAGCAAGGCGACAACGCCGACACGGTGGCAGTCGATGCCAACGCACCGGCGCACAGGAGTGCTGAGGCCGCCACGCAGGAAAGCGCCGCCGCGGCCCAGGCGGCGGCGCAGGCGGCCGATGCGGCCGCCGCCGCAGGTGGCCGCAGGGATTGAGCGGGACGCACGGGCGCGGGGGCGCCTTTCATTGGCCATGACACAGGGGAAAACCCGCAGTGAATGACGACAACCCGTATGCCGCGCCACAGAGTTCGCCGCAGCCGCCACCACTGCAGCACGCACATGGCGACGACCGCTGCTGGCGCGACGGCGCGGAACTGCTGGTGCGCCCCGGCGCAGACCTGCCGCGTTCGTGCGTGAAATGTGGCGACCCGGCCAGCGAATATCGCAGCCGTACCTTCTACTGGCATTCGCCGTGGCTGTACCTGCTGATCCTGCTGCACATGGTGGTCTACCTGATCGTGGCGCTGATCGTGCGCAAGCCGGCCAGCCACCAGGTGGGCCTGTGCGCCAGGCACCAGGGCCAGCGTCGCAACTTCATCCTGATGGCGTGGTTGTCGCTGGTGCCGCTGATCGGTGGCTTCATGTTCGAGCGCGGCGGCATGATCCTGCTCGGCGTGCTGCTGTTCCTGGTGATGCTGTTCTGGGGCCTGCTCGGCATGCGTGTGCTCAAGCCGAAGAAGATCACCCCGGAACTGGCGGTCTATGCCGGCGTCTCGCCCCGGTTGCTGGCCTCGCTGCCCCGCTATCCCCACCGCCGCGATTGACCGCAGGTGCGCCCGGCCGCGTTGCCGGGCGATGCAGGCCGGATCTCAGCCGCCGCCCGTGGTGGGCGCGTGGTCGAGCAGGAACTGGCTGATTTCGCGGCGCAGCGGCAGGTCGTCGGTGGCGCGCGCGTAGGCGTCGGCCTGCAGCGCGTGATCGCGTGCGGCGTCGAGCTCTTCCAGGTTGGAGTAGCGCTCGGCCAGTGCCAGGCAGATCGAGGCCGCGTAGCCGGCGGCATTGGCCGCGGTCGCCAGTGGCAGGGCGCGCAGGTAGAAGCCGATCGCGGTGGGGTCATCACCGGTGAAATCGGCCAGCGTCTCCCACAGGAACGGGTGGTCACGGTCACTGCGGGCGGTGGCTTCGCAGTAGCGGGCCAGTTCGGCGTAATGCACCTGGACCGCCTCGTCGTCGCCGGCCTGGCCGGCGTCGATGATGGCATCGGTCAGTGCCACGACATGCGCGTGCATGTCCGGAGGGATGTTCATGGCGTCTGGAAGAAGGCGTGGGTACTGGATTCCATGGGCTCAGCCGGGCAGGCGCGGGAAGCCATGTTCGTCGCGCTCCTCGGCCACGGCCTGGTCCTGGATCTGCTGGCGCAGGTCACGGCGTTCCAGTGGCAGCGGGGTATCGCCACGGCGTTGGTGCAGGGCGTTGAGCAGGCATTGCCGCGCCAGCGCGTCCTCGCCCTGCGCGGCGAAACCCTCGCCCAGGGCTTCCCAGGCGTCGGGGCCGGCGCCCTGCGCGATCGCGCGGTGCAGGAATTCCTCGGCCTGCGTCCATTGCCCCTGGCCGCGTGCCAGCCGGGCCAGGGTCAGCAACAGTGCCGGGCTGGAAGGGTGCGACTGCAGCCAGCGCTGCGCACTGGCCCGCCGCGAGTCCAGCTTGTCCACCGGCAGGGTGCCGTACAGCGTGACCAGCGCCTCGTCCCAGCTGCTGTCCAGCGTCTGTTCGATCACGCGCAGCGCCACGTCGTTCCAGTTCAACGCCACCGCGCGGCTGGCATAGCGCGCCACTGCCTGCGGCGACACGCGCAGGGTCTTGGGCAGCACTTCCCAGCGCGCAGCCAGCGCGTTCACGTCAACGGCCTCGTCCAGCATCTGCAGGGCCAGCCGGGTTTCCAGCGCGGCCACCGCCGGCGGTGGCAGGGCCTGTTGCTGGCGCAGCGCGCCAAGTTGCCCGTAGGCCTCCTCGGCGCGACCGGCGCGGGCCAGCGCCTCGGTGCGCAGCGACAGCCCGCGTGGCGGCAACGGCTGGATGCCGGGCAGGTCCAGCGCAGTGATCGCTTCCAGTGGCTTGTCCAGTTCCAGCCAGCGCTCGGCGCTATGCAGTGCGTGCAGGGTGGGGTCGACCGCACCCAGCTGCTGCAGGTGCTGGCCGGCACTGGCGGCATCATCGCGGGCTTCGGCCGCACGCATCGCCGCGACCAGCGCGATCGGTCGCACCTCCTTCTCGGTGGCCGCGCTCTGCAGCAGCTTTTCGGCACGCTGCCACTGCCCGCCATCGAGCGCCTGCAGGCCATCGATCAAGCGGGCGTGTCCCTTGCCGCGGCGATGCCGTGCCCAGACGCGGAACGGCGTGCTCACCAGGGTCCACAGCAGCCACAGCAACAACAGGACGATCAGCAGCGCCAGCACCGCCTGCGGCAACGTGGCGATGTAGTCGTGGTTGCCCGCACGGACGATCACCTCGCCCAGCGCACGCACGGACGCCTGGCCCATCCACTGCGCGCCGAAGATGCCCAGCGCGGCGACCAGCAGGACGATCAGCAGGGAACGGAAGGCTTTCATGGCGACTCCTTGGCCGCGCGCATGCTGCGCAGCTGCTGCAGGGTGCTGCCCAGTTCGGGAAGGGCGGGGCGCAGTTCCACCGCGCGCAGGGCCTTGAGCTCGGCGCGATGCTGCTGGCGTTGCGGCGAATCCGGCCACAACCGCTGCAACCAGCCATCGATGCGGTCCAGCGCCTGCTGCCAGGCGGTGTCGTCACCGCGTTCAAGGGCGGCACGGGCCAGGCTCAACTCGATCTGCAGCGAGTCGGTGGCGGCCAGCCGCTCGGAGCGGGCGACCAGCACCGAGGCATCGGCCGGGCGGATCTCCACCAACGGGGAAAGCAGCTGCTGCCACCACGGCTGCTCGGCATCGGTCGCCGCGCGTGCCTGCTCGGGCAACTGCTCCAGGCTGGCCGCCCACTGGGTGAGCCGGTTGGCGGTGGTGGTGCGGACGCCCGGACCCAGCGCATCGACCGCGTTGCGCTCCTGGATCAGGGCCTGGCGCAGGTTGAGGTAGGCCGGGTCGTCGATGCTCTCCAGCACGCCGGCGGCCAAGGCATACAGGCGGCGCGCACCGTCCAGGTCATCGGCATGGTTCATCCGCTGCGCGGCCTGGCTGAGCAGCAGTTCGGCCTCCTCGCGGCGCAGCGCCTGCGCACCCTGGCGCGAGCTGTCGGCCAGGCGAGCCAGGTTCTCCTCCAGCAGCGCATTGCGCTGGCTCAGGCCCAGCACTTCGTCGCGCAGCACGCGGTTGGTGGCGGCCGCGTCTTGGATGCTGCGGGCATTGGCGCGCTGGTCGCGGCGCAGGGCTTCCATGCTGTCCTGCAGGGCGGTCAGCTGGCGCGCGGCGTCATCGCGCGCCTGGTGGGCCTGTTGCTGCTGGGCCTGCCAGCCGCGATAGCCGAACCAGCCGGCGGCGGCGAGCACGCCGACCACGGCCAGTGGGATCAACCAGCGCAGCGGGTGCCGGGGCGTGGGAGCGGGGGAAACATCATTCATCGGGGCACAGCATCCTTGGCGGGCTCACCGGGGCCACGGACGGCGCGGCACCGGGTCATGCTGCAACAGGATGGCGGCGCGGGTGGATGCCTGCAAGCCACGCGCCGTACAGGCTCAGGCGCTGGCGTGACCTGCCGCCATCGCCGTGATCGCGCGCTGCGCGGCGCTGGCCAGCTGTGCCGGCAAGGGGCCGGCCGCCACGCTGGCATGCGTGAAGCCATGCGTGCGCGCCAGGGCGGCCAGGCGTTCGCTGGCGGCGACCACCGGCATCCGTTGCCAGCGCCGCAGCACCGCCGCCGGCAGCTGCGGCAACACCGTCTCCAGCGCCTCGCCACTGCTGAGCGCAAGCACGGTCGGGCCCTGCAGGGCTTCAAGCCGCTCGATGACGGCGGTACTGAGCGGCAGGCCGACGCGCTCGTACACATCCACCCGTTGCAGCGTGGCGCCGCGCTCGACGATCTGCGCGGCGATCATGCCGCGGCCACCGGGGGCGGTGACCAGCGCCACGCGCAGGCCCTGCAGCTCCTGCATGCGCGGCAGCGCCAGCAGGCCCTCGCTGTCCATGCGCTGCGGTGCCTGCACGTCGCGCGCGCCATGGCGGCGCAGCACCCGCGCGGTGCCTTCGCCGACCGCGACCACGCGGCCTTCGCCCAGTTCGGGCAGTGCCAGCAGGCGCGCGGCGGCCTCGGCGGCGGTCGGGCTGGTGAACACCAGGCGGTCGGCGGTCGCCGCATGGGCCAGCTGCGCACGGGTCAGGGTGTCGGTACGCAGGGCCACGCGCCAGGGCGAAAGTGCCAGCGTATGTCCTCCCAGCCGGGCAGCGGCGCTGCGCAGGGTGTCGTGCTGCCCCTGGGGGCGCAGGGAGATCAGGTGCCAGGCCGTGTCGGCTGGCACATAGGCGCGGCGGTTCATTCCATGCATTATGCGGGCGCTTTCCTGTCCGTGTGTTGCTTACTTCTTCCATGTCCGACGCTTCCGATTCCGCTGCACTGCTCGCGCAGGTGCAGGCCACCCTGGATGCCATGCCGCCGGTGGCCGCGATGAACATCCGCATCGCGGGTTATGAAAATGGCGTGCTGCGCATGCAGGCACCGCTGGCCGCCAACGTCAATGACAAGGGCAATGCCTTCGGCGGCAGCCTGGCCTCGGTGATGACCCTGGCCGGCTGGGCGCTGGTCAGCCTGCGCCTGGCATTGGCCGGCAAGCAGGCCGAGGTCTACGTCGCCGACAGCAACATCCGTTATCGCGCGCCCGTCTACGGCGACCTGCTGGCGGTCGCGCGGGCCGCGCCGGACCAGGATTGGGACGATTTCCTGGCCCTGTTCAACAAGCGTGGCCGGGCACGGGTGACCGTACGGGCCGAGATCGAGGGCGGTGCCGCCGAGCTGGAAGGGCGCTTCGTGGCCCTCGGCAAAGGCTAGGATGGGCGCCGTTACCCGGGGATTCCATGATGCTCAGACGCCTGTTCCAAGCCGCCCTTGTCCTGTCGTTGCTGGTCGCGGCCGGCGCCAGCGCCGGTGACGGCCCCAGCCGCAGCCAGCGCGCCAAGCTGGTGCCGACGCAGGCGGCCTACACGGCCGCGGTGCGCTGGAGCGATTTCGAGGCCGCCGAGGGCTTCCTCGACCCGGTCTACCTGCAGGCCCACCCGCTCGGTGACCTGCAGCGCCAGCGTTACCAGCAGGTGCAGGTGTCCGGTTACCGCGAACGCGGCAGCAGCGTCGCCGCCGACGGCAATGTCGAGCGGCGCATGGAAATCAGCGTGATCAACCGCAACACCCAGGCCGAGCGCACCATGGTGGTCACCGAACGCTGGCGCTGGGACGCGGAGGGCAAGCGCTGGTGGCAGGCGGGCGGCCTGCCGGACCTGTGGCAGGGCCAATGAGCCCGCTGGGCGCCCCATTGCCGGCATATGCGACAATCCCCGCCCGCTTAATCGACCCGTGACCTGAGTGAATTACGAAGAGTTGCTGGCCTTCGCTGGCCGAAATCCGATGCTGTCGCTGGCCCTGGTCGGCCTTACCGTGGCCATCATCGCCACCGAGGTCGCGCGCCTGTTCCGCGGCTACAAGTCGCTCAAGCCGTCCGAGCTGACCCACCTGATCAATGCCGGTGGGGCCGTGGTGATCGACCTGTCGGCCGCCAGCGATTTCGAGAAGGGCCATATCGTCGGCAGCCGCAACCTGCAGCCGGCCCAGGTGAGCCCGACCCACAAGCTGCTGGCCTCGGCCAAGCAGTCGCCGGTGGTGCTGCTGTGCCGCACCGGCAACGCCTCCGCCACCGCCGCCAAGGTGCTGAAGAAGGCCGGTTTCGAGCAGGTGTACGTGCTCGACGGCGGCCTGCCGGCCTGGCAGGCGGCGGACCTGCCGCTGGTCAAGGGCCGCGGCTGATCAGTTAATTTGCGTTAAGGCCTTGTGGACGGCGTGGACCGCCCCCATCGCTGGTCTGGTAACAATCCCAATCATTGAACAATCTGTTCTGGAGTCTTGAGAAATGTCCGAAGAGAACACCAACGGCGTAGTCCCGGCTGACGAAGCTGCCAACGGCCCGGCTTTCACCATCGAGAAGATCTACGTCAAGGACGTTTCTTTCGAATCCCCGAACTCGCCGGTCATCTTCAATGAGAACGTGCAGCCGGACCTGCAGCTGAACCTGAACCAGAAGGTGCAGCGCCTGTCCGACACCGCCTTCGAAGTGGTGCTGGGCGTGACCCTGACCTGCAAGGCCGGTGACAAGACCGCCTACGTTGCCGAAGTGCAGCAGGCCGGCGTGTTCGGCCTGATCGGCCTGGAGCCGCAGGCGATCGACGTGCTGCTCGGCACCCAGTGCCCGAACATCCTGTTCCCGTACGTGCGTTCGATGGTGTCGGACCTGATCCAGGCCGGCGGCTTCCCGCCGTTCTACCTGCAGCCGATCAACTTCGAAGGCCTGTACGCCGAAACCCTGCGCCAGCGCCAGGCCCAGGGCGAAGCCTCGCTGGCCGACTCCGAGCCGGCCGGCAACGCCTGATCGGCGTCCGCGACATCGGATGAGTACGACCGACGCGAACAAGATCGCCGTCCTCGGCGCGGGCTCCTGGGGCACCGCGCTGGCCACCCTGCTGGCCCGGCACGGTCACCCGACCGTGCTGTGGGGACGCGATGCCGCCGTCATCGAGGCGATCGACCAGCGTCATGAGAATCCCCGGTACCTGCCGGGGATTCCCTTGCCTGATTCCCTGCGCGCCAGCACCGACCTGGCTGCCACCGTTGCCGGTGCCAGCTGGATCCTGGTGGTGGTGCCTTCGCATGCCTTCGCCGAGACCGTGCGCGCGCTGGCGCCGCTGCGGCCGGCCGGGGCCGGCGTGGCCTGGGCCACCAAGGGCTTCGAGCCCGGCTCGGGGCGTTTCCTGCATGAAGTGGCCCGTGAAGTGCTGGGCCCGGACGTGCCGCTGGCCGTCGTCACCGGCCCGTCCTTCGCCAAGGAAGTGACCCTGGGCCTGCCCACGGCGATCACCGTCCACGGTGATGACGACGCTTTCGCCCAGCAGGTGGCAGATGCGATGCATGGCCCGGCCTTCCGTGCCTACACCGGTGACGACATGGTCGGCGCCGAGCTGGGGGGGGCGATGAAGAACGTGCTGGCCGTGGCCACTGGCGTGGCCGATGGCATGCAGCTGGGCCTGAACGCCCGTGCCGGCCTGATCACTCGCGGCCTCAACGAGATGCTGCGTCTGGCCGCCGCCATCGGCGGCAAGCCGGAAACCCTGATGGGCCTGGCCGGCCTGGGCGACCTGGTGCTGACCAGCACCGGTGACCTCTCGCGCAATCGCCGCCTGGGCCTTGCCCTAGGGCGTGGGCAGAGCCTGCCCGACGCGGTGAAGGAAATCGGCCAGGTGGTGGAATCGGTGCAGACCGCCGACGAGGTGATGCGCCAGGCCGAGCGCCATGGCATCGACCTGCCCATCTCCAAGGCGGTGCAATCGGTACTGCACGGTGAGCTGAGCCCGACCGAGGGCCTGCAGCAGCTGCTGGCACGCGAGCAGAAGCCGGAGTATCCGGACACGCTGTTCAAGTAATTTGACCGACGTTGAAACAAAAAGCCCGGCGATTGCCGGGCTTTTTTGTTGGGCCGGTGGAATGCATCTGGCCCTTCCTGCCTTCGACGAGGGAAGGCGGTGGATCTGCCAGTAGAACCTGCTCCTGCCCCAACGGGTGGACAGGGGGAAGCATTTCGCCGGCCCCGGAAAAGGTGAAGCCCGGTCGGGGAGAACCGGGCTTCAGGCGCGGGGGAGAGAGAGCACGCGCCTTTACAACACGTTGTTGCCGCTACGGCTTACCAGGTGAAGCGCGGGCCGACGAACCATTCCTTGTCGCCAGCCTTGGCCAGCTTCACTTCGCCGGTCAGGCCCCAGTTGGCGTTGAACTTGCCGGTCGCACCGACGCGGCCGTAGAACTCGCCATCCGGATTCACGCCATGCTTCTTGCTGTAGTCCTCGTAACCGGCCAAGGCATACGCCTCGAAGTTCGGGGTGAAGGCGGTACGCACGCCGACTTCAGCGCTGTAGCCGTTGAAGGTCAGGCCATAGTCCGGGTCGAACTTCTGGTACGCGGCGCGGGCCAGCAGGTCGGTGTTCGGGGCCACGGTGTAGTTGTAGCCAACACCCAGGCGCCACTGGTCCACGTCAACCTTGCCCTTGTCGGTTTCCTGGGCGTTGTATTCACCGAAAACATGGAAGTTCGGGTGCACGGCAACCGAGCCCTTCAGAGCCCAACCATCGGCGTCGCCGCCGCGGGTGTCGGTGTTCACGTAACCGCCTTCCACATAGTTGTAGGACAGGCCATCGGCAGCCGAGGCAGCGAACGGCAGGGCGGCCATCAGGCCCAGTGCGATCAGGGAAGTCTTCATTTCGGCATTACCTTTTTTATTGGTTTGATCGATGCGGCGTGATGCTTGGGGCCGTTCGATGGTTGTGAATTATCCGTTAGCCAATGGAACTGACCCTGAATATAAAACTGACCAGTACATAAATTAGGCGGCGAATCGGGGAACTTCCGTGCCGGAACAAGGCCACGTCCCCGGTCCGTCCAAGAGACCGGAAGGCATGTGGCGCCGGGGATGGGGTCCTGCGCTTACTCGCCGCGTCGCGCGGCCAGTTCATCCCAGAGGCGGCCCTGTCGCTGGGCCGGGGTGGTGACGTTGATGACTGCCTGTTCGCCCAGGCGATCATGCAGCTGCTGCAGGTACAGGCTGCGCGGCGTTACCACCGCATGCGGGGACTGCACGATGCCGGTCGGTTCCTCCGGGGGGAACTTGCCCGGTACGCGCTCGCCGATCTGGCCCACGCTCCAGTTCATCGCATGCGGCGGGGCCTGCAGGACGTAGCGGGCGCTGTCGGTGTTCCAGAACATCTGCTGGGCGCCGGGCCATCCATGCCCGGTGCCGCTCCCGCGCCGATGCTGCACGCGCAGCTGGCGGTCGCGGGTGTTGTCGTACAGGGTGCCGGTGGCCCAGCGATGGTGCGGGCCACTGTCGTTGCTGCCGTCCACGGCCAGGCAGTCCAGGAACACGTTGGGGCCGGGGACGCGCGCGCCGGTGACAAAGCTGTGGCGGCCCTGCTCGGCGTAGCAGCGCTGGGTCAGGTTGAATGCGGCGTTGCCTTCGTAGTCGTACACGTAGCGGCGCACGCCCTGGGTCTGGCCGTAACGCGGGTCCAGGTAGGCCAGGTCCTGGAACGTGTTGAAGTGCGCGCCGTTGTGGGCGGTGATGCCATGCGAGACGTAGCGCAGGGTGACGTTGCGTACCCAGCCATCGCGCACGCCGCCGAAGCGGATGGCGGTGTACGGGCCAGTGTCAGGCGTGCCGACGGCGGTGCCGGTCTGCGGATTGCCTTCCAGGCGCAGATCCTCGATGCCGACCTCGCCGATCCGGGCGATGTCGGTGCGGTAGACGCTGCCGCCACCGAAGCGCTGCTCGATCGCATCAACCACCGGTGCGTCCAGTTGCAGTCCCCCTGCATCCACCGCGGTGACGACACGCTCGTAATGCATCACGTAGTCGGCGGCGGCCCAGCCATAACGCGCGGTGTCGATGCCCTGGCTGCCGAGCCAGGCCTCGTTGGGCGTGCGCATCAGGGCGATGCTGTCGCCGACGCGGTAGCCCTGGGTGGAGGCCAGCGACAGATACATCGCCCCGACCGGGACCCGTTCGGCGGTGATCCGGGTCATGGCGGGTCGTGCCGCGGGCTGTGGTACGGCCGTCTCCCGGTTGCCCACCTCAATGATCCGGCCCTGCGGCCCGCTGTAGGTGGAGCGCAGCACCGTGCCGTCGGCTGCCCGGCCCTCGCCACGCAGCACCACGCCGCCGGCCCGTATCCGCAAGCCCTGGGCGAGCGTGTAGTGGCCCTGCTTCAACAGCACCACGCCGCGGACGCCGTTGGCATCCGGCGGCAGGGCGGAGACCGCGTCGATGGCTTGCTGGATGCGCGGCTGGTCATCCTCGCCCTGCGCGGGCGACAGGACCACCCGTACCGGCAGGGCTTCGCGTGCTGGCAGGGCGATACCGCCACCGCGATAGCCGGCGCGTGAGAAGTCCGGGACGATGTGCTCGGCGGCCGCGCCGTCACGCACGCGGTACCGCCCGTAACGCAACCGGCCATCGCCGCCGGTGGAGACCAGTGGCGCATCTGCTTCGTCGTTGAGGGGATGGGCGAAGGGCGAATGCGCGTGAAGATGGCTGGTGGCGGGCGCGGGTGCAGCGGCGTTGGCATGCAGCGCGGGCAATGCCAGCAGCGTGGCGAGGACGACAGGTCCATGCAGTCGCATGCGGCGTGTTCCAGCGGGAGGGAGCCACCGACCCTAGCAGGCGGCATGCAGCCCGCCCAGCCTCACGGCGATGCAGGGTGGGTCGGCGGAACTGCCAGCGGCGCCGTCCAAGGTCACCGGAATCTCCCGCGTCCGGATGCCAAGCGCCGCTGCCAGCGATGAATCTCCTAAACTTCGGGTGGGGTAAACACGGGAAAATCAGTAAATGGATGTCATGCCCAGCGATAGGCCGGCACTGGAACCGCTCCACTACCACCGCCAGTTGGTGGCGTACCTGAAGCAGCACGAGCCGGAGGTATGGCGCTGGGCGGCCTCGCAGCGGATCCGCGATGAACACATCGCGCAGGTACGCAGCGACCTGCTGCGCGATACCTACCGGCTGGAGGCCGAGGCCCACCCGGAGGTGCATGCGAGCCTGCAGTTGGCCATGCAGCGGCTGGGCATGCAGGCCCCGGCGACGCTGTACCAGGCCGGCAGCCAGGACATGAATGCCGCGCTGGTGTTCGTGCCCGGCGAAGTGCACATGGTGCTGCAGGGGCCGCTGCTCGAACGCCTGAGCGATGACGAGCGGCTGGCGCTGTTCGGGCATGAACTGGCGCATTACGTGCTGTGGTCGCTGGACGGCGGCGACTTCCACGTCGCCGACCGCATCCTCAATGACGCCCTGGCCTCGCCGCAGGCCAGCCCCAGCCAGGCCGAAACCCTGCGCCGGTATGCCTTGCATACCGAGCTGTTCGCCGACCGCGGCGGCGCGGTGGCAGCCGCCGCCCCCGGGCCGGCGGTCAGCACGCTGCTGAAGGTGCAGACCGGTGTGGCCAACCCGGACCCGGTGGCCTACCTGCGCCAGGCCGCGGAGGTGGATGCCAACGAGAAGCAGGGCAGCACCATGCGTACCCACCCGGAGACCTTCATCCGCGCGCGTGCGCTGGAGCAGTGGTGGCAGCGCACCGACCGGCTGGACGGCTGGGTCCGCGACAAGCTTTGCGGTGCCTTGTCGCTGGAGGCACTGGACCTGCTCGACCAGCAGGCCCTGCAGCAGATCACGCGCGGCTTCCTCGGCCACTTCCTCGACGAGGTGCCGCTGCGCAGCGCGCTGGTACTCAACCAGGTGCGGCAGCTGTTCCCGGACTGGAACCCGGGCGAGGCCACGGTTGCGCCCCAGGCCATCGTCGAACGCAACATCGATGACAGCGTGCGTGGCTACCTCAACGCCTTGATGCTGGACCTGGCGCTGGTTGACCCCGACGTGCAGGACGCCGCGCTGCTGCGCGCCAGCACGCTGGCCCACGCGCTGGGCAGCGCGCAGGCACTGCAGGCCAACCTCAAGCGGGATGCACGGCTTGGCAAGCGTGAGCTGGACAAGCTGAAGAAGAACACCGAACGGGCCCTGAGTGCATGAGCGAGATGACTGAAACCCCGGTGCCGGCGGGCAACTTCGCCGCGCTGGTCGACGCCCAGGCCGGCGCGGCGCTGTCCACCGATGACGTGCTGGTACTGGTGTTGCCGCTGTTCGCGCAGGTGGCGTCGCTGCATGCCGGTGGCCGCGTCGCCACGCTGTCGCCCGAAGCGATCGTGCTGGATGCGGCGGGCGGGCTGGCCCTGCGCAACCCGGCCGGCCAGGCACCGGCGATGGCGCTGGCCGCGATCAGCCGCGTGCAGCCCGGTTCGGCGTCCACGCTCAACATCGTCGGCACCCTGCGGGTCGCGCATGACGCGCAGGGCTACGAGCGGCTGGACGACCTGGCGGTGCAGGCCGACCTGGAGGCGGCGATCGAGCATCCGGTGTACCTGCCGGGCTATCGCAGCTGGGAACTGGCGTTGGGCCACCATGACGAGCTGACCGACATCTTCCAGCTGGGCATGGTGTTGGCGGCGTTAGCCTGCGGCCTGGACTTCGACGACGTCGACGACCTGCGCAGCTTCGCCGGCAACCGCGAGAACCTGTTCCAGCTGGCCCCCCGCCTGCATCCGGTGCTGGCCAGCGTGATCGTGGAGATGACCGCGCTCAACCGGCATGACCGCAGCACCGAGCTGGACAGCCTGGCTACGCGCCTGCGCACCTGGCGCGACCAGCCGGACGTGCTGGACGTGGCGCGCGCGCTGTCCGGCGTCAGCGGCCTGGCCTCGCGCCGTGGCGCGGTGCTGTCCTACCTGCGCGACCGCCTGTTCGACCTGTCGCGCCGCAACCGCCTGCTGTTCTTCCGGCCCACCGCCGGCTCGGTCAACCTCACCGTGTCCAGCGTGCCGCTGATGCTGCAGGTGGAGAGCATCCGGCCGGAGCACATCTGCACCTGGGGCGGGCCGTTCGCGGCGGACATGACCGCCGGCAAGGCGGTCGACCTGCAGCGCTGGCTGCGCTTCGACGACCAGCCGTTCCTGCCGGCCGCGCTGGACAAGCTGATCCAGGAAACCCGCCGTGATCGCGCCGAGTATGGTTTCAGCCACCTGCGCCTGGTGGTCGCGTTCCTGCGTTGGCACAACCTCAAGGAATTCCCGGAAGAACGCATCACCACGCCGTTGCTGTGGTTGCCGGTGGAGCTGGTCCGGCGCAAGGGCGTGCGCGACCAGTACGTGCTGCAGGCCGAGGAAGGCGAGGCCGAGTTCAACCCGGTGCTGCGCCACCAGCTGCGCCAGCTCTATGACATCCAGCTGCCGGAAACGGTGGACCTGCAGAAGACTTCCATCGCGCAGGTGCATGCCGACCTGTTGGCGCAGATCCGCCGTACCGAACCGTCGGTCGAGCTGCGCCTGATCGAGAAGCCGCAGGTGCGGCTGGTCCGGCAGAAGGCCCTGCAACGCCTGCAGCAGTACCAGCGTCGCCGTCCGGCCGGGCGTGGCACGCGTGCCGTGGCCGGGCGCCTGCCCGATTACAGCTACGAGCGCGAGGATTACCGGCCACTGGGCCAGGCATTGTTCGAGCGCTGGGTGCGCCCCAGTGCGCTGCCGCAGCGGTTCGAGGCCGGTGCCGCGCCGGTGGCCGGGCCGCGCCATGCGTGGATGGTGGAGGAGGTGGCCGATGCCGAGCGCGTGGGCTATGCGCTGCAGGAGGCCGAAGGCCATCGCTACGCATGGGACCTGGACCTGACCCAGGTCACGCTGGCCAACTTCAACTACAAGAAGATGTCGCTGGTGCGTGACTACACGCAGCTGCTGGACGACAACACCGACAACCCCGCCTTCGACCGCGTGTTCTCCATCGAGCCGCGCGCCGTGGACGCCGCGCCGCCGGCGCCGTTGCCGCTGCGCGAGCAGTGGAACGTGATCGCCTCCGATGCCACCCAGGGCGCGGCGGTGGGCCTGGCCCGCAGCCAGCGCAGTTTCATCATCCAGGGGCCACCGGGCACCGGCAAGTCGCAGACGATCACCAACCTGATCGCCGACTACGCCGGGCGCGGCAAGCGCATCCTGTTCGTATGCGAGAAACGCGCCGCGCTGGACGTGGTGTTCCACCGGCTCAAGCAGGCCGGCCTGGATGCATTGTGCTGCCTGATCCACGATTCGCAGGCCGACAAGAAGGCCTTCATCGCCGACCTGCGCAGCTGCTACGAGAACTGGATCGCGCAGCCGCACAACAGCGAGCGGCTGGCCCAGCAGCGCGATGCGGTGCTGGATACCCTGCAGCGCCTGCAGGCGCGCGTCGATGCGTTCGAGCAGTCGATGTCCGTCGTCCCCGAACCGCTGGGCACCAGCGTGCGCCAACTGGTACGGCGCATGGCCGAGCTGCCCGGCGTGCCGGAGCTGGATGCCGCGCGCCGCGAAACCCTGCCCACCCTGGCCGCGTGGGATGCGCAGCGTGAACTGGCGTTGCGCGTGGAGCGCAACCTGCGCGAACGCTTCGGCATCGACAGCCTGGCCGTGCATCCCTTTGCGCGCCTGTCCGCCGCGCTGGTCGGTGACGAGCGCGCCTATGGCCGCGTGCAGCACCTGATCGACGATGGTGAGGCATTGCTGGAGCAGCTGGACCCGGTGCTGGATGACAGCGCGGGCCTGATCAAGGCCGGGCTCACGCCGGCACAGGCCCTGCAGCTGGCCGAGCAGGCCCGCTGGTTGCTGGACAATGGCATGGCCGGGCAGTTGTCGTTGCTGGAAGAGGACTCCTCGCAGGCGCTGGAACTGCGACGCGCGCGCGAGCGGCTTGAACAGCAGCAGGCAGCAGTGCAGCAGGCCGCGCAGGCCACGACGCACTGGCGCGACAAGCTCGATGCGGGCGACACCCAGGCCGCGCTTGCCTTGGCCCAGCAGCTGGAAGGCTCGCTCATGCGCTGGCTGCAGCCGGCCTGGTGGCGGTTGCGCGGCGAGCTGCGCCGTCGCTACGACTTCGGCAAGCACGCGGTACATCCGGGGTATGCGCGGGTGCTGCAGTCGCTGGCGGCCGAGCAGGCCGCCACCGTGGCGCTGGCCGAAGCCGATGCCAGCAGCTGCAGGCAGTTCGGCGTGCAGAGCATGCGCGGGCTGCTGGATGCGGTGACCCAGCTGCGCGAACGCCAGGCAAGCAGCGGACCGATGCGGGCGATGCTCGACCACCTCCGCGCTGCACTGGACCCGGTGACCGCCGCCCGCAACGAAGCCGTGGCCGCCGAACCGCTGCGCAAGCTCGGCCAGCGCCTGGACGAGAACGTGGAGGGCGAACCGGCATTGAGCCTGGCGCGGGTCGGCGAGCTGCTGCGCGACCTGCGCGAAGGGCTGGAAGAACTGCCGGACCTGTTGCCGCTGCTGCGTGCCGTGCACGCCGGTGATGCCGCCGTCAGCGCCGCGTTGCGGCAGCTGCCCTTGCCGGCGCTGCAGATCGAGGCGGTGGTTGCCGATGAAGCGTTGCGTCGCCTGGAGCGTGCGCATCCGGAGCTGGCCCGCTTCGATGGCGCGGCACTGGCGGTGGCCGCACGGCGCATCGGCGAGGGCCAGCGCGAGCTGCTGGGCCTGAACGCCAAGGTGGTGCAGGCCACGCTGCATCGGCTGTTCGCCGACCACGTGCAGACCGCGTCGCTGTCGGCGACCCAGCTGGACGCCGAAGGCAAGGCATTCAAGAAGCTCTATTCCACCGGGCGCCGGGAGCTGGAGCATGAGTTCGGCAAGAGCATGCGCCACCGTTCGATCCGCGACCTGTCCGACGACGAGACCGGGCTGGTGGTCAACGACCTCAAGCCGATCTGGCTGATGAGCCCGTTGTCGGTGTCCGACACGTTGCCGCTGTCGCCGGACCTGTTCGACGTGGTGATCTTCGACGAGGCCAGCCAGATCCCCACCGAGGAAGCGGTACCGGCGCTGAGCCGGGCGCGGCAGATCGTGGTGGTGGGCGATGAGATGCAGCTGCCGCCGACCAGCTTCTTCGCCGCCAACGGCGAGGACAACGAGGAGGTCGTGGTGGAGGAGGATGGCGAGCGCATCGCCATCAACATGGAGTCGGACAGCCTGCTCAACCAGGCCGCGCGCAACCTGCCGGCGACCCTGTTGGCCTGGCACTACCGCAGCCGCCACGAGACGCTGATCAGCTTCTCCAACGCCGCCTTCTACGACGGCCGCCTGGTCACCATCCCCGACCGTCGCATCGAGCCTTCGGCCGACGCGCCGGCATCGGTGCCGTCCACCCAGGACGATGCCGGCGCGATCGGCGCCGATGCCCTGCAGGAGCGTGCGGTCAGCTTCCACCACATCGCCGACGGTGTGTACGGTGCGCGTCGCAATGCCGCCGAGGCGCGCTACATCGCGCAGATGGTGCGCGAGTTGCTGCGCCGGGGCGGCGGCCAGAGCATCGGCATCGTCGCCTTCTCCGAGGCACAGCAGGGCGAGATCGAGACCGCGCTGGAAACGCTGGCCGGCGAGGATGCCGAGTTCGCGCTGCAGCTTGAACGCGAGTACGTGCGCGAGGACGAGGACCAGTTCAACGGCCTGTTCGTGAAGAACCTGGAGAACGTGCAGGGCGACGAGCGTGACGTGATCATCCTGAGCATCTGCTACGCACCCGGTGCGGACGGCCGGATGCTGATGAACTTCGGCCCGATCAACCAGCGTGGCGGCGAGAAGCGCCTCAACGTGATCTTCAGCCGTGCCCGGCTGCGCATGGCGGTGGTGTCCAGCATCCATGCCGAGGCCATCACCAACACCCACAACGACGGCGCGGCGGCGTTGCGTGCGTTCCTGCAGTTCGCCCAGGCCAGTGCGCGGGGGGATTTCGACCGCGCGCAGCTGGTGCTGGGTTCGCTCAATGCCGGCGCACGGGAGGCGTTCGCCGCACCGCCGTCGGCCGATGCCATCCGCCAGGCCATGGCGGAGGCGTTGCGCCAGCGTGGGCACATCGTGCACGAGCAGGTGGGGCGTTCCCAGTTCCGCTGCGACCTGGCGATCGTGGACCCGGCCGGCGGCGACTACCAGCTGGCGATCCTGCTCGATGGGCCGGACCAGGCAGTGGCCGATACCCGCGAACGCTACGTGTTCCGTCCCGGCGTGCTGCGCGGCTTCGGCTGGCAGGTGATCGACGTGCCCGGCCGCGATTGGCTGCGCGCGCCCGAGGCGGTGCTGGCGCGCATCGATGCGGCGTTGCAGGGCCGGGAGGTCGATGCGCAGACGGCGCTGGATGCACTGGAGTCATTGCCGGCGATGGAGACGGCGGTGGTGGAGGCCGCGCCCGAGGTGCCGGCGGCGCTGGCCGAGGATGTGCTCAGCCGCGAACTGGTGTTCGAACAGGGCACATCCAACAAGTTCTGGCGCGTAGCGGTCAGCGGCGGCGAACTGGTGGTGACCTACGGGCGCATCGGCAGCGCCGGACAGCGCAACGTGAAGCAGTTCGACAGCCCCGCGCGTGCGCGTCGCGAGATGGACAAGCTGGTGGCCGAGAAACTGGGCAAGGGCTATCGCGACGCGTGATGCAGGTGCGTGGCCACCGGCTTCACGGCTGAAGGCGCTCCTGCCATGGGAGCGACCTTGGCCGCGAAGCCGGCGTCGTGACCGACGGCCTGCTCAGCAGACCAGCACGAACCGGCCGAGGAAGAGCCCGAAGCCGAGGATCCACAACGCAAGCATCGCCGGGAAGCTGGCCGCGCGCAGCCACCAGCGCATCACCCGCGGCGCCTGCCGCGTGGCGCGGAACATCAGGATCGGCAGCAGGATGCCGGCGATCACGAACAGCGCGAAGATCGTCCAACCCAGCAGCCAGAAGCCGGTCGATTTCTCGCCGAACTCCGGTGGGCATTGCCGCATTGCCCAAGCCAGGCCCGGCCAGGACAAGCTGATGACCAGCAAGGTGATGGGTAGGCAACGCAGGTGTCGCAACGCCAGGTTCCCGCAAAGTCGTGGTTGGCGAGCATCCTGCCATGGAAATGCCGGCCATGCGTTGCGGCGCCCGGGCACGCAGGCACCCAACCGACGCTGGGCAACCCCGCACGCTGGCGTGATGCGGCGGCGGGCGAGGCTGTCGATTGCCGCCCGGGACACGCTGCGGGCCACCGCGCCCGCCTCCCGCCGAACGCGGTGAAACCGGGCACTTCTGCGCCGCCGGCTGATCGCATAGGCTGTGCGTCCGATCATTGCTTGGGGGTTGTGATGGGGATCAGGAGCACGATGTTCCTGCTGTTGGCCGTGTTGGGAAGCACGGCACCGTTGCCGGTCATGGCACAAACCGTTCCAGTGGAAGCCTTCGCCAAGGCCAGTCCGTTCTCGATGCCGCGGCTCTCGCCCGATGGGCAGTACCTGGCATTCGCCACCGATTTCGGCGAAGGCAACCATGCACTGCAGGTGGTGCGACTGTCGGACATGCACCGTACCGCGGTGCTGCGCCTGCCGCGCTACGAAAGCCCGTACCAGATCATCTGGGTGGGCGACCGTCGCCTGGTGGTCGCCAAGGGTCGTCGGTACGGCTCGCTCGAGAAGCCGATTCCGACCGGCGAGATCATCGCCAGCGACTTCGATGGCGAGAACCAGCGCTACATCTATGGGTACGAACAGCAGAACGCTGCGGCAGGCCTTGACCGTGGCTTCGGTTTCATCGAGGGCATCGGCCAGGGCAACGATGGGCGCTTCTACATGCGCCAGCTCAAGCGCAGTCCCACCAACTCGATGTTGTACCTGGTGGATGCGGGGCTGCGTCCTTCGTTCAAGCTGGTCGCCAGCGTCAACGTGCCGAACCTGGAGTTCGTGATCGATCGCAACGGCGTGGCGCGTTATGCGTGGGGGCGCGATGACCAGGACAACTACCAACTGTTCGCCTCCGGCGATGGACAGCACTGGCAGCCCATCGCGCAGGAACAGGTGGGCGGCGTGTGGACGCCGATGGCCTTCAGCGACGACAACCAGCGCGTCTACGGGCGCTTCAGCCGTGCCGATGGACCCTCGGCGCTGGTGCTCAGCAACCCGGACGGTGGGCAGCGCGAGGTGCTGGTCGAGGATGGGTTCGGCAGCATCGGGCTGAGCCAGTGGACGCGCACGCCCGCCACGCCGTTCGCAGCCGCGCCGTTGGCCGGGCGGCCGCAGCTCCGGTACTTCGATCCGGGCCGGCCGGAAGCCGAGCTGCACAAGGCCCTGGCCGACCTGCTGCCGCAGCAGCACGTCACCTTCGACGATGTCAGTCGTGACGGCCAGACCGTGCTGGTGCACCTGGCCAGTGACCGTGACCCGGGCAGCTGGTACACCTTCCGGCGCGGCACCAACAAGCTGGAGAAGGTGCTGTCCCCGCGCGAGGGCATTGATCCGACGCAGATGGCCGAACGCCGTCCGGTGCGTTTCAAGGCCAGTGATGGCCTCGAGCTGGAAGCGGTCTTCACCGTGCCGAAGAACGCCCAGGGCCCGTTGCCGACGGTGATCCTGCCGCACGGTGGCCCGCATGGGGTCCGGGACGACTGGTTCTACGACACCGATGCGCAGTTCCTGGCCAACCGTGGCTACCTGGTGGTGCAGGTCAACTACCGCGGCAGCGGCGGACGCGGCCAGGCGTTCGAGGAACGGGGCTACCTGCAATGGGGCACGCGTGTGCAGCAGGACCTGGTCGAGGGGCTGCGCGAAGCGGAGAAGCAGGGCCTGGCCGACACCTCGCGGGTCTGCAGCTATGGCGCCAGCTTCGGTGCGTACTCGGCGATGATGCTGGCCGCGCGCGAGCCGCAGCTGATCCGTTGCGCGGTGGGACTGGCCGGCCTGTACGACCTGAAGATGATGTACAAGAAGGGCGACATCAAGGACAGCGCCTACGGCCGCAATTACCTGGGCCGGGTGATCGGGCGCAGTGACGAGGAACTGGCGGCCAACTCGCCGACCGGCGTGGCCGCGCGCATCACCGTGCCGGTGTTCCTGGCCCACGGCGAGCGCGACGAGCGCACGCCGATCGCCCAGGCCAACGCCATGCGCAGCGCGTTGACCGCGGCGGGCAGGCCGCCGCAGTGGATGGCGGTGGCCGGTGAGGGGCACGGCTTCTACAACGACAACAACAGCATCGCCTTCTACCGTGCGCTGGAGACGTTCCTGCAGGAAAACATCGGCCAGTAGGCATCGATGGCTGGGCCAGCGGCCGGTGCCGCTGGCCCTACTTCTGCTGCGACAGGTACTCGATCACCGCCTGGCGACGGGCGGGGTCGGAGGTGGCATTGAGCATGCGCGTACCCGGCACCTGTCGGGTCGGGGATTTCAGGAAGGCATCCAGCGTCTGCGCATCCCAGGTGATGTCGCTGGCCTTCATCGCATCGGAATAGTGATAGCCCGGCGCGGTGCCGGCCCTGCGGCCGATCACACCCTGCAGGTTGGGCCCGACGCGGTGGCCCAGGTCGGCGCGGGTGTCATGGCAGCCGGCGCAGATCGCGAAGGCGCGCTCGAGCTGCTGCTGGTGCGGATCGGCGTTGGCGGTGTGGTTGAAGGCGTCGCGCTGGCCACAGGCTGCCAGCAGCAGGCCGAGGCACGACAACGACAGCGGGCGGAGCATCAACATGGGGTCGTCCAGGGGGCGGCAGGCGCTGCCGCAGGTGCCCCGCCCATGCCAGGTGCTGCCCGGCACGGCGAAGCCCCTGCAGCAGGGGCTGCTTACATCGCCGGGTAGTTCGGGCCGCCGCCGCCCTGCGGGGTCACCCACACGATGTTCTGGGTGGGGTCCTTGATGTCGCAGGTCTTGCAGTGGACGCAGTTCTGCGCGTTGATCTGCAGGCGCGTGTCGCTGCCTTCGCCGACAAATTCGTACACGCCGGCCGGGCAGTAACGCGCTTCCGGGCCGGCGTAGGTGGCCAGGTTGACCGTCACCGGGATGGACGGGTCCTTCAGCGTCAGATGGCTGGGCTGGTCTTCCTCGTGATTGGTCGAGGACAGGAACACCGAGCTCAGGCGGTCGAAGGTCAGCACGTTGTCCGGCTTGGGGTAGTTGATCTTCGGCTGGGTGGCGGCCGGCTCCAGGCACTCGTGGTCGGCCTTGGTACGGTGGATGGTCCACGGCGCGTTGCGGATGCCCAGCTTGGGCAGCAGCCACTGTTCGATGCCGGTCATCAGCGTGGCCAGGGTGCGGCCCTTCTTGAACCACTGCTTGAAGTTCTTGGACTGCAGCAGCTCGGCCTTCAGCCAGCTGTTCTCGAACGCCTCCGGATACGCGCTCAGTTCATCGCGCGAACGGCCGGCGGTCAGCGCGTCGAACGCGGCCTCGGCGGCGAGCATGCCGGTCTTGATCGCGGCGTGGCTGCCCTTGATGCGGCTGACGTTGAGGTAGCCGGCCTCGCAGCCGACCAGCGCGCCGCCCGGGAACACCGTCTTGGGCAGCGACAGGATGCCGCCGGCGGTGATCGCGCGTGCGCCGTAGGCGATGCGCTTGCCGCCTTCCAGGTGCTTGCGGATGGCCGGGTGGGTCTTGAAGCGCTGGAACTCCTCGAACGGGCTCAGCCACGGGTTCTTGTAGTCCAGGCCGACCACGTAGCCGATCGACACCTTGCCGCCCTCGGCGTGGTACAGGAACGCGCCACCGTAGGTGTCGTTGTCCAGCGGCCAGCCGGCGGCGTGCACCACCAGGCCCGGTTCGTGCTTGGCCGGGTCGATCTGCCACAGCTCCTTGATGCCGATGCCGTAGGACTGCGGGTCCTTGCCGGCGTCGAGCTTGAACCTGCTGATCAGCTGGCGACCGAGGTGGCCGCGCGAGCCTTCGGCGAAGATCGTGTACTTGGCGTGCAGCTCCATGCCGCGCTCGAAGTTCGGGCCTGGGGTGCCGTCCTTGTGGATGCCCATGTCGCCGGTGGCCACGCCCATCACCGCGCCGTTGTCGTCGTACAGCACCTCGGCGGCGGCGAAGCCCGGGAAGATCGCCACTTCCAGTGCCTCGGCCTGCTGCGCCAGCCAGCGGGTCACTTCGCCCAGGCTGATGATGTAGTTGCCGTCGTTGTGGAAGCACTCCGGCAGCAGCGCGTGCGGGGTGGCCTTGGCACCGGTCTCGTCCAGGAACAGGAACTCATCGCGGGTGACGGCCTGTTTCAGCGGCGCACCGCGCTCGGCCCAGTCCGGGAACAGCTCGTTGAGCGCACGCGGGTCCATGATCGCGCCGGACAGGATGTGCGCGCCCGGCTCGGAGCCCTTCTCCAGCACGCAGACCGACAGCTCCTGGCCCTTCTCCACGGCCAGCTGGCGCAGGCGGATGGCCGTGGCCAGGCCGGCGGGGCCGGCACCGACGATGACGACGTCGAACTCCATCGCTTCGCGCGGCGGCAGGGCGGAAGTGGCTTCAATGTTCATGCAGGGGCTCTTGGGTAAAGGCCGGCGCACGGGGCGACGACGGTTGCCTGGAACCGCCACCTCGACACGAGGCGGCGACGATCTCCGAGGGCGCAGTATTCCAGATCGGCCCGGCGCGGTTGCCCTGCTGGGCGGACCTGCGTTCCAGGTGGCTGATGCGGTGTCGCTGGCCCATCACCCACGCGGGGCGGTGGGCGCGAGCAGGCGACCGGGTCAACTGCGCCGCGTTTCCTCCGCTGGGAACTCGCGGGCATTGGCCCTCGGACGCGCATGCTCGGCCTCGGCCCGTGGATTTTCGCCGACGATGACGCGATCTTCCAATGCCGGTGGCAACGGCGAGGCGATCAAGGGGCCGTCGGCGGACGGGAAAGCGCGCGCAAGGTGTCGTTGCCGCCACGCGCAAACCACGCCAGGCCGGCCTTTGCCACGTTTCGGGCCCGTTCCCGGTTTGCCGGCGGGCAGGGATCGGGCGGTCGGCGGGAGCCGGACGAAGGCCGCGTCGGCTCGCCCGGAATGCGCGGGAGGCATTCAGTTGCGCGACGAGGCGACGCTGGCCGGCAGGCCGACCATACGTTTCCCGTGCATCGGGTATGCGCAAGCGGCGGGCTGTACGCGGGAGAGGATGGCGATGCCCGCGCTCCCCCGACAGATCCTCAGAAGGCCCGTCCGTCCACGGCGATCCGTTTCACCGTTTCCAGATCAAACCCTTCCAGGCAGCGCAGGTTGATCGCCGCCGTCTCGGTCCCGTCCGGCTGCCTGCCCAGCCCGAACGGTTGGCATCCGCAGGTCGGGCAGAACTGATGGGCAATCACGTGCCGGTTGAACAGGTACGTCGTGAGTGCACCTTCGCCGGCGGTGACCCGCAAGGCCTGCCGCGGCACGAACCACAGCACGAACCCCTTGCGGCTGCAGTGCGAGCAGTTGCACTCGTAGCCTTCGGTCGGCACGCCATCGCACTCGAAGCGCACCGCACCACAATGACAGCTGCCGTTGACCATGGGCCTCTCCACGACGTTGAATGCTGCCCAGCCTAGCGGCTGCCGGCGGGAACGCACGCTGCACAGCGCAACTCAGCGCCGGCGCAGCTCCTGGCCATCGACGGTCATCTTCCATACGCCGCCATCCTCATGCGGCGGCGCCGAGACCACGAACCGCGTGGTCAGCGGCCCGACGCCGACCACCAGGTCATCGCCCTCGAAGGACTTGATCGGCGCATCCAGCGACTTGCTGACGTTGGGCGTGGGCTGGTGCTTGTAGCGCACGCGGCCACTCGGCTCGATGACCAGCAAGGTGGTATCCGATGCCCAGCTACCGACGTAGTCGCGCTTGGCCGCGGGCACCGGCATGCCGCAGGCGGCCAGCATCATCGCCAGCAGCACGGCCAGGAGCATGGGGCGCGCGCTCATTCCCGTCTGCGGTTTCATCGCCGGAACTCCGTGCGCTGCTCCAGCTGGTAGATCGCATCCTGCAGGTCTTCCATGCGCGCGCTCAATGCGGCCTGTGCATCGTACAGGCCATGGTTGTAGTAGTACGCGCCGATCTCCTTGCCGATGAAGTCCAGCAGGAACTCAGCGTCGAACTGCCCGATCTTCTGCTGCAGCTCTTCGGAAAAGTACCCCTGCAGCTTGCGGACGAGGATGGCTTTCTCGTCCTTGTTGAATTCGATGTTGGCCATGCTGTCGTACACATCAACGGAGATGGCCGGAAGTGTACCGGTCCGGCCGCCGGCACCCACTTCCCGGCGGCGCCATTCGATCGCTCGTGAATGAGGCACCACACGATGGAGAGCACCGGCAGCTTGAATCCGTGAGGGACGCGGGGCTGGCCTCCGGCCGAGCTGCTGCCCATGCCTGCGCCAGGGGATCGCGAACACGTTGAGTCGATTCGTGAATGACGTACGGCGGTAGAGCACGACGAAGCCAAGGCGGGGCGCGGTCACGGGGAAGTACGGCATCCGGTTCTCCGCGGCTAGACGTCGGCAAGCCGGAACAATGGCAGGTAGATGAGCAACAGGGCGACAGGAACGGCAACGAAGGGAGCGACCAACCCCAGCACGCCGGCAATGACCGGGGCATTGGGGCGCGGCCAGCAGCGGCCGATGGCGAGCACGCCCGCCGGCAGCAGCCAGACCAGGCCGAAAAAGCGCATGAACAGCTGGGAGGTCGCGGGCATCTGCGCGCCGAAACTGCGGTAGACCGACTCGAACTGCGGCGCGACCGCCAGCCCGATATAGCTCACCACCAGCGCCGCGGAGACGCTGCCGGCCAGGCCGATCAGCAGCCACACCCGTCGATTGGGTGCAGGCGGCTGCGGACGTGTCAGTGGCGGGGGAAGGGGGCCGGGCATGTGGATCTCGCGTCGAGGGCAGGGAGCTGCGTTTTCATCCGCCGGCAAACATCACCACCACCACCGCGAGGCCAGCCAGCAATGGCAGCGAGAACACCAGCAGTTCGGCCAGCCGCCACCCCGAGCGCGGGCGTGGCGTCGCCCGGTACGCCAGCCCGCCCAGCAGCAGTGACGTCAACGACAGCAGTGCCGCCAACATCAGCCCGAACAGGAACAGCCCCAGCACCGACATGCCGCAGGCCCAGCCTCGTTCGGCTACCTGGGCCGCGGTATCGGCGCGGCTCTGGCTGCCGACCCACAGCGGAATGCCTATCAGCGCAATGGCGGTCAGCAGCCAGGCAAGGCTGCGCTTGAGGAACGTACCGCGCGGCGGGCGGGCGGCGGCAGCTGAGGGCGAGACGTCCGTCATCGGGCGACAGCGTGCGCTCACTGGCCCTGCGGCGGTTGCCACAGTTCGACCTTGTTGCCTTCCGGGTCGATCACCCAACCGAACTTCCCATACTCCGAATCCTCGCTGCGCTCGAGCACCTGGCAGCCTTCCTCGCGCAATGCCGCCAATAGGGCATGCAGGTCATGCACCCGGTAGTTGATGACGAACGGTGCGCTGCCGGGGGCGAGCGCCTCACTGCCAGCCGCGTTGATCGACCAGACCGTGGTGCCGGCGAAGGGCTGGCCATCGGTGTCGGTCCAGGTGAATGCAGCGCCGCCCCAGGGTTGCACCTCGATGCCCAGGTGGCGCTGGTACCACGCACGCAGCACGGCGGGGTCGCGTGCCTGGAAGAAGATGCCGCCAATACCGGTCACGCGCTTCATGGGCCGCCTGGGTGCTTCATGGGAAGGGAAAGCAGAGCATGCGCGCGGTGATGGGCGCGTGTCATGCGAATCCGGGCGCGCGCATGACCGCCGGGATGCTACTGCGATCACTGCGCAGGCGCGTCGCATTCAGTTGCGGGAAGCGGCCGATGATGCGGCTGGCTTCGTCCCAGTGGTCTTCCAGCGATGCATCGTCGATGGGTGCGAACACCGCCGGCGCATCGCCGAAGCGGAACTCGATGCCACGCGCGGGGGCGAACCGGCGCGTGATGATGGTGGGCACCCGGCCATGCCGGAGGTGCCAGACCAGCTCGTCGATCACCGTGTTCCAGGCTTCGTTCTCAAGCTCGTTGATCCATTCCATGCACACCGCCGCCCGAACAGCGCCGTGCCCCGGGGGAGCCGACGTGAGTGAAGGGTCAGGCGAGCCATGGCCAACCACCGAATTCCAAGCCGAAGCCGCCCGGTCTGTGTTGCGCAAAGCGAGCCGATCATGCCACACCCGGTAGTGCCGGGCCACGCTCGGCGCCACACCCCATCGGGGGCCATCCCTGCGTCACCGCAGCGGCTCCCCCTTCAGCCAGCACACCACGAGCAACAGCAGGATAATGCCCCCCGTCGCTCCCATGAACGGGCCCGGGGCCCGGGTCGGCGGCACCACGAAGAACAGTGCCGCCAACGAGGCGAAGGTGATGCCGTACGCCAGCCAGCCCTGCCATCTCAGTGGCCATCCCCAGCCATGTTGCTTGGCCTCGAACCAGTACCGTTCATTGCGCATGTCGTTTCCGATCTCCAGGAGTAGGGCGATCAACCGGGGTTGTTACTGCCAAGGGTTGAGGATGGAAGGCATGGGCGACCTTGCGGCTGGGCTTTCCCGGTGGCATCGGTGCCTCGAACCGAATATGGGTTGGCACTGGAAGGCAGTATGGCAGGGGAGTGGTAACTCACCTCGAAGCGCGCGATGCCATCGCGCGTCCTGACATTCCAGTGTTCGATGCGGAAACCATTGTTCCCCCACAGGACCGCCTTGGCTTGAAGCACTTCGACCAGGCAGCCCGCGCCGACATACTCCTGCACCTGCACCTGCACCTGCGCAAGCGCCTGCGGGTCGACGGCATCTGCCGGCCCTGCGGTGAGCACAAAAGACATCATGACGGCGGGTTGGATACGCATGGCACCTCCGGTGGAATGAGTGACGAGGTCATCATGGGCGCCGATGAAGCCTGGCCAAGTGGGCCCGGTCGCGAGCGTGCGGGGTGTGGTGTTTCTGCATCATAACGATAGGGGTGCATGTCCGTAGCTGGCAGGTGAGCAGGTGATCGACCGTTCTTTGTGCCTCCACCGTGCCGTGGCAAAGGGCTGTGACCGCGCTGCTCATCCTCTGGGTTCGGGTGTTGGAGGGGACAGCGCGGTGACCTGGAACAGCCGCTCCTGGAACCGGGTGCCCAGCATCCGGTCCACGGCATCAATGGTGCCCAATGCCTGCTGCACGTCGAAGGTGCCTCCCTGCAGCACCGCATCTGCCTGATTGTGGAGTGCATAGGCCAGGTGTGCCGCCGCGCGTGCGGCGGGGTCTGGTGCATCGCCGCTGCCGAGGTGATGGCCAAGCAGCAGGCGGATCTCATGGATCGCGAAGGCAAGCAGCTGGGTATGCGTCGGTGACATGGGTTCGAGCGTCCTTGTGTTCATCAGGTGGCCAGATGTGCATGCGGGTCAGGTGCCAAACAGGTTCCAAGGCGACCGATACGTGAGTGACGAGGGCTCCCGCAGCGACGCTGCATCAGGCCCACTGCTTCAGGAGCGGATACAGGCGATAGGCCAGGAGCGCGAGCATGGGCCCGGTTACCAAGCCGGCAAGCAGGGCTCGCAGCGGACGGGGGTGGCGGGAGACCGAGCAGACCAGGCCGGCCACCAGGGCCACGCACAACAGCTGTGGAAGCGCGGCCAATAGCAGGGCGGGATCATTCTGCGAGGTACGGAAATGCCTGCGCTCGGCGGCGCAGAACAACAGGGCAATCGCAAGGAATGCCGCAGGTGAGGAGGCCAGCAGGCTCGACAGCCACAGCCTGCGTCCGGGCGCGGCGGCTGCGGTTCCACGCGGGGAGCGGTACGGGTTCTCGGAGTCGTCCATGCCGGGCTCGTGTCGGTGTGGTGCCAGCCTCAAGACGGATTCGGCGCGGGAGCGCCGACGTTGTAGGCCAGGCAGGTGGATCGTCGCGCACCGCCAATCAGGTTCGGAGGGAAGGATCGCTCAGCGATCATCGGCGATTCGCCTGCGCCAGAAGCGCTTCTCGATCGTCCTGACATTCGCCGCACCGGCCAGGGTGGGTAAGTACTCGCCGAGCTGGAAAAGCTCACGGTCCGCAGGGTCGCCGAAAAAGGGCTTGATCCTGACCAGGTTGCCGTAATGCCGGGCGAGCTTCGCCGGCGTGTCATCCACCATCAGGACCTGCTCGAGCCGATGGCCGCGCCGCTTCAGCTTCCCGAGGTTCTTCGTCCACTCATGGTCCTGCTGGTCCGGATCGAAGCGCGGCGTGCAGCGCTCCCTGGCCCACACGAACGCGAGTTCGATCCCGGCCGGGAAGATGTTCGCAACCACCGGTAAGGCATAGGGGCGTGTGGAAGAGGTCCATACCGCCAGTGTGAAACAGGCTCCCATGGTGGACAGGAATGCATCCAGCCCCGGCCGCTTGTACACCGCGTACGGCCCGACTTCGAAATCGGGTGTGTGCCCCAGGCCGGCCTCGGTGGCGTGGATGAGTGTTTCATCGAGATCGAGAACCAGCAGTTTCATCGGGCGCACGGGGTGGGCAGTGAGCGATCAGCCTGCATCATCCTTGCCACCGGATGGTGGATGGATGTCCCAGCTGGAGAGGTAGTCGGGGTCATGAACCACCGTGTTCGTCGACCTGAGGGTGTAGGTGCCGGGCTCGGCGGCAGAGTACTGCGCCAGGTCGGGCGGGAGGGCGATTTCGGTGCCGTCGATGCCGTTGGCCAGGACCACGCCTTCCTGCGCGTTGATGCGCAGGACCCTGCCGAAGACCTGCGTCTGGTTGAGGATGTTTCCCTCGCGGTCATGCGAAGTGATGCCGGCCAGAACGATCCTGCCGAGCATCCGGTGAGCCTTGTCCTGGTCAATCCCGTTCATGTCACTGCAGGGTCCATCGTTGGGTTGGAGTGATGCCGCTGGGAGACGGTACCAAAGCCTGCGGCCGGGGCGCGGCCATCCTCGGGTTGGGGAGGCCATCGATGCCGAGGCGGATGCCGGCCCCAGCTATTGGGCGATCTGCGTGCGCCCTCACTGGTGTCGTTCCGGTTGGATGAATCGTCTTTGCCCACGCTACCAGACCAGTAGCATGCCGTCGGGCCAGTCCCCGGACCAGCCGCACGGGAAATGCCCGGCGCGATACACCTGGAGCAGCTGGAGGAAGAACGTCGGGCGCCCGGAGCAGTCCCGATACGCGTGTTCCATCACGGCGGCCAGGACATCCCAGGAGACGGCGTCCGTGAACGCCTTGCCTAGCCCCTGTTGCTCTGCGAACGGGCGCCAGATCAGATCGCACACCGACGCATCGATGCGTGACTTCGCAGCGGCGGCGATGTGGTTCCATTGCTGGTACGCATCACGATGACGCGTGTGCAGGAACCGCGTCAGCCGGTTCCTGGCCTCGAGGGTGACGTCCTCCCACGCTTGGTCACTGCACAGGCTGAGGGCCTGTGACCAGCCCGAGACCTGCGCGACGGGAAAGGGCAGTGACAGCGGGAGTGGTTGCCCGCAGGACTGGAACCAACGGATGCCTTCGAGTTCCCTTGCGAATGATTCGTCCATGTCGCTGTAAGTACCAAGGCCTCAGCCTATCCGCGCTGCGGGATCGGCCTGAATGAATTGCTAGGCCAAGGCCTATGGATGTGCTGCATGATGGATGCGCAGGGCTTCATCTTTGTCACTCAATGGACGCATGAAAACACCGGGCTTCACACCGACAAAGTCGTTGCCTTCAAGGAGCACGAGCCGGGCAGCCGTATCGCCGTCATGTGCGTCAGCGATCTGTCCGAGCCGGTAATGCAGATGGCTTGCCAGTGGCACCGGCAGAACGTTCGGCACAGTGGCGACATTTGTGACAAGAACCTCATCCACCGCAATGAGGAGCCTGATGGTGTTATCGAGCCCGGGGCCAGTCGCTGCCTCTCTGTCCAGGACGGCCTCGCCTCTGCTGTTGATCATGTCAACGCCGATGATGCGACCAATCAGAATGTGATCCGCGCCCTCAGCCATCTCCTCAAGCGTAGCCTCGAAGGGAAGCCCGGCGAAGGAGGTGGATGGAATCAGCACGGCAAGCAGAACTATCAGTATGCATTTCATGCTTTTCCTCGGCCTGGCTCTGGTATCACGCTGCGCCGCGGAGCGGCGTCGACCTGACTGAGCTGTCAGGCGTCGTCCTCGTCTGGTGGGGTGTAGCCAACGGCGTCCTCCCATTCCGGGCAAACATTGAAGATCACTTCGCAATCGCAGCCCGCGCCGTTCTCCCCAAGCCATTCGAGCGTCGCCTCGACGGGCAGATTGTTCTTCTGCAGGAAGGTACTTGTGAGCGCAAAAGTATGATCACACTCGTAGCCGGTCATGCTCGTACGGTCCAGGTGATCGAAGATGTCCCTGAGGGAAGAGAGAGGGATGGGGGGCGCGTCTGTCATGTGATGTGTCCGATTGCGAGTTGCGAGTTGCGAGTTGCCGGAACCATGTCCGGCCACGAAGCAGCTTCGGCCCGACTGAACTGCCAAGCCTTGGTCCATGAGAAGCATATTTCACCAAGGCGACAGCACGTGTGATGCCCGGGTACAGAGCCTGCCGGCACCGTGAAGCGGCTCGGCTTGAATGAGCTGTCAGGCCGCTGCCCGTGACAACTACCAAACATGGGCCGAGTCCTCTATGTAAAGCGGGAGGTCATTCTCTGCGCACCATTGGCTGAGTTGTGTCTGGAGTGCGGTCCAGTACCCTTTCGTCCAGCTCGGTGCTTTGACGGGCCATTGATCCTGTGATGGCAGATATACAGAGGCAATTCCCATCGGCATCTCCAGGACGAACGAACCTTCGGAGCAGGAACATAGCAGCTCCTCTTTCCAGCGGGGTTGGAATGTAAAGACTGGATCGCTCATGGCGATGACTATTTTTGTCTAACGCCAGAGTTAAGGCGCGTCGTGGAGCGACGTCGGCTTGGATGAATTTTCAGGCTTGGTGTCCATGCGCCCAGCAGTGGCGACGTAAGAGACGAGAGATAGAGGTACTGTTGTCACCGAGAACACAAGAGAGAATGGATTGGAAGACTTGGAAAGCATGATCGCCAAGGCTATCAAGATGCACGACATGAAAATTGTTGTGAGGGGCCACCTGAATGAAAACCTGTTCTTCGCAAGCAGGTAAGTAACAACCAGGGCGACCAAATGCATAGGAAGGACGATGGTCATTACAAAAATGACCATCCATCCGGCGAACTCGCCGGTTACGTTGACGTTTGGTGCAATCATGCCGTTCAGAAGCAGGCCTATAAGCACAAATATGGGTACGACAACAGCGCAGATAAGAAATCGCGCTGTTTGATTCATCGGCGGTTGTTTTGACATATCCATGGAAGTCTAACTATGGAATTAAGCCGACCCGCGAAGCGGGTTCGGCTTGAATGAACTGTCAGGCGGCTAAGGACTGCCAACCTGGAAGTCGAAAGGAACCTTTCGTGTACGAGAAGCCGAATCCGCCGAATAGCGCCACTTTGCCACCGCGGATTGTGCGGCGCTAGGCCAAGCTGAGTGGCCAGATGATGAAAGTACCGTGGAGGAACGAACTGAACCGTCCGGATCGATCTGCAGCTCCCGTGTAACTGTGCGACCACGCAGCTCTGCAATACGAGGTGCTTCTGGCGCCGGGCAATAGATGAGCTCTGGGTCTGACGACATGCATGAGTTGTGGGGCGTGGTAGCGCCCGCCGTTGCCAGTGAAAGGAGCAACCAGTGGAAGTTCATAGCCGCCTAATGCCTGAATTGAGCCGCGCCGCGAAGCGGCGTCGGTTTGAATGACCTATCAGGCCGGTTACCCATGGCCATGACTAAAGGAGCCTTTGGCATCAGAAGTTGGATCGCTCAGCTCATCATGGAGCGATTCCATGATTGCGGAAATGGTGTCAGATGCAGGCTGCCCATACTGCTCTTGAAGCGCATTAGCTATGTGCCGAATGGTGTCTGCAAGGAAAATACCCCATGCAGGGGCCTCATCACGGCCGCTGTCCTGCCAAAGTCCCACCTTGATCGCGCAGTGTTGGCCTTGCTCAGCAATCCAAGCACTGAGCATCTGGATCGCTTTGTCGTCACGTTGCGCTGCAGGTGGGATTACTAGTGGCTTCATAGTGGGTCTAACTCCGGGATTAAGCTGGCGCGCGGAGTGGGATCGACTTGAATGAGCTGTTAGGCATCAAGCCGACACCAGAATGCCAGTGAGTACCTACCCATGTCGATTGATTCCCAATCAGAGGACTCATGGATTGGCATCTTAAGAACGATTGTTTTGAGGTCAGCATGTGTCGGGAACTCTGAAAGAACAACATCCGCCGCCTCCTGCCCCAGCTTGTGAGTGATTTTGAACAGCGGGGAATAGCTTGCGAGCTCGGCGACACCGACGCGGAAGCTGCTACGGTTCATTAGTTCGTCGCCGTCAAAGAGGGCTAAGTCAACGCGCACAGATCTGTCCTTCATGCCTAACTCTGGAGTTAAGCCGACCCGCGAAGCGGCATCGGCTTGAATGAACTGCTAGGCATCGGCCGCAGACTCAAAGTGCTGGTCGAATGCCAGAACAGCCGCCTCAATCGTAGATGAAGCTCCGAACCGGTGATGTGGATCCTGCTCTATCAACAGTTCCAAGAATTGTGCTTCCAGCGATGCCGCGGCACCAGTCGGTGCGTCTGCGTGGAAGAAGTCCTTGCTTTGAACAGTGAATCCACTGCCGATGACCTCAAAGACACGATAAAGAACTGCGCCGCTCTGTACGCGACGCCAGATTGGTATGTAGCGATACAAATGGGTCATATAGGCTGACGGTAAGTTGGTCTGTTGTGTCGCGGGAACGCTTATGCGATGCAAAACTCTGGAATTAGGCCAACCCGCGAAGCGGGTTCGGCTTGAATGCACTGTTAGGCGCCACTAGCGCTGCCGAAGTGGTTGTAACACCCAATGGCAACGATGGCCACTACCAGTGCGATCAATCCAATAGCCTCAATGTCTGGGGCGACCTTGAGGAACTTGCGCCGCAAGCTTGGGACCAATAGGCAGGGCGAAATGGCCAGCAAGCCAGCACAAAGGCTGACGAGGCCTCGCCAAAAGTTGAATTGCCAAGAATCTAGAAGTTGGCCAAGCATCCGTATAGCGCCTAACGCCTGAGTTAAGCCGAGCCGCGAAGCGAATTCGGCTTGAGTGAATTGTTAGGGTCCACGCCCGATACCTGCTTGGCCACTAGCCAAGTCGGCAAGGTGAGCATGCCAGCGAGGTTCGACGACGTCATAAGCACCAACCAGCTGTTTGAATGCTTGTGGAGAGCCGCGCTGCTCTAGCAGGGCTTGGACTGCCACCCGATGAGCTCCGTTGTCACCGTGGAAAAGGTAGTGAACGAGGCTCCAATAGGCAATGTAGTAGTGGTTGACGTTCTCTCCAATAGGCGGGCCAGTGTCCTCGACCAGCTGCTCCAGCGAAGGCAGGCGCCTCTCCTGAAAAGTTGGCGGAGCATTGGGATTTATACGCACGTCCTTGAGCCACCAGATGGGGTACGCGGCCGGATCTGGTCGGCCGAGATCCAAAGAACCATCCAGAAGGGCGCTGGCTCCGAAATAGCTAGCGATGCCCTCATTGAGCCAGCGACGCGGCCTGTAGCCACCAGCCTCTGCAAGAAGTTGGTGCGTGGCCTCATGTAGCATCCAGTGATGCGGATTCTCGCCAGTTCCTGGGTAGGCGTATGAGTAGGGCCGCTTGTAGTAAGCCTCTGCCCACGGTGAGATTCGACTGTGCCGCTTGAACTCGACCTGGTCTTTGTACAGTACTAGGTTGAGCTCAGCCGCGGGCGACCTGGGTGGGAACAGGCGAACGTATGCGTTATAGAGAGACTCAACGGCTATCGATACTGACTTGGTCTCTGTCTCACTCGCCGACGAATGAAGAATGTAGTGGCTCGTGCGAAGAGAGGTGACCGGGATGTAGGTCCGATCAGCCGCAGAACGTTCTTGAGGCTGCGGCGCCTCAGTGCACCCGCTTGCCAGAAAGATCAACGCGATTGCAACCGCCAGAAGCTTTGACATGCGGGCCCTAACTCCGGAATTAAGCCGACCCGCGCAGCGGGTTCGGCTTGAATGAATTGTTAGGCGGCACGCGACGCATCTCTAGTTGTCAATGATTTGGAACATCTGGAGGGCGACGCTGTTGCCGCGGAACAGGCCGAAGAAGGAGTAACCAGGTGCTCCGAGGTGCTTGCCCGATACGCAGGACACGAACCGAAATCGATCGCCTAGGCGGTACGTCGCCTTCATTCTGGTCCAGTCAACTTGAGTTTCCGGAGCTGATACTCCGGTGAACCGGGCATTTGCCAATACTTCATCTTGGCTAAGCGGAACCGAAACTCGGCACTTGGGAAAGCCAACCTCATCTGCGACGTGAGACGGCTCCATCCGTGGCCCCGTAGTGTGTGCGCAGCCAGTAATGAGTGAGAGCGTGGCCGCAATGACCAGAGCTTTCGTCAAAAGTCGCATAGAACCTTCCATGCCACCCAACTCCGGAGTCAAATCGCGCCGCGAAGAGACGTCGGCTTGAATGAATTGTTAGGGCTCACAGCCGCAAGCCCAGCCAAATAACTGCCTCGGTCGAGGCGGACACAATGGGCGTGAGAACCCTGGGCCAGAATATACCAGCTTGGACGTGCCCCAGAGACTGGTCGTGGTGCTGCTGCTCCTCAGCGACAATGGATGAGATTGCTGATACGGCGAAAGGGTCATGGCCCTGCAGCACAACGAGTTGATACTCAAGGTGGCGAAGCACGACACTCTCAACGGCAGTGGTAGTTGCTGCAATAGCACTGCTACCGAGCAAGCCAGTTATGGCCCCGAGTAGGAAGCCGCCCATGCCACAAAGCCAGTAGCTACGGCAACGATGACGGCCACGCCGCTGCAGCTCAGCGCCAAAGATGGCCCGATGCCGTTGTTCATGTGAGCGGAATTCGCGAAGCTCAGCGACCATCTTTGGCGCGGTCAGTCTGGCCATGAGGATCTGACCGGTGTAGATGCCTATGGCGCCATGCTCGCCGGCATGATTGACCTTGATGATGCGGTCGCCAAGATAATTGGCCACAGGTTGCATGATTACTTCCATGTGAGCCCTAACGCCAGGATTAAGCCGAGCCGCGAAGCGGCTTCGGCTTGAATGAATTGTTAGGCGGCAACCGACACGACGGACGCTGCGCCCAATAGTCTGCTCGCTTGGCAAGGTCTTCGGGAAGGCCACGAAAGCATACGTGGGCGCAGTTACCGGCAATACCATCAGCGCAGCCGGAGCGACTACAAGCGAGAACACACGCGTCTTTGGCCTCGCAGCGAGCTGCCGCAGCTTCTAGATAGGCAGCCTCGTCCGCGTTGCGGGCGGGAATGCCAGTGGCCGAACAGTGCGGGGACCATGGCTGCGTAGACGCAACAGATTGGGAGCCGGCGAAGCAAGCGCTAGACAAGCTGCTTAGGAGAAAGATCATCACGAACTTGAGAGTTACCATCGCCGCCTAACGCCAGAGTTAAGCCGAGCCGCGAAGCGGCTTCGGCTTGGAGGAAGTGCTAGGGCGCGTATCAGTCACTCGACAACGCCCGTTGCGACGTGGAACACATAGGAAGGCAATTCGGAGCTGCGAGTGAGTTGCCCCGTGACCTTGACCCGAATGCCGCCTCGATTTGGCGCGAGAGTACCCCAAAGCGCGCCCGAAAAATCAGAGCTACCTCCGCTGCCCTCAAGGCCAAGCCCCAAATCTGGGCAAGCGGGGTCGGAGAGCGTGGTCCCATGGCGGGACATCTTGGCCGTCCCGGAAATTGTGAGAGGAGTTCCCAGGAAGCGATCCGGAGCGCGCGCAACGTTACAGAGGGACTCGGGCATAGGGGCACCAGAGCAAGAAATGAGCGAGCCAAGCAAAAGCGTGACAGCAACTCTCATAGTGTCCCAACTCTTGAATTAAGCCGCGCCGCGAAGCGGCATCGGCATGATTGAACTGTCAGGCGGCTACGGGCTGCCAAACTGGAAGTCGAATGGAACCTTTCGTGCACGGGAAGCCGAATCCGCCGAATATCGCCACTTTGCCACCGCGGATTGTGCGGCGCTAGGCCAAGCTGAGTGGCCAGATGATGAAAGTACCGTGGAGGAACGAACTGAACCGTCCGGATCGATCTGCAGCTCCAGTGTAACTGTGCCACCACGCAGCTCTGCAATACGAGGTGCTTCTGGCGCCGGGCAATAGATGAGCTCTGGGTCTGGCGACATGCATGAGTTGTGGGGCGTGGTAGCGCCCGCCGTTGCCAGTGAAAGGAGCAACCAGTGGAAGTTCATAGCCGCCTAATGCCTGAATTGAGCCGCGCCGCGAAGCGGCGTCGGTTTGAATGACCTATCAGGCCGGTTACCCATGGCCATGACTAAAGGAGCCTTTGGCATCAGAAGTTGGATCGCTCAGCTCATCATGGAGCGATTCCATGATTGCGGAAATGGTGTCAGATGCAGGCTGCCCATACTGCTCTTGAAGCGCATTATCGATGTGTCGAATGGTATCTGCGAGGAAAATACCCCATGCAGGAGCCTCATCACGCCCGTTGTCCTGCCAAAGCCCCACCTTGATCGTGCAGTGCTGGCCATGCTCAGCAATCCAAGCACTGAGCATCTGGATCGCTTTGTCGTCACGTTGCGCTGCAGGTGGGATTACTAGTGGCTTCATAGTGGGTCTAACTCCGGAATTAAGCTGGCGCGCGTAGCGGGGGCGGCTTGAATGAACTGTTAGCGCTCAACCCGTGCACTCGCGACTGTCCGAGTACAGGTAGTAAGTGTCGAGATCTAGTCGCAAACCGTAGAAGGCGAGCCGGGACACGATAGTCTTTGAAACGCGGAGTCCCGCGCCAATGTCATTGAAGTTGCCAACTAGTTGCATGGTGCCGCCTAAGCGATGGCTGACAGCGGCAAAGGCGCTTGAGTTGGCGTCCATTTGAAGAAGAACGTCCTTCAGATGCTCCTCTAAAGCCGCGGTACGCTCGACCCTGGAATAAAGCGACCATTTACCCGTCCGCCGTTCCCGGTGTCGAGAGTCTCGGTCTCCCTTGCGCCAAGCGCGTGTCGGAGTGATGCCAAGCTCAGCAGACACGACCGAAGGGTCAAGGTCGTCGTCGTACACCGCGAAGTAGGCATAGCAGTTGTTGGGATCTGTCATTGAGCGCTAACTCCGGAATTAAGCCGACCCGCTTAGCGGGTTCGGCTTGAATGAATTGTTAGACGCGTACCTAGCGCGAATAGTGGCAGGTGACATTCACTACCCGCTTGGTTGTCCCGAATGAAAAGCTTAGCTCCGGGTGGCCCCCACCAAACTGATAGGGTGGGACCGGATTGGTGAAAAAGTAGGTCCAGCTCCGGTCCGAGTCGCTGATGAAGTCGGGCTTGCCTAGTGTGGCTTGCAGTTGGCTTTGGCTCAAGCCGATGAGCGGCGCAGTGTCACTGGGACACCTCGCATTGGTTGGTGTGGCCATAGGAAGCGCACGCATTGCGCGGAGATCTGTCGCGAGAGATCTTAGAAGGGGCGAGCTCACTGCAGAGCTTGAGTATGAAGTCAGCGTCGCCAGAAAGAAAATATGCAAGATGCGGAGATGCATGTTTCGCGCCCAACTCCGGAATTAAGCCGCACCGCGAAGCGGCGTTGGCTTGAATGAACTGTTAGGCCGCGTCCGGCGGGAGGGTGAGCCAGACATCCCCAACATGAGGATCGCGTCCCAGTGCCTGCCAATACTCTACGATGAGTTCCACCCCGCGCTCACCAGAAGCCGCCAAATCTTGCCGTGGTACCCAGCGCATAGGGAGGTCCGTCCCTTGGACGGGGATTGCACCCGCCTCAATTAGCGCTCTGATGGCTGCACGGACAGCTTGAACCAATGCATCTCCAGCCAGTCCAAAATCCTGCCGCAAAACGGGCACAATCTGCCAAAGGCCAACGGCGTCGAAGGGAAGTTCCGCAGGTACCTGCACAATCCACTGACTCAACGGAGTGCTGAAGTGCCTATGTGTGGGTTCGCTTGAAGCTTGCATAAGCGGCCTAACTCTGGAGTTAAGCCGTGTCGCGAAGCGACGTCGGCTTGAATGAATCGTTAGGCCACAAGCTAGGGGAACTGCACTTGCGAGCCGTACACAACCTCACCAGCTTGGACTCGTAGCTCAACATCCGCAATGCGCTGATAGATCCTGCGCCAGTGCCGCACCCAATACACCAATAGTGGCAGGCCGAACAGAAGGTACGTGACGGCTGCTAGGAAAATAGCCGTAGAAACCTCGCCAGGGCGCCGCCAAAGTGATGCCGCGACCACGAACGCGCTGAAGATAACTCCGCCCACACCTGCAGCAAGAATTGACCGTGAACGCATGGCCGAAACGGCCTTTCGAACATCTGAGAGATCAAGGAGCGATATGCGATCGGAGTTGTCCATGAGGCCTGACTCTGGAACTAAGCCGACTCGCGAAGCGAGTTCGGCTTGAATGAACTGTTAGGTGCGTACTCGCAATTAGCGGAGCTGGGTTTTGCAAGCACAGCACACCTCGGGATTGAACAGCGGAACATCCGGCTCGGGGAATGACTCGCAACTTGGGCAGCGATAAGCTCTGATGCCAAGGTAACAGCATGCCAAAGCTGCGGTTAGGAGGCAGAAGGACAGAAAGGGCGAAAGGGAATTGAGGGAGCACAATAGCGCCGCTACCGCGAACAAGGCGGGCGCAGCACACCCAAGCCAGAGCCCTAAGCGGCGAGACCGTAGGAATGCTTGTTTGATCTGCTGAGGATCTGACATGAGCACGTAACTCTGGAGTTAAGCCGCGTCGCGAAGCGACGTCGGCTTGAATGAAATGTTAGGTGCCATCGGCTACGCCAGAAGGAATTGAAACCGTGATGCTCTCTTGCAAATGTTCCGTGTGCCAGGTACTTGGGCCGCGTGCATGGCCGATGATACAGACTGCATCATGAGCGTCCTTGAGCCAAGAGACAGATAGCTCTACCTCAATCGCCTCTCCAGAGATGTCCAAGGCGCGCACCTTGGCAGGTGCACCCACTAGCGCGAGCAAATCGGGAGCGGGAAGCTTCCCCATTGCCTCCAATTCCTTGATCAATGCGGCGTAAGCGTCTGGTGTTTTCATGGACAGATGATATGGCGCCTAACGCCAGAATTAAGCCGACGCTGCGAAGCCGCGGTCGGCTTGAATGAATTGTTGGGCGGCAGTGATCGTTGAAGCCCCCCTGACCAATGCCGCCCCGCTTGAACAAGCTGATGCGAGCCGATCATGCCACAGCTGGCGGGATCGAGGCTTGTTCGGGAAACCCTGCCGCGTTTTGCAGCCGAAGCCCGATGAAACGATTGTGAGGCGGTGACGAAGCGTAAGGCGAAGTGGCGAACCCGCCGACGCCGGCAAGGGTTGTAGCTGCTGCCCGGAGCCGACTAATGACCTGCCGATGTTTTTGCCGAAGTAGGAACGGCCAGCCAAATCAAACTACTGCCGCCCAACCCCGGAATTAAGCCGCGCCGGGAAACGGCGTCGGCTTGAATGAATTGTTAGGCCCCAGCCGATCAACGCCCGGAGCTAACAGCCTCATGGAGCGCCTGCTCCCACAGGCGAGAAGGGTAGAGATCTTCGCCACGGAACGGGTTGAGCGCAGATGGGTCAATTTGCCAACGCCTAAGAAGCACGAGCAACTCCCTAACGGCCCCTTCCCGTGCTTCTCCCAAGGAAACGGTCAGCTCGCGATTGCGTCCGACAACCGAAGCGAAGCCCGGGACCTGTTCCAGTCCGTGGAAGAACAGCGCCTCATCACCTTCCGAGAAGAACACCGGGCCTACAAACGTAATTTCCATTGGGCCTAACGCCTGAATTAAGCCGACGCTGCGAAGCAGCGGTCGGCTTGAATGAATTGTTGGGCGGCGGTGGTCGTTGAAGCACCCCTGATCAATGCTGCCCCGCTTGAACAAGCTGATGCGGGCCGATCATGCCACAGCTGGAGGGATCGAGGCTTGCCCGGGAAGCCTTGCCGCGCTTTGCAGCCGAAGCCCGATGAAATGATTGCGATGAGGTGTTGAAGCCTAAGGCGAAGTGGCGAACTTGCCGATGCCGGAAAGGCGTTGTGGCTGCTGTCCGGAGCCGACTAATGACTTGCCGATGCTGCTGCCGAAGCAGGAACGGCCAGCCAACTGAAACCACTGCCGCCCAACTCTAAGTAGACCGCCGAACAGCGGTGTAGCGCGAGTATCGCCTGTTCCTGTCGGGGTTCAAACCAATAAATTCCCACATGGAATCAATCAATTAACCCATTCCGGCGGTGCCTTGACGGCCCCAAGCTCGCGGAAAACTACCGCTTTGGAGCCGTGATATGAATTACGCCCCTGTTTCATCCGGCATAACGCAAGGTCAGCCCCCCAGGTTGTTGGAGCAGGTGCGCCGCCAGATCCGGGTCCTGCACTACAGCCGGCGTACCGAGCAGGCCTATGTCGGGTGGATCAGGCGCTTCATTCTGGCCAACGGCAAGCGGCATCCTCGTGAGATGGGGGCGGATGAGGTCGCCGCCTTCCTGACCGCATTGGCGATGGACGGCAACGTGGCCGCGGCGACACAGAACCAGGCCTTGTCCGCGTTGTTGTTCCTGTATCGGCACGTGCTGGGTGTGACGTTGCCGTGGATGGACAATGTGGTCCGGGCCAAGCGGCCCAGGCGTCTGCCAGTAGTGCTCTCCAAGGAGGAGGTGAGTCAGCTTCTCGGCGCGATGCCGGACGGTACCCCCGCGATGATGGCGCGCCTGCTGTACGGAACCGGCATGCGGTTGATGGAATGCCTGCGGCTGCGGATCAAGGACGTGGACTTCGCCCGCGCTGAAATCTGCGTGCGTAGCGGCAAGGGCAACAAGGATCGGCGTGTGCCGCTGCCGATGTCCTTGAAGGCAGCCTTGTTGCGGCAGCGGTGCTGGGCGGTGTCACTGCATGCGTCCGATCTTGCCGGTGGAAGGGGGCAGGTGCATCTGCCGCATGCACTTGCACGCAAGTACCCGAACGCGGATACGGCGCCGGGTTGGCAGTATCTGTTCCCTTCGCGGATGCATTCGCGCGACCCGCGCACGGGGCGTCGCGGCCGGCATCACCTCAGCGAGGAGGTACTGCAGCGGGCGGTGAAGCGTGCGCGGCTGCAGGTGGGCATCCTCAAGCCGGCGACCTGCCACACGCTGCGCCATTCGTTCGCCACGCACCTGCTCGATGCGGGATGCGATATCCGTACCTTGCAGGAACTGCTGGGGCACAAGGACGTGACGACCACGCAGTTGTATACGCATGTGTTGGGGCGCGGCGCCGGCGGTGTCCGCAGCCCGCTGGACCTGTTGCCCGTGCCGCCATCGCAGGCGGAGGGGATGGCGGCCGACGCTCAGCGGCCCCCGATCGGCCTGAAGCGGGCCACGCCATAGCGGTCGCTTTCAAAGGTGTAGTGCGCCGGGTCCACTACGCTGGCGATGCGCGCGCGTGCATGGGCTTCGTCGCTGCGGCCGCAGGCGATCGTGCCGAAGTCCAGCGGTGCATCCAGCACGATGCGCGCCGGGCCGTGCATGCCATCGCAGTGTCCGTGCAGGTGGATCCACAACCGGCCGTCGATCTCGCGCAGCTCGAAGGCGCCGTCGGTCAGGCCGAGATGCTCGCCGGTGTAGACCAGCACTTCCGGTTCGTCCTCGCCGGTCAGCGCAATGTGTTTGCCCGCGATGTCATTCCAGCGCGTCACTTCGCCGGGGCCGCTGTGGAAGGCGGGGCAGTCGTGGATGCGCAGGTGCAGGCTGTCCGGTGGCAGGTCGTCTTCGTCCAGCAGCACGTCATCGGGGTCGATGCGTTCGGCCTGGATGTCGAAGTCCCAGATCAGGGCAGGGATGTGCTCGTCGACGAACGCACCCAGCTGCGCTTCCGTCAGCCGGTAGGGCTGGTCGTTCCAGTGGCAGATCGCGCGGGGCATCAGCGGGGGCGGGGCGGTGTCCATCGCACCAGTCTGCCGCCCCCGCGCGGGGCGTCAACCGTCGAGCAGGGCCTTGTCACGCACGGCGCCCTTGTCGGCGCTGGTGGCGAGCAGGGCATAGGCCTTCAGTGCGGTGCTGACCTTGCGTGGGCGGGCCTGCGCCGGTCTCCAGCCCTTGGCCTCCTGCTCGGTGCGGCGACGGGCCAGCTCAGCGTCGTCCACCAGCAGGTTGATGCCGCGCTGCGGGATGTCGATCAGGATGCGGTCGCCGTCGCGGACCAGGCCAATCGTGCCGCCGCCGGCCGCTTCCGGCGAGCAATGGCCGATGCTCAGACCCGAGGTGCCGCCGGAGAAGCGGCCGTCGGTGAGCAGCGCGCAGGCCTTGCCCAGCCCCTTGGATTTCAGGTAACTGGTCGGGTACAGCATCTCCTGCATGCCCGGGCCGCCCTTCGGCCCTTCGTAGCGGATCACCACCACGTCGCCGGCCTGCACTTCGTTGCCGAGGATGCCCTTGACCGCGGCGTCCTGGCTTTCATAGACGCGGGCGTTGCCTTCGAACACATGGATGGATTCGTCCACGCCGGCGGTCTTGACCACGCAGCCATCGGCGGCGAGGTTGCCGTACAGCACGGCCAGCCCGCCTTCGCTGGAGAAGGCATGCGCCACGTCGCGGATGCAGCCCTCGGCGCGGTCGGTATCCAGCGACGGCCAGCGGGTGGACTGGCTGAAGGCCACCTGGGTCGGGATGCCGGCCGGGCCGGCCTTGTAGAACTGGTGCACCGCCGTGTCCTGGGTCTGGGTGACATCCCAGTCGGCGATGGCCGCGCCCAGCGTGCGGCTGTGCACGGTGGGCACGTCGGTGTGCAGCAGGCCACCGCGTGCCAGTTCGCCGAGGATGGCCATGATGCCGCCGGCGCGATGCACGTCTTCTATGTGGTACTTCTGCGTGTTCGGCGCCACTTTGCACAACTGCGGCACGCGCCGTGACAGGCGGTCGATGTCGCGCTGGTCGAAGGCCACCTCGGCCTCCTGGGCGGCGGCCAGCAGATGCAGGATGGTATTGGTGGAACCGCCCATGGCGATATCCAGCGTCATCGCATTCTCGAAGGCTTCGAACGTCGCGATGCCGCGCGGCAGCACGTTGGCCTCCTCGCCGCCGTACCAGCGGTGGCACAGCTCCACGATCAGGCGGCCGGCGCGCTTGAACAGCGCCTCGCGGTCGCTGTGCGTGGCCACCACGGTGCCGTTGCCCGGCAGCGACAGGCCCAGCGCCTCTGTCAGGCAGTTCATCGAGTTGGCGGTGAACATGCCCGAGCACGAGCCACAGGTGGGGCACGCGCTGCGTTCGATCACGGCCACCTGTTCGTCGCTGATGGCCTCGTTGCCGGCGGCCACCATCGCGTCGATCAGGTCGAGCTTGTGGTCGGCCAGCTTGGTCTTGCCGGCCTCCATCGGGCCGCCGGACACGAACACCACCGGGATGTTCAGGCGCAGGGCGGCCATCAGCATGCCGGGGGTGATCTTGTCGCAGTTGGAAATGCACACCAGCGCATCGGCGCAGTGCGCGTTGGCCATGTACTCCACCGAGTCGGCGATGATCTCGCGGCTGGGCAGCGAATACAGCATGCCGTCGTGGCCCATCGCGATGCCGTCGTCCACGGCAATGGTGTTGAACTCCTTGGCCACGCCGCCGGCCGCCTCGATCTCGCGCGCCACGAGTTGGCCAAGGTCCTTCAGGTGCACGTGGCCGGGCACGAACTGGGTGAAGGAGTTGACCACCGCGATGATGGGTTTGTGGAAATCGCCGTCGGTCATGCCGGTGGCACGCCACAGGGCGCGGGCGCCGGCCATGTTGCGGCCGGCGGTGGAGGTTTTCGAGCGGTATTCAGGCATGGGGGCGAGCAGGTACGGGCTGGCAGAAGCGTGTATGGGCGATTCTGCATCAAGATCCCGGTTGCTGTTGCAACCATCCGGCGGGGTGGAACGGTTGGACGATACCGAGGCGGCGCAGGCGCGCAGGAGCGGCTTCAGCCGCGAAGCCAGGAGCCCTTCCGTATGCCTGACGCCTGCAATTGCAGTCATGCCTTCGACCGGTACCTTCACCAGCTTCGCGGCCGAGGCCGCTCCTAGCCGGGCGCACCTGAAAACCGGTTCAGTTTTGGGACTGTGCCGATTTACGCCTCCCAGGCCGGATCAGGCATCATTCGGAAACAACTTTCACGGGGAATCGACCATGAAGCGATCCAGGACCACCGCGCTGCTGCTGATGAGCGCCGCGCCGCTGCTGTTCACCGCCTGCCAGAAGGAAGAAACGGTGCAGGTCAAGGAAGGGCTGTACACCTCGGTGGAGGCCTGCAGCGAGGCCACGGGCGATCCGTCCAGCTGCCGCCAGGCATTTGCCACCGCGCAGCAGCAGTCGGCCGATGCGGCGCCCAAGTACGCCAGCAAGGAAGAGTGCGCCAAGGAGTACCCGGCCGAGCAGTGCGTGCAGCAGCACACCAGCGCCGGCACCTCGTTCATCGGCCCGATGATGATGGGCTTCTTCATGTCGCAGATGCTCAACAGCGGCCGTGGCGCCGTGGCGGCACCGCCGGCCGCACAGCCGGCCTTCAAGGACAATGCCAATGGGTGGGCCAAGCCGGCCGGTACCGGTGGCCTGAACACCGGCAGCGGCATCGGCGCCGGCAAGGCCGGCCTGGCCCCGGTCACCAGCGAGCCGAACCGTGCCGTGACCGCCAGCCGTGGCGGCTTTGGTGCACGCAGCGGCGGCCGCAGCAACAGCGTCGGCGGTTGATCAGGTGCGGCGTGTAGCAATCGCCGAGCGCGACAACTGGCGAGCACGTGCCGCCGAGGCAGGTTTCCGGTTCCACACCATCGACGGTGCGCCGTACTGGGACGAAAGCGCGTACTACGCCTTCACCCTGCGGCAGATCGAGAACGACCTGGAAGACCCCAGCGCCGAGCTGCATGCGATGGCGCTGGACCTGGTCGGCGAGGTGGTGGCCAGCGAGGCGCTGATGGCGCAGCTGGCCATTCCCGAGCCGTTCCGTGACTGGATCGCCGAGAGCTGGCGCCGCCGCGACCCGCACCTGTACGGCCGGCTGGACTTCGCCTATGACGGCAAGGGCCCGGCCAAGCTGTACGAGCTGAACTACGACACGCCGACCTCGCTGTACGAGGCGTCGTTCTTCCAGTGGCAATGGCTGGAAGACCAGCGCAACCGTGGCGTCCTGCCGCAGCAGGCCGACCAGTTCAACTCCCTCCACGAGACGCTGGTGGAGCGCTTTGCCGAACTGTCGGCGCGCCTGCCGCCGCCGCTGTACTTCAGCGCGGTGCGTGAGTCCGAGGAAGACCAGGGCACGGTGGCCTACCTGCGCGACTGCGCGGCGCAGGCCGGCCTGCATGGCGCAGCCATCGCCATCGAGGACATCGGCCTGTCGGCCGACGGCCGCTTCACCGACCTGGACGACGTGGTGATCGGCAGCCTGTTCAAGCTGTACCCGCTCGAAGACCTGATGCAGGAGGAGTTCGGTGCGGCATTGCCCCGTTCCGGCGTGCAGCTGCTGGAGCCGGCGTGGAAGGCGGTGTTGAGCAACAAGGGCATCCTGCCGCTGTTGTGGGAACGCCATCGTGGCCATCCCAACCTGCTGGAATCGTACTTCGACGATGGCAGTGCCCTGCCGGCCGGCTGGGTGCGCAAGCCGCTGCATTCGCGCGAGGGCGCGAACGTGGCCATGCACCTGAGCGACGGTAGTTGGCAGGAGAGTGAGGGCCCGTACGCGGGGCCGAACATCCGCCAGGCGTTCCACGCGCTGCCCATGTTCGAGGGCAACTATTCGCTGGTCGGCAGCTGGGTGGTGGGTGACCGTGCCTGTGGCATCGGCGTGCGCGAGGACAACAGCCGCATCACCCGCGACAGCGCCCGTTTCCTGCCGCACGCCATCATCGATGACGCGCCGCAGGGGAGCACGCGGATCTACGTCTGACGACGCCCTGGGTAGGAGCGGCCTTGGCCGCGAAGCCGGGGGGCTTCTGCGTGCGGTTGTTCTCGACGGTGGAAGCGTTGTCGGCATAGGCGAAGGAGCGACCCCTCCCCAACCCTCCCCTTGGCTGCGCCAAAGGGAGGGGCGGTCATGCATGGCCTTTCAGCATGCGAGGTGTGCCGCTCTTGCCCCCTCCCTTTGGCGCAGCCAAGGGGAGGGTTGGGGAGGGGTGCTTTTCCGTGCCGGTGACGACACCCGCTTCGCGACCGAAGCCGCTTCTACCGGCTACAGCAGGCCGTCGCGCTTGACCGCCAGGTAACGCTCGACCAGCGCGGCGGGCAGCTCCTCGGCGGTGACGTCCAGCACCATCACGCGGTGGCTGCGCAGGGCTTCGTGGGCGTCGGCACGTTGTTGCAGGTAGCGGGTGATGGCACCGGCCTGGATGGCATCGGACACGGTCTCCACGTCGCGGGCCAGCGCGTCGTCCAGCTCGCTTTCGCGCAGGCTGGCCACGCAGACCAGGTGGCGCTTCTGCAGCAGGCGCACGGCGGCGAGCAGGTCCTCGATGTCCTCGTCGCGGACGTTGGTCACCAGCATCACCAGGGTGCGCCGCGAATGGCGCAGGCTCAGTTCGGTGGCAGCGGCCAGGTAGTCGGTGGCGACCGGCCGCGCCTGCAGGTCGTAGCTGGCGCGCAGCAGCGTGTCGATCGCCCCCAGGCCGCGTTGCGGCGCTACCCAGCGGCTGTCGCCGCCGGTGGCGAACAGGCCCACGCCGTCGCCCTGGCGCAACGCCAGGTAGGACACCACCAGCGCGGCGTTGAGCACATGGTCGAAATGTGACAGGCCACCTTCGTGCGCCATCATCCGGCGACCGGTGTCGATCATCATCACCAGCTGCTGGTTCTTCTCGTCCTGGTACTCGCGCGAGATCAGCTTGCGCGCGCGCGAGGTGGCCTTCCAGTCGATCTGGCGCAGGCTGTCGCCGACGCGGTATTCGCGCATCTGGTGGAAGTCGGTGCCTTCACCACGGCGGCGCTTGAGGTGCGCGCCGACCAGGCGCGAGGCCATTTCCGCGCTGAGCAGGGCCAGCCGGGTGAGCGGGGCGAAGTTGGGGTAGACGCGCACGGTCTGCGGCGGCCCGGCGATGCGTGATTGACGCCACAGGCGCAGCAGCGAATGCAGGCGCAATTGCACGCCGTCGAACACGAACGTGCCGCGGTTGGACGGGGTGAGGTGGTAGCTGAAACGGGTTTCGCTGGCGCGCGGCAGGGTCAGGCGACGCGGCAGGCCCGGCGTTTCCCAGCCATCCGGGACCAGGTCGTACACGTCCACGCGTTGCCGCCCGAATGCATCGATCTGCAGCCAGGTTTCGCGTTCGACGCCCAGGGCGAGCGAGTCGGGAAGTTCACGCCGCACCTGCGGGGTAGGGCGACGCCACAGCAGCAGGGCATCGATCAGGGCCAGCACCGCGATCGCCGCGGCCGTCAGCGTCCATGCCTGCAGCGGCAGGTAATGCAGGGCCACCGGCACACCCAGCAGGCCCCACAGCACCAGCAATGTGATCAGCAGCGGTGACGGTCTCACTGATGGGGTTCCGTGGCGGGGCAGGGGGTGGAAACAGCGGGAGCAACGGCACCCCTCCCCATCCCTCCCCTACGCACTGCGTGCGCAAGGCAGGGGGCAGAGGCGTGCGCGGTGGCCGGGCGTGGGCTCACTTGCGCGGGGCCTCGACCTTGGCGAGCAGGGCGGTGAGTGCGTCGTCGGCGGACTGGCCTTCGATCTGCAGTTCCGGGGCCAGCGTGATGCGGTGGCGCAGGGCCGGCTTGGCGATCTCGCGCACGTCGTCGGGGGTGACGAAATCGCGGCCGGACAGCACCGCCTGGGCGCGTGCGGCGCGCACCAGCGCGATGCTGCCACGCGGGCCGGCGCCCAGCGCGATGCCCGGCCACTTGCGGGTGGCCGCGACGATGCGCACCGCGTAGTCGATCACCTGCGGGTCGACGGTGATCTCGGCCACGGCCTTCTGCAGCGCGACCACGTCGCTGCCGCTGAGCACGCGCGGCACCTGCGACAGGTCGAAGTCGCCGGCGGTGCGGCCGACGGTGATGGCCTGGACCATGCGCTTCTCGTCTTCCAGCTGCGGGTAGTCGATCAGCACCTTCAGCAGGAAGCGGTCCAGCTGCGCCTCGGGCAACGGGTAGGTGCCCTCCTGTTCGACCGGGTTCTGCGTGGCCAGGGTGAGGAACGGCGGGTTCAGCGGGAAGGCCTTGCCCTCGATCGTGACCTGGCCTTCCTGCATCACTTCCAGCAGCGCCGACTGGGTCTTGGCCGGGGCGCGGTTGATTTCATCGGCCAGCAGCAGGTTGGTGAACACCGGGCCGCGGCGGATCTTGAAGCTCTCGGTCTTGGGGTCGTACACCGCGTGGCCGCTGACGTCGCTGGGCATCAGGTCCGGGGTGAACTGCACGCGCGCGTAGTCCAGCTCCAATGCCTGGGCCAGGGCGCGCACCAGCAGCGTCTTGCCCAGGCCGGGCACGCCTTCGATCAGCACGTGGCCACCGGCCAACAGCGCGATCAGGATCTGCTCGAGCACATCGGCCTGGCCGATGAAGGCCTGCCCGACGGCTTCGCGGATGCGCTCGACGCGTTCGATCACCTCGGCGTTGCCCGGTGCAGGCGCGGGTGCCGCGGCAGGTGCGGGCGCGGCGGCGGGAGCCTCGCCGGGAAGGGCGGGCGGAAACGGCGTCTCGTTCATAGCTGGTTTCTCATCTGGATGAGCAGGCGGATGCGTTCACGCAGGGCGTTGTCGTCCCGCGACGGGGGAACCTGCAGCGCGCTCTGCACGCGGGCGAGCGGCCATTGCAGGTGATCGGCGATGGCCTGGGCCTGGGCGTCGCCAACCAGGGCCGCGGCCACCGGTGCGCGGCGGCGCAGGCGGGTCAGGAAGGACTGGCGCACCGCGTCGTACAGCAGCGGTGACTTGCCGTAGCGATGCAGGTGTTCGCCGGAGGCGCGCACGTGCTCCAGCAGCGAGCGGCGGTCGCCGCGCGGGGACGGCTGCAGCGCGCCGAAACGCTGGCTGCGCGCCCACAGCCACGCCAGCAGGGCGAGCAGCAGCGGCAGCCAGACCGGCCAGCCCTGCTTGAGCAGGGTCCGCCACAGCGACGGCATCTGCATCTCGTAGACCAGGTGCGTGGTGCCCTTGCCGTAGTTGGGCGCCAGCACCAGCCGGGCCAGGTCGCGGTGCGGGATGTCGCGCAGGCCTGTTTCATATTCGCCGCGCCCGTTGCGCAGGAAGTCGGTGCTGCCCAGCACGTCGATGCGGCCGGTGCCGTAGCGCAGCCGCGCCCAGGCCAGCGTGGCATCCGTGCCGTCGCCCCAGCGGCGTTCGACCCGGGTGCTGCCATCCACGGTGAAGCGGTTGCCGGAGCAGAACTCCTGGTGCTCCTCCTGGCCGTTCACGCGCCATGGTAGGCAGCGTGCCGGGACCTCGCTGGTCTCCACGCCCAGCTGCTCCAGCAGGCCCGCGTCGTCGCCATCGAGCTCCTCATCGGCCCCGGGCATCTGCAGGACCAGGTGCCCGCCGAACTGCACCCAGTCGAGCAGGCCGCTGACCTGCGGCGGCGAGAGCAGGCGCGGGTCGTCCAGCATCACCACGGTGTCGCCGGGCCGCAGCTTCATGTCGGCCAGGTCGAGCTGGCGCCGCGACTCGGCCTTCTGCCCGTCGCGGCGCAGGGTCTCGCGCAGGGCATACAGTGGGTTGTAGGTGGGCTCGCCGTAGGCGGGCAGGGTGATTTCCTCCTTGCGCCGTTCGACGGCGGAGAACACCCATGCCACCACCAGCGCGCTGACCAGCACGCCGATGCCCGCGATCAGCCCGTAGCGCAGGCGCGCGCTCACGTGCGCCACCCGTACTGCCGGTGCAGTTCACCCATCAATGCCTCGAACTCGTCCTCGCTGGGCAGGCGGCCGGCATAGGCGGCGTACTGCCAGGTGCGCACCATGCGCGCGAACAGGGTGCGGTCGGCTTCCTGCGGCATGCGCCGCGAGGCCCGCAGGCACTGCGCCTCGGTGGCGCCGGGTGGCAACACGATGTCGGCACGCTGGCCCAGCACCTCCACCGACGCGCGGTACAGCAGGGCCAGTGCATGACGCGGCTTGCCTTCGCGCCACAGGCGGCGCGCGCTGCCCAGAATGTCCGGCGGCAGCACTTCGGGCACCAGCAGGGCGTCGTGCTGCACCGGGGTCTGTGCTTCGCGCGTGCGCCGGCCACTGCCACGCAGCCACGGCAACCACCAGCGGGCGGTGAGCGCCAGCACGATCAGCAGTGCGGCCAGCACGATCCACAGGATGCTTTCGCCGATCAGCGCCAGCACCTGCGAGACGAACGTCATGAACGACGGGTCACGCGTCTGGTCGCTGTTGTCCTGCGTGGGCTTGTCCCGTTCCTTGAACACCCACTTGTCCACCGTGCGCTTGGCGCCCAGCTGCGGATCCTCGTAGGCGCGTGCGGCGGCCTGGCGGAAGCCGTCGGTGTCGGCGTCGCCCTGGCCGAACACCGCATGCGGCGTGGCCGGGACGATCGCGTTCGACGGCGCGGCGGTTTCCTTGTGGTTGCTCAGCACCGAGTCGGGCAGGGCGTTGCTCTGCTGCGCGCGCAGCGGCGCGATGCCGACCAGCAGGAACAGCACCATCAATGGCGCCAGTCGGGCCAGACGCTCGCGCAGGCGGCGGAAAGCGATCTCCACGTCCCAGGCTTCCAGCTGGGTGCGGCGGTTGAGGTACAGGCCGAAGCCGGCACCGCTGTAGAACGGGCCGATCAGGGTCATCGCGCCCCAGGCCAGCAGGTTGAAACCGATCCACGCCCACGCGGGCGTTTCGTCGCCGATCAGCGACCAGGACGCACGCAGCGATTCGGGCAGGTCTTCCACCGGCATGAACATGAAGATCAGGGCGATGCCGGCCAGCTGCAGCATGGCCTCGAAGTGCCAGCACACCGAGGTCAGCAGCGTGGCGTGGCCATAGCTGGCACCGCCCAGTGCACGCCGGCGCATGCCGCGTTGCGGGCCATCGCCACCTTCCAGCAGGTCCACCGGCATCAGCAGCGAGCGCGCCGGGCTGAGCCGGCGCCAGCCCAGGTAGGCGCCGATGCCGCGCCAGCCCCAGCGCAGCTGCGCGCGCAGTGTCTCAGCGGTGGTCGGCACCGCGCCGAAGGCACCGCGCGAGATCACGTACAACGGGATCCGCTCGAATGCCGGCTTCAGCCACCACATCACCAACGCCGGCAACCAGAAGTTGTCCAGCCACAGGCCGAGCAGGTTGAGCAGCGCGAACACCGGCAGGGTGACCAGCAGCCAGGGTTTCCAGATGGCCCAGGCATGCCGGCGCACCAGCGCCGTGCCCAGTTCCATCGCCTCCCACTGCGAGCGGGCGCGCAGCACCACGTCGAGCTGGTCAATGCGCATGTGCGCTCCCGCGTCCGCCGCGCCACAGCCAGAGGATCACCAGCGTCCACAGGATGCCGGAGACGGTCAGCTTGCCCCACATCGGCACCCACGCGATCGATGACCAGAACGCCTCGATGAACGCGGCCACCAGCAGCATGAAGGCCACGCCCAGGCACAGCCGGGCGCCGACCCGGCCACCTTCGATCAGGGCATCGATGCGGCGCATGCGCCCCGGTGCCAGCAGGCGCAGGCCCAGCTGCAGGCCGGCGCCGCCGGCGATCACGATGGCGGTCAGCTCGAACGGCGCATGTCCGACCACGAAGCGCCAGAAGGGCTCGCCGAAGCCGGCCTGCTGCAGGTGGCCGGCCACCGCGCCGATGGTGATGCCGTTGAACAGCAGTACCAGGACCGTGCCGATCCCCGCCAACAGGCCACTGGCAAAGGTGCGCAGGCCGATGCTGATGTTGTTCATGATGTAGTGGCCGAACATCGCCCAGTCGGTGCCGCTGTCGCGGCCCAGGTGGTCGGCGGCCGGGTCGTACATCTTTTCCATCTGCGCGATCTGGGTGGTGCTCAACAGCATGTGGACCAGGTCCGGCTTGAGCTGCAGCAGCACGAAGATGCCCACCAGCGGCACCGCGAACAGCGCCAGCGCGGTCCACATCGCGCCGGCCTGGCTGCGCACGGCCAACGGGAAATCGGCGAACAGGAACTCCACCGCGCGCGACCAGCGCGGCGGCGGGGTGCGGTAGAGCAGGTTGTGGCCGTTCTGCGAGAGCTGCTGCAGGCGTTCGACCAGCTGCGGGCTGTAACCGCGGTGGCGGGCCAGCGCCAGCTGCTGGCACAACCGCCGGTAGCGCTGCGGGATGGTCTCATCGCCGGGCAGGTCGGCGTCCACGGTGCCGCGCACGCTGCGGGCATGGCCCCCGCGCCGCTGCAGCCATTGCTCGAACTGCTGCCACTCATGCTGGTAACGGGTGACGAACTGCTCCTGCTTCATCGCCGCCCCAACAACCAGTTGGCCATGGCATACAGGCGCAGCACGCCGGCCGCGCCGCTGGCCTGGCTCAGGCCCGAGGCGATGTCGGCCAGTTCGTTCTGGCGCGGCCCGGACAGGGCCGGCGCGCGGTCGGCGAAGGCGATCAGGGCGATCTGTTCACCGGGTTGCAGCGGCACCGGCGGGGCAAGCACGGTCTCGATCCGCGCCGGCGGCTCGGCCGCGCGTGGCGGGGCATGTACCACCAGCGAGCCGGCGACCAGGTCACCCAGGCGCCGGCCATAGGGGTCGCACAGGCAGCTGATCAGGCCCACCGCGTAGCCGAACGGCAGTGCGTCCACGGTGCGCAGCAGGTTGCGCACGATGGCCGGCATCCAGCCCAGCGGCGCACCGTCATTGGCGACCACGCGCAGGCCGAGCACGCGCTTGCCCAGGGTCTGGCCGAACCAGACTTCCAGCACGATCGGGTAGGCCCAGAACATCAGGAACATCAGGCCCAGGTACAGGCCCTGGCCGAAGTCGCCCAGGGCCAGCAGCACCGGGCTCATCACCATCAACACGCCGAAGCGGACCAGCAGGTCGATCAACCAGGCCAGTGCGCGCGGCACCGGGCCGGCGGCGGGCAACTGCAGCGGCACGCCTTCAGGCGTGATCACTTCGCGATAGGTATCGAGCATGGGCGCGCCCGCGGGCATCACGGCACCGCCTGCGCAGCGTGCTGCGTTGGCCCGGGCTGGCGGGAAGTCCGGTTTCCGGCCCGGACGGATGCCTGTGGCATTCGTGTCTCGACTGCGTCCTGTCAGGGTGCAGACTTTAACTGGCGCCCATGTGAAAGCCCAGCCTGCTGCCCGTGGCGGCAGGCTGGACGGGGGCGGCTCAGCGGACCGTGCCGCCTTCGCGCTTGCCGCTGAACAGCTTGCGGACGCCGGCACCCAGCGCGATCACGCCGATCAGCAACAGCTTCCAGAACTTGGCCAGCAGCAGGCCCACCTTGGCGAACAGGCCGGCCTTGGCGGCCAGGCCACCACCGATCAGCGTGGCCACGCCGTAGGCGGCCACCTTGTCGGTGCTGGCATTGTGGTCGGCGTAGCGCGCGCCTTCGTTGAACTCGGTCATCGGCAGCAGGCGGTCCATGCCGGTGCGCACCGCGGACAGGTCCGACATCGCCGACACCGCATTGAGGCTCAGGTAGCCATAGCGGCCGAGCACGCGGATGTCGTAGTTCAGCGAGTGCGCGGGCTCGTTGTTGAAGGCCAGCTCACGCGCCCAGTACAGCTTCTTGCTGTCGGCGTCGTAGCGCGGCGGCACGGCCCAGCCGATCAGGTCCAGCGAGCCATAGCCGGCCTTCACCCGCTCCGGGTTGGCCTCGCGGATGCTGGTCTGCATGGTCTCCAGCAGTTCGCTGTAGTCGATGTCCTTGGCGTCGCCATCGGACACGTAGCCGTCATCGGAGTAGGTGACCACCACCGCCCAGCTGCCGTCCTCGAGCAGGCCGGGGCTGCGCGGCACGATCAGGCCGAGCACGCTGTCATCGGGCGGGTTGCCCCACATGTCTTCCAGCACGCGGCGGGCATCGGCCTTTTCCAGGTACTGGAACTCATCGCCGAGGTTGAAATGCGCCTTGGCCGCCGGCACCGCGATCGGGCCGGTATGGAAGTCCAGCGACTTCACGAACTGCTCGGCGCTCATGCCCTGCTCTTCCTGGGCGGCGGCGGTAGCGGGCAGCAGGCACAACAGCGACGCTGCGGCCAGCAGGCCGAGCGCGACGGATTTGATCGACTTCATTTCTTGATCCTTCAAGGGGGCGTCCCCACGCCCAGGGCGCGCAGTTTGCGCGCCATCGCAACTGACGGCAATGGGCCGTTGGTCAGCCCTGCATGCCGCGGTACTGGTCCTTGACCTTGACGTAGTGGTCAGCCGAGTAGTGTAGGCCCTCGATGTCCTTTTCGCTGAGCTGGCGCATCAACCGCGCCGGGTTGCCCGCCCACAGCTCGCCGCTGCGCACCACCTTGCCCGGGCCGACCACCGCACCGGCGGCGATGAAGGCGTTGGCCTCGATCACCGCGCCATCGAGGATGCACGCGCCCATGCCGATCAGGCAGTAATCGCCGATGGTGCAGGCATGGATGATGCAGCCATGGCCCACGGTGACGCCTTCGCCGATCAGGGTCGGGTAGCCGCCCTTGTTGTAGGGGCTGTCATGACTGACGTGGATGATCGTGCCGTCCTGCACGTTGGTGCGCGCACCGATGCGGATGTGGTTCACGTCGCCACGGATCACCGCGCCCGGCCAGACCGAGGCGTCATCACCGATTTCCACGTCACCGATGATGGTGCAGGCCGGGTCCACGTAAACGCGCTCGCCGATGACGGGCATCTTGTCCAGGAAGGGGCGCAGGGCGGTCATGGGGAAAGCCGGCAAGGGGGGGAGGGAATGATAAGGGGTAAGGGGAGGGACGGCAGCAAAGGCGATGCGGAATGCGCTTGGGCACCCGCGGCAGACCGGTTCCCGGCATTCATGCGCATGGGCGGCGGAGTGCACAGCAGGACTTTCGACGGCGATTGACGATTCCCGCTGCGAATCTGGCGAGAGCGAGCTGGCGCGGAGCGCGGGCCTGTTGAGCCGTCTGTGCAGCCAGGCCCAAGGCCGTCGTATCCTTCGGCATTGATATCTTCTGGGCTGCCTACGCGGCAGCGAACCAGCGCCAGTGGGCCGGCCGCTGGATCGACAATTTCTGAGCTGCCTACGCGGCAGCGAACCAGCCAGAACGGCCAGGCCATCAAGGCGGAGTTTTCTGAGCTGCCTACGCGGCAGCGAACGCCGAGATCGACAAGATCAGGTCGAAGTCCATTTTCTGAGCTGCCTACGTGGCAGCGAACTCGACAAGGCCGCGACTGCACAGGTGCGTCAGTTTCTGAGCTGCCTACGCGGCAGCGAACCGACCGAGCAAGCGAGCTGGAAGAAGCCCAGCTTTCTGAGCTGCCTACGCGGCAGCGAACACCCATCGGGTGAGCCGCAATACGCTCAAGGTTTTCTGAGCTGCCTACGCGGCAGCGAACACCCAATCAGGCTACGTCCTGTACGACGGCAATTTCTGAGCTGCCTACGCGGCAGCGAACACCCTCCCGCCGAAGGGCAGGGAGCGCATGGTTTTCTGAGCTGCCTACGCGGCAGCGAACCACAGGATCACGTAGGTACGACGGATCGCATATTTCTGAGCTGCCTACGCGGCAGCGAACCCGACAGTGACGGTGGTGTCGTACTTTCCCTTTTTCTGAGCTGCCTACGCGGCAGCGAACCGCGAGCCTGAAGGAAACGCTGATGCGCAAGTTTTCTGAGCTGCCTACGCGGCAGCGAACTAGCCACGCTGCACCAGGCGCGCGTCCACCTCTTTCTGAGCTGCCTACGCGGCAGCGAACGTTCATCTCTGCATCCCTCGGCCTCGGGGTGATTTCTGAGCTGCCTACGCGGCAGCGAACTTCACTCTGGCCCCCTGTGGGCAGTCTGTTACTTTCTGAGCTGCCTACGCGGCAGCGAACTACAACATCGGCGACGTGAAGCTCACGGAGCATTTCTGAGCTGCCTACGCGGCAGCGAACGCAACGATTGGTGTGGATGTGCCGCCGGTGCTTTTCTGAGCTGCCTACGCGGCAGCGAACAGACGGGCGGCCCATGTCGCACCTATGTCGATTTTCTGAGCTGCCTACGCGGCAGCGAACAGATGCCGCGACTGGTTCAAGGCCAGATCCTGTTTCTGAGCTGCCTACGCGGCAGCGAACACCTGTTCGGTAGTCCTGATGCAGCGAGCAAGTTTCTGAGCTGCCTACGCGGCAGCGAACAGGGCGAGCTGGGCAGCCGCAGCTGCAGCATCTTTCTGAGCTGCCTACGCGGCAGCGAACGAACAGCGCGGCCTTGGCGTAGAACTCATTGATTTCTGAGCTGCCTACGCGGCAGCGAACGAAAAAGCCGCGATCCGCAAGCAGCGCCAGATTTTCTGAGCTGCCTACGCGGCAGCGAACTATCCGTCTGGCGAATTCGCCATCTTCATGAATTTCTGAGCTGCCTACGCGGCAGCGAACGATCGCGACCGCTTTCGCGGATCAACTCACCATTTCTGAGCTGCCTACGCGGCAGCGAACGCTGGTGGGCATCGCTGCACAGCGAGCGCAGTTTTCTGAGCTGCCTACGCGGCAGCGAACGCATTTACGGCAGCGGGTATCAGCTCGTCATGTTTCTGAGCTGCCTACGCGGCAGCTCAGAAAATTTAGGCGTGGAGCGCGGATCGTTCAGTTTGCTGCCGCGTAGGCAGCTGGGGCAGGGATGCCCACTCACAACTTGGTGCAAAACCCCAACAGCGGATGCCACCGCCAGCCCGTCGGGCTGTCAGGAACCTCCACCGTGGTGAAGCGTTGGGCGCAGTGGTCCAGGGAGTCGCCGGAATGGGCGGCCTGGTCTTCCAGCAATGCCATCAGGTCAAACCTTCCCCAAGGGCTGATGCCGGGACCCACGTGGAGCGTGACATCGGTGCGCAGGCTCTGGTCGATCAGGATCCGCTGGGAATCGGCGTGCCGGCTGGCCGCTTCCTCGACACGATGCAGGCGCAGCCGTTCGCCATCCTCTTCGGGCAGGAACACCAGCGTGGTCATCTGCAGCGTCTGCTGACGGAAGGGTTGCTGTTGGGGGAGCACGCCGATCAATGCGGCGTGGGGGTACTTCCAGCCCACGAAGGCCTGGTCCTGGTCGATCGCAGCCAATGGCCCGTCCGTTAGTGGGCGTTGCGGCAACATGCTCAGTGCGGTGCGTGCCTGCTCCAGGTCGCTGAGGCTCAGACGCGTCTTCCATTCATTGGAGGGCCGGGGCTGGATGCGGGGCAAGGCGTTGAGGGGATCAAGCTCGGCCGGCTGCAACAGATCGGCAAGCCGATGGCTGCTCAGCTGCAGGCGTTTCCGGCCTGGGTCGAGCCCTGCCTTCTCGTAACCGGGCCGCAGGAAGGCAGGTTGATCGGCCGGCGTATTGGCGAAGTGGCGCAGGTTGGCATCAAACACCAGCAGGTTCGGTTCCGCCGGTGGTTGGCCGCGATGGCGCTGCACGCGCCCGGCCAACTGGATCAGCGAGCGCAGGGAGGAAGGCTCGGCTACTGCCCAATCCGCATCCCAGTCACGGCCCACTTCGCAGACGGGCGAAGCCAGTACGACAAAAATGTGCCGAGGCTCCGGGTGGGCATCCAGTGCACTGCGGATGGCGGGTTGCTGGAAAACCGCATTGGCGTCGCCGCGGCGATTGAACGCAGCGTCCAGCATGGCTTCGATCGCAGAGCGCTGCAGCAGCGGGAAGCGGGCGTGGTAGACGCATAGATGGATGCGGACGCCCTCCGGCGCACCTAGTGCGTACAGCGCCTGGGCGACCTCAAACAGCGGACCAATGTTGGCCATGCGTACAAGGCCAAAGCTGACCTGTTTGCCGCTGACGGGATCCACTTGATGGTGCCCCTGATGCAGCCTCAGGCAGGCATCGCGAACATGCGGTGCGAATTCGGTGTGCTGCTGCTCGCGCCGTTTTGCCTTGATGGCCAGCGGCAGCAGTTGTGCGCGGCGTAGTGGCACAGCCTTGCGCAGCTGGGTTGCCCGTCGTTCGACAAATTGCAGGTGTTGGTACTCGAACGTCTTGCCATCCACCTGGGCCACCTGTACGCCGAACTCGTCGGCCCACAAGCAGGGGATATCGGCGTCGATGTTGGCCGTGCCGGGTTCACCCCGGTTCTGCCGATACAAGCGCCGACCCGCGCAATAGGCCAGGTACATGCCGGTGACCAATGAGGGCGGCAACGTGGCCGAGGACAACACCACGCGAGTGCCGAGCATGCCTGCCCAGTGCACCAACCGGGCAAGGGCAGGCATGTCGTTGAGGTCGTAGTCGTCCAGCTCGTCCAGCACCAGGTCCGCGCTCATCAGGCGCAGCATGGGTGCGATCTGGCGCCCCGCGCGTAGCGACTCGGTTGCCGGCACCATGTGGTCCACCGTGCACACCAGTAGCGGCGCGGACAGCAGGTTGCGAATGTCGGGGTCGTGCAGGGCACGCGAAAGCAGGGGATGTTGGCTGGTGTTGCCTTCATAGAGGATGTGGCTGTCTCCCTCGATCAGGTCCTGGATGGACGCCGAGCCGGAAGCCTCCGCCTGCTGCTCGTGGTACTCGAACAATGCCCGGCTTGCCGAGCCGCCCGCGCGGATGGCCAGTTCATCGTCCCGTAGATGCAGATCGTTGCGATAGCTATGGCCTGTCTGCAAGGTGAGGGTGCGCAGGCCCAAGGCGTAGGTGGCGCGCATGCCGCGCTGCGGGTCACTGAGGGCATACAGAATGCGCGCGTTGGCCAAGGTCTTCCCACAGCCGGTGGAAGCCATGTTGATGATGAATCCGCCGCGTTTCCGGCATTCCTCGCGCAGCCCTGCTGCCGCATCGGCGGCTTTGTCCTGCCAGGCGAATCTTGGATGTGCACTGCGCTTGCGCAGGCCACGGTGGTTGGCCAGACACGGCAAGTGCCGCTCGAAGCCCGGCAGGGCGTGGGCGACCAGACCTGCATCGCGGGTGACGCCGAGCAGGTGTTCCAGCAAGGTCTGTTTGAGCTTGCCTTGTTTGTCGGTGTTGGCATGCAAGGGACTGTCGGTGTGGACCTGCACGCGCTCGGGTGCGTCCGATGAAAGGCTGGAATAGTGATGATCGGCCAGCATCAAGCTCAGGCGCGCAAGGTGCATCACATAGGGGTTGTCCAGCCATCGACGGTCTTGATCGGGCAGCGCCTGAAGCCCTCCGGCGACACGGGCGGCCTGGCGTCGCCATTGCTTGTCGACCACGGGCAACGGAGCGGCCGCTTGCCAGTACGGCAGTGCCTCCGCGTCGGTATGTGCATGTGGAAGCTCATTCCACGCATGCCTGACCAGCGCCAGGGGCTCCTTGAGCCAGCGCTCATCCCAGTGGCTGGCACGCCGCCCAAGCCATTGCTGCGTCCCTTCGGCATTGAACGAGGGAATGACGGGGAGACGATGGTGGCTGACCACCAGCCAGGCCACCGCAGCTGCCAGCGGCGGAAGTTGCGGGAATGGACAGTCCTGGCGTGCGTCGAGTCCATCGCGCTGGTAGCGGCCGGGGGCCAACCATTCCTGATCGTCACCATTTTCGCCCTCCGCCAGGCGCTGCAGCCAACCGGCGTCGTCATCGTCACCAACGAAGGCCTGGAACATTCGCAGCGACACCCATTCGTGCCGGTACAGGTTGCGCTCCATCCGCTGCCCACGCAGGCGTTGCTGGAAGGCCGTGCTGGCCTTTCCCAGGTCGTGCAGCAGTGCGGCCAGCTGAGCCAGCAGCCGGATGGGTTGTGCGGTGTGCCAATCGTTCTCGTCGCCGGCGCGCAGGATGTTGCGCCGGGTGGTGTTGGTGGGGGCCGCACCGTCGGCGTTGAAGCGGCGGGCATCGCCCACCACCCATAGCAGCTCGCTGTGATCGCGTCCGCGTATCCAGTGGCAGGCGACGGCGGTGTTCTTGCGTGCCGTCCTGCGCAGCAACCGCCGCAGCGTGTCGAGCCCGTCCTGGGTGATGGCGGTCTGCCATGTGCGGTCGCCGCGCCGTTCAGCGAACTGGTCGAGGATGCGCCGTGTTTCAGACAGCGCCCGCTTTTCGCATTGCGAAACCAGCAGGATGTTCAACGTTTCACCTGTGTGGCTGTCGTGGTGGCGATGGCCTTGAGGCTGTCGATGATGAAATCCAGTGATTCACTGCGGGTCATTGCCTCGATGCAGTAGCGGCGGAATGCCTGCTCATCATCGCCGCGCATTGCCGAAAGAAAGGCATGGGGAAGGATGCAGGCGTCCTTGACCAGGTCAGCGGCGTCGAACACCAGGCCGCCACGACGTGTCTTCCCATGCAGCACCGCAAGGCCGTGCGGCAGTCCCAGCACCCAGCAGGCGGTGGCTCCCAGGCCGTAGGCGAGGTAGTTGCCATGGTCCAGGAAGCGATTGGCCGGATCGGTGCCGGTACCGCGTTTGGCACGACTGAAAGTGCCGTAGCCGACGGTGTCCACGGCGAGCTTGAACAGGGCTTTGCTCAGGCGGGCCTCTTCCGTCAGCAGGGCGGTGGTGTCCTGCGCAACTTCGATGGTGCGTCGAGAAGACTGCAGCAGGGCATCCAGCCGCGCGGTATCGACCGCGAAGCCGGCCTCGCGCAATGCGCGTTGTTGCCACTGCAACGACAACCGTTGTAGACGCAGTTGCTGCAACTGTTTGGCAGCCATCAGCCGAAGGTCGTCATCGAACCAGAACTTCACCCAGGCCTGGAGGTACTCGGTGGGCCGGTACTCGCTCTGCGGCGAGAACCAGGCGATGTCGACATCGATCTCATTGGCGCTGAAGAGCGGGGTACCACCGCCGCCGCAGAAGCCGACCAGTACCCCGGCCCGGGCCAGTTCGCGCATCGCTGCCTGGGTGACGGAGGTTCCGGTGCCCAGCAATACCGTTGTGGTGTTGGCGATGGGGATGTTCCAGTACAGCGACTGTTTCCCAGCGTCGGTGACGTACTCGACGCGACCACCGTTGACCAGCACCCGGCAGTGCTGCAGGTAGTAGATGTTGGCCCGCTTTGAATGCAGGATTGTCTTCAGGTCTGAAGACGGCAACTGTTCCATGTTGTCCCCCGAATTGACGCAGTCATGGTGCCCATGGCTGTGTCGCATATGGCGAGACTGTAGCGGGTAAGGCGGCCGGGAGGTGAACCGGGCGGCTGGAAGGCAACCCCTCCCCAGCCCTCCCCTTGGCTGCGCCAAAGGGAGGGAGCGGAACGCGGCCATCCACGGTCAGTGCGTCGTGGCCGGTCCTTGGTGCTGCGGGAGGTAGCGGGGGAGGAGGGGCGCAACGCCCCTCAAGCCACCTTGCCGCGCCGTGCCCGTTCCAGGTGTACCAGCAGCAGCGAGATCGCCGCCGGGGTCATGCCCGGGATGCGCTGTGCCTGGCCGATGGTCTGCGGGCGCACGCGTTCGAGCTTCTGCAATGCTTCGGCGGACAGGCCGCGCACGGAGGCGAAGTCGAAGCCTTCGGCGATCACGGTGTTCTCGTGGCGCTGCTGGCGCTCGATCTCCTCGCGCTGGCGGTCCAGGTAGCCGGCGTACTTGACGCTGATCTCCACCTGCTCGGCCACGCGTGCGTCGTCCACGCCCGGACCCAGCGAGGGCACCTGCATCAGCTTGGCGTAGTCCAGTTCCGGGCGCTTGATCAGGTCCAGCACGTTGGTTTCGCGGCTCACCGCCACGCCGGTGGCCTGCGCCACTTCGCGGCCCAGGGCATTGGCCGGCGTCGCCCACAGGGCGCGCAGGCGCGCGCTTTCGTTGCTCACCGCTTCCTGCTTGGCCTGGAACGCCGACCAGCGACGCGCATCGACCAGGCCCAGCTCGCGGCCGGTCGGGGTCAGGCGTACGTCGGCGTTGTCCTCGCGCAGCTGCAGCCGGTATTCGGCGCGGCTGGTGAACATGCGGTACGGCTCGCTGGTGCCGTGGGTGATCAGGTCATCCACCAGCACGCCGATATAAGCCTCGTCGCGGCGTGGGCACCAGCCGTCGCGGCCCTGCACGAACAGCGCGGCGTTGATGCCGGCCAGCAGGCCCTGCGCGCCGGCTTCCTCGTAGCCGGTGGTGCCGTTGATCTGCCCGGCGAAGAACAGGCCGGCGACCTGGCGGGTCTCCAGCGTGTTCTTCAGCCCGCGCGGGTCGAAGAAGTCGTACTCGATGGCGTAGCCGGGGCGGGTGATGTGCGCGTTCTCGAAGCCACGGATGCTGCGCACCAGCTCCAGCTGCACGTCGAACGGCAGCGAGGTGGAGATGCCGTTGGGGTAGATCTCCACCACGTCCAGACCCTCGGGCTCGACGAAGATCTGGTGGCTGTCCTTCTCGGCGAAGCGCACCACCTTGTCCTCGATGGACGGGCAGTAGCGCGGGCCGATGCCCTCGATCTGGCCGCTGTACAGCGGCGAGCGGTGCAGCGCGTTGCGGATGATCTCGTGGGTGCGCTCGCTGGTGTGGGTGATCCAGCAGCTGACCTGGCGCGGATGCTCGCGCACGTCGCCCAGGTAGGACATCACCGGCAGCGGGTCATCGCCGGGCTGTTCCTCCATCGCGCTGTAATCCAGCGAGCGACCGTCGATGCGCGGCGGCGTGCCGGTCTTCAGGCGGTCGATGGCGAACGGACGCTCGCGCAGGCGCGCGGCCAGCGTGGTGGCCGGCGGGTCGCCCATGCGGCCGGCGGTGTACTGGGTCTGGCCGATGTGGATCTTGCCGGCCAGGAAGGTGCCGGCGGTCAGCACCACGGCGGCGGCATGGAAGGTCAGCCCGGTCTGGGTGATGGCGCCGCGCACGGCGTCGCCTTCGATCACCAGGTCATCCACCGCCGCCTGGAACACGGTCAGGTTGGGCTGCGACTCGACGATGCCGCGGATCGCCATGCGGTACAGGTTGCGGTCGGCCTGGCAGCGGGTGGCGCGCACGGCCGGGCCCTTGGAGGCATTGAGGGTGCGCCACTGGATGCCGGCGCGGTCGGCGGCATGCGCCATGGCACCGCCCAGGGCGTCGATCTCCTTGACCAGGTGGCCCTTGCCGATGCCGCCGATGGCCGGGTTGCAGCTCATCGCGCCGACGGTCTCGACGTTGTGGGTCAGCAGCAGGGTGCGGGCGCCGCCGCGGGCCGCGGCCAGTGCGGCCTCGGTGCCGGCGTGGCCGCCGCCGATGACGATGACGTCGTAACGGTAGAAGGAGTCGCTCATGGGCGTGAGATTGGTCGAGAAGTGTGAAGTCCGTTGCCGGGCATGCCTCCGGTGCCAGGGCGGCCCGGTTGCTGATTTTACCGCCAACGAAAATTCTTGAGACGAAGGCCTAAAGTTGGCACGCAACCTGCAGCTAATACATTGCACCCAACGTGGCATGCGACACAGGCGCAACAAGGTCGGAATTGGAACAGGGGCCGACCGAAGCGCACGTTGGGGTAGCAGGGGCCGGTAGTCGGGGGACTACCGGCTCTGGTATCCGACAATGCCTTGCAAGGCATTGAAAGCAGCAAGGCAGTAAAGACGAAGCCCCGGCCTAGGCCGGGGCTTCGTCTTTTTTTAGGCGCCGATGCCCGACAGGGCCGGAACAGGGGGGATCCAGATTTCCTGGCGGACATCGACATTGAAGCGGTTGGGCGGGACCGGTTTAGGTCAGTTTGCGACGCAACCGGTCACCCGTGGGACAAAGGATGCCTGCATTTTCCGCAAATGCAACCTTTTTATCTCTCCACATTCCTGACTTCGCGTGGAAGGCGGTTCTGTGACGGCTGTCGGGCCGGCATTGGCCGGGACTGCATGGCCGGCCGGGACGGCATGGCCTGGGCACGCGGAACCGCGCGTGGCTCGGTCATCGCGCGGGGCTGCGGACGCTGCAGGCGGTCCATGTCCCGCCAGGGCGACTTGCTGCCACCGCCGTTGGCCGGCGGCATCGGACGGGTCGGCGGGTTGGGGCGGTTGTCACCCGGACGCGGCGGACGCGGACGGTTGTCGCCATGGCCATGGCCGTTGCCCGGCGGGGGCGGCCGGTGGCCGTGCGGCGGACGCTGCGGGTACGGGCGGTAGTACGGGCGATGGACCGGGTAGCCACCCCCGTAGTAGCCGCTGCCGTAACCGTAATAGCCGGAGCCATAGCCGCCGTAGGCACCGTAAGGGTAGCCATACGGATAGCTGTACTGCACCGACGGCGAGCCATGGTAGTAGCCGCCACCGCTGCCGCCGACGTAGTCATACGTGGCGCAGCCGGACAGGGCCAGCAACAGGCCGGTGGAAACAATCAGGCGCTTGATCATGTGTCGTCCCCCCCAATGGGTATGGCGCCAGCTTCGTGCTGGTGGATTGAATCGGCCCTTAATCGGTACCGATTTGGCTGAACACATTCCATGCGCGAATGAGATGGTCCAAGGCAGCGAGCCTACGCTAACCTTCCACCATGAACGAACATTCCTTGCCCGGGTTCGCTGACGTACTGGCCGCCGCGGCGCGTATCGCGTCGCACGCGACGGTCACGCCGGTACTGCGTTCGCGCGAACTGGACGGGCTGGCCGGTGCAAGCCTGCACTTCAAGGGCGAGCACCTGCAGCGCGGGGGCGCATTCAAGTTCCGCGGCGCCTGCAATGCGGTGTGGTCGCTGGATGCCGAGCAGGCGCAGCGTGGCGTGGTCACCCATTCTTCCGGCAACCACGGGGCCGCGCTGGCACTGGCGGCACGTTCGCGTGGCATCCCCTGCCACGTGGTGGTGCCCGAGGGCGCGGTGGCGACCAAGCTGGCCAACATCGTGCGCAATGGCGCCACGTTGTGGCGCTGCGCGCCGAACCAAGCCGCGCGCGAGGTCGAGTGCGCGCGCGTGCAGCGCGAGACCGGGGCGACGCTGGTGCACCCGTATGCCGACGCCAAGGTGATCGCCGGGCAGGGCACGGCGGCGTTGGAGCTGGTGCGGCAGGCCGGGGCGACGCTGGACGTGCTGGTGGTGCCGGTGGGCGGCGGTGGGCTGGCCGCAGGGACGTTGTTGGCCCTGCAGCAACTGCTGCCCGACTGCGAGCTGGTGCTGGCCGAGCCGGCCGGTGCCGCCGATACCGCGCGTTCCCTGGCCGCCGGCGAACGACTGCTGGACTTCGTGCCGGACACGGTCTGCGATGGCCTGCGCGGCGCGCTGGGCGCACCGAATTTCGAACTGCTCAACCAGCGCGCCGAGGTGATCACCGTCGATGACGTGGACACCGTGACCGCGATGCGGCGGGTCTGGCAGGTGATGAAGCAGGTGGTCGAGCCGTCATCGGCGATCACCCTGGCCGCGGTGCTGGCACAGCCGGAGCGTTTCGCCGGGCGCAACGTGGGGTTGATCTTCAGCGGCGGCAACGTGGATCTGGATGCGTTGCCGTGGGGGAAGGAATGAGCAGCAAGGGACGCACCGGCCTGGTGGGTTGGTTGTGGCGGTTCGGGGTGTTGCTGGCGTTGTGGTTGCTGGGCGTGGCGGCATGGATCATCTGGGTGGGTGACCGCGACCAGGCCGCGCCGGCCGATGCGATCATCGTGCTGGGCGCGGCGGCGTATGACGCCAAGCCTTCGCCGGTGTTCGAGGAGCGCATCCGCCACGGGCTGGACCTGTACCGGCAGGGCTATGCGCCCAAGCTGATCTTCACCGGCGGGTTTGGCGGGTCACGCGCGCGCTTCTCCGAGTCGCAGGTGGCGCGCCGCTACGCGCTCAAGCAGAAGATCCCAGCCGAGGACATCCTGATCGAGACCCGCTCGCGGACCACTCGGCAGAACCTGGTCGAGGCGCGCCGGGTGATGGCGCAGAACGACATGCACCGGGTGATCGTGGTCAGCGACCCGCTGCACATGGCGCGCGCGCTGCGCCTGTCGCACGAACTGGGCATCGACGCGTTGGCCTCCTCCACGCCGAGCACGCGCTTCCGCAGCTTCCACACCAGCTGGCGCTTCCTGGCACAGGAAATCTATTTCTTCCACCGCGACCTGTTCGTCAAGGGCGCCTGAGGCGCGACGGCGGCGCACGACACGCAGGGGTTCTGCATGAGCAACGACGATACTTCCCGCCAGCAGGCGATCGCGCTGGTGCGCGGCTACTACGATGCCTTCAACCGCGGCGATTGGGCCGGCATGCTGGAACGGCTGGCCGACGACGTGGCGCATGACCTGAACCAGGGCGCGCGCGAGGTCGGTCGCCAGGCATTTGCCATGTTCCTGCAACGCATGGAAGCCAGCTACCGCGAACAACTGCGCGATGTGGTGGTGATGGCGAGCGAGGATGGCCTGCGGGTGGCGGCCGAGTACGTGGTGCATGGCCAATACCACCACACCGACGACGGCCTGCCGCCGGCGCAGGGGCAACGCTATGTGCTGCCGGGCGGTGCGTTCTTCGACGTGCGTGATGGGCGGATCAGCCGCGTGAGCAATTACTACAACCTGCAGGACTGGATCACGCAGGTCAGCGCCTGATCCGACGCTGAGGCGGTATCGGCTTCGCGGCCGGGGCTGCTCCTGCGCGATGCCGCCTTGCGCGCGGGGCCGCGCCTACTGCTTGCGGCGGATCGGGATGGCCGAGACCGGCACGGCGGCGACGTCGTGGCCGTGTTCGCGGATGGGGGCGCCCGGTTCCGGTGCCCAGGCATGGGCGTAGATGACTTCCCAGCTGCTGGGCAGCTTGCCGTCGGCGCCGCGCAGCGGCTCGTAGGCCTGGCTGGCGGCGGCGAAGCGGCTGCGGCCGGTCAGCGTGTGGCGGCGGTTGCTCATCGCGTTGGTCGCGCCGATCGCCTTGAGCTCGCGCATCAGCGCCGGCAGGTCGTCGTAGGTCAGGGTGAACAGGTCGCGGTCCAGCACCGGGTCGCGGAAGCCGGCCATCATCAGCGCATCACCGAACTGGGCGATCTGCACGAAGCGGCTGACGTGCGCGGTGTCGTCGGCCTGTGCGAAGGCTTCGCGCAGTTCCACCAGCGTGTCCGGGCCGAAGGTGGAGCACACCAGCAGGCCGCCGGGCTTGAGCACGCGGCGGAAGCCGGCGAACACCGCCGGCAGGTCTTCCACCCACTGCAGGCACAGGTTGCTGAAGATCACGTCCACGCTGTTGTCGGCCAGCGGCAGGGCGCGCGCGTCGGCGCACACCCGCGAGAACGGGCGCCACCAGCCGGCCTGCTGCTTTGCCTCGACCAGCATCGGCAGGGCCAGGTCCAGCGCGATCACCTGCGCCTTGGGCCAGCGCTTCTTCATCACCGCGGTGGCGTGGGCCGGACCGCTGCCCACGTCCAGCACCACCTGCGGTTGCTTGTCGGCCAGGTAGTCCAGGGATTCCAGCAACCGCTTGGCCACCTCCTGCTGCAGTGCCGCCGCGGCGTGGTAGCTGGAGGCGGCGCGCGAGAAGGCGCGGCGGACGTGCTTGGGATCGAACAGGGAAGACATGGCGGGTACGTCGGTAAGGTCGGGAGTCAGAAGGTGCCGGGGTAGGCGCCGCCGTCGATCAGCAGGTTCTGCCCGGTGATGTAGCCGGCATGCACGCTGCACAGGAACGCGCAGGTGGCACCGAATTCGTCGGCAGTGCCGAAGCGGCCGGCGGGGATGCTGCCCTGGCGGCGCGCGGAGACGTCCGCCAGCGGCTGCCCTTGCTTGTCTGCGCTGGCCTGCAGGATGCCGCGCAGGCGGTCGGTGTCGAAGGCGCCGGGCAGCAGGTTGTTGACGGTGACATTGCGGGCCAGGTGGGTGCGGGCGATGCCGGCGATGAAACCGGTCAGGCCCGAGCGTGCGCCGTTGGACAGGCCGAGCACGTCGATGGGGGCCTTCACCGAGCTGGAGGTGATGTTGACCACGCGGCCGTAGCCGCGCGCGGCCATCGCATCGACGGTGGCGCGGATCAGTTCGATCGGGGTGAGCATGTTGGCGTCCAGCGCGGCCAGCCAGGTGTCCCGGTCCCAGTCACGGAAATCCCCGGCGGGTGGGCCGCCGGCGTTGGTGACCAGGATGTCGACCTGCGGGCACGCCGCCAGCGCCGTGGCACGGCCCTGCGCGGTGGTGATGTCGGTGGCGACGGTGACCACCTGCGCGGCACCGGGCAGGGCGCGCAGGTCCGCTGCAGCCGCTTCCAGTGCGTCGGCACCGCGCGCAACGATGACCACGTTGACGCCTTCGGCCGCCAATGCGCGTGCGCAACCCAGGCCCAGGCCTTTGCTGGCGCCACAGACCAGGGCCCAGCGGCCGGCGATTCCAAGATCCATGCTTATTCCTCGTGCGACGCGGGGAGCGACATGATCGGACAAATGCTCACGCGCAGCCTGCAACGAAGTGTTGCAGCAGCCCGGCGACCTGGTCGGCGTGGCCCAGGAACGGCGCGTGGCCACCGCCTTCGATGCTGTGCGCGAGGTGCAGGCCGGCCGGCGCCAACGCAGCGGCGGCGTGCATCGCGTGGGCCGGCACCAACCGGTCGCGCTGGCCGCCGATCCACAGGCCGGGCTTGTGCAGGCTGGGGAGCGCGCCGCGCAGGTCGCTGCGCTCGAGCAGGGCCAGGCCTTCGTGCAGGGCGCGCGGCGCCGGCTCGCCGCGGGCGACCAGGGCCTCGCGCAGGGTGCGCAGCTCGCTGCGGCCGTGCTGGGAACCCATCACGTCCAGCGCGAGGAAGCGCTCCAGCGTGCCACGGTAGTCCTGTTCCAGGTCACGCCCGAACTGTTCGAACACGCTGGCCTGGACCGCATCGGGCCAGTCGTCGCCGCGCACGAAGCGTGGCGTGGCGGCCAGCATGGCCAGTCCGCGCACCTGCGGCAGGGTGGCGGCGGCATGCAGGGCCACCAGCCCGCCCAGCGACCAGCCGCACCACACCGCGGGCGGGGTGGCGGCGGCGATGGCGTTGACCAGGTAGGGCAGCCGCAACGGAGTGGCGTCGTCACGGCTGTGGCCATGGCCGGGCAGGTCGACAATGTGCAGCTCGAACTGCCCCGCCAGCCGTTCGACCAGCGGTGCGAAGATGCCGCCATGCAATGCCCAGCCGTGGATCAGGACCAGTGCCGGTCCGCTGCCGGTGACTTCGATATGCATGGGGCGTACAACCTGCTCAGGCGCCGACGGTGTTCAATGATTTCTGGTAGAGCACCAGGTCGCGGGCCTTGGCGATGGCTTCCAGCAGCGCCTTGACCTGGTCCACGGTGTGCAGTGCCGACAGCGTCACGCGCAGCCGCGCCTTGCCTTCGGGCACGGTCGGCGGGCGGATCGCGCTGACCAGGAAGCCGGATTGTTCCAGCGTCGCCGACAGCGCCATCACCGTGGCCTCGTCGCCGCACAGCAGCGGCTGGATCGGGGTTTCCGACGGCATCAGTTCCAGTCCGTGGCGGCGCGCGCCCTCACGGAAGGTGGTGATCAGCTCGGTGAGCTTGTCGCGGCGCCAATGGTCGCGGCGCGCCAGCTTGACCGCCGCCAGCGAGGCGGCGGCCTGCGCCGGTGGCAGCGCGGTGGTGTAGATGTACGGGCGCGCGGTCTCGGCCAGGTGCTGGATCAGCGCATCCTCGCCCAGCACCACTGCACCGTGGCCGCCGAGCGCCTTGCCCAGCGTGGCCAGCTGCAGCGGCACTTCGTTCACGCCCAGCCCGGCGTCGGCCACGCAGCCGCGGCCGTGTTCGCCGACCACGCCGATGCCATGTGCGTCGTCGACGTAGAACAGAGCTTCCTGCATGCGTGCCACCAGCGCCAGCGAACGCAGTGGGGCGATGTCGCCATCCATGCTGAAGACGCCGTCGCTGATCAGCATGGCGGCGCCGTCGGCGGCGTTCTTGAGCTGGCGCATCGCGCCTTCGCTGTCCAGGTGCGGGTAACGGCGCAGCCGGCAACCGGCCAGGCGGGTGGCGTCGAGCAGGCTGGCGTGGTTGAGCCGGTCCTGCACGCAGACGTCGGTCTCCTCGCTCAACAGCGCCTGCTGCACGGCCAGGTTGGCCATGAAGCCGCTGTCGAACAGCAGCGCACGCGGGTAGCCGAGCCAGTCGGCCATCTCCCGTTCCAGCTGCTGGTGCAGGCTGTGGTGGCCGCAGACCAGGTGCGAGGCGGTGCTGCCCACGCCCTCGCGCGAGGCCGCGTCCTGCAGCGCGGCGATGACCTCGAACTGTTGGGCCAGGCCGAGGTAATCGTTGCTGCAGAAGCCGGTCAGCCAGCGGCCATCGACCTCCAGGCGCACGCCATCACGCCGGCCGACGGTGCGGCGGGTGCGGATGCGGCTCTGCGCGAGACGCAGCTTGCGCTGGTCCTGAATGCGGTCGTGGATGTCGGGACGGGCCATGGCATCGGTTCATGGTCGGACGGCCGGTTAGCGTAACCGGTTGCCCGCGAGAATTCCCGGAGGCGGTCGCCAGCCGGGGCTCAGGCGCTGTGGGCGCAGGCCGGGGCGATGTCCAGGTGCACCGTGCCGGGGTGGTCGTGGTCGTCCGCGTCCACGCTCACCTGCATCGGCCGGATGCCGAGGCGGGCGAACAGGGCTTGGTCGCGCTCGGTGTCCGGGTTGCCGGTGGTCAGCAGCTTCTCGCCGTAGAAGATGGAGTTGGCACCAGCCAGGAAGCACAGCGCCTGCAGTTCATCACTCATGCTCTCGCGGCCGGCCGACAGGCGCACCATCGAGCGCGGCATGGCGATGCGGGCCACGGCGATCATGCGCACGAACTCGAACGGGTCCAGCTCGGCACTGCCGTGCAGCGGGGTGCCGGCCACCTGCACCAGCCGGTTGATCGGCACCGAGTCCGGGTGCGCCGGCAGGTTGGCCAGGGCCAGCAGCAGGCCGGCGCGGTGCTCGCGGGTCTCGCCCATGCCGACGATGCCGCCGCAGCAGGTCTTCAGCCCGGCATTGCGCACGTGCTCCAGCGTGTCCAGGCGGTCCTGGTACTGGCGGGTATGGATGATCGAGTCGTAGTAATCCGGCGCGGTGTCCAGGTTGTGGTTGTAGTAGTCCAGCCCGGCGTCCTTCAGTGCCTGCGCCTGGTGGCCTTCCAGCATGCCCAGGGTGGCGCAGGTCTCCAGGCCGAGCGCCTTCACTTCCTGGATCATCGCCGCGACCTTGGGGATGTCGCGGTCCTTGGGCGAGCGCCAGGCCGCGCCCATGCAGAAGCGCGAGGCGCCGGCCTGCTTGGCGGCGCGGGCGCGGGCGACCACGCTGTCGGTGTCCATCAGCTTCTGCGCGTCCACGCCGGTGTCGTAGCGCTGCGCCTGCGGGCAGTAGGCGCAGTCTTCCGGGCAGCCGCCGGTCTTGACCGACAGCAGCGTGGAGACCTGCACCTCGGCCGGGTCGAAATGGGCGCGGTGCACGCTGGCGGCCCGGTGCAGCAGTTCGGGGAACGGCAGCTCGAACAGGGCCAGCAGCTCTTCGCGTTTCCAGTCGTGGCGGATGACAGCGGACATCGGTGTTACCTGACGGTGGTGACTACAGAAGCGGCGCAGTCTGGTGAGCATGCGCGAAGCTGTCAACCTGAACATGATATCGATGGTTTACAGGATGGCCGGAGGGCTGTCCCGCGGGGTGTTCCCGCCGCAGTGCCTGGTGTGCGGCGAGGCCGGTGCCGGCGGGCGCGACCTGTGCCGCGCCTGCGCCGGGGACCTGCCGTGGCAGGGCGCGGCCTGCCTGCGTTGCGCGCTGCCCCTGTCGGCCGGTGACGCCGGGCAGGTCTGCGGGTTCTGCCGGCAGCAGCGGCCGGTGCTGGAGCAGGTGCACGCGGCATTCCTGTACGCCAGCCCGGTCGATGGGCTGCTGCGGCGCTTCAAGTTCCATCGCGACCTGCCGGCCGGCCGCCTGCTGGCCGGGTTGATGGCCGAGCGCTTGTCCGGCGTGGCGCGGCCACAGGCGCTGCTGCCGGTACCGCTGCACCGTGCGCGGTACCGGCAGCGCGGCTATGACCAGGCGCGCGAGCTGGCCCGGCCCCTGGCCCGGGCGCTGGGCATCCCGCTTTGCGATGGGCTGCGCCGGACGCGCGCGACCATGCCGCAGTCGGAGCTGGATGCCGACCAGCGGCGGCGCAACCTGCGCGCGGCCTTCCTCGCCAGGCCGGGCTTGCCGGCGCACGTGGCATTGCTGGATGACGTGATGACCACCGGCACCACGCTGCAGGCGGCGGCGCTTGCCCTGCGCCGTGCCGGCGTGACCCGGGTGGACGCCTGGATCTGCGCGCGGGTGCCGTGATCGCGCCATGACAGCGCCGGTGGCATAAAGTCAGTGCCGAGGGGGTATCAACTTTCGTGCATCACATGAGGAGATGGCTATGGGCGGTTCCCCGGTGTTTCCCGCAGGTTCGTTGTTCAGTGCGCTGACGCGCAACTGGTGGGTGGTGCTGCTGTTCGGGCTGCTGGCGGTGGTGTTTGGCGTGCTGACGCTGATGTCGCCGGTGCGCACGGCGGCCCTGCTGGCGTGGTGGCTGGGCGTGATGGCGGTGGTCGAGGGCGTGGTGGTGCTGGTCGGCCTGGTCAGCGGCGCGGCGCCGGTGTCCCGGGGCTGGGCGGTGTTCTATGCCCTGGTATCGATCGCCTTCGGCGTGCTGGCCATCCTCAACCCGTTGGCCACGGCCAGCGTGTTGCTGCTGTTCCTGGCCGGCTGGCTGATCGTCGGTGGCATCTATCGCATCGTGTTCGCCATCCGCGTGCGCAAGCACATCCGCGGCGAGTGGATGTTGGTACTCAGTGGCCTGCTGGCGGTCGCGCTGGGCGTGATGTTCGCGCTCAACCCCTTGTCGGGGCTGATGGTGACCTCGTTGTGGATCGGTGCGCTGGCCCTGGTGTACGGGGTGCTGCAGGTGATCGCGGCGTTCCGGTTGCGCGCGCTGAAAGCCTGAGCGGCGCAGGTGAGGCCTGGGCCGCGAAGCCGGCGATGGTGCCGGGGCGGGAAGAGCCGGAACCCGTTGCAGGGTGTCGGCCTCGCGCCTGGAGGCGCTGCTGCGTAGATGGAAGAAGGCCCGCATTGCGGGCCTTCTGCTATCGGTTGAGGTACTGGCTGGCGACGATGCCGGCGAACAACACCGCGCCGACCCAGTTGTTGTGCAGGAAGGCCTTGAAGCAGGGCTCGCGCTCGCGGTTGCGGCACAGCCAGAACTCGTAGACCACCATTGCCAGGGCCACCGCCAGGGTGGCCCAGTACGCGCTGCCGAGCGCCGCGCGCTGCCCGACCAGGGCCATCGCGCCGAAGAACAGGGCGTACAGGATGCCCTGGATGACCAGGTCCAGCTCGCCGAACAGGATGGCCGTGGAGCGCGAGCCGACCTTCAGGTCGTCGTCGCGGTCGACCATGGCGTACCAGGTGTCGTAGGCGGTGGACCAGAGGATGTTGGCGCCGTACAGCACCCAGCCCAGCGGCGGCACTTCGCCCTGCACCGCGGCGAACGCCATCGGGATGCCCCAGCCGAAGGCCATGCCCAGGTAGACCTGCGGCAGGTGGGTGTAGCGCTTCAGGTAGGGATAGCTGGCGGCCAGGAACACACCGATGAAGCTCAGGCCGATGGTCAGCGCATTCATCGTCAGCACCAGCGCGAACGCCGCCAGCATCAGCCCGGCGAACAGGGCCAACGCCTCGCGGCCGGAGACCGCCCCGGTGGCCAGCGGCCGCTCCTTGGTGCGCTTGACGTGCGGGTCCAGCCAGCGGTCGGCGTAGTCGTTGATCACGCAGCCGGCCGAGCGGGTCAGCCAGACGCCAGCGGTGAACACGAACAACGTCCACAGCGGGGGCAGGCCGTCGGCGGCCAGCCACAGCGCCCACCAGGTGGGCCACAGCAGCAGCAGGGTGCCGATCGGGCGATCGGCGCGCATCAGCTTCCAGTAGTGCCCGAACCGCGACGGGGTGCCGGCGGCGGGCGGATTTCGGGGGAGACGGCTCATGCGTAAAGGGTACCAGTTGGGCCCGGGCGGGCCCCAGCGCGACGACGAAGCTGAGTGGGGGAAGACCTGCGGCCACTTTGTCGTTAGAATGCGCCTCCGCCCGGCGATCCGGGTCGGGTCTACTCTGCGCCCGTAGCTCAGCCGGATAGAGTAGTGGCTTCCGAAGCCATTGGTCGGGGGTTCGAATCCCTCCGGGCGCGCCAGATTCACTTCCGGGAACCTCCCGGAATGCCCAGGAACCCCGGAGCGATCCGGGGTTTCTGCTTTTCCGCGCCGTGCCGGTGCAGCCGGTCAGGTGGATGCAGGCCAGCGACGGGCAGGGCAGGCGCGCCCGATGGCGTGCAATGCCGCTGTCATCATCGGCCGCGATGATGCGCCGCTTCTGTGCCTCGGTGGGCGGTCGTGAGCAGCGTACGGATCTGGGAGAAGAGCTATGCGCTGCGCCGCAGGCTGCTGCGTGGCTTCTTCCTCCGCCGGGGCTCGCACGCCGCCGATGCCGAGGACCTGGCCCAGGAGGTCTACCTGCGGCTGCTGCGCAGCACCGGCGACAACGCCGAGGCCATCGCCAACCCCGAAGCCTACCTGTATACCGTCGCGGCCAACCTGGCGCGCGAGCAGGCGCGTTCGCGCAGCCTGCAGCCGGCCCTGGAGGACGTGGACCTGCTGGCCGAGGTACTGAAGAGCGAAGAGGACCTGGAAGGCGACTTCGAGCGCATGCAGCGCTGGAGCGACGTGCGCAGCACCATCGCGCAGTTGCCCGAGGTCACCCGCCAGGTCATGGAGCTGCATTACCGCGAAGGCCTGGAATGCAGCCGGATCGGCACCGAGCTGGGCGTGTCCGTGCACATGGTGCGCAAACACATCGGCAAGGGCCTGGAGGCCTGCAGGAAAGCCTTGTGCATCACGGAGGAAGCATGAGCCAGGCGTCATCGCGGGCCGATGCCGAAGATCCTGGCCAGCAGGCGCTGGACTGGTTCCTGCGCCATCGCCAGGGGGAGCTGGATGCCGCCCAGGAAGCCGCCTTCCTGGCCTGGCTGCAGCATTCGCCCGAACACGTGCGCGCCTACCTGCGCGCGCTGAACCTGCACCGCCAGGTGGGCGCGGCGATGGCGCCGACACCGGCACGTGCGGGAACTGGCCGCGCGCAGGGCAATGTCGTGCCCTTGTTCACCGTCGCGCCGCGGCATCGCCAGCCGCAGCGCACACCGCGCCGGTGGCGTTGGCGCGCGCTGGCCGGCGCGGCCTGCCTGCTGCTGGCAGTGGGCGGGCTGGCCCCGCACCTCTGGCCGCAGCCGACGCGCTTCAGTGCCGGGCACGGCCAGTTGCGCGACATCGTGCTGGCCGATGGCAGCAAGCTGCGGCTCAACGCGGACAGCACCGTGCAGGTGCGCATGGGTTGGTTCGGGCGGCAGGTCGAACTGCTGCACGGCGAAGCCAGTTTCGATGTCGTCGCCGACCGCCGGCCGTTCGAGGTGAACGTGGCGGGGCTGCGCATCCGCGACATCGGCACGGTGTTCGACGTGGCGCGCCGCCTGCAGGGCACCCGCGTCGGCGTGGTGTCGGGTGAAGTGGAGATATGGAGCGGGGGCAGGGACACACGGCGGCTGGCGCAGCTGGATGCCGGGCGCGTGGTGCTGGTCGAGGACGCCAGCCAGGCGGTGCAGTCGCTCGACATGCCGGCGTCGATGCTGCTGGATTGGCAGCAGCGCAAGGTCTCCTTCCTGGACGAGCGCCTGGACGAGGTGGCCGCCGCCTTCAACCGGCACAACCAGGTGCAGGTGCAGGTCACCGATACGCGCGCCGCGGCGATGCGCCTGTCCGGCAGCCTGGAAGCCCACCGCATCGATGCGCTGCAGGCGTTCCTGGCGCGTGACCCGCGCTTCGTGGTCGAACGTGACGGTGACACGGTGCGCGTATCCAGCCGCTGATCGATGGCTGTCAAAAAAAATTCATCGAATCCGCGTTCTCCATTCCCGCGCTTTCCCGCTCATTCCTGGAATAGGCCGTCTTCGTTTTCGACGACGGCGCAACTGCCTACCTCCTCCCAGGAATCGTGATGCGCAACAAGCTCTACCTCTCGGTTGTCCTCGCACTCTCCCCCTGCTTTGCCAGCCATGCCGCCGCGCCCGCTGCGCAGGGGCTGGAGGCGCGCCTGGCCGCACCGATCGCGGCACAGCCACTGAACCGCGCGCTGGAGCAGCTCTCGCGCAGCTCCGGAGTGCAGTTCCTGTACGCGGCCGCCGGCACGCCACGCATGGCCGGTGCGGTGGCACCGGGCGCGACGGTCAGGCAGGCGCTGGACACGCTGCTGGAGGGCACCGGGCTGGGCTACACGGTGATGGAAGGCAACGTCATCGCCATCGACCCGGCACCGGCGCCGGCCCCGCGAGCACCAGCCGCGCCGCCGCCCAGGCCGCGCGAGAGCGTCCCGGCCGCCGCCGCCACGCTGGGCACGGTCAAGGTGATCGCCGCCCACGAGGTCATCGACCAGAAGAAGCACTCGCCGGTGATCAAGGATTCGGTGATCTACGATGAGATGGACAGCTACGGCGACGAGACGCTCGCCGAAAGCCTGATGGCGGCGCCGGGGCTGAGTGCGGTGGAGGACGCCGGCGAGCCGCGCTACGTCACCGTGCGCGGCGTGCAGGCCAACCTCAACTACACCACCATCGACGGCATCGCCATTGCCAGCGTCGGCGGCAGCGGCTCGGGCGAGCGCATGAACAACCTGCAGCTGATCCCCAGCGACATCGGCACCCGCACCGACATCTACAAGAGCTTCAGCGCCGAGCAGGCGCCGGACGCGATCGGCGGCGTCATCGACATCATCAGCCGCAGTGCGTTCGATCGCTCCGGCAAGTATGTGTTCGCCGACGTTGCCGGCATCTACTCCACTGCCCAGACCCATGTCGACCGCAGTGCCGGCGGTGACCACAAGACGCTCGGCCACTTCGGCAAAAGCGCCAAGCTGGTGTTCTCCGACCAGTTCGGCGCCGATGACCAGTTCGGCATCGTCGCGGTGGCACGCTACGAGCAGCGCTCGCGCAACAGCACCAAGCGCTGGGTGGAGTCGAACTACTACTTCAACGACGCGGGCAAGTACCTGACCGACGGCAGCACCGACCCGACCGAACTCAAGGGTTGGAACGGGTTGCGCGCGCCCGGCAACTTCAGCACCGGCACCTACACCAACTTCATCACCAACTTCGGTGGCTCGGCCAAGCTGGAGTGGAAGCCCTCGCAGGACCCGTTCTACGCCTCGTTGCTGCTGTACTCGTACCGGTTCTACGAGAACTCGACGATGAACAAGACCGACCTGTACTCCAACGCCAAGTTCCCGATCCGGGACCAGACCGCCGAGGGCGGCACCACGCAGATCAACAGCATCTACATCAAGAACCGGCACGACCGCTGGGACCGCAGCAACCGTGGTGCGATCGCCAACTTCAGCTGGGACCTGGGCCAGGACACCCGGCTGACCCTGCGCGGCGGCCATACCGAGGAAACCTTCAACAACACCCAGACCTACTGGGGCGTGCGTGCCTATCCCAGCAACCTGTTCGTGGACTATGCCAACGACAAGCATGGCTTCCCCAATGCAGTGGGCGTGTCCGACCCCAGCCTGCTGACCAGCTCGGCGTTCAAGCTCAACCCGGCGCAGGCGTACATCTCGCCGCGCGATGCCAAGGAGACGATCGACAACCTGCGCGTCGACTTCACCCACAACATCGGTGCCGATGCGCGTGGCTTCGGGCTGGCCGCCGGCGCCGAGTACCGGCACCTGAACATCTGGCAGGACATCGACTTCGACTACTACAAGACCAGCGCCACGCTCAACGACTACCTGTACCCGGGCGCGACGCTGCTGGGCACGGTGCCGGGCTTCCCGTTGATCGACAACCCCAAGTGGACCGATGAACTGCTGCCGACGCTGGGCAACAACGACGCGGCCTACCCGAACGCCGACTTCACCAGTGACTACAAGTACGTGGAGGACATCGCCAATGCCTATGTCTCGGCGCATTACGCCTGGGACCGGCTGCTGCTGATCGGCGGCCTGCGCTACGACGACACCTCGTTCGACGCCTACAGCCCGTACAGCGCCAACGGCGGCACCACGTATACCGCGGATTTCCGCAGGAGCAGCGGCGGCTACAGCAACCTGCTGCCGTCGCTCAACGCCACCTTCAGCCTGGGCGAGGACCAGCGACTGCGATTCTCGGCCAGCCAGACGCTGGGCCGGCCGACGCCGAGCAACATCGCCCAGGCCACCAGCAGCAGCTGCAGCGACGACGAGGACGGGCGTGGCTTCTGCACCATCAAGCAGGGCAATGCCGGGCTGGACCCGCGCCGGGCCACCAACATCGACCTGGCCTGGGACATGTACTTCAACGGCAACAACGGCATCGTCTCGGTGGCGTTGTTCGACAAGGTGATCAAGGACGACATCTACACCTTGACCACCTTCCAGGACATCGGTGACACCACCTACCGGGTGACCCAGCCGATGAACACCGACGAATCGAAGCTGCGCGGCGTGGAGTTCGCCGTGGCCAACCGCAACCTGCGCTGGGGTCGCCAGCGCTTGGACATGTTCTTCAATGCCACCCGCCTGGACGGGCAGACCAACTACAAGATCAGTGACGGCACCGAACGCCGCCTGGACCGCCTGCTGTACCAGCCGGACTGGTCGCTCAACGGTTCGGTGATCTGGCGCATGCCCTGGCAGAAGGCGCAGCTGCGTGTCTCCGGCACCTACCGCACGCGCATGCTGGTGGACTTCGGTGACACGCAGTGGCTGGACTCGTACTACGACCCGTACATGACCTTCAACCTGGCCTTCAGCCACAAGGTCAGCAAGCACTTCACGCTCAAGTACGAAGCCAAGAACCTGTTCAACACGCAGCCGACCTACAGCACCGGGCCGGACGGGCGCTTCCGTACCGAGATCGACGACTACGGCCGCTTCTACTACTTCCACATCATCTACAACTGAGCAGGCACGCCATGGACAAGATCAACCGCAGGCGCTTCCTGGCGCTTTCCGGGCTGGCCACGGCCGGCGCATGGATGGGTACCGCCGCCGCCCTGGCCGCCGAGCTCGATGCCAAGGCCTTGAACCCGCGCAACCTGCTCGCCACGCCACGCTTTGCCGGCACGCCGTTCACCCTGGGCGTGGCTTCGGGCGACCCCGCGCCGGATGGCATGGTGCTGTGGACGCGGCTGGCCACCGAGCCGCTGCAGTACGGCGGGGGCATGCCGGCGCGGCCGTTGATCGTGGACTGGCAGCTGGCCGATGACGCGGGCATGCGCCGGGTGCTGCGCAGCGGTTCGGCGCTGGCGCATCCGGAACTGGGCCACTCGGTGCACGTGGAGCTGGAAGGGCTCGCACCGGGACGGCCGTACTGGTACCGCTTCAGTATTGCGGGCCACGCCAGTGCGACCGGCTGCACCCGCACGCTGCCGTCACCCACGGCCGAGGTGGACCGGGTCCGCTTCGCGGTGGCCGGTTGCCAGCACTACGAAGAGGGCCACTACACCGCCTGGCGCTGCATCGCCGAGGAGCCGCTGGACTTCGTCTTCCACTACGGCGACTACATCTACGAAGGCGAGAGCCAGCCCGGCGTGCGCCGCATGAACGGGCAGCCATTCACCAACCTGCGCAACCACGTGGGCCCGCAGACCTACACGCTGGATGATTACCGGCGCCGCTACGCGCAATACCACAGCGATGCCGACCTGCAGGCGGCACATGCGGCCGCGCCGTGGTTCGTCACCTTCGATGACCACGAGGTGGACAACAACTGGGCCGGCGCGGAGGATCAGGACGGAACGCTAGGCGAACTGTTCCTGCTGCGCCGTGCACAGGCCTTCCAGGCCTATTACGAGAACATGCCGTTGCGACGCAGTGCCTTCCCGCGGGATGGCCACATGCAGATGTACCGGCGCGCACGCTACGGCACGCTGATGGACCTGCACCTGCTCGATACCCGCCAGTACCGCAGCCGCCAGGTCGACATGACGCAGCGTGCCCTGGTGGAATCGCCGGAACGCAGCATCGTGGGCGCGGCGCAGGAACGCTGGCTGTTCGATGGCCTGTCCGACGCCACGCCGCGTTGGCACACGATTGCCCACCAGGTGTCGCTGGGCAACTACCTGCGCGAGAAGGACGGGGTGCTGGTGTCTTCCGACGACCAGTGGTCCGGCTACCTGGACAGCCGCCGGCGCCTGCTTGATCACATCCAGCGGGTGGGGTTCGGCAATGTCGTCACCGCCTGTGGCGATGCGCACCGCCACTACGCCAGCGACCTGGTGCAGGACAACGCCGACAGCGGGGTGATCTCCAGCGAGTTCCTGGCCACCTCGATCACCTCCGGTGCCGACGGCCAGGGCGAGGATGCGCTGGCGCGCAACCTGCTGCAGCACAGCCCACACCTGAAGGCGACCACCGACAAACGCGGCTACGTGCTGTGTGATGTCACCCGTGACCATTGGATCGGCGACATGAAGACGCTGGACCAGGTGATGCAGCCCGGCGGCAAGCTGGAAAGCTGGCGACGCTATGCCATCGCCCACGGCCGTCCGGGCCTGCAGCCCGCCTGATCGTTCGCGCCCGGCCGTCGCGTGTCGACGGCGGTCGGCGCGTTGGCAGGGCGGCGTGCGTGGCGGCATGATGGGGCCACCACAGGAGCGCGCTGATGCCATCGCCTCGCCAGAAGCAGGATTTCCCGGTCCAGAACGTGCGCCGCTACCTGGAGCCCGGCCCCATCGTGCTGGTCTCCTCGCACTGGCAGGGGCGTTCCAACGTCATGACGCTGGGTTGGCACACGGTGCTGGAGTTCTCGCCTTCACTGGTCGGGTTGATGATCTCCCGCGGCAACCACAGTTTCGAGATGATCCGCCGCAGCCGCGAGTGCGTGATCAATGTGCCGACCGAGGCGTTGGTGGACAGCGTGGTACGCGTGGGCAACAGCAGCGGCGCGCAGGTCGACAAGTTCGCCGCGTATGGCCTGGCGACGGCGCAGGCCAGCATCGTTCGCGCTCCGCTGGTCGCGGCATGCCACGCGCATTTCGAGTGCCGGCAGCGCGATGACGCGCTGGTGGAGCGCTACAACTTCTTCATCTTCGAAGTCGTCAAGGCGCATGTGGCGCCTTCCCCGCGCCATCCGCGGACGCTGCACTACACCGGCGACGGCGCATTCATGGTGGCCGGCAAGGTCATCAGCCGGCGCGCGATGTTCAGGCCTGACATGCTGCCGTGATGCGCGCCCGGGCAGTCTCCGTCCCGGTAACTTCATGTTTAGAATCAATGATTTGAGTTGGTGTCCCGGCCGTGCTGCACAGGGTTGCTGCGCATCCGGCCGGCCCCGGGCAACCGCGGCCGGCTGCATCCAGGCGTTCGACTGTCCGCCGCGACATCCGGTGCAGCGCAGGGGCCGGGCGCCGGCGCTGATCACGGCGCGACCACACCGCTGACGGCAGCATGCGCCTCCGCTGGGCGCCAAGACACTCGAAACAGCGCCAGCACAAGGAAAAAGCTGCCGGTGTGGGCATCGCCACCGCAGCGCACAGGGCGCTCCAGCCCCGAAAAAACCGCGTTCTCGCTACGTCGTGAAATTTCCTTCATCTGGCGATGAGGGGGCTTCGCTAATATTTCGTTCGAAACTGTGACGTAGGTTCGTCATAAATTGTGACGTGTGGCGTTTAAAGACATTGCATCTGATATTCGGATGTGATTGCGGCGCAAAGGCTTGCGCCGCCCCGGATCCGTGCCAGGGGAGCCGTCAGGCATGGGTCGGGCAACGCCGCGTCGGGGGAAGTGGGGCTTTTCTGCTTTCGGATCGCCGCTCCAGCGTGCACGGGGGGAGCGCGTTTATTGCATGGGCCTGGCGGGCCCATTGGAGCTGCGTGTGTTTGCCAAGCCAGTTGTTTCCAGCATCGGTCGCGTCATGCGTCCGGGGGTGTTCGCACTCGTCGGGCTGTTGCTCGCTCCCCTGGGAGTGCACGCGCAGAACGTCCGCAATGAAGCCACGGTGGCCCCGCCCAGTGGCGTGACCAACGTCGGCACCACCTGCACCACGCTCGCCGGGCAATCGACGCCGGCCAACTCCGTGGCCTTCAGCAACGGCGTGTGCACGGCCGCCGATACCGACCCGCTCACGCGCGAGTCGGACCTGTCCATCATCAAGACCCAGAGCACCGATGGCGGTGCGACGTTCGTTTCCAGCACGGCGACGGTGAACCAGGGCGCGGTGATCCGCTTCCGCCTGGAAATCCGCAACATCGGGCCGAGCGCGGTGACGTCGGCGAGTTTCGCCGACGTGGTGCCGGGCAACTTCACCTCGGTGAGCGTGCTGAGTGCCGTCCCGGCGGCTGCGTGTTCGGCCGGCGCATCGGCCAATACGGTCAGCGGCACCTTCACCGGTGCCAAGGATGCGACCTGCACGGTGACCCTGCAGGCCACCGCGACGACCGGGACGTCCGGCGTGGGCGTGGTCAACACCGGCACGGTCACCGCACCTGCCGGCACCTCCGACCCGACCCCGGGCAACAACAGCAGCGCGGTGACGACGATCATCACCTCGCCGCAACTGAGCCTGGAAAAGTCCGCCAGTTCCACCACCTTCGCGATTGGAACACCGGCCAGCTACACGTTGACGTTGACCAACGTCGGCAGCGGCGCGACCACGGCGCCGGCGGTCATCACCGATTCGGTGCCTGCGGGCCTCAGTATCGGCACCCTGCCGCCGGGCTGCGTTGCCAGCGGGCAGACGGTGACGTGTACGGTTGCCGCAGGCATGGCGATCGGCGCCGGCAATGCGGTGAGTTTCGTCATCCCGGTGACGCCCACCGCTGCGGCGGCCTCCCGTGTGACCAACGTGGCGAATGTGACCGGCGGCGGTGATGCGAGTTGCCCGTCGGACGAGCGCTGCCAAGGCACCGCCATCGTCGACATCCCGAATCCGAAGCTGACCTCGACCAAGACGGTGACCTCGACCGGCCCGTATGGCGTGGGTGATGTGATCAGCTATTCGGTGGTCGCGACCAACAGCGGCAACGCCACGCTGACCAACGTGGTGGTCACCGACACCAAGCTGTCGCCGTCGAGCACCTCCTGCGCGACGCTGGCACCGGGCGCGAGCTGCACCCTGACCGGTTCGTACACCGTGCTGCAGGCCGATGCCGATGCGGGCAAGGTCATCAACACCGCCGCGATCACGACCGATACCCCGGGCGCTTGCGCCACCGCCGGCGACTGTGCACCGACGGTAACCACGCCGATCACGCAGACGCCGAAGCTGACCTCGACCAAGACGGTGACCTCGACCGGCCCGTATGGCGTGGGCGATGCGATCAGCTATTCGGTGGTCGCCACCAACAGCGGCAACATGACGCTGGCCAACGTGGTGGTCACCGACACCAAGCTGTCGCCGTCGAGCATCACCTGCGCGACGCTGGCACCCGGCGCGAGCTGCACCCTGACCGGGTCGTACACGGTGCTCCAGTCCGACATCAATGCCGGCCAGGTCATCAACACCGCCGCGATCACGACCGATACGCCCGGTGCCTGCGCCGTGGCGGCGGATTGTGCACCGACGGTGACCACGCCGATCACGCAGACGCCGAAGCTGACCTCGACCAAGACGGTCACCTCGACCGGCCCGTATGGCGTGGGAGATGTGATCAGCTATTCGGTGGTGGCCACCAACAGCGGCAACATGACGCTGGCCAACGTCGTGGTCACCGACACCAAGCTGTCGCCGTCGAGCACCACCTGCGCGACGCTGGCACCGGGCGCGAGCTGCACCTTGACCGGCTCGTACACGGTGATCCAGTCCGATATCAATGCCGGCCAGGTGGTCAACACCGCTACCGTCAGCACTGACACTCCGGGCGCCTGCGCCACCGCCGGCGACTGTGCACCGACGGTGACCACGCCGATCACGCAGACGCCGAAGCTGACCTCGACCAAGACCGTGACCTCGACCGGTCCGTATGGCGTGGGCGATGCGATCACGTATGCCGTCGTTGCGACCAACAGCGGCAACATGACCTTGGCCAACGTCGTGGTCACCGACACCAAGCTGTCGCCGTCGAGCATCACCTGCGCGACGCTGGCACCCGGCGCGAGCTGCACCCTGACCGGGTCGTACACGGTGCTCCAGTCCGACATCAATGCCGGCCAGGTCATCAACACCGCCGCGATCACGACCGATACCCCGGGTGCCTGCGCCACCGCCGGCGACTGTGCGCCGACGGTGACCACGCCGATCACCCAGACGCCGAAGCTGACCTCGACCAAGACGGTGACCTCGACCGGTCCGTATGGCGTGGGCGATGCGATCAGCTATTCGGTGGTCGCCACCAACAGCGGCAACACGACGCTGACCAACGTGGTGGTCACCGACACCAAGCTGTCGCCGTCGAGCACCACCTGTGCGACGCTGGCACCGGGCGCGAGCTGCACGTTGAGCGGTTCCTATACCGTGCTGCAGGCCGATGCCGATGCAGGCAAGGTGATCAACACCGCCGCGATCACGACCGATACGCCCGGTGCCTGCGCCGTGGCAGCGGATTGTGCGCCGACGGTGACCACGCCGATCACCCAGACGCCGAAGCTGACCTCGACCAAGACGGTGACCTCGACCGGCCCGTATGGCGTGGGTGATGCGATCAGCTATTCGGTGGTCGCCACCAACAGCGGCAACACGACGCTGACCAACGTGGTGGTTACCGACACCAAGCTGTCGCCGTCGAGCACCACCTGCGCGACGCTGGCACCGGGCGCGAGCTGCACGCTGAGCGGTTCTTACACCGTACTCCAGACCGACGTGGACGCCGGCCAGGTCATCAACACCGCCACCATCGGCACCGACACCCCGGGCGCCTGCGCCACCGCCGGCGACTGTGCACCGACGGTGACCACGCCGATCACCCAGACGCCGAAGTTGACCTCGACCAAGACGGTGACCTCGACCGGTCCGTATGGCGTGGGTGATGCGATCAGCTATTCGGTGGTCGCCACCAACAGCGGCAACACGACGCTGACCAACGTGGTGGTCACCGACACCAAGCTGTCGCCGTCGAGCACCACCTGTGCGACGCTGGCGCCGGGCGCGAGCTGCACCCTGAGCGGTTCTTACATCGTGCTCCAGGCTGACGTGGACGCCGGCCAGGTCATCAACACCGCCACCATCGGCACCGACACCCCGGGCGCCTGCGCCACCGCCGGTGACTGTGCACCGACGGTGACCACGCCGATCACCCAGACGCCGAAGTTGACCTCGACCAAGACGGTGACCTCGACCGGTCCGTATGGCGTGGGCGATGCGATCAGCTACTCGGTGGTGGCCACCAACGCCGGCAACATGACCCTGGTCAACGTGCTCGTGGCCGACAGCAAGCTCACCCCGTCCAGCATCGGCTGCACGACGCTGGCGCCGGGTGCGACCTGCACCCTGTCCGGTACGTACACCGTGACCCAGACCGATGTGGATGCCGGCAAGGTGATCAACACCGCGCTGGTCACCACCGGTACGCGCGATGCCTGTGCCACCGCGGCGGACTGCGCGCCGACGGTGACCACGCCGGTCGTTCAGAACGCATCGCTGAGCATCGACAAGACCGCCCAGCAGGCCACCTATGCGGTGGTGGGCGAGGTCATCACCTACCAGTACGCGGTGACCAATACCGGCAACGTGACCATCAGCGGCCTGCGCGTGGCCGATGACCGGATCGCCACGGTCAACTGCCCGGTGACGTCGCTGGCACCCGCTGCAAGCACGGTCTGCACGGCCAGCTACACCGTCACCCAGGCCGACGTGACTGCAGGCACGGTGACCAACATCGCCACCGCCAACGGCACGCCGACCGGCGGTACGTTGGTGCCGCCGATCGACACGGTGACCATCACCCTGAAGGCACACCCGATCACCGCCAGCGACGATGCGGCGACCACGCCGCAGAACACGCCGGTGACGGTGTCGGTGCTGGGCAATGACCGCCTCGACGGCCAACCGGTGGATCCGACGACGGTCACGGTGACCCAAGTCAGCACGCCGGCCAATGGCAATGCGGTGATCAACGCCGACGGCACGGTGACCTACACGCCGGCACCGGGTTTCGCCGGGACCGATACGTTCACCTACCGGATCTGCGAGAACGGCAATCCGGCCAACTGCGCGACGGCGACGGTGACCATCACCGTGCTGCCGAACGAAATCGAGGCCAAGGACGACGCCGATACCACCGAGCCCAACACCCCGGTCACCACGCCGGTGACCGGCAACGACACCACCACCGGCATCCCGCTGGACCCGGGCAGCGTCACCGTGGTCACGCCGCCGGCCAATGGCAGCGTCGTGGTCCATCCGGACGGCTCGGTGACCTACACGCCGAACCCGAACTTCACCGGCACGGATACCTACGTCTACCGGGTGTGCGACACCTCCAGGCCGACCGCGTCCTGCGACACGGCCACCGTCGTCATCGTCGTGAAGCCGAACCGCATCGAGGCCATCGACGACACGGGCAGGACCGAGGTCGACACGCCGGTGAGCGTCAACGTGATCGGCAACGACACCACCACCCAGGTGCCGCTGGATCCGGCGTCGGTGACGGTGCTGACCCCGCCGGGCAATGGCACGGTGAGCTGTGCCGCCGGCAGCTGCGTGTACACGCCGAATCCGGGCTTCGTGGGCCAGGACAGCTTCGTGTACCGGGTCTGCGACCTGTCGGTGCCAACCCCGGTCTGCGACACCGCCACGGTGAACCTGACCGTCGAGGGCAGCACCCAGGTGCGTGTCACCAAGCAGGCCAACCCACGCGACGTGAAGGTCGGTGACCTGGTCCGCTACACCGTGACGCTGGAAAACATCGGCAGCGTCGACGTCGTGGACGGCACGCTGGTCGATACGCCGCCGGCCGGCTTCACCCTGGTCGAGGGCTCGCTGGAAGTGGCCGACCGTGACGGCGTCGGCCGCCAGGTCGGCAGCCATCCGATCCGCGTGGACCAGATCGACATCGCCAGTGGTGGCCGTGCCACGGTCAGCTACCTGCTGCGCGTGGGCGCCGGCGTGCGCGCTGGCCTGCACACCAACACGGCGGAGATGCATGACAACGGCAGCCGTGTCTCCAACGTGGCCACCGCCACGGTGCAGATGGTGGCCGACCCGATGACCGACGAATCCACCCTGATCGGTACCGTGTTCGACGACCGCGACGGTGATGGCTGGCAGGACAGCGCCGAAATGACCGACGTGCGCGTGCAGGGCGGCTTCGCCGCCGGCGCATACATCGCCAGTTCCACCACGGTCGATCACGGCAAGGGGCCGCAACCCGAGCCCGACGCCAGTGCGCCGCTGCTGCATGGCATCGCCATCGGCCGCATCGGTGGGCGCCAGTCCGACGCCGATCCGGCGCAGGCACGCGAGGTGGTGGTCAGCCAGCTGCTGCGTGCGCCCGAGTTCACCGGCGACTTCGTGCTGACCACCGGCCAGGGCGCGACGCTGCGCATGGATGCGGCCGGCACCACCGTGGTCAGCGCCGACGGCGGCGACGCTGCCCGCGGCCTGACCGCGGCCGTGCCGAGCGTGGAACGGCGCATCAGCCAGGTCGAGGGCGGCTACCGCGTGGACTACGTCATTCGCAACGAAGGCGTGGACGAGCGCGGCATCCCGGGCGTGCGCATCGCCTCGGTCGAAGGGCTGCTGGTGGAGACCGACCAGTTCGGTCGCTACAACCTGATCGGCATCGACGGCGGACGCGACGAGCGCGGTCGCAACTTCATCCTGAAGGTGGATCCGGCCACCCTGCCGCCGGGCAGCGTGTTCACCACGGCCAATCCGCTGGTACGCCGCATCACCCCGGGGCTGCCGGTGCGCTTCGACTTCGGCGTGAAGCTGCCGCCGGGCCTGGTCAAGGGGCAGGGCACGCAGCAGGTGGAGATGGAGCTGGGCCAGGTGATGTTCGCTCCGGCCAGCGCGCAGATCCGCAGCCAGTACCAGCCGATGATCGGCCGCATGGCCGAGCAGGTCCGCGCCCACGACGGTGGGGAGGTGGTGATCGGTGCGCAGGGCGAGGACGAGCTGCTGGCCTTCGAGCGCGCCGTGGCGGTGCGCAAGGCGCTGGTGGCCGAACTGCCCGCCGAGGTCGCCGCGCGTACCCGGGTCAGCCTGCGCACGGTGACCACCGATGCGGACAGCACGGTGGTGGGGCTGTCGTCCTGGCCGGTGCTGGGCAACGTGCTGTTCGACACCGACACCGCAAACATCAAGCCGGAGTACGGCGCGCTGCTGCGTCGCATCGGTGCGTACCTGGTGGAGATGGACGGCCGGGTGGTGAAGATCACCGGCCATGCCGACCGCCGGGCTTCCGATGCCCACAACGACGCACTGGGGATGCGTCGTGCGCGGGCGGTGCTGGATGCCATCACCGCCGCCATGCCCGAAGCGCAGCGGAAGGATGTCCGAGTCGAAATCGTCCCTGGCGAGCTCAACGCCCCATCTGAGCGTGCTGTCCAGGAGGCCAAGCCATGAAGATGAAACTGTTGGATTACGCACTGCTGTGCGCGCTGTCGGGCATGGCCCCGGCGGTCTACGCCCAGGTCGCGCAGGCGCCGGCCATTGCCCGTGGCCCGGCAACCGATGCGGTCGAGCCAGCCTGTGATGCCGCAGGCTGCAATGGGCAGGAAGGCATGCTGTTCCGCATCAACAGCCGCGGCAAGCGCGAGACCGTGGTGCCACAGGCAGCCAGCGGTTCAGCTGCACTGGCCCCGGACCGCCGCGTGTCGGTGGAAGCGGAGAAGCCGGGCAATGAGGCGCCGATGCCGTTGCAGCCGGGCCAGGCCGTGGCCATTGGCAAGTGGTCGCTGCAGCTGCCCAATGGCGGCGTGATCTGGGCCACGGAAGACCCCAACCTGGGCAAGCCGTCCTTCAGCCTGTCGGCACCGTCGCTGGTGCCGTTCGATGGCAGCCGCATCACCAAGCCGGTGCAGTTCTACGCCTTCAACAACTATTCGGCCTTCATCCAGCGTGCCGAGGTGCGGGTGTTCCGTGCCTCCGACACCGACCTGGTCGACCCGGTCGCCACCGTCGCCTTGCCGGTGGCCGCTTCGACCACGCTGGAATGGGACGGCGGCCTGCCGTCCGGTTATCGGCCCAAGGTGGGTGACGAACTGGTCTACATCGTGCGTGCCTACGGCGCCGATGGCAGCGTCGACGAAACCTACCCGAGCCGGCTGCAGCTGGTGCGTCCGGAAGAAGCCGAGCGCGGCACGCAGATGCTGCGCAACGCGGTGGAGCGCAGCAAGGGTGCTGCGTTCAGCACCGACGATGCGCAGCTGCAGAGCCTGGTCGACCAGAGCTTCGGCCGCGACAGCCTGCGCCAGCAGAACATCCCGATCTACGGCTCGCGCATCCGCATCCAGGGCCGCAACCTGCCCGAGCAGGCCAGTGTCCGCATCAACGGCCAGATGCAGCCGGTGGACATGGAGAGCAAGCTGGTCGCCGAGTACCTGGTGCCGGTGGGCCAGCACCGCTTCGACATCGACATCAGTGCCGGCACCCATGGCATGACGGTGCGCGACCAGTTGGACATCGACGTCACCGGCCGCTACATGTTCGCCGTGGCACTGGCCGACTTCACCCTGTCCGGCAACAGCGTGTCCGGCTCGCTGGAACCGCTGGGCCAGGACGATCGCTACGAGAAGGACCTGGTGGTCGACGGCCGCCTGGCGTTCTATCTGAAGGGCAAGGTCAAGGGCAAGTACCTGGTCACCGCGCAGGCCGATACCCAGGAGCGCGAAGTCAACGAGATGTTCCGTGGCTTCTGGGATGCCGATCCGCAGGACGTGTTCCGCCGCCTGGACCCGGACCAGTACTACCCGGTCTATGGCGACGACTCCACCACCTACCGCGACGTGGACACGCAGGGGCGGCTGTACGTCCGGGTGGACTGGGACAAGAGCCAGGCCCTGTGGGGCAACTTCAACACCGGCTTCACCGGCACCGAGTACGGCCAGTATTCGCGTTCGCTGTACGGCGGCGCGCTGAACTGGCGCAGCCGCGCGACCAACCCGTGGGGCGATGCCCGCAGCGAAGTGCGCGCGTTCGGCTCGGAGGCGCAGACCGCGCCGGGCCACAGCGAATTCCTCGGCACCGGCGGCAGCCTGTACTACCTGCGCCACAACGACATCCTGCCGGGCTCGGAGAAGGTTGCCATCGAGATCCGCGACGCCACCACTGGCCGCGTGGAGAAGCGCATCGACCTGCAGCCCGGTGCCGACTACCAGGTCGACAACTTCCAGGGCCGGTTGATCCTGTCCGACGCGCTGTCCATCGTCACACGGGATGGGCTGCCGCGCCTGTCGCGCGACACCCCGCTGGACGGCTACACCCAGGTGCTGCTGGTCGACTACGAATACCTGCCGACCGGCTTCAACCCCGATGAGGTCACCGCGGGCGTGCGCGCCAAGCATTGGTTCGGCGACCACGTTGGCGTGGGAGCCACCTACGTCGATGAGAACCGGGCCGGCGACGACTACACGCTGGCGTCGGCCGACCTCACCCTGCAGGCCGGGCGCGGCACCTACGTGAAGGTGGAACGTGCCCGCACCGAGTCCACCAGCGCCCCGGTGTTCTATTCGGAAAACGGTGGCCTGACCTTCGCCGAACTCAACTCCGGCCTGGGCGCACGCCGCCAGGGCGATGCCACCTCGGTGGAGGCGCGCGTCAATTTCAAGGAAATGGGCTGGACCGCGCTGGACTGGTCGGCCGGCGCGTGGATGCGCCGTGTCGACGCCGGGTATTCGATTGCCCGCTACGACATCGGCGAGGAGGTGCGTGAGCACGGCGCCGAGTTCCGTGGCCAGCTCAGCCCGGACATCGACCTCTACGGCCGCTACAGCCGCGCCGAGCGCGGCGCGGAGTACCTGGAGCAGAGCCAGCTGACCGGCGAATGGCGCATCACCGACGTCGACACCCTGAGTGCCGAGCTGCGCCGTGTCGACGAGAACCGCTACACCGGGCAGGGCATCGGCACGCTGGGCGCACTGCAGTACAAGCGTCGCTTCGGCAACATGCTCGACCTGTACGGCACCGCGCAGGTCACCCTGGACGATGATGGCGGCAAGTACGAAAGCAATGATGCGGTCACGCTGGGCGGCAACTACCAGTTCGGCAACCTCTCCAGCGTCGGCGCGGAAGTCACCCAGGGTGATCGCGGCGATGCAGCGCAGGTCAATGCCGAGTACCGCCTGACCCCGGACCATTCGATCTACGGCAACTACACCTTCACCAACGCCACCAGCAGCAGCTACGACTCGTTGTTCAGCCCGACCCAGCGTGATGGCTGGACGCTGGGCCAGCGTTGGCGCCTGTCCAACCAGGTCAACGTGTTCAACGAGAGCCAGTACCTGAAGGCACCGAACGAAACCGGGCTGGCCCACACCTTCGGCATGGACTTCTATCCGGGCGTGGGCTGGAACCTGGGCTTCCAGCTGCAGGATGCGGAACTGGACCGCGGCACCGGCAACATCAACCGGCGCGCGGTCAGCCTCAGCGGTGGCCGCACCTCGTCGGCCACGCAGTGGAGCAGCAAGCTGGAGTGGCGCAAGGACAGCGGCGCCGAGCGCCGCGTGCAGTGGGTGACCACCAACGCGTTGACCCACAAGTTCAGCGAGAGCCTGCGCATCGCCGCGCGCTTCAACTACTCCGACACCGACGACGCGCTGGATCCGCTGGCCGGGGCGAAGTTCATCGAAGGCAACCTCGGCTTTGCCTACCGCCCGTTCAACAGCACCCGCTGGGGCCTGCTGGGCCGCTACACGTACCTGTACGACGTCTCCACGCTGGCGCAGGACACCAGCAGCGCCTACTACGACCAGCGCAGCCAGGTGCTGTCGTTCGAGGGCGTGTACCGCCCGCTCAACCACTGGGAATTCGCGCTCAAGGCGGCGCGCCGCGAGGGCGAAGTGCGGATGGGCCGCATGACCGGGGCCTGGGCCGATTCGGCGGCGACGTTCCTGGCCGGGCAGGTGCGCTATGGCGTCACCACCAACTGGCACGCACTGGCCGAGTACCGCTCGCTGGCGGTCAAGGACGGTGGCCGCCGGCAGGGTGCCCTGGTGGGGCTGGACCGCGACATCGGCCGTAACTTCCGCGTCGGCGTCGGCTACAACTTCACCGACTTCAGCGACAAGCTCACCGATTTCGACTACGACCACCGGGGGTGGTTCCTCAACGTGGTGGGCAGCTACTGATGCGCGGACCGGTGGCGCGGCTGGCCCGCGCCATCCCTTCGGGAAGCACCCGCGGGCTTCCCGTCATTGAACCAAACCAAGCGGCGCGCGCCTGGCCCGGTGGCCGGGTGCGACGCCAGAGAGTCATGGGGGACAGGATCTTGATGAGTTGGAAGAAAGCCATCGTGGTGGTGGCGGCCGGCGCACTGGCAGGCCACGTCGTGCCGGCCAAGGCGCAGTTCGTGGTCAATGCCAGCTTCCGGAACACCACCGCGCCAGGCTGGTCGATCCCGAAGGTGGACAACGCCAGCACCGTGGATGACAGCAACATCCTCACCGGCGGCTACGGCGCGATCTCCGATACCAACACCAACGATGCCAACGGCAGTGGCTGGCTGCGCCTGACCACCAAGCGGCAGAACCAGGCCGGCGTCAGCCTGTACACCGGTTCGGGCTTCCCGTCTTCCAGCGGCGTGCTGCTGGAGTTCGACTACGTCAGCTGGGGCGGCGTGGCATCCAATGGCGCCGATGGCATCAGTGCGTTCCTGTACGACGCCAACGGCAGCATGGCCGGCGCCAAGCCGGGCGCGAGCCTGGGCTTCTGCCACGGCAACGGTGGGTACCTGGCGGTGGCGCTGGACGAATTCGGCAACTTCTCCAGCGACGCACGGACGGTGACCGATGCCTGCACCGGCATCACGCCGCACGGCGCCACCCGCCAGCCGCAGAGCATCGCCATCCGTGGCCCGGTCGGCAGCGGCAACCCCTACGTGGCCGGCCTGACCCTGCCCGGTGGGCAGACCCTGGACGTGACCGGCGTGACCTCGCGCCCGACGACCAACCGGCGCGTGCGCCTGGTGCTGGTCCCCAAGGGCAGCGGCACCGGCTACCGGGTGAACGTGTTCTACGGCGCAACGCCGGAGACCATGACCCAGTTGATCAGCAACCAGGACTTCGCCTACGCGGCCCCGGCCAACCTGCGGTTGGGCTTTGGCGGCTCCACCGGCGGCTACGTCAACGTGCATGAGGTGCGCGAGGTGTTCGTGCGTGCCCCGGCCGACCTGGTGGTGACCAAGCAGGTGTCCACGCCGCAGGCCGCCAAGGGCGACCGGCTCAGCTACACCGTCACCCTGACCAACAAGGACATCAACGCCGTCGACGCGGGCAACCAGGCCCCGACGATCACCCCGGCCAACGCGGCGCTGTTCAGTGACAGCCTGCCCAGCCAGCTGCGCGACGCCACCTGGACCTGCAGCGCATCAAGCGGCTCGACCTGCCCGGCCGCCAGCGGCACCGGCAGCATCAGCACCAGCAACTACACGCTGGCCCCGGGCGGCGTGCTGACCTTCAGCATCACCGGTTACGTCACCGACAGCGCGCAGTGCAACGCCACCGTCAGCAACACCGCCGCGGCCGTGTTCCCGGCAAGCTCCGGTTTCTCGGACATGAACCCAGGCGACAACAGCGCCACCGCCAACTTCACCGTGCTCTGCCCGGCGCCGTTTGCCACGTGCCCCACCGATGCCTTCGTCACCCGTGACAGCAACCTCTACACCATGGACCTGAGCACCGGTGCCATGAGCCTGCTCGGCACCAGTGGCCCGCTGGCCAACAGCGGCGTCAACGGCATCGGCTTCCGCCAGCAGGACGGCTACCTGTGGGGCTACTACAAGGGCACCGGCGCCGGCGACGTGCCGCGGCTGGTGCGCATCGGCCAGAACGGCGTGGCCGACCTGCCGTTCGCCGCAGCGCCGAGCGGGCTGGGTTTCAGCGGACAATTCGTCGTCGCCGACATCCAGCCGGGGACCGGTTACTACGCCGCCGCCAACGCCGGCAGCCTCTATTACATCAACGTGGCCACCAACGCCGTGGTCGGCTCGCCGGTGGCCACGACCGCCTTCGCGCAGTCCTCGGACATGGCCTTCCACCCGACCGATGGCAACATCTACGGCGTCAACAACACCACGGGGGTGTTGTTCCGGGTCAACTCCGCCACGGGTGCCAAGGTGGACCTGCCGCTGGCGCTGCCGCTGACACCGGGCAGCGGTGGTTGGGGCGGCATCTTCTTCGACAGCGCGGGCACGATGTACGCCTACCGCTCGGGTGCGACCACGCCGCCGGGCCTGGTCTATCGGATCTTCAACGTCAGTGGCAGCGGCGGTGCGATGTTCTACGACGTGCTGGCACCCAATGCCCCCACCTCCAGCAACCTGGACGGCGCACGGTGCCCTGCCGCGCCGCCGCCGGCCCTGCCGCCGGTGATCGCGCTGAGCAAGACCACCACCGGCGCGACCGGTGGGCCGTTCTCCTTCGCGCTGACCAATACCCGCACCCATGCCAGCGGCCAGGTGACCACCACCACCGCCGGCACGCCGACGCAGGTGGACGCGGACGGCAACGCCGCCAACGGCGTGCAGCCCTACACGGTGGACGTGACCGCGCAGGCGGTGACCATCAGCGAGACGGTCGCCCCGGGCTGGCGGTTGGCGTCGGCGACCTGCCGGAACAGCCAGGGCACGGTGCTGGGCGCTCTCAACGGCAGCACCTACACGCTGCCGGCCGGCACGCTGGCCACCTCGCAGGTCTACCAGTGCGAGTTCGTCAACGAGCGCAGTGATGTCGACCTGTACATCACCAAGACCAACAACGCTGCCGCGGTGGTGCCGGGTACGCCGTTCGACTACACGCTGGTGATCGGCAACAAGGGGCCGCAGCCGGCGGACGGCGCGGTCGTGCGCGACCCGGCAGTGGCTGGCCTGGCGTGCAGTGCGTTGACCTGCACCAGCACTGGCGGCGCCAGCTGCCCGACACCGCTGACCGTGGCCGCGCTGCAGTCGACCACCGGCCTGACGATTCCCGGCCTGCCGAAGGACAGCAGCGTGGAGCTGAAGCTGCGTTGCAGCGCCGATTGAGCGCCACCGGCACCTGCGCATCGTGCGCAGGTGCCGACGTCCCGGTTGCAAGGCTGCGATGGGACGAAGCGATCCATTGCTGGATCTGTGCGCGGAAGCGCGCCTATCGCCGGCATCCGGCGTGCTTTGTTGATGCCGCTGGCGTGAAAGCCAGATGAAACCCTTATCGGGCCTTGCCGCGCTTTGTGGCAGGGCTGACACACGACGACATCGTGCATGGAGCGAGCGCCGTGCCGAGGGACGTTCAATGCGATGGCTGGATCGGTCCATGCAGATCCATGTCAGCACCGACATGTTCTGCAGGGTTTTCCACTGCGCCCGGCGCCGCATCTGGTACACATAAGAAGTCGCCTGTGCTGTCGCCCAACCGGGATGGAGCGTTGCGTTGCACGCTTCGCCCGGAGGTACAGTTTGCGACGACAGTAGCGGCGCGCTGCGATGCGGGCCCGATGCTTCAGGCATCCATGGACAGTCCGCTCGCCGACGGGCACACGCGTTGGGTCCGTCATCCCTGTGGCGCGATTGGACGCATCTGCCGTATGGACAACCATGACTGTCGACTACCCCCCTCTCTCCCTGGCTGAAAAAGTCGCCACCGATATCGGCCGGCAGATACTGGCCGGCGCGCTCAAGCCCGGTGACAAGCTTCCCTCCCTGCGCGAGTACGCCCGATTGAACGGCTACTCCAAGAACACCGTGATCGCCGCCTTCGATCTGCTCAGCGAGCGCGCCCTGGTCGAGCCACACCATGGCAAGGGCTTCTACGTGCGCGAAATGGCCGGGCTGGGGGAGCGCGATACCGAGGAGGATCCACCGGCCTACAACCAGGCCATCGACACCATCTGGCTGATGCGCCAGCAGGCGGTGCGCGAACCCGGTCGCGCGCATCTGGGCGAGGGCTTCCCGCCGGTGGAGTGGCTGATGGACATGCGCGTGGACCGCTTCCACCGGCATATCGTCCGCTCCGGCGTGGCCAACCTGTTCCGCTACGGCAACCGCTACGGTCACCTGCCGCTGCGCCAGCACCTGGTCCGCCGGCTGGCCGGCTACGGCATCGAGGTCGGCCCCCGGCAGGTGGTGACCACCTTCGGTGCCAACCACGCCCTGGACATCATCATCCGCTGCCACGTGCGTCCCGGCGACACGGTGCTGGTCGAGGAGCCGGGCTACCACCCGCTGTACGGCAAGCTGCGCCTGCAGGGGGCCAACCTGGTGGCGGTGCCGCGGCGCGCCGATGGCCCGGACCTGGCCGTGCTGGAGTCCATCCTGCAGCGGAACAAGGTGCGCCTGTTCTTCATGCAGTCGGTGGCCCACAACCCCACCGGCACCGATATCTCGGCCGACGTCGCGCAGCGCCTGGCCAAGCTCGCGGCCGCGCATGACCTGCTGGTCGTCGACAACGATGCGATGGCCGACTTCAAGGCCAACGCCACGCCGCGCGTATCGGCGATGGCACAGCTGAAGAACGTCATCTACGTCGGCAGTTTCTCCAAATCGGTGTCCGCCTCGCTGCGGGTGGGCTTCATCGCCGGCGACAAGGCCCACGTCGAGGAGCTGGCCGACATCAAGCTGCTGCTGCACCTGGGAGGCAGCGAGTACGCCGAGCGGGTGCTGGAGGCGATGCTGCGCGGGGGCAACTTCCTGCGCCACGTCAAACGCCTGCAGGATCGCGCCCGCGCGGCCACCACAAGGGGCCTGGAGGTGCTGCACGGCATGGGCGCCACCGTGTTCGCCGAACCGGCGCAGAGCCTGTACCTGTGGGCGCGCTTTGCCAACATCACCGACACCCACCAGTTGACCACGCGGTTGTTGTCGCGCGGCGTGGTGCTGGCCCCGGGCGCATTGTTCCAGCTGGATCCGGAACGGGTCTCGCCGTGGACGCGGTTGAACGTGGCCTACCTCAACGAGCCGGTGTTCGTGGACAGCCTCAACCAGGAGCTGGACCGGGCCGCGGGAACCGCGTCGCCGCTGGCACGCCCGGGGCTGTTCACGCCGCCGGAATGGGGCCGCTAGGCGCGGCCCTCACTGCCAGGCCGACAGGGACAGCTTCAGCTCGGCGGCGAAGCCCTTGGCCGAGCGCAGCGGCACCGAGAACACATCCGGTGCCTGCTGCACGATGCCGATCGCCTTGGTGCGCGCGGCGTCGAGCTCGGCCTCGTTCTTCGGCCCGCCGGCCCACTGGTCGTCGCTCCAGACATAGCGCAGGCGCCAGCCACCGCCATCGGCCGGCTTGGCGAACAGCACCAGCGTGTTGCGGAACAGGTGCTCGCCGGGGATGTGGTTCTTCAGGAACAGCGCGCCATCCACCTCGTAGCCGGCATTGCATACCGCCAGGTCGATGGAGAAGGCGATCTCGCTGCCGGCCATGATCCTGCCGCTGTCCAGGAACACCGAGAACAGCACCGGCGAGCGCGCCTCGCGGCTCACGCTGCCGTCGGCATTGAACATCTCGTCGTAGCTGCGCCGGATGGCGCACTGGTTGGCCTGCGTGCGCGAGGTCAGCTCGTAGGTATACGCACCGCGCGGGGCGACCGTGGACTCGATGTAGTAGGAGGACTGGATCTTCTTGCCCTTGCGGCGCGCGGCCTCGATCTCGGGCGGGAAGGGCAGGGCGGTGATGTCCAGCTGCGCCGTGGCGCAGGTATCGCCGAACAGGAAGCGCACCAGGTTCTGGTAGCCCTCCTCGGAATTGACGATGCCGAAGTAGCCACTGTGGCTGCGGTTGACGAAGGCGCGTGGCGCGCCTTCCACGTAGGCATTGGCGATGCGCACCAGGCCATCGCTCAACGCACCCACCGCGAACGAGGACAGGCCATGCGCGGCGGCGTAGTCGCGGCTGTTGGTGCCGATCAGGCAGAACATGCGTTGCGGCGGGAACTCCGCCTTGCCCAGCGTGTTGACCTTGTCCTTGGGCACCTTGAGGTACTTGCCCATATTGGTGCGGTTGAAGTTGTTCAGGTCATTGATCGACAGCAGGTTGGGCAGGTTGATCCCGCCGACCTCGATGCCGTTGTGCGGGGTGGCGTAGGTGAACACCTTGTCGACCATCGCACGGGTCTGTGCACTGGCCACCTCCGGGTTCTGCAGCAGGCAGCGGCAGATCAGCCCGCCCATCGAATGGGCGACCAGGTAGACGCGGAAGTCGCGGCGCATGGCGGCGTTGTTGCCGCAGACGCTGTCACGCAGTTCCTCGATGCGACGCCCCAGGCTGGTGGCGGCGTCGATGATGGACGGCGTCCGGCCATCGCCGAAGGCCGGGTCGGCCGGGTCGTAGTAGCGGTGAATGACGATGCAGCGCGGCGAGATGCGGTCGCGCCGTTCGGCCCCGAACTCGTACACGTCGCGGTAGTTGTGGTCCTTCATCAGCCGCACCAGCGGCGATTCGAAAACGAACTTCACCACCGAGCCGTCCTGCGCCTGGCGCATCTTGGTCGAGCCCGCCTCGAAACCCATGAACGGCGTGGACGTGGTTTCCACGATCTCGTCGCGGGTCATCGCATAGCCGCGCACGTAGATGATCGGGTAGTAGGGGCGTTCGATGCGTTCCATGGGACGGCTCCGTCGCTGCACGCGGGAATGGTGGGCGGATTGTTGGTCAGTTGCATGAATCGGGGAAGCGTCGCGTCTCACATGATCGCGTTTTCCCTGGCCCTCCCTGCACCGGGCGCGTCGTTGCGCAGGCCAATGCCGACCGTCACAGGCCCGCTTCCGCCCCTCCCGCAAGGGGTGGGGCCGTTGATCGCCCCTGACGGCCCAACGCCACAAGCAGGACTACTGCCGGTCTCCCGCCGCGCTCCCGCGATCCAGCTGCCGGTACCCGATCGCCTCGGTCAGGTGCGACCGTTCAATCGCAGCGGCCCCCGCCAGATCAGCGATGGTCCGTGCCACCCGGAGGATGCGATGCATCGAGCGCGCCGACAGCTGCAGCCGTTCCATCGCCTGTTCGAGCAGGTCGTGGTCGGCCGACTGCAACGTGCAATCGCGCAGGGTTTCCGATTGCCCCAGGTGCGCGTTGGCCTTGCCGGCCCGCGCCAGCTGCCGGTGACGTGCCTGCATCACCCGCGCACGCACGGTCGCGCTGTCCTCGCCCGGTGGTGCATCGCCGCGCAGTTCCGCCGGCGGCAGGCGCGGCACCTGCAGGTGCAGGTCGATGCGGTCCAGCAGCGGTCCGGAGATACGCGCCCGGTAGCGGCGGATGGCATCCAGCGGGCACCGGCAGCGGCCACTGGCATCCCCCACCCAGCCGCATGGGCACGGGTTCATCGCGGCGACGAGCTGGAACCGCGCCGGAAATTCCAGGCTGCGCGCCGCCCGCGACACGGTGACCGTGCCCGACTCCAGCGGTTCGCGCAGTACCTCCAGCGCCTGGCGGTTCCATTCCGGTAGTTCGTCCAGGAACAGGACGCCGTTGTGCGCGAGCGAGATCTCGCCCGGGCGCGGGTGCGACCCACCACCCACCAGCGCCACCGCGCTGGCGGTGTGGTGCGGGGATCGAAACGGGCGCTGGCGCCAGTGCGCAGGATCGAAGCCACGCCCGCTCAACGAGGCGACCGCCGCGGTCTCCAGGGCCTCGGCTTCGCTGGCATCGGGCAGGATGCCGGGCAGGCGTGAGGCCAGCAGCGTCTTGCCGCAGCCTGGCGAACCCAGCATCAGCAGGTGGTGGCTGCCGGCGGCGGCGATCTCCAGGGCACGTCGCGCCTGCTGCTGGCCGCGCACATCGGCCAGGTCCGGCTGTGGCGAAGGCGTGGCCATCGGCACGCTTGCCTCCGGCAACGCCTTGGCGCCGCTCACGCCGGCGCAGACCTCCAGCAGGGTGCGGGCCACCTTCACCTGCGCATGCCGCGCCAGCCCCGCTTCGGCGGCATTGCCTTCGGCGACCACCAGCGTGCGCTGCGCCTGCGCGGCGGCAATCGCCGCGGGCAACGCGCCGTCGACCGCGCGCAGCTCGCCGGTCAGCGCCAACTCGCCGATGAACTCGTGTTCGGCCAGCGCGTTGCGGTCGATCTGGCCGCTGGCGGCGAGGATGCCCAGGGCGATCGGCAGGTCGAAGCGGCCGCCGTCCTTGGGCAGGTCGGCCGGTGCCAGGTTGATGGTGATGCGCCGCGCGGGATACTCGAACTGCGCGCAGAGCAGGGCGGCGCGCACGCGGTCACGCGATTCGCGCACGGCGGCCTCGGGCAGGCCGACGATCTGGGTCGAAGGCAGGCCACCGGACAGGTGGACCTCCACCCGTACCGGGGGCGCGTGCACACCCGCGCGGGCGCGGCTGTGCACCAGCGCCAGGCTCATCGGGCCCGGCTCAGGCGGACGGGGTGTCGGTGCGGCTTTCCAATGCGGAGACGGCCTGTTCCAGCGCCTCGAGCTTCTCGCGGGTGCGCAGCAGCACGGCGCGCTGCACCTCGAACTCCTCGCGGGTCACCAGGTCCAGTTTGCCCAGGCCGGCCTGCAGGGCGCTCTTGAAGGTGGCCTGCAGCTCCTCGCGCGATTGACGCAGGCCCGGCGGTACCAGGTCGCTCAGGCGACGGGCGAGTTCGTCGATGTGGTTCAGGTCGATCATGGTGGGTCTCCGCAGGAATTGGCCGAGCCTAGTGGGTCGGCGGCGTGCGGCGCATCGGGGTCCGTTATGGCAGGCGGTAAGGATAGTCCGTAATGCCCATGCCGGCACCTTGGCCGGGGTGGCCAAGCGCACCGGCGTAGAGGGTATCCTTCGGACAGATAACCCGAGGGAAGCGACCGATGAAGATGATCATGGCCATCGTCAAGCCGTTCAAACTGGACGATGTGCGTGAAGCGCTGGCCGAGCGTGGCGTGGCCGGCATCACCGTCACCGAGGTGAAGGGGTTTGGCCGGCAGAAGGGCCACACCGAGCTCTATCGCGGTGCTGAGTACGTGGTCGACTTCCTGCCCAAGGTGAAGATCGAGGTGGCGGTCACCGACGCCCAGGCCGACGAAGTGGTCGAAGCCATCGTCAAGGCCGCCGGTACCGGCAAGATCGGCGACGGCAAGGTGTTCGTCTACGACCTGGGCAGCGTGGTGCGCATCCGCACCGGCGAAGTGGACGCCGACGCACTCTGAGCCGCCGCGCAGGCCGGGACGCCATCCCGGCAGTGCACATCGCCGGGGAGAGGGCTCCGGCTCCCGGTTCCGCCCGGAACCAACGCATCAGGCCCCATCACGCCAGGCCTGCACGCCCCGCGTGGTCACTCCTGGCCCTTGATCCGCCGGTACAGGCGCTTCCACGTACCGCGAATGGCCTGCACCCATCCCGGCTCGGCCAGCAGGGCCACCTGTTCGGCGCTTGGCCGCTGGCCGGTCAGGCGCTGGCGCATCTTCACCAGGTTCTTCATGTCGCTGCGGCGCAGCTGGCGGCTGATCGGCCCGTTGCGCAACCAGCGCGGCGAGCGCCACGCCGAGGTGAAATCCAGCAGCACCGGCACGCCGGCGCTGACCACCACGTTGGTGCCATGCAGGTCGTTGTGGGTGATGCCGGCGGCATGCAGGCGGCCGAGCGCGTTCTGCAGCTGGTCGAAGACTTCCTGGGTGACGCCCTGCACGCCGGCGCTGAGGGTATCGCCGGGGATGAACTCCATGCCCAGCGCCAGGCCGCCCAGGGTGCCCAGCAGCGCCGGCGCATGTTTCCAGCCCTTCAGGCGTTCCAGTACCCGGGCCTCGCGGCGGACCAGCAGGCGCGCGACCGGCGCCAGCGGCGTGCCACGGTAGCGGCGGTAATCCTTGACCACGGCCGGCCGGCCATCGAGCTCGGTGCGGTAGACGTCGGGCTCGAGCAGGCGTTCGCCGCGCTTGAGCAGGTTGGGGGTGGGGACGACGGCATGTTCACCGTCAAAGGCGGGCAGGGAATTCATGGCAGACCTTCCTGACGCGGCGTGGGCGCGGAAAGCGTCGTGAACTGCCGGTCTTCGGGGTGATTCGTGTTGAGTGGCCGAATTATAAAACTGAACAGTCCACGAATTGCTGAATGTAAAAAAAATGTAGGAATCGCGTGACGGAAAGGATCGTTGCGCTGGTTGGCTTGCAACACTGCCGGGCCTTTGCGCTCGCCATCGCCACAAACGAAAAACCCCGCGCCTTGCGGGCGCGGGGTTGGGTCACCACGGCGGGCCTGGGTGGCTTACTCGCCCAGTGCCTTGGCCACGAACGGCGGGCTGACCAGCACGCCGGTATGCAGCGGGGCGGTGTAGTACAGCGTGTCGAACGGCTTGGCGGCCGCATCGGCCTCACGGAAGCCGAAGCCGAAGCCGGCCTGCTTGCTGGCCACGGTCACCGACCACCAGCCGGTCGGGTAGCACGGCTGCGGGAACGGCAGGGTCTTGAACGACTGGAAGCCGGCCTTGCCCATCTCCGCGCGCATGTCCTTGATCAGGTCCAGCAGCGCCAGCGGCGACTCGCTCTGCTGCACCAGCAGGCCGTCGTCCTTCAGGGCACGGAAGCAGCTTTCGAAGAACGCCTTGTTGAACAGGCCTTCGGCCGGGCCGACCGGGTCGGTGGAGTCCACGATCACCACGTCCACGCTGCCCGGGGCGCAGTTGGCCATGTAGGCCACGCCGTCGTCGAACAGCAGCTCGGCGCGCGCGTCACCGTTGGATTCGCACAGTTCCGGGAAGTACTTCTCGGCCATGCGGGTGACCTGCTCGTCGATGTCGCACTGGGTGGCGCTCTCCACGCCCGGGTGCTTGAGCACCTCGCGCAGGGTGCCGCAGTCGCCGCCGCCGATGATCACCACGCGCTTGGGCGCGGTGTGGGTGAACAGCACCGGGTGGCTGATCATCTCGTGGTAGAAGAAGTTGTCCTTGGTGGTCAGCATCATGGCGCCGTCGATGACCATCAACTTGCCCCAGTCGGTGCTGTCGTAGATCTCGATCTTCTGGAACGGCGACTGCACTTCGTCCAGCTTGCCGGTGATGCGGAAACCAATGGCCGAGCCGGTCGGCTGGAAGTGTTCGATGAACCAGTTTTCGTTGGAGGTCATGATGATTCCTGGGTGCTGGGGCTGTCCTCCTCCCACCGGGAGAAGGTGCCCCGAAGGGGCGGATGAGGGTAAGGGCGAAGCCTGTCATAGTCAGGTTTCACGCTTACTCTCACCCCCGATCCCTCTCCCGGGCAGAGAGAGGAAGTGGCGCGGGCGCGGATTGTAACGGACCGGTGCCCCGCTGGCGTTAGAATGCGCGTCCTTATTTATCCACAGCCGAGAGTTGCTACGCCGATGAGCGATTGGTCCCTCGAACAGGCCCGCAAAACCTATTCGATCCCGCACTGGTCCGATGGTTATTTTGACGTCGATGCCGCAGGGCATGTCGTGGTCCGCCCCGCCGGTAGCGCGGGCGTCACCGTTTCCCTGCCGCAGATCGTCGATTCGGCCCGTGCCGCAGGCGCCAAGTTGCCGCTGCTGGTGCGCTTCCCGGACATCCTGGGCGAGCGCCTGGGCAAGCTGCAGGCGGCCTTCGCCCAGGCCCAGGCGGACTGGGACTACGCCGGCGGCTATACCGCGGTGTACCCGATCAAGGTCAACCAGCACCGTGGCGTGGCCGGCACCCTGGCCAGCCACCACGGCGAGGGCTTCGGCCTGGAAGCCGGCTCCAAGCCGGAGCTGATGGCGGTGCTGGCGCTGAGCCGGCCGGGCGGGCTGATCGTCTGCAACGGCTACAAGGACCGCGAATACATCCGCCTGGCGCTGATCGGCCGCAAGCTCGGCCTGCAGACCTACATCGTCATCGAGAAGCCCTCCGAGCTGAAGCTGGTGCTGGAGGAGTCCAAGGCACTGGACGTGAAGCCGGGCTTGGGCGTGCGCATGCGCCTGGCCTCGCTGGGCGCCGGCAAGTGGCAGAACAGCGGCGGCGACAAGGCCAAGTTCGGGTTGTCGCCGCGGCAGCTGCTGGACCTGTGGAAGTCGCTGCGTGACACCGAGTACGCCGATTGCCTGAACCTGCTGCATTTCCACATGGGCAGCCAGATCAGCAACGTGCGCGACATCGCCAACGGCATGCGCGAGGCCACCCGCTACTTCGTCGAGCTCTCGCGCCTGGGCGCGAAGATCAGCCACGTCGACGTCGGCGGTGGCCTGGGCATCGACTACGAAGGCACCCGCTCGCGCAGCTACTGCTCGATCAACTACGGCCTGAACGCGTACGCCAGCAACATCGTGCAGCCGCTGGCCGAGGCCTGCGAGGAACACGCGCTGACCCCGCCGCGCATCATCACCGAGTGCGGCCGCGCGATGACCGCCCACCACGCGGTGCTGATCGCCAACGTGTCCGAAGTGGAGCAGGCCGCCGAAGGCCGCATCCCCGAGGCGCACGACGATGAGCCGGCCGCGGTCCGCCACCTGCGCGAGATCCATGACGAGCTGGACCAGCGTCCGGCGGTGGAGCTGTTCCAGGAGGCCCAGCACTTCCACGCCGAAGGCCTGAGCGCCTATGCGTTGGGCCAGATCGACCTGCCGCAGCGGGCGCGCATCGACGACCTGTTCTACGCGATCGCCCACGGCGTGCGTGCGCGCCTGAGCTACGACGAGAAGAGCCACCGCCCGGCGCTGGATGAGTTGAACGAGCGCCTGGTCGACAAGTATTTCGTCAACTTCAGCGTGTTCGAGTCGATCCCCGATGCCTGGGCCATCGACCAGGTGTTCCCGATCGTGCCGATCGAACGCCTGAACGAGCGCCCGGACCGCCGCGGCGTAATCGCCGACATGACCTGCGACTCCGATGGCATGGTCAAGACCTACGTCGAGAACGAGAGCCTGGACAGCTCGCTACCGCTGCACGCGGTGCGCCACGGCGAGAGCTACCGCATCGGCTTCTTCCTGGTCGGCGCCTACCAGGAAATCCTCGGCGACATCCACAACCTGTTCGGCGACACCGACGCGGTGGAAGTGGTGGCCGACGCCGATGGTTACTCGATCACCCAGCAGCGTCGCGGTGACACCACCGACGTGATGCTGGACTACGTGGGCTACAGCCTGGCGGATCTGCGCGCCTCGTACCGCGAGCGTGTAGCGGCGGCAAATCTGCCGGCCGAGCGCGCAGCAGAGCTGGACGCCGCACTGGAAGCAGGCCTGACCGGCTACACGTATCTGTCGGATGAGCCGCTGGGTTGAGTGGATGCGTTGCATGGCTGCCGGCATTGGCCGGCAGCCGATCTTGCGCCCCGGCCTTCCATAACGGGTATCGACTTCCGCAACCCCAGCCGCGCCGGCCACAACAGCCGCCAGTGATATGGGGTGGGGCGTACCGTTGCCGCCTGTCCCGCATCGTGCAGCCTCAGTAGGATTGGCACGGGAGCTGCGACCAATCACCGCTGCGTCAGGATTTTCGCCAGTTGCGCCAGCCGCGTAGCGGCCATTTCCACTGTATTGGCGTGACGTGACTCCACCGCGCCATCACAGCGCGGGCAGCTATCAAAGTGATCGAAACCGGGAACGCGGCAGTCACTGACTGGGCCGGGGAGGGTGTACTTCCAGCCACAGGCACGGCAGGCGAAAGTACGCGGTGGTGATGACCAAGCCATAGCGTTCTTCTCAGCCTCTCTGCAGGCCGTCATGCAGGGTTTCCAGATACTTGGCCAGGCCGAACAGGGCAAAACCGTAAACCACTACGCCACCGATTACCTTGAACATGACAGTCTCCCTTGGTTGGAAAAGCCCGCCCCCGGTATGGGAGCGGTGTAGAGAGAGGATGCAAGAGCGAGGCGACAGTTCATGTCGTGATCACTCGTATACATTGAGCGCCAAGAGCGGCGATGGTGGTAGTTGAGGATTGTTCCGTTGCTCACCCTGCGCGCAGTCGCTTGTACTCGCCCTTCAGTATGTCCGCCTGCTGGTGCCAGCTGTTGAAACGGTGCTGGCGCGACGACATCTCGTCCAAGGCAGATTTCAGTGAGCGCAGCACCTCATGGAGATCACGTAGATCCGGGAAATAGGTGCGGACGAACTGGCTTTCGCCGCCAACCCCGTCAAGCTCGTCGTTGAGCAACTTTCGTTGCTTTACGAGCGTCGCTACGAGCTCTTCCACCCCCTCTTTGAACTTCCTTTCCTTTTCGATTTTCTGGTAAGAATCCCAAACCTCCATCGCGATCCCAAGGCCGGCAAGTGCTCCATTGACGCCGCCAGCAAGTTTGTGGGCGCCCCAGGGGGCGAACTTGAGGTTTTTTCCTAGGTCTACGCCGACCATCTTGCCTGCCGAGACTACGCCATCGCGCATCATCAGGATGGACTTGTTGTTGATTACTTTGGAGTCCAGCAGATACTTGACGCCTTGCTGGCCAAATGAGGAAACAACCGTGTTGAAGTGATTGATTTCTTCCACGAAGCTTCCCTGTACCGACTCGAGGTTGAGCTTCGCTGTGCGTAGTGACTTGGAGTACTCGTCCTGAAGACGCATACGGATGATGATGCCTTCATCGCCAATTTCTCGTTCAAAGAACGTGGGCCAAGTCTGCATGTCTGCGCCCTGGGCCTGGATTATAAGGTCTGCGAAGTACTGAGCCAGAAAGCGACGGATCTGCTCCTCCACCTCCGATGCCTGCTCTTCGGTCGCCTTCAATTGTCCCGAGAGATCCTGAATGGTATCGGTCAGGCGTTCCACTTCAGCGTTGATTAGCTGACCACGCTCGATAGCAATCGGCAAATGCTTACTGAGAACGTCACCGATGATGGCCATACGGGTGTCGGCGACCAGGCGTTCGGTGCCGCCGCTGGATTGAATTCGACCTGCCGTGGCCTGCTGCAAGGTGACGATCCGCGAAAGCTGGCGATGCTGATCCTGGTTGACCAGCCAGTATTCGATGCCCTGTTCATAGGGGTTTGCCGAGACCGCAACGATGCTCAGCGCATCGATCTCGCTCGGAGACAGTACAATCAGCTCTGCAAGGCGCTGTCGTACTGCCCCACGCTTTACTTCCAGCAAACGCTGGTACTCGCCCTCGTCCTCTAGATCGGCGACAGCATCGAAGCGACTGAGCACGAACACAGTCCGGGGCAGCAGTGCGAGGTCACGGAAAAGCCACGTTAGTTCGGTCTTGTGGCTCTCCTTAATCGGATTGGTCGGGTCCATCACGTACAGGACAAGATTGGCCTCACTGATGTACTTGCGTGTGAGTTCCTTGTAGGTCTCACCATCAATCTCGCGCTCGCCGAAGAGCCCGGGTGTATCCACGAGCAACAGATCATCGCCAACCGGATACTCAAGTACGTGGTCGGTCGATTCCTTCTGTGAGATTTTCATGCCCTCCCGGTCCAAGCGGTTCATCCAGGCAGCTGCGATGGACGTCTTGCCTTCGGAGAAGCCTCCTACCAATGCAACCTTCAGTCGCTCCCCGGAGATCGCTTTAATCGCAGATTCGAGCTTCTGCTCGAATGCATTATCCATCGTCACCCCGAAATCTTCACCGGACTTCAGGAACGAAAGCAGATCCTGCAGAATGTCTACAGCGCGGCTTTGCTGGGCTTTGAAACTCTCAAGCGTGGTATCCATTGTGATAATCCTTTATGCCAACGTGGTTTCAATTCTGGAGGTCAATGCATCCAGTCGAGTGGTAGAAAGTCTGAGGATGGACGCTTTTGCCTTGATTGCACGCTGGGGGATGCTGAGGCGATTTTTCGCATCAACGCAAGCCACATCAAGTGCGGCCATGATGTCGCGCTCGCTGTTTTCCAGGTCTTCGGTCAGTGACGACCTTGCCTTGAGCAGGTTTTCATCAACGGCCTTGCGTTGTTGTGCCTTCTTGAAGTCTTCATCGATCAAGCTCCACAGGGCCTTGGCAAAACTTATGGCGATGCCAATAGCGCTGATTGTGACGAGTACCCAGCCCGGTGGGCCAGCAAAGGCCAACAGTGCTGTACTGATGCCCGATGTCACAAGACCGATGACACTGATGCCATTGTCAATTTTCAGGTCAAGTGAGAAACCTGTGACCGAGGATTGGCGCATTTTTCCACTGGCAATTTCGCCAAGATCCTTCAGATGCTTCTGCAGCCGCTCGGTGGTCTTGGCAATCGACTCCTGGAATGCCGTCATGGATTTCTGGGAGGCCTTGGCAAGATCTTCCGACAGCAGGACCGCATGCCTGTTCATGGAGTCCTCCAGCTTCGATTTCAGTGATTCATTGCTGATGCCATCGTTGATGAGCCCGTACACCTCGTTGCGTGCACCTGTCTCGAATGTGCGCAATGCATTGGAGGCATCGCTGCGCAGACTGCAGCGCAGCCTGCTGGCAGCCATGTCAACATGGCCTTGTGCAGCCTTGGTCTCGGTGATTACCTTGCGCGCGTGTGACTCCAGGCTGGTGGCGTGGCGGTCAAGTTCTTCGACAACGCTGCGTAGCGACTGGTTGGCCTTGAATACGTTGGCTTGCCGAATCTTCCGTGGTGCATCGACTGCCATGCTGGTCAGATGGTCTGCCATTGCTGCAAACCCGGTCTTTTCCAGAAGCTGGGGAGCATCGAACTCGGCCAGGAATTTCGCTCTGGCGCCGCTTCGATCCAGAGCTGCATCAGGCAGGGCTTCTGATGGCGGCAAACGATCAGCAAGTGCAAGGAACGCAGGGTACGCACTGACCGGCAGGACGCCTTTGTAGTTGCTCGCTAGCGCGTCGCTCAAGCCCTTGTCCAGATCCAGCATGCCATCGGCATCGTTGGCGAACAGGTTGGCAGCGTTGCGCAGCGGCATGGTGGCAGTCACGCGCTTGTTGAAGACCGCCCAGACCTCGGTCTGCGGCCCTAGGTGGCGTTTGATCTTTTCCAGCGTGCCGTCTTCCTTGTCGCCGTGCTGTGGGCGTGCGGCCTTGCCAGTGACATAGAACACGGCGTGCGCGGTCTGTACGGCACGGTCGATATGCGCTTTCACGCCTGCTTCGCCGCCTTCGATGCCAGGTACATCCAGCAGCACGATCGGCGCCCCGCCGTTATCGAAGACATAGCGCTGCGTTTCACGGGTGAAGTCGGGGCGACCGTCACCAATGATCGCGCCATCAGCGTGCTCCACAAGCAGCGGCAGCGAGCGCAGGCGACGGCCTAGCTCGTCCTCTGCACTGGCCAGCACCGCATCGGCAGCCGCCTTCTCATTTTCAAGCTGCTGACGCTCTTGCGTGTGGCGCGTGCGGAGGTCATCCAAACGCGCCTGCAGCGCGACCGTCGCGGCTGCCTGGGGATCGGGCTTGAACATACCCAGCATCCGCTGCCACCATGTGCGACCGGCCACGGCAAGCGCCACGGCCTGCTTCTGCTCATTCACTTCCAGCTCGAGCGCATGCAGTTGGCTCTGCGCCTGCGTTTCCAGCTCCGTGCTACGCTGCACTGCCGTGGCAGCCGATTCGCGGGCGATGGTGATGGATCTTCGCGTCGCCTCGATTGAGGCCTCGTCCAGACCGTGCGATGCCTTCAGCGCGTCGTACCGGCGGCGCTGCTCACGCTTCTCTGCTTCGCCCAGATGAATCCGCAGCGATTCGATGATGGTGGACTTTCCTGCGTTGGTTTCGCCGTAGAGGGCAACGGTGAAGTCCTTCCAGTCAGCCGAGGTGCGGAGTTCCTCCTGCTTGGCTGCAACGCGGGCCTGCATCAGGTTCAGCGCAGCGATGATCTCACTCTGCACCGATTCATCGTCTGCATCAGCATTCTGCGTTTCAAGCGCACATATAACATCCCGCACACCCTGAGTCACATAGCTGTAGATCTGCTCGGGCGACCCGGCATCCAAGTCGACAGCATGCCCAAAATCGTTAGAGCGCATGGTGTGTGCCTGTAATGAATTTATTCTATTTTGGATCATTAGGTGTCGCTGCTATTTTTTTTGCGTTGAGTAGTGGAAATGCCGGAGCTTATCTGGTGACGGTGATCTGTATGCTGGAAAGCGAATACATGGAATGCAGGGATTTGGAATTATTATTGATGGCTTTTTGCAGTGAGGCCGGTTCGTGAACAAGGATGCTTGCCCCCAAGCCTAGCACCCACCAAAGCGTCTCTTGGTCATCCGCCACGCGGACGCGCAGTCGCAGCCAATCGTTTTCGGGTAATGGATCCAGAGTTTGTTCTTCGCTGAGAGGGGTTTCCCGTAATATCCACGCGGTATCGGGATGCACATCCGCCACGAGCTCCACCATTCCCGTTCCCTGCCGTGGAGTAAATGCGGCGGTCGGCAGGTAGGCATCCATGTCGAAGTCGTCATCGCGTGTTGGATCGATCAATACTTCGGCACGCTGGATGCGGTGCAGGGCGAAGTGGCGCACATCGGTGTAGTCGCCGACGCTGGCGATCAGGTAACTGGCCGGGCCGCGTGATGCCAGGCCTTTCGGGTGCAGGGTCATGGTTTTGACCTCGCCCTTGACCCGGCTGAAGTAGTCCACCTGCAGCTGGCGTTGTTCGAGCAGGGCGGTGGCCACGCTTTCCCATACCTGGCCATCCACGCTGGCCGGCAGCAGGGTTTTGCCGTTGGGCAGGCTGCGCACACGTTGCGCCCAGCGGGTGAGGGGGTTGTGCTGCAACGACTGCAGGTGGTTGCGGGCGGTGGCGAACTGGGGTTCCAGCAAGGCCAGTACGCCAGGAGGCAGCAGGTGTTTGAGGTGACCTTCGGCAAGATTCATCGCCAGTGCGGCGGCGGTGTCTGTGGCTGGCAGGGTGATCTGCGCCTGGCTGTCGAAACTCCAGCGAAGCGTTTGGCCGTCGTTCTGGCTGATCAACGGGAAACGGGTGCTGAGTTTCTCGCCCAGGTCGCGTTGCAGGGTACGTGCGGTGACCGAAAAGCCGCGCTGCTCAAGGGCCGTCTTGAGTTCCTGCACGGAAGCACTTTTGGGATAGCGCGGAATCAATCCAAGCAAGACGAGACTGCGGACGAGGGGGTCTTTGGGGTCATTTCTGGACATGGCGTTTGCAGGCAATCCGTCTGGAGTTGCAAGGGGCCGTTGCGCTGGAGGGCGTATGGCGTGGCAGAAAGCCGACGTTAGTCAGTTGTCGCGACGGTTCCTGTCGCGGTTGCGGGGCCTTGCAGGAAGGGGGCTGGATTGGCAGGTGATGTGCCGACTTGCGCTGCGCTGGTGTACTCGGGCAGGACCGGGTAGGCGATGGCGTCGTTTTCAAATGCATCGGCTTCCATCATCACGCTGATAATGATGGGCATCAGGGCCCCTAGCAGCCCGCAACCATCGCGAAGTTGCTGGCGATTCACCGAACTGTTCCAGGTGGCACCGCCGTGAACCAATTGATTGCGTAACACGTACAGGCGACTGAGCACGATCGTCAGCAGGTCGGTGGTCCGTTTTCCGAGCAGCGCGTCCATGGCGGTCCTGCGGTCGCTATCGAATTGCTCTTTCCAGCGCTCGCTGGAATCGTGATCACGCAGTGCCCTCCAGAACGGAGCGAACACGTAGCGGTTGTCGATCAGCAGCCGGATGTGACCGGTGAAGTGTTCGAACAACAAGGTATGGAGGTGCTGCTCGGTATCGGCACTGACGAGGCGGGAAACAAAATTGGCCACGCGCTTCTGTTCGCTGGACTCCTCGTCGAACTCGCCCGCATACGCTGCGTTGAGGGAGATCCAAAGATGAATGAATCGCGTGTCATCATCATTCTCGTTGGCTTCGGAACGACGCAGCCAACTGATCGAGCGATGCAGGCGGGTTGCCATCGCCTGACTCTGCGCCTCCCGGATGTGCCGATGGCGCTGACGCAATGCTGCAGCGGTGATGACTTCCATGTTGTAGCGCCCCTCCCGTCCCTGTTGCTATGCATCCGCAGTGCCGTTCCTCGGCGCCGCCCTCTGCGCGTGAAGGTGACGTCAAAAACATCAATTGGCAATATGCCTCTTATCGGCTGGGACAAGCAGATATTTAGAGGTAGGTAAGCGGCTGATTTTGTGGTTCTTTTGGCTGTGATTCGCTAGTTGGTGGATGTCGGGCGCGGTGTGCCGGAATGCCGCAATTAATCTCATGTGCTCTCGCTCTATGGCATTTGATCATTGCTCGAAGCTCCCACTCCAGAGCGTGGGGCGTTTTCGTTTCCGGCATTTACCAAAAAGAAAACGGCGGCTCGCGCCGCCGTTCGTATTGCATCGTGATGTCGGCGCGATGCAGTTCAGCCGCCCTTGTAGGCGCCGTGGACGATGCTGCCTTCCAACGTCTGCTCATCCTTGACCAGGTTGTACAGCGGGCAGGTTTCCTCGACCGCGTCGCGCAGTGCCAGGATCTCCTGTTCCGACGCCGGCGATTCGATCCGTGCGGTGTAGCGGATGTTGTGGAAGCGCGCCGGGCCACTCACGTTCTTGCCAAAACGCGGGCTGAGTTCGGCGTCGGCGGTGACTTCCAGCGAATCCAGCAGCACGTTGCGCGCACCGGCCTGCACTTCAAAGATATGCGTGGGGCAGGTGGTGGTGACGCCGATCAGGTGCTCCTCGGCGGTCGGTGCCAACCCATAGCCGAGCAGGCCCGGCGCGCTGTCGTGCAGCTGCAGGTGGTAGCCGTCCTTGCCGATGAACACCTGGCGAAGGCCGGTATGCGGCTCGACGTGGGCGCGTGCGACCAGCGTTTCGGCGGCGGCCGGTTTGCCGGACGCTGCTTCGCGTTGCTTGGCCAGCACGGCCGGGCGCTTCTCCTGGGTGATGAAGTCGCGCAGTCCCGGCGGCAGGCTCGGGTCACGCGTGGCTGGGGTCTGGATGTACTCGACCTCGATGCGGCTGATCGGCTGCGCCTGCGTCACCAGGTTGATGGCCGAGGACTTCTCGTGGACGCTGCGCTTGAGTGCCTGCAGTTGCGCATCGGTGGCCGGCGAGTCGATGTAGGCCACGTAGGAAAGGTTGTTCGGGTAGCTCAGGTTGGCGCTCTTGCGCTTGGGGATGCTGGTGAACACCACGTCCAGGCCATCGATCGGGATGTTCGCCGCCGCGGCCTGCACCAGGTACTCGTCGGCGATGGCGCTGGACAGCACGCCCACCAGCGAATCCCACGAGCCCGCGCCCAGGTTGTAGCCGGCGTAGTCGCGGCCACTGTCACTGAGGTACTGGAAGGTGCCGGTCGGCCCGATGCGCAGGCGGCGCACGCCCGAACGGCTTTCGGCGGTGACCTTGGTGTGGATGGCGGTCGGCACGCCATCCTGCGCCGATTGCGCCTGGATGGCGGCTTTCTTCTCGACCAGGTAGTCGCGCAATGGCGTGCTCGACTGCGCCGCCGATGCCGGTGGCAGCAGCAAGGCCGTGGACAGCACGGTGGCAGTGAGGGCAAGGAACAACGGACGTGCGATGGACATGACAGGCAGGACTCCGCAGCGGGCCGGATGGCCGGAAGACTGCCGACTTTCCGCGTTCTGATGAATACGCGGAAATAGCCGATGGCGATGCTGTTATTACCGCCGACACCCGCGGTTGGCTGATACCGCCGACCGCAGGCACTCATGCGATGCGGTCATTATTCAGCGTGTGAACGAATTCCTAGCATCTGTCGCTCAGCCCGATCAGAGGAAGTGTACGGATGCAGTCCCAGCACGAGCGTCATCGCAAGACCTTCAGTCCCGTTGTCGCGGGGTGCAATCGTCGCCTTCCCGCACGCTCCGCGCTTGCCTGCGTGATCGTCGCTGCACTGGCCGGCGCGTTGTCGCCGTCGCAGGCACATGCGCAATCGGCCGATCAACTGCAGCGCGAGAACGCGCAGTTGAAGGCGGAGATCGCGCGCCTGCGCCAGGCGGCCGGCCTTCCGCCGGAAACCGGCACCACGCCGCCGCCAAGTGTGGTGGTGCAGCCACTGGGCGAGCCTGCAGCGTCCGCGCGCGCTGCCGCCGCGCCGGGCGTGGGCGATGCAGCGCTGCTGGATGCGGTGATCGTCAAGAGCGAGCAGATCAAGCAGCAGGCCGCGTCGATCTCGGCGGTTACCGGCGAGGAGCTGGAGAAGTTCCACGTCAACAACTTCCGCGACATCGTCAATCGCATCGGCAACGTGCGCACCTCGTGGCAAAACCCGAACACCGCCTCGATCTTCGTGCGCGGTGTGGGTTGGGCCGCCGGTGCCGGCGTGCTGGAGCCCAGCGTCGGCGTCAGCGTGGACGGTGTGGGTCACGGCATCAATGCGATCTCCGCGTTGAGCAACTACCTGGACATCGAGTCGGTGCAGGTGGTGCGTGGGCCCAACGGTACCGAAGGCGGTCGCGCGGCCAACGTGGGGCGCGTGGAAATCACCACCCGCAAACCGAGCTTCACCCCGGAAGCGCGCGCGGCGATCACGCTGGGCGAACGCAACACCACCATCGCCACAGCGGTGGTGGGTGGTGCCATCATCGACCAGAAGCTGGCCTACCGCCTGAGCGTGAACCGCGAGGCGGCCGATGGTCCGTTCGACAATGCCAACGACACGCACTACAGCTGGCGCAATACCGACCGCACCAACGTGCGTGCGCAGCTGCTGTTCACGCCGAACGATCGCCTTGAAGCGAACCTGTCGGTGGATGTCACCCCGAAGGGCCGCGAGATCTGCGAGAACTGCTTCTGGTTCAACACCAAGACGCCAGCCACCTACGACTGGACCAATCCGGTCACCGGCCAGCCGGGGCAGGTGAACTACGCCGAGGATGTGTTCGGCAAGCTGCAGCGGCGCTGGTTCGCGCAGAACCCGAACTACACCATCGACGACTACTACCGCCCGCACGTCAACACCATCGGCGAGTACCCGAACACCTACAAGACCGCCGGTGTCACCGCCAACATCGCCTACAAGCTCAGCGACGCGACCACGTTGACCTCGATCACCGGCTGGCGCGACTACGACTTCTCGCAGGGGGCGGGCTCGCATACCGGCTTCGAGTGGTTGCGTGCCCCGCGCGGCACCCAGACCCGCTTCGAGCAGCTCAGCCAGGAGCTGCGCGTGGACAGCCAGTTGAGCGACGGCCTGAGCCTGCGTGCCGGCGGTTTCTATTTCCACGGCAAGTTCCCCAACTACAGCCAGACGGAGCGCTACGGCACCGATGCCGGCGCCTACTACGCCAACGCCGCGCAGTACGCGGTGCTTGATCCGATCAATCCGGCACTGCCCAATGCGGTGGATGCCGCCGGCCGGCTGCTGCTGTTCAACTCCACCTATGGGTTGGTCACCCAGCGCAAGGAGCGTTACGACAACAAGACGCTGGCGGCGTACTCCAACCTCAAGTGGGAGGTCAGCGACGATTTCAGCGTCAACGCGGGCCTGCGTGTCAGCCGCGAGACCCGCAACACCCGCGCCGGCAGCGCCATCCTGGCCGACGGCTTTGCCGGGGAGCTGAATCCGGCCAAGGTCAACAACGTCGTCTACAACGGCTTCGCCAACGATGCATCCGGCAACCTCGCCGCGGGCAACAACGCGGCGCAGCTGGCGCTGGCCGACCTGGTCGCACAGAAGTACTTCGGCGTGGCCACCTACGGCGCGCTGAGCACCAGGCAACGCCAGCAGGTGGCCGCAGCCAAGGCGATCCGCGCCGGCCGCATCGGCAGCTCCTACCTGGAGGTTGCCGCGCCGGAGTACCAGGAGACGCTGTTCAGCGGCGTGCTCGGTGCGAACTACCGCATCAACGACGCGTTGACCGTGTACGGCTCGTACCGCTATGGCGAAAAGCCGGGCATCACCCAGATCGTCGGTACCACCGCGCTGGGCGGGAAGTCGGTGCCGGCCAAGGCCGAGTCCACCCAGGCCTGGGAGCTGGGCTTCAAGTCGCTGCTGCTCGATGACAAGCTCTCGCTGGCCGGTACCGTGTTCCTGCAGGACATCGACGACTACATCCAGAACACCTTCGTCTACGACGAAGTGCAGACCGCACTGAACAACGACGGCAAGCCGGCCTACGTGGCCGCGCTCGGCAACGTGCCCAAGGTGCGCACCCGCGGCCTGGAACTGGACGTGGCCTACTTCGGCATCCCGTACACCACGCTGCGCTTCTCCGGTGCATACACGGACGCGACTTACCGCTCGTTCCCGCGCGCGCCGAACCCGGCCGAGCTGGGTGGCGGCAATCCGGCCGGCCCGTACTACGACGCCAGCGGCAAGACCCTGCCGGGCGCGCCGAAGGTCAGTGGCAACCTGTTCGCCGATTTCTCGTACCCGTTGGGGCAGGTGTGGGCGCTGCAGTCCAACCTGAACTACAACTACCAGAGCAGCTATTACACCGACACGCTGCTGTCGCGCTACGCCAAGACCGATCCGCTGGGCACCACCGATTTCTCGATCGGCCTGGGCCGCCAGGATGGCCGCTTCGCGATCAGCCTGGTGGCCAGGAACCTGTTCGACCAGGACACCGGCGTGCCGCTGACCTGGAACTCGTACAAGCCGGGCATTCCGCGCTGGCTGGGCGTGACCGTGCAGGCGTCGCTGTACTGAGGCGCAGGAAGGCATCGCCGGCCAGGCTGGCCCGTTGAGGGGTCAGCTGGCCGGCTTGAGGTCCACGCCTTCCATCGCCTGTTCAACGCTGTCCGCGTTGCAGCGCACGGTGGCGACGTGGCGACCATTGACCTCCACGTTCACGCCGGCCTGCACTTCGTGCTCGTCGGTCATGCGGTCCACGCTCCAGAACACGTCATAGACCGTGTTGCCGTTGGGCACGTTGATCGAATAGGAGATCGCCCGCCCGATGCCTTCCCATTGCCAGGTGGAGGCCTCTTCGCGGCGCACCTTCAGCTGCATTTCCGGGGGCCGTCCGGGCTTGCCGAAGGTGTAGTGCAGCGTATCGCCCGCATCGCACAGCAGCACCTGCTTGCCGTTGGTGGTGTTGCAGGTGAACAGCGGTGTTTCGGCTGCGGCGCAGGTGTTGCTGGCCGCGGCCGGCATGGCGGTGAATGCGGCGGTCAGGGCCAGTGCCGCGACGGCATGTCCGTGGCGTTCCATCTCGCTGCGTCTCCTTGTCTGTGGATGCGTGGTCCGCACGACCGCCGCTGTGGTGGTCAGACCTGTCGCGCGACCTGGAAGCCGGCGAAGGACTGGCTGACCGGCATCAGTTCCAGGCGGTTGATGTTCAGGTGCGTCGGCAGCGTGGCCACCCAGAAAACCTGCTCGGCGATGTCGGCAGCCGTCATCGGGTCGGCCCCCTTGTACAACTGGTCCGACGCGGCCTGGTTGCCGTGCGTGCGCACCAGGGTGAATTCGGTTTCGGCCATGCCCGGTTCGATCGCGGTCACGCGCACGCCGGTGCCGTGCAGGTCCGAGCGCAGGCCCAGCGAGAACTGGCTCACGAAGGCCTTGGTGCCGCCGTAGGCATTGCCGCCCGGGTACGGGTAGATGGCGGCGGTGGAACTGATGTTGATGATCGCGCCGCGGCGTTCGATCAGCTTCGGCAGCAGCGCATGGGTCAGCGTGACCAGCGCGGTGATGTTGGTGTCGATCATGGTGCGCCAGTCGTCCAGGCTGGCGTGCTGGGCCGCGGCGGTGCCCTGGGCGAGGCCGGCGTTGTTGACCAGCAGGTCGATGTCACGGAAGCCGGCCGGCAATGCCGCCAGCGCCGCCTGCATGGCCGCGCTGTCGCGGATGTCGAACACCGCCGCATGCACGGTGCCGGAACCGAATTCGTCGACCAGCGGCTGCAGGCGCTCGGCACGGCGACCGGTGACGATCACCTTCCAGCCGGCCGATGCGAAGCGACGTGCGGTGGCGGCGCCGAAGCCGGAAGTGGCACCGGTGATCAATGCAGTCTTGGACATTGCGGAATCCTTGGGGCAGGGATTTTGATTTTCGCACTTTGCGGTGGTGCGGGTGTGGGGAGGTCGCCGCCTCAAGCAAAGGGCCAAAGCCAAAGCGCCCCCTCATCCCAACCCTTCTCCCGCAGGCGGGAGAAGGGCTAAAGCCAAGAGCCAAGAGCCAAGAGCCAAAGCACCCCTCCCCAACCCTCCCCTGCGCCTGCGGCGCAAGGGAGGGTTGGGGAGGGGTGCTCTTTGCAGGTAAATCAACGTCGCAAAAAGATTGAATTTCGAGCAGGCGCGCACTCAAAGCCCCGGGTGCGCTCCGCTTACCCGGGCTACAACGGCACAAACAAAAAGCCCCAACACCAAAGCGATGTCAGGGCCTGAATGTTCGAAGGGCTCTTCAAGTGATCTGTCAGTCGCAACAGCCCCCTTGAGTCAAGAAGGGGGCGCGCCGACAGGCGCGGGGATTTGGAGAAGAGGGGCACGGGGGCCAAAGTTTGTTTCACAAACTTTGGGGTGAAGCCGCCGTAGGCGACTTCACTGCGCCTTGATCGCCATCGCCTGCAGTCCGCTGCCGTCGAGCTTGGACTTGGCCTCGGCCAGTTCGCTGGCGGTGCCGTACGGTCCCATGCGCACGCGGTACACGGTGTTGCCGTTGATCTGCGCCGATTCCACGCGCGCGGCCAGGCCCATCATCGCCAGCTTGGCCTTGGTGGCTTCGGCCTCGCCGGAAGCGCCGAACGCGCCGGCCTGCAGGATGTAGCGCACGTTCTCGCTGGCTGCCGCAGGTGCGGCGGCGGCCGGTGCCGGGGTTGCCGCGGCGGGCCGGGTAGCGGGCTGGGCGGAGGCGACCTGGGCCGGGCGGGCCGGCGTGGTTTCGGCCACCGGCGTCGGCTGGCGCGGTGTTTCGCTGACCGGCGCCGGCAGGGCGGCGGTGGCCGGCAGCGGGCGACCTTCCAGCGCGGCCTGCGCACGCTGCGCCTCGGTCGGCGGGGTGGCGCTGGCCGCTGCGGCGGCACGCGCAGCCGCGGCACGGCGCTGTTCCTCGGCCTTGGCACTGGCCGCCAGCTCGGCGTCGGACATCTGCACTTCGGTGCCCGGCAGCAGGTTGTAGAACTCGTACTGCGTGGCAGGCTTGTCTTCCGGCTTGGTGGCCGCCTGCGCGGCCGGCCGTGGCACATCCACGCCCGCATCGACGTCGGCATCGGCGACCGGCGCCGGCTGCGCGTCCGGGTTGGGTTGCGGGCCTACCCGCAGGAAGCCGTCGCCGTCCTTCTTGAACAGGTTCGGGGCCGCCAGGAACACCACGGCAGCGATCGCCGCACCGGCGACCAGCCACACCCACCCGGGCGTGCCGTTGCCGCTGTTGCGTCGTGCCTGTGTCTTGCCGCGTCGTGCTGCCATTTCTACTGCGTCTCCTTGACTTACATCTTTTCCGGGGCGCTCACGCCCAGGATGCCCAGACCATTGGCCAGCACCTGACGGGCCGCGCAGGCCAGCGTCAGCTTGGCGTTGCGCGAGGCCCCGTCGTCCACCAGCACCGGCGTCCCGTGATACCACGTGTGGAAAGCGTGCGCCAATTCACGCAGGTACTGCGCGACCTGGTGCGGTTCCAGCGCGGCGCCGGCGGCTTCCACCACTTCCGGGTAACGCGAGATTTCGTTCATCAGTTCCAGCGACAGCTCGTCGCCGAGCAGCGACAGCGCGGCCAGGCCGTCGGCCTGCTTGTAGTCCAGGCCCTTCTCCTGGGCCTGGCGCAGCAGCGAGCAGACCCGGGCATGCGCGTACTGCACGTAGAACACCGGGTTGTCGTTGCTCTGCTGGCGGGCCAGGTCGATGTCGAAGGTCAGCTGCGAGTCCGGCTTGCGCGCGATCAGGAACCAGCGCACCGCGTCGCTGCCCACTTCCTCGATCAGGTCGCGCAGCGTCAGGTAGCTGCCGGCACGCTTGGACAGCTTCACTTCCTCGCCGCCGCGCATCACCGTGACCATCTGGTGCAGCACGTACTCCGGCCAGCCCTGGGGGATGCCCAGGTCCAGCGCCTGCAGGCCGGCGCGCACGCGCGCCAGCGAGCCGTGGTGGTCGGCGCCCAGCTCGGTGATGGCGCGCTCGTAGCCGCGCTGCCACTTGCTCAGGTGGTAGGCCACGTCCGGCAGGAAGTAGGTGAAGGTGCCGTCGGACTTGCGCATCACGCGGTCCTTGTCGTCACCGAAATCGGTGGAGCGCAGCCACAGCGCGCCGCCTTCCTCGTAGGTGTGGCCGGAGCTGATCAGCTGGTTGACGGTCTCGGCGACCTTGCCGTCCTTGTACAGCGAGCTTTCCAGGAAGTAGATGTCGAAATCCACCCCGAACGCGGCCAGGTCCAGGTTCTGCTCGTTGCGCAGGTAGGCCACGGCGAAGCGGCGGATGGACTCGATGTCCTCGGCGTCCTTGGTGCCGACCACCTGGCTGCCTTCCAGCTCGACCGTCTGGCCGAGCAGGTAGGCCTTGGCCACGTCACCGATGTAGTCGCCGTTGTAGGCGTCGGCCGGCCACTGTGCGTCGCCCGGCTTGAAGCCGCGCGCGCGCGCCTGCACCGATTTGGCGAGGTTCTCGATCTGAACGCCGGCGTCGTTGTAGTAGAACTCGCGCTTGGCGTTCCAGCCGTTGGCTTCCAGCACGCGGGCGATGCAGTCGCCGATCGCGCCGGCGCGGCCGTGGCCGACGTGCAGCGGGCCGGTCGGGTTGGCCGAGACGTATTCCACGCCGACCGAGCGGCCGTTGCCGCTCAGGTTGCGGCCGTAGTCGGCGCCTTCCTTGAGCACGCTGACCACTTCGCGCTGGTAAGCCACCGGCGCGAGCTTGAAGTTGATGAAGCCCGGGCCGGCGATCTCGACCTTGGCGATGTCATCGCTGGCGGGCATGGCCTCGACCAGCGCCTGGGCCAGTGCGCGCGGGTTGCTGCGCGCGGCCTTGGCCAGCAGCATCGCGGCATTGGTGGCGAAGTCGCCGTGTTCGCGGGTCTTGGGTCGCTCGACCACGAATTCCGGCGGCAGGGTGTCGGCAGGCAAGGTGCCGTTGGCGCGCAAGGCTTCGATGCCTTGGCCGATGAGGGCGCGGAGTTGGGGTTTCACGTGGACTATCTGCTTGAAGCGCGGAACTGACCATTTTACCCGACCTGTGGGTCAACCGCCCCCGGATCGCCGCAGGTGGGGGTCAGGATTGTCAAAACCGCGTTGACGGGCTTCACATCCAGCCACGCGCGGCCAATGACACCGGCGGGCCGTCACCGACCACGAAATGGTCCAGCAGGCGCACCTCCACCAGCGCCAGCGCCTGTCGCAGGCACCGGGTGAGGGCGCGGTCGGCCGCCGAGGGCTCGGGGTCGCCGGAGGGGTGGTTGTGGCCGACGATCACCGCCGCGGCGTTGTGGGCCAGGGCCCGCCGGACCAGCTCGCGCGGATGGACCTGGGCGCTGTCGAGGGTGCCGCTGAACAGCTCCTCGAAGGCCAGCGCCCGGTGCCGGGTGTCCAGGAACAATGCGGCAAACACCTCCTGCGTATGGTGGCGCAGGCGCTGGGCGAAGTAGCGGCCGGCCGCGTCGGGGTCGCTCAGCAGCGTGCCGCGCTCCAGCGCCGTGGCCAGGTGGCGGCGGCCCAGTTCCAGCGCGGCATTCAGCTTGCAGGCGCGGGCCGGGCCGAGCCCGCGCAGGCGTGCCAGCGCGGCCGGTTCACGGTCCAGCAGGGCCCGCAGCGAGCCCTGCGCCTGCAGCAGTTCACGCGCGGTCTGCACCGCATCACGGCCAGGCAACCCGGAGCCCAGGAAAATGGCCAGCAGTTCGGCATCGGACAACGCGCCGGCACCGCGTGCCAGCAGCTTCTCGCGGGGGCGTTCGGCGCGTGGCCAGTCACGAATGTGCATGCCGGCAGGTTGGGTGTTGATGAGCAAAAGGTGGATCGGCCCGGAGATACCCTTCGGTTAAGCTAATCGTTCTTGTGCAGCTAGGAATTTCCACTCGTGACCAGCGTTTCCCCGAGTACCCCGGCGTCCTTGCGGCCGCTGGAAGGACAGAAGCTGCTGTTGTGCGTCGGTGGCGGCATTGCCGCCTACAAATCATTGGAACTGGTGCGCCGCCTGCGTGACGCCGGGGCCACCGTGCAGGTGGCCATGACCGCCGGGGCGCAGCAGTTCGTCACCCCGCTGAGCTTCCAGGCGTTGTCCGGCCATCCCACCCGCACCACGCTGTGGGACAGCGCGGCCGAGCAGGCCATGGGCCACATCGAACTGGCGCGCTGGGCCGACCGCATCGTGATCGCGCCGGCCACCGCCGACCTGCTGGCGCGGCTGGCGCATGGCAACGCCGATGACCTGGTGACCACGCTGTGCCTGGCCACCACCGCGCCGCTGACGGTCTGCCCGGCGATGAACCACCGCATGTGGCTGCACCCGGCCACGCAGGCCAACATCAGCCTGCTGCGCGCGCGCGGCGTGCAGGTGATCGGTCCGGAAGACGGCCCGCTCGCCGAGGGCGAATCCGGACCGGGCCGCCTGAGCGAGGCGCAGGCCATCGTCAGCGCGCTGGCGGCCAACCTGGCCGCACCGGCGGCGGCCGTGCCCGGCCGCCTGAACGGGACCCGGGTGCTGATCAGCGCCGGCCCGACCTATGAAGACCTGGACCCGGTGCGCTACGTCGGCAACCGCTCCAGCGGCAAGATGGGCTATGCGCTGGCCGCCGCGGCCGCCCGCCAGGGCGCGCAGGTGGTGCTGGTCAGCGGCCCGGTGCAGCTGCCCACGCCGGCCGGCGTGGAGCGCATCGACGTGCGTTCGGCCGCGCAGATGCGCGAGGCGGTGCTGTCGGCGTTGCCGGCGGATATCTACATCGGCGCCGCCGCGGTGGCCGACTACACCCCGCGCCAGGTGTCGCCGCAGAAACTGAAGAAGACCGCCGGCAGCCAGACCCTGGTGCTGGAGCTGGTCCGCACCGCCGACATCCTGGCCGAAGTGGCCGCGCAGGAGCAGGCGCTGAAGCTGGTGGTCGGGTTTGCCGCCGAAACCCACGACGTGGAGAAGTACGCCCGTGGCAAGCTGGCCGACAAGCACCTGGACCTGATCATCGCCAACCAGGTCGGCGTCGCCGGCGGTGGCTTCGAGAGTGACCAGAACGCGGCCACCGCCTACTGGAACGGTGGCCAGCGCGAGTTCCCCGGCACCGCCAAGACCCAACTGGCAGAACAACTGCTGGACCTGATCGCGGAGAGACTGGACGCATGAGCAACCCCAACGCATTGCAGCCCCTGCAGGTAAAGCTGCTGGACCCCCGTTTCGGCGATGCATGGCCGTTGCCGGCCTACGCCACCGAAGCCAGCGCCGGCATGGACCTGCGCGCGGCCATCGAGGCGCCGCTGGCGCTGGCACCGGGTGACGCGGCGCTGCTGCCCAGCGGCATCGCCATCCACATCGCCGACCCGGGCCTGTGCGCGGTGGTGCTGCCGCGCTCCGGGCTGGGCCACCGCCACGGCATCGTGCTGGGCAACGGTACCGGGCTGATCGATGCCGACTACCAGGGCCCGCTGCTGATCAGCGTGTGGAACCGCGGCCGCGAAGCCTTCACCATCGAGCCCGGCGACCGTATCGCGCAGCTGGTGGTGATGCCGATTGCACGCGTGAGCCTGCAGGTAGTGGATACTTTCATCGACAGCGCACGTGGAGCGGGTGGATTCGGCCACACCGGGGTGCGCTGACAGGGGAAAACACGATGAGCCAAGGGAAAGAAGGGCGCCCGCGCATCGCGCTGGGCCGTTCAACACCGCTGCTTGCGGTGCTGGTGCTGCTGTTGGCCGGCCTGTTCGGCTGGAGCGCGGTGAACCAGTGGCTGCAATCCGATACCGGCACGGCGCTGGAGCAGTCGCGCGACCAGGCGGTGGCGGGCGTACAGAAGGCGCTGGACGGGCAGACCCGGCAGTTCGCCAGCCAGCTGCAGCTGGAACCGGTGAAGGCCGCCCTGGCCGGCGGCGACGCCCAGGCCAGCGCGCTGGCCATTCGCGACAAGTGGAACGGCGTCGAAGACGCCGTGGTGCTGGATTCGACCCTGATGGAGGCCTACGCCGATCCGGCCGCCTTCGGCTATGCGCGGCTGTCGCTGCTGGAACTGGCCCTGGCCGAAGGCAAGCCGGTGGCGCGCGTGGTGCGCGACGGCGGTGCGCCGCGGTTGGGCCTGGCCGCACCGGTGCGGCTGGGCGAGCGCGAGGCGGTGGTGTACATCCGCCAGCCGTTGAACCGCCTGACCTCGGTCTTCGACACGATCGACGCGCCGGGCAGTGCCTTCCTCGGCCTGCGCCAGGGCGGCTTCACCATCGTCGCCAAGGGCAACACAGGGCTGGGTGGTGGTGCCGATGCACTGGCCCGCCCGGTAGGCGAGACCGGCCTGCGCGTGGTGGCCGAACTGCCGGACATCGGTGAAGGCCCGATGGGGCTGGGCATGGTCGCCTGCGCGGTGGTGGCGGTGCTGCTGCTGGCGCTGGCCGTGCTGATGCTGGTGGGGCGCAAGCGCTTGAAGCTGCCGGCCCTGCGCCGCACCACCGAGGTGGTCGACGACAACACGATGACCCTGCAGCAGGCGCTGGAGCAGGAACCCCTGCCGGTGGCCGCGGCCACCTCCGCGCGTGCCGCCGGCGAGGACGCGCCGGCGCGTCCGGAGCCGGGCGCCGAGGCGGTGGTGCCGGGCATCTTCCGTGCCTACGACATCCGTGGCGTGGTCGGCACCGAGCTGACCGGCAACGTCGCCACCCTGATCGGCCAGGCCATCGGCAGCGAAATGCAGGCCCAGGGCCTGCGTGAGGTGGTGGTGGGCCGCGATGGCCGCCTGTCCGGGCCGGAGCTGGCCGATGGCCTGATCGAGGGCCTGCGCCGCGCCGGCTGCGATGTCATCGACATCGGCATGGCACCGACGCCGGTGGTCTACTTCGCCAGCTACCACCTGCGCGCGGGCAGCTGCGTGGCGGTGACCGGCAGCCACAACCCGCCGGACTACAACGGCTTCAAGATCGTCATCGGCGGGGAAACCCTGTCCGGTGACGCGATCACCGCGCTGTACACGCGCATCCAGGAAGGCCAGCTCAAGCGTGCCGACGCGCCGGGCAACCTGTCCGAGCGCGAGGTCATCAACGATTACGTGCAGCGCATCGCCGATGACGTGCAGTTGGACCGCCCGCTCAAGGTGGTGGCCGACGCCGGCAACGGCGTGGCCGGTGCGGTCGCCCCGCAGCTGCTGGAGGCCATTGGTGCCGAGGTCATCCCGTTGTACTGCGACGTGGATGGCACCTTCCCCAACCACCACCCCGATCCGAGCGACCCGCACAACCTCGAGGACCTGGTGCAGATGGTCAAGCGTTTCGACGCGGACCTCGGCGTGGCCTTCGACGGTGACGGCGACCGCCTGGGCGTGGTCACCCGCGAAGGCAAGGTGATCTTCGCCGACCGCCTGCTGATGCTGTTCGCCGCCGACGTGCTGATGCGCAACCCCGGCGCGATGGTGCTGTACGACGTCAAGTGCACCGGCAAGCTAGCCGACTGCATCCTGCGCAACGGCGGCAGCCCGATGATGTGGAAGACCGGGCATTCGCTGATGAAGGCGAAGATGCGCGAGACCGATGCCGAGCTGGCCGGCGAGATGAGCGGCCACTTCTTCTTCAAGGAGCGCTGGTACGGTTTTGATGACGGCCTGTACTCGGCCGCGCGCCTGCTGGAGATCCTGGCCCAGCGCGAGGAATCGCCGGAGGAGGTGTTCGCCGAGCTGCCGGATGCGATCTCCACCCCGGAGCTGAAGGTGCCGGTGGAAGAGGGCACCCAGCATGCGCAGGTGGCGCTGTTCGTCGCTGCCGCGCAGCTGGAGGAATCCCCGTTCGCCGCTGCGCGGTTGTCCACCATCGACGGCCTGCGTGCCGACTTCAACGATGGCTGGGGCCTGGTGCGTGCTTCCAACACCACGCCGGTGCTGGTGCTGCGCTTCGAAGGCGACAGCGAGGCGGCGCTGGAGCGGATCAAGGGCGTGTTCCGCACGCAGTTGCAGCAGATCCTGCCGGAAGGCACCGAACTGGGCTTCTGACCGGCCCGGTGTGTCGCCAAGAAGGCCGTCCGCGCGCTGTGCGGGCGGCCTTCGCGTTTGCAGGAGCGCCCTGGGGCGCGAAGCCGATGCCCTCCGCACCCACGAAATGCTGCGTCATCGGCGAGATGGCCCGCTTCGCGCCCGAAGGCGCTCCTGCCGGCGGCGGCTCACGCGCCGCCGAAGCGCAGGCCCACGCCCGGTTCGGTGAACAGGTAACGCGACTGCAGCGCCGAGTCACCCAGCTTGTGGCGCAGGCGGCCGACCAGGATGCGCAGGTAATGCGTGTCGTGCTTGTGGGTCGGGCCCCAGATTTCCTGCAGGATCTGCGGCTGCGTCACCACCCGCCCGCTGTTGCGCAACAGCAGCGCCAGCAGTGCGTACTCCTTGCGCGTCAACGCCACCGCCTCACCGTCGATGCGCACCTCGCGGCGCGCCAGGTCGATGTGCAGGTGACCATCGTCGAACACCGGTACCTGGCCTTCGCTGTCGGTGCTGCGGCTGCGCAGCAGGGCACGCACGCGCGCCATCAGCTCCTGCGTGCCGAATGGCTTGGTGACGTAGTCGTTGGCACCGTTGTCCAGCGCCCGTACCTTCTCGGCCTCGCCGGCGCGCACGCTGAGCATGATCACCGGCACCTGGCTCCACTGCCGCAGTTCGGCCAGCACGTCGTGGCCCTCCATGTCGGGCAGGCCGATGTCCAGCACCACCAGGTCGGCGCCTTCGTTGGTCAGTTGCTGCAGGCCCTCGCTGCCGGTGGCGGCCTGGCTGACCGCGTAGCCCTGGGCGCGCAGCGAGATGTCGAGGAAGCGGCGGATCTGCACTTCATCGTCGATCACCAGCACGCGTGCCGGCGGAATGGCGGGAGCTTCAGCCATTGTCGGGCGCGGGGTCCGGTTGCGGGGTGAGCAGGGGCAGGGTCATGCGCACCAGCGTACCGCGTCCGTCGCGCCCCGGCAGCGCCTCGACTTGGCCGCCATGCGCGCCGATCATGCCCTGGCAGATGGTCAGGCCCAGGCCGGTGCCCTGGCGGCCGCGGTCACCGCGTTCCACGCTGTAGAACATGTCGAAGATGCGCGTGCGCTCGGCATCGGGGATGCCCGGGCCTTCGTCGATCACCTCGATGCGCAGCATGCTGTCCTGCTGGCGCGCACGCACCTGCACGGGAACGCCGGGCGGGGAGAACTTGGCGGCGTTCTCCATCACGTTGAACACCGCCTGCTCGACCAGCGCCGGATGTACCCAGATCGGTGCAAGGTCGGCCGGGATATCCAGGCTGAGCCGCACCTCGGGCTGGTAGCGCTGCAGGCGCCGCGCCGCCGAGCCGATCAGTTCGTCCACGCCGATCCAGTCGCGGTTGAGCTTCAGCCCGTCGTGGCCAAGCCGGGTCATGTCCAGCAGGTTCTGGATGTAGCGGTCCAGGCGCTCGCCCTCGACCACGATGGTGTCGAGCAGCGCACGGCGATCGACCGCATCCATGGCTTCGGCGTAGTTGGACAGGCTGTCGGCCGAACCGATCATGGCCGCCAGCGGCGAGCGCAGGTCGTGCGACACCGAGGACAGCAGCGCCGAGCGCAGGCGTTCGGTCTCGTTGTGCAGGTGGGCGGTTTCCAGCTCGGTGACCAGTTGGGTGCGCAGCGCGGCCTGGGCGATGTCGTCGGCCATGGCCTCGGCCAGCTGCCGTTGTTCCGGTGCCAGGCGTGGGTGCTGCCGGCCGAACTGCAGGCCGGCCACGCCGATGGCACGGCCTTCGCCGTCGAGCAGCGGCAGGAACCACCAGTCGGCGCCGGCCAGCGTGTCGGTGTAGCGGCCGGCCGGCTGGCCATGCCGCAGCGCCCAGTCGGCCGCGGCCAGGTCGGTGTCGCCGGGCGCGGCACTGCCGCTGGTGCTGGTATCGCCAGCCAACCGCACCCAGGCCGGCGCATCCAGTGCCTGTTCCAGCGCGGCGCGCCCGGCGTGCGCGACCTGCGCGTTGTCGGCGGCACCGGCCAGCTGCCGGCCCAGCGCCTGGCGCAGCGTGGCGTGGCGGTTGGCCGCGCGCAGTGCCACCACCTGCATGCGCAGCCGCGAGGCCAGGCGGCCGGCGACCAGCGCCGCGGCCAGGAACAGGAACACGGTGATCACGCCCTGGCGTGCACTGATGGCGAAGGTGAAGCGCGGGGCGATGAAGAAGAAGTTGTAGGCCAGGAAGCACAGCGTCGCGGCCAGTACCGCCGCGCTCATGCGCGTGCGTGCGGCGACCAGCACCACCGCGACGATGAACACCATCGCCAGGTCGCTCAGGCCGATCCAGCGTTCGCCCAGCCACGCCGCGATGCAGGCCACGGCAGTGGCCAGCACCGCCAGCCCGGCGTCCTTGGCCCAGCTTCCGGTATCCAGCGACAGCCCCACCCGGCGTGCACGGGCGCGGGCCTGCGGGGTGCTGATGATGGTGATCTCGTAATGCGCGCCGCGTTGGATCAGCTGTTGGGTCAGGGTCTGGTTGAACAGCCGCGCCAACGGTCGTTCGCGGGTGCGGCCCAGCACCAGCGAGGACACCGCGTTGTGCGCGGCGTAGTCCAGCAGCGCGTCGGCGATGCCGGGCCCGTGCAGCAGTTCGGCTTCGCCGCCAAGGCGGCGCGCCAGCGCGAAGGCGGCATCGATCTCGCGGCCGGTAGCTTCGTCCTGGCGCCGGTGCTGCACGGTCACCACCGTCCACGGCGCATCGCGGCGCTCGGCGATGCGCCGCGCGACGCGCACCAGGTATTCGCTCTGGCCGCCACCGTCGATGGCCACCAGTACCCGTCGCCGCAGCGGCAGGTTGCCTTCGCCACGCGCGGCGCGGGTCTCGCGCAGGCTGCTGTCCACGCGGTCGGCGGCCTCCTGCATCGCCAGTTCGCGCAGCGCGGTGAGGTTGGCCGGCGAGAAGAACGCCTGCAGTGCCTGCGCGGCCTGTTCGGGCACGTAGACCTTGCCCTGCTGCAGGCGCTCGATCAGCTCGCGCGGCGGCAGGTCGACCAGCACGATGTCGTGCAGGCGGTCGAACACCCCGTCCGGCACGGTTTCGCTGACGCGCACGCCGGTGATGCGCATCACCACGTCGTTGAGGCTTTCCAGGTGCTGGATGTTGAGGGTGGTCCAGACGTCGATGCCGGCGTCGAGCAGCTCCATCACATCCTGCCAGCGCCGCTCGTGGCGGCTGCCGGGGGCGTTGCGGTGGGCCAGCTCGTCGACCAGCACCAGCGCCGGGTGCCGGGCCAGCACCGCGTCCAGGTCCATCTCCTGCAACCGATGGCCGTGGTAGTCCACCTGCTGCAGCGGAATGACCGGCAGGCCGTCCAGCAGCGCGGCGGTATCGCCGCGGCCGTGCGTCTCGACCAGCCCCACGGCCACGTCGACGCCGCGCCGCAGTTGTTCCTGGGCGCGGGTGAGCATGCGGAAGGTCTTGCCGACGCCGGGGGCGGCGCCGAGGAAGACCGTCAGCTTGCCGCCGGCATCGCGTTGCAGGCCTTCCACCAGAGCGTCGGCCTGGCGGCTGCGGGTGTCGTTCATGGCCGCGATTGTGCGCCGTTGCCGGTCGCGCATGCATCACGGGGCATGCATGGCCTCGTCCAACCTGCGGTTGAGCGCGACCACGTTGATCCGTGGTTGGCCAAACACGCCCCATTGGCGGCCCTGCACCTGCGCCTCCACCACTGCCTGCACGCGTTCGACCGGCCAGCCGCGTGCCCGTGCGACGCGGGCCACCTGCACCTGTACGGCGGCCGGCGAGAGCTCCGGGTCCAGGCCGCTGCCGGACTGGGTGGCCAGTTCGCCCGGCACCTTCGCCGGGGCGATGTTCTCGCGGGTCGCGACGGCGGCGGTGGCATCCGCCACGCGTTTGGCCAGGTCCGGGTTGCTGCGCGCCAGGTTGCTGCCGGCAGCGGCCATCGGATCGTAGTTGGCCGCCGATGGACGTGCCTGGAAGTAGCCATCGCCCTTGAACGGCTGCGCGACCAGCAACGAAGCGCGCACCGTGCCATCGCCATCACGCAGCAGGCTGCCATCGGCCTGGGCGGGGAACAGCACGCCGGCGATGCCGGTGGCGACGATGGCATAGACCAGCCCGGTGCCGATCAGGCCGAACAGCGACAGGCCGATGGCCGGGCGCCAGAGGAGAGTGGAAGTCGTGGATTTCATGCGCCGAACACCATGGCAAGAAGAAGGTCGATGGCCTTGATGGCCGCAAAGGGAAGCAGCACGCCGCCCAGCCCGTACACCAGCATGTTCCGGCGCAGCAGCGCGGTGGCAGTGGCCGGGCGGAAGCGCACCCCGCGCAGCGCCAGCGGGATCAAGGCCGGGATCACCAGCGCGTTGAAGATCAGTGCGGCCAGCACCGCGTTGCGCGGGCTGGACAGCTGCATCACGTCCAGCGCGTGCATCGAGGGAATGGCGGCCACGAACAGCGCCGGCAGGATCGCGAAGTACTTGGACACGTCGTTGGCCAGCGAGAAGGTGGTCAGCGCGCCGCGCGTGATCAGCTGCTGCTTGCCCACTTCCACCACCGCCAGCAGCTTGGCCGGGTCCGAGTCCAGGTCGACCATGTTGCCGGCCTCCTTGGCCGCCTGCGTGCCGGAGTTCATCGCCAGGCCGATGTCGGCCTGCGCCAGTGCCGGCGCATCGTTGGTGCCGTCGCCGACCATCGCCACCAGCCGGCCGCCGGCCTGCTCGCTGCGGATGCGCGCCAGCTTGTCCTCGGGCCGGGCCTGGGCGATGTAGTCGTCCACGCCGGCCTCGGCGGCGATGGCCGCGGCGGTCAGCGGGTTGTCGCCGGTGATCATCACCGTGCGGATGCCCATCGCGCGCAGCTGCGCGAACTTCTCGCGCATGCCGTGCTTGACCACGTCGGCCAGCTCCACCACGCCGAGTACGTGCCGGCCTTCGCTGACCACCAGCGGCGTGGCGCCGCCGCGCGCGACCTGGTCCACGCGCGCCTGCAGTTCGTTGGGTACGTTGCCACCCAGTGCGAGCACATGCGCGGTGATCGCGTCAGCCGCGCCCTTGCGGATGCTGCGGCCGCCGGCCAGGTCCACGCCGGACATGCGGGTCTGCGCGGAGAAGGCCAGGTAGTCGGCCGTCTCCGGTTCAGCGGTGGCGCAGCCCTGCTCGCGCGCCAACCGCACGATGGACTTGCCTTCCGGGGTCGGGTCGGCCAGCGAGGACAGCAGCGCCGCCTCGCGCAGCTGGTCGCCGTTGATGCCGGCCAGCGCGTGGAAGGCCGATGCCTGGCGGTCGCCGTAGGTGATGGTGCCGGTCTTGTCGAGCAGCAGCACGTCCACGTCGCCGGCCACCTCCACCGCCTTGCCGGACTTGGCCAGCACGTTGGCCTGCAACGCGCGGTTCATGCCGGCGATGCCGATGGCCGGCAGCAGGCCGCCGATGGTGGTCGGGATCAGGCACACCAGCAATGCGATCAGCAGCAGCGGGTCCAGCGTCACGCCAACGAAACCGGCGATGGCCGGCAACGTCGCCACCACCACCAGGAAGGTCAGCGACATCGCCGCCAGCAGCAGCGTCAGGGCGATCTCGTTGGGCGTCTTCTGGCGGTTGGCGCCTTCCACCAGCGCGATCATGCGGTCCAGGAAGCTGTGGCCGGGCTCGGCGGTGACGCGCACCACGATCTCGTCGGACAGCACCTTGGTGCCACCGATCACGCCGGAACGGTCGGTGTTGGCCTCGCGCAGCACCGGGGCCGATTCGCCGGTGACGGCGGCTTCGTTGATGGTGGCCAGGCCGCGCACGATCTCGCCATCGGCCGGCACGAACTCGCCGGCGCTGATGATCACCAGGTCACCCGGGCGCAGTTCGGCGGCAGCGACCTTGTCCTCGCCTGCACCGGCCAGCGCGGTGGCCAGGCGGCGTGCGACCAGGTCCTGGCGTGCGCGCCGCAGCGACGCGGCCTGGCCGCGGCCACGCGCCTCGGCGACGGCTTCGGCGAAATTGCCGAACAGCACCGTCACCAGCAGGATCGCGGTGACGGCCAGGCCAAAGCCCAGCGGTGCATTGCCGCTGAGGGTGAGCAGCAAGGCCAGCAGCGTGCCGGCCATGACGATGGCCATCACCGGGTTGTGCAGCAGGTGGGCCGGGGCGAGCTTGCGCACCGATTCCAGCAGTGCCCGCCGCCAGCCGGCGGCATCGAGCAGGGCGGGGCGGCGTACGCCGGCATGTGGAACAGAAGCATTCATGGGGATCAGGCTCCCTGCAGTGCCAGGCTCAGGTGGTCGGCCACCGGGCCGAGGACCAATGCCGGCATGAACTGCAGCACGGTGAGGATGACGATCACGCAGACCAGGGTCAGCGCGAAGGTCGGGGTTTCGATCTGCAGGCTGCCCGCGCTCTGCGGGGCCTGCCGCTTGGCCGCCAGTTGGCAGGCGATGACCAGCGGAATGATCAGCACGGGGAAACGGCCCAGGGCCAGCACCAGCGCGCAGCTCAGGTTCCACCAGAGGGTGTTGTCGGCCAGCCCTTCAAACCCCGAGCCGTTGTTGGCATAGGCGGAGGTGAACTCGTAGAACACCTGGCTGATGCCGTGGAAGTCGGGGTTGGAGGTGCCGGCCAGGCCGGGCAGGGCCAGCGTCAGTGCGGTCAGGCCGAGCAGGGTGATCGGCTGCAGCAGCACCAGCACCGCCAGCAGTCGCACCTGCGGGGTTTCCAGCTTGCGGCCGAACAGTTCCGGCGTGCGCCCGGTCATCAGCCCGGCCAGGAACACTGCCATCAGGATGTAGACCAGGAACTGCTGCAACCCGCAGCCAATGCCGCCCCAGATCGCGCTGACCAGCATGTTGACCAGCGATACCAGGCCGGTCAGGGGGCTCATCGAGTCCTGCATGCCGTTGACCGAGCCGTTCTGCACCTGGGTGGTGAGCGTGGCCCACAGCGCGGTGCCATCCGCGCCGAAGCGGGTTTCCTTGCCCTCCATCAGCAGTGCGCTGGCGGCGGTGGCGCTGTGGCCCTCGGACCACAGGCTGGCGAAGGTGGACAGCAGCGACATGCCGAGCATGCAGCCGAACACCAGTGCCGCGAACTTCCGGCGCCCGGTGAAGCGGCCGATCATGAAGATGATCGCGATCGGGATCAGCACAATGCCGACCAGTTCCAGTGCATTGGACAGCGGCGTCGGGTTCTCCAGCGGCACGCTGCTGTTGGGTCCGTACCAGCCGCCCCCGTTGGCACCCAACTGCTTGGCCGCCACCATCGCCGCCACCGGGCCCAGCGGGATCTTCTGCGTCGCCATGCCGGCGCTGGCATCGATCGGCGTGGCCTGCGGGCCCGCGGCCAGGGTGGACGGCACGCCCTGCCAGGTCAGCAGCAGCGCCCACAGCAGGCACAGCGGCAACAGGAAGCGCAGGCACAGGCGCACCACGTCGGCGTAGTAATTGCCGACGGTGACGCGTACCGGCGTATGGGTGTCGGCGGCGGTGGCCGCCGGCGCCTTGGCGAACAACGCACGCAGCGTGGCCACCGCCAGCGCCAGGCCCATCATCGGCGTGATCACCTGCAGGCCGGTGATGCCGGTCATCTGCGACAGGTAGGACAGCTGTGCCTGACCGCTGTAGTGCTGCTGGTTGGTGTTGGTCAGGAACGACACCATCGTGTGCAGCGCGGTGTCCCAGCGCAGGTTGGGGATGTTGTCCGGGTTGAACGGCAGCCAGGCCTGGGTCATGAACACCGCCTGGGTCAGCACGGCCAGCACCAGGTTGCTGATCAGGAAGGCGAGCACGTAGCCACGCCAGGACATGGAATGGGTCGGGTCCACGCCGAGCACGCGGTACAGCGGCTTCTCGATCCAGTGGAACAGGATGTCGATGCGCATGGGCGTGCCGCGCATCAGCCGCGCCAGGTACAGCCCCAACGGCCAGGCCAGCGCGATGCCGGCCAACAGGATGACAAGGGTTTCGGTCATGGCGCGGTCCTCAGAACGACTCGGGTCGCAGGACCGCGTACAGCAGGTAGGCGGCGGCGATCAGCACCACCACGCCGCACAACAGGGAAAGCCAGCCGGGCATGGAACACCTCGGTAGGGGCACCGGATGGCCGATGCCCGTTGATGGAAGGGCAGGGCACCGGTCTTGGATACGCCGATCACCCCGTTCAAGGCCGGCATCGTCCTCCCGCAGGGCGTAAACGTTCGACGCCGACGGGCAGGGATTGGCGTAAAAAGCACATAAAAAGTGGGGGAACGCCGCATTGTCTGGCACGGCGCGCGATGTGGTCACCGCGCCCCACGCTCCTGCCGGGTGCGATGCACCTCATCGAGGGGAGCGGGCACCTTCGGCCGGGCAAAAGAAAAGCGGCCCGAAGGCCGCTTGGGTTCACATGACTCAGGACGCGTCGGTCATCCCTGCGCCGGTGCCGGGGCGGCGGCCGGTGCCGGCGGCGCGTCGGCCGGCGCGGTGATGCCCTTGAGCTCACGGTAGCGGGCCAGGGTCTGGGCGATCTCCACGTCCAGCGCCCTGCGCTGGGCCTCGAAGGCCCCCTGCAGGCGCAGTTGGGCCAGCAGTTCGCCATGGCGCTGGCGGATGTCCTGGGCCTGCTTGTCGGCCACCTTCTGCCCGGCCAGTTCCTTGTTGCCGGCCGATGCCAGCTGCGCCGCCAGCGCTTCGCGCAGGCTGGTCACGTTGTAGGCCGCGGTCTTGATGTTGTTGTCGACGATGGCGACGCGCTCGTTGAACACGCGGCGCAACGCATCCTCGCTGCCATAGGTGGACAGCATCGCCTGCTCGGTGCGTTTGCGCGTTTCCACCGCGGCGGCGTCCACCTCCGCCTGGGCCCGCGCCAGTGCCGCATCGGCGCGTTCCTCGGCGGTGAGCGCACGCTGGACCTCGGCACTGCGGGTGCCGCTGCGTGCGTTGAATTCCTCGCGCGCGCTGTTGACCGCCTCGCTCGGCAGCGTGTCCGAGCAGATGCGTTCGCCCCCCTGGTTCCAGCAATACAGCTTCTTGCCGGCGTCGGCCGGCTTGTTCTGCGCGGACACCGGCAGCGCCAGCGCTGCCAGCAGCGCCAGTGCGGTGGTACCTGTCCGGGAAGGAATCAGCGTCATGGCAGCCCCCTGCGATCAGCCTGTCGGATTGCTCCCGTAGCGGGCACGGTAGGCCAGCAACGGTTCGCGATAGCCGACAAGTTCCGGGTTCCCGGAGGCGAATGCAAGCAGGTCGGCCAGGTTGGCCACCGCGATCACCGGAATGCCGGTTTCAGCGGCCACGGCCTGGGCGGCCGAGCGGCGGTCTTCTTCCGAGGCGATCTCCTGGCGGTCCAGGGCCACCACGATGCCGGCCGGGATGCCGTTGGCCTCGCGGATGATGGCCAGCGCCTCGCGGATGGCGGTGCCGGCGGTGATCACGTCATCGACGATCAGGATGCGGCGGCCGGCCATGTCGGCGCCGATCAGGCTGCCGCCCTCGCCGTGGTCCTTGGCCTCCTTGCGGTTGAAGGTCAGCGGCAGGTCGCGGCCGCGGTGGGAGAACTCGCAGGCGATGGCGGTGGCCAGCGGGATGCCCTTGTAGGCCGGCCCGAACAACTGGTCGTAGGCCACCCCGGACGCCTCGATGGCATCGGCATAGCAGTTGCCCAGCTGGGCCAGGGCCAGTCCGGTGTCGAAACGGCCGGCGTTGAAGAAGTACGGGCTGGAGCGGCCGGACTTGAGGGTGAACTGGCCAAAACGCAGGGCGTCGGCATTCAGCGCCAGCTGCAGGAAGCGGGAACGGTGGTCACTCATGAAAATCCACTTTCTAGTCGTCGTTTGAAGGGCACTAGGTTAATGCATGGCTACGGCGAATGCTGGCGACGGAGGCCTTGCTGGCGGTTGCCTGAGGGGGACGGGGTGGGCTCAGGCCAGCAGTTCGCGGGCACGCGCCACCTTGGCCCATGCCTGCCGTGCGATCGGGCGGAAGCCTTCGGTCACCTGCTGGCAGGCAATCACCTGGCTCCAGAAGTCCTCCGCGGCGGCGGCGGCGGCCAACCATTCCGCCCGCTGCTCGGGAAGCGGCGGGCGGATCTCGAGCTCGCGTGGAACGATCTCGCCGCCGCTGCCCGGCCGGAACAGCATGGGCAGCATGTCGTACATCGGCGCGAGGGCGAGCGGACGATCGACGTCCAGCACCAGCGCCGCATTGCCCAGGTGCATGTCGGTGTTGCCGATCAGCTCACCGAACAGCGAGGCGATGGTCAGCAGGCGCGCATCGTCCGCGCCGATCCACCCGTCCCGCTGCAGCTGGCCGGCGAACCGCCACCAGTGGATGCGCCCGTGGCCATAGAAATCGGCGTCCAACGCGGCCAGCGAAACAAACCCACGGCGCCACAATTCCGGGCCTCGATCGAAGCGCTCGGACTCCAGGAACACCCGTCCGCCGGCCTCGATGCGCTGGCTGCTGGCTGCTGGCAGGCCGTGCTTGCGCATCACTTGGCCGGCGATGTGTTCGCAGCGCAACAGGTCGGCCCAGCGTCGCGCCGCATCGGTGTCTGCGCGTTCGCTGAACTTGACGATGGCTGCGCGCAACTGCTCGCCGCTCTTCAGGGTGACGGTGAACTTGGGCTGTTCGCCACCGGCCGAGGAGCCCGGCGCGTCACCGGCCATCGCCTCATCCGCCAGGTGCAGGTAGGCCTGCTCCCGCGCTTCATCCGCAATGACGTGGGTGGGCTCGAAGATCTGCTGCACCGCACGTCGATAGGCGACATCACCCAGCACAAGGTCGCCCGGTGGGTCGGTTCCGTACTGCAGGATGGCAATGGCGTAATCGTCGGGCGTCCAGTGGTCCAGCACGGCATCCACGTGGATGTCGTCCGCGATCCGACGTGCGAACGCGCGCCCGAGGAAACCCTGCGGGCGTTGGTCATCGATGAACCAGGGCAGCCCGGGATAGCGGCCGTCACGGAAATCGCCGATGAAGAACGCCGGGCAGGGCATATCGGCGATGAACAGGTAGCCGCCGTCGTGCAGCGCCTGCAGTTGGCCCAGCCGCACACCTTTGCTCGTCGCATCCAGCCGGTACAGGGGCCAAATGCTGCCGTTGCGGCCGACCTGTCGGGTGGCCGCATAGCGGGTGCTGCGGGCCTTGCCGATACGGGCAACCTGGTCGGCCGCTGCTGCGATCAGGCGCGACACCGTGGGCTGGCTCACGCCCAGCGCGGCACCGATCTCCGCCGCACTGGCCGAAGACTGGGTGCGAAGATAGGCCAGCAATGTCGCAAGCGTGGCAGGAGGCGAGTTCATGGAATCATTCTACGTGCACGAGAATAGCTATTTGAATAGATATTTGAATGGATTTGGATTTGTCTATGACCATTCCTGCAGCCCCAGGGGAGGCATGGTCTGACCCCGCGGGAATCCACCTATTCCGTGGGACTTATCGGGAGTACATGTGACTCTGCGGGAATCCACGGGACTCAGCGGGACTGTGCGGGACTGTGCGGGAATCCATGGGACTCCTCACCCCAGCGCTGAATAGATACTGCTCTCTCTCCCACATGCTTCGTGGCCGCTGTAGCGGCGCGGCCCCCGCGCGACATCCCCTGCGCCGTCGTGCCCCGCTGGCGCTGGCAAATGAAAGCAGCGGCAAGGCATGATGCCCATTCTTTGTGCTTCTTTCGGTCTGAAGGCGGCCGCGGTGCCGACATCGGCGCCAGATGGCCTGATTAGGCTCGATAAAACAACAATATAGGCCAGCTATGCGTATCACCAGCTTCAACGCCAACGGCATCCGTTCGGCAACCACCAAGGGCTTCAGCGAGTGGTTCCTGGGGCAGCAGTCCGACGTGCTCTGCATCCAGGAGACCAAGGCGCAGGAGTCGCAGCTGACCGACGCGCTGTTCCGCCCGGACGGCCACCACTGCTTCTACCGCGACGCCATCACCAAGAAGGGCTACAGCGGCGTGGCGATCTGGAGCAGGCGCGAACCGGACGAGGTGCGCACCGGGCTGGGCTGGGCGCCGTTCGACGACGAGGGCCGCTACATCGAGGCCCGCTTCGGCAACCTGAGCGTGGTGTCCTTCTACATCCCCTCCGGTTCCTCCGGCGAGCTGCGCCAGGGCTTCAAGTTCGAGGTCATGGAGTGGCTGCGCCCGGTGCTGGACCAGTGGCTGGCCAGCGGCCGGGACTACGTGCTGTGTGGGGACTGGAACATCGTGCGCAGTGCGCTGGACATCAAGAACTGGAAGTCCAACCAGAAGAACTCCGGCTGCCTGCCCGAGGAGCGCGACTGGCTGAATGGCTTATGCGCCGACCTGCCCGAGCACGCCGACCCGGCCACCGGCCGCGGCTGGGTGGACGCCTACCGCGCGCTGAACCCCACCGGCGAGGACTACACCTGGTGGAGCAACCGCGGCGCGGCCCGGGCCAACAATGTCGGTTGGCGCATCGACTACCAGTTCGTCACCCCGGGGCTGCGTGATCGCCTGCGCGGCTGCTCGATCTACACCGGCCAGCGATTCTCCGACCACGCCCCGTTCAGCGTGGACTACGACCTGTGACCGAAGCGCTGGTGGAGGCCCCGCATCGCGGCCTGCCGCGGCTGCGCCGCCTGTTCGTGATCCTGCTGCTGGGCTTCGCCTCCGGCCTGCCGCTGGCGCTGACCGGCGGCGCCATGCAGGCGTGGCTTACGGTGGAAGGCCTGGACCTGGTCACCCTGGGCTTCCTGTCCCTGATCGGCATCCCGTACACGTTCAAGTTCCTGTGGGCGCCGCTGATCGACCGCTTCGACCTGCCGTTGCTCGGCCGCCGGCGCGGCTGGATCGTGCTGATGCTGTTTGCCCTGGCCGCGGCGCTGCTGGTGATGAGTTCGCTCTCGCCCTCGCGCAACCTGGGCCTGTTCGCTTCCGTGGCGGTGGTGGTGGCCTGCCTGTCGGCCACCCTGGACGTGGTGATCGATGCCTACCGCACCGACCTGCTGCAGCCGGCCGAACGCGGCCTGGGCGGCTCGCTGACCGTCCTTGGCTATCGACTGGCCATGGTCCTGTCCGGTGGCATCACCCTGATCTGGGCCGAGCAGTGGCAGAGCTGGCCGCAGGTGTACCGGGTCATGGCGAGCCTGGCGGCCGTGGTCGGCGTGCTGGCGCTGGTGCTGATGCCGCCGCTGCCGGCACGCTTCAAGGCACCGGTCTCCAAGGCCAGCAGTGAAGTGTGGGGGTTCCTGGCGCTGGTGCTTGGCGTGGCGGCGGGGGCCTGGCTGGCACACCAGCTGCTGGTGCTGGTCGGGCTGGACCCGGAAAGCAGCGACCGCTGGGTGCGGCTGGTGTTCGTCATCACCCAGATCGCAGCGGCAATGGTGCTGGGCCTGGGGGTAACCCGCTGGGTGCGCTTCGAAACCCTCAACGCCTCGCTGCGCAGCTATTTCGGCATGCGCGGTGCCGGCGCCTTCCTCGCGCTGGTGGTGCTGTACAAGGTCGGCGACGCCTTCGCGCTGAGCCTGTCCACGCCGTTCCTGCTCAAGGGCATGCACTTCAGCCAGGCCGAGGTGGGGCTGGCCAACAAGACCATCGGCCTGCTGATGACCATCGTCGGCGCCATCGTCGGCGGCTTCTTCCTGCTGCGCCTGCGCCTGTCCACGGCGGTGATCGCCTTCGGGGTGCTGCAGCTGGTCTCCAACCTGGGGTTCTACCTGCTGGCCCGCGAGGGCGCAGGCGCCTGGGGTACGGTGGAAGTGCCCGCCTTCAACCTGCTGATCGTGCACCTGGACACGCCCACGCCGATGGACGGCCTGCTGCTGTTCGCGCTGAGCCTGGACAACTTCGCCGGCGGCATGGGCACGGCGGCGTTCGTGGCGCTGCTCAGTGGCCTGTGCGGCACCCGCTTCTCGGCGACCCATTACGCGCTGTTGTCGGCCTTCGCCACGCTGGGGCGGGTGTTCGTCGGGCCGTTCGCCGGTGTCCTGGCCGATGCCTATGGCTGGCAGGTGTTCTTCCTGGTCTCGGTGGTGGTCGGCATGCCGGGCCTGCTGATGGCCTGGTGGCTGCGCCGCGAGGTGGATGCCACCACCCGGGTTGTCGAGGCCGGCTGAACCGCCGGCCGGTTCGTATTGAATCCCCCGGCCGCCTCGCTGATGATGCCGCCGGGGGATCCACCGGACCGTTGACGTGGTGGACATGGCCGAAGTGACCTTGCGGGATATCGACCCGCTGTTGTTTGAGCGCATCCGCCGCCTGGCGGTGGCGCGCGGCTGGACCCATGAGCAGACCTGCCTGATCCTGCTCGAACAGGGGCTGTTCTCCAGCGAGCACGAAGTCCGCAGCGGCTTCGAGAACCGCGAAGTCGACGTCCTCACCGAAGCCATCAAGGCCCTGCACGAACTGCCCGCCGGCGCCGACCTGTAGCCCGCAGGCTGGCCAGCAGCGCTTTCCCCGCGCATTGGCGTGGATGCAATCTCCGCCCAGTCAAGCCGCCTCAGGCCGGATGGATCGCGCCCAGGATCCGCGGCCCACGGGCCCCGCTGACGCTGGGCAGGTTGCCCGGCAACCCCGCCAGCGTCTGCTGCGCCAGCCACGCAAAGCCCATCGCTTCCATGTAATCCGGGTCCAGCCCCTGTTCGGCGCTGGAGCCGATCACCACCCCCGGCAAGCGAGCCTGCAACCGGCGCAGCAACGGCGGGTTGCGCACGCCGCCGCCGCAGACCAGCAGGCGCCGCACCTGCGGCAGGTGGGTCAGCAACGCGTCCGCCACGGTGGCAGCGGTCAGTTCCAGCAAGGTGGCCTGCACGTCGGCCGGTGCCAGTGGCCGGCCGTCGAAGCGCGCCTCCACCCAGGCCAGGTGGAACTGTTCGCGGCCGGTGCTTTTCGGCGGTGGCAGGGCAAACCACGGTTCGGCCAGCAGGCGCGCCAGCAGGCCTTCATCGACCTGGCCGCTGGCCGCGAACGCGCCATCGGCATCGAAGGCCTGTCCCAGATGCCGATGGCACCAACCATCGAGCAGCGCGTTGGCCGGTCCGGTGTCGAAGCCCCGCAGGCTGCCGTCACGGGCGATCAGGCTCAGGTTGCCGATGCCCCCCAGGTTCAGCACGGCACGGTCCTCGTCGGTGCTGCCCAGCATGGCCAGGTGGAAGGCCGGCATCAGCGGCGCGCCTTGGCCACCGGCGGCCACGTCGCGGCGGCGGAAGTCGGCCACCGTGGTGATGCCGGTCAACTCCGCGATGCGGTTGGCATCGCCGATCTGCCAGGTGAACCCCGGCGCGGCCAGTGGCCGGTGGCGGATGGTCTGCCCATGCGAGCCGATCGCGCGCACCTGCCGGGCGTCCACGCCGGCACTGGCCAGCAACCGGTTGGCAGCCGCGGCGAACGCCATCCCGACCTGTGCATCCAGTTGCCCCAGCGTATCCAGCGAGGCCGGCTCATGGCCCTGGCCCAACGCGATCAGTGCCGCGCGCGTGTCCGCCTCCCAGTCATGGGTATGGCCTTGCACGAAATGGCACCCGCCTTCGGTCGGGAACTGCACCAACGCGGCATCGATGCCATCGGCACTGGTGCCGGACATCAGGCCAAGGAACAACGGCAGGCGGGGATCAATGGCGGTCATGGCGGAAGCCGGATGAAAACGGGCAGGGAAGCTTCAAGCCCCCTGCCCGTGGCGTCAACGCGCGGCGGTTGGATCAGCCGCGCTTGCCGGTCGGTGCCGCCGCGCTGGCGGTCTGCGTCGGCGCCGGCGTGGCGCTGCCGGCATCGGCGTAGATGGCTTCCTCCATGCCGCGGATCCGCGCCATGGCCGGCGCGGTCTGCGCACGGAACGCCGCCAGTTCAGCGCCCTTGAGCGGTTCCGGCGGCGGCATCGTCACCGACAGCGGGTTGCGGTGCTGGCCATTGACGCGGAATTCGTAGTGCAGGTGCGGGCCGGTGGCCAGGCCGGTCGAGCCGACGTAGCCGATCACCGCGCCCTGCGGCACGCGCGCCCCGGTGCGGTAGCTGCCCAGGCGCGACATGTGGCCGTACAGCGTGGTGTAGCCGCGCCCGTGGTCCAGGATCACCACGTTGCCATAACCGCGCTGGGTGCCGGCGAACTGCACGCGGGCATCACCGGCGGCCATGATCGGGGTGCCGGTGCGCGCGGCATAGTCCACGCCCTTGTGCATGCGCATGGTGCCCAGCACCGGGTGCCGGCGCGCGCCGAAGTTGGAGCTCAACCGCGCGAACGGGATCGGCATGCGGATGAAGCTCTTCTTCAGCGGCCGCCCGTTGATGTCGTAGTACTCGAACTTGCCGCCGCGCTCGAAGCGGAAGCCGGTGTAGGTCTTGCCCCCGGTGTTGAACGTGGCCGCCAGGATCTTGCTGGTGTCGATGCGCTCGCCTTCGCGCCAGGTCTCGTCCATCACCACGCTGAAGCGGTCGCCCGGCTGCAGGTCCTTGGAGAAGTCGATGTCGTACTTGAAGATCTCGTCGGTCATCGTGGCGATGGCCGAGGGCGAGAGCCCGGCGCGGCGCGCGGAGGCGTACAGCGAACTGGTGATCTCGCCACTGGCGACCACCGTCCGGGTGCTCGTCGCCCGTTCGGTCACCTTCTCGCTGATCTGGTCATCGCGCAGGGAGAGTTCGACGCGGTGGCTGGCATCACGGTCAAACCGGAGGGTGCGCAGGCTGCCGTTCACCGGCAGGTCGAACGCCAGCTCGGTGCCGGGCTTGAGCCGGGTCAGCACCTCGCGGGTGCCGGGGTGTTCCAGCACGCGGTGCATCACCGTGGCCGGCACGCCGGCCGCTTCGAACAGGTCGCTCAGGGTCTGGCCACGCTGCACGCGCAGGATCTGCCAGCTGTCCCCGGGCGTTTCGCCCTGGCGTGCCAGCGCCAGCGGCGGCAAGGGCAGTGCCAACGAGGCATGCGAGGCGGGCAGGGGGTTGTCGATGGAATTGGAGAACCCCGGCACGATCGTCGCGGCGAGCGCGCCGATGGTCACGAACAGGCTGGCGTGGATCCAATGGCGCCGTGTCCAGCGTTCGTTGAACGCGGCGGGAAGATGATCCTTGAGCCTCCGATGCAGGGCCGTGTCGTGCAGGACGTTGCGTCGTTCCTGGATGCGCTGCTTGCGCGCATCGCCATGATCGGATTGTGCCATCGGTGGTTTCTCTGACCGGCCCGGAGCGCGGGCTCAAACGGGGGTAACATAGACACCTATCAATACCGCGTCAAACCATTGAGCCATATGGCTTTTCGATCTGCCGGCGTGGTTAACTTGCACTTAACACCATTCATGTTTTTAACGGCGAAGCCGGGAGTTTTAGCGTGTCCCCCATTGATGAAGCCCTTGCCCTGATCGGCCGCGGAGCCGATGAAATCCTCAAGTTGGATGAATTGCGCCAGCGCCTGGAGAGTGGTCGCCCGTTGCGCGTGAAGGCTGGCTTCGATCCCACCGCCCCGGACCTGCACCTGGGCCACACCGTGCTGCTCAACAAGCTGCGCCAGTTCCAGGACCTCGGCCACCAGGTCATTTTCCTGATCGGCGACTTCACCGGCATGATCGGCGACCCCTCCGGCAAGAGCCTGACCCGCAAGCCGCTCAGCAAGGAAGACGTGCTCGCCAACGCCCGCACCTATGAGGAGCAGGTGTTCAAGGTGCTGGACCGCGACAAGACCGAAGTCCGCTTCAACTCGGAGTGGTTCGGCAAGATGGGCGCGGCGGACATGATCCGCCTGGCCGGCCAGCACACCGTCGCGCGCATGCTCGAGCGCGACGACTTCGCCAAGCGCTATGCCGCCCAGCAATCCATCGCCATCCATGAATTCCTCTACCCGCTGGTGCAGGGTTACGACTCGGTGGCACTGGAAGCGGACGTTGAACTCGGCGGCACCGACCAGAAGTTCAACCTGCTGATGGGTCGTGGCCTGCAGGAGCATTACGGGCAGAAACCGCAGATCGTGCTGACGATGCCGCTGCTGGAAGGCCTGGACGGCGTCAACAAGATGTCCAAGTCGCTGGGCAATTACATCGGCATCAGCGAACCGGCCATCGACATCGTCACCAAGACCATGAAGGTGGACGACACCTTGATGTGGCGCTGGATCGACCTGCTCAGCTTCGACATCTCCATTGCCGAAGCCAAGCAGCTGCGTGCCGACGTTGAAGCCGGCACGATCAATCCGCGCGAGATCAAGCTGCGTCTGGCGCGCGAACTGACTACCCGTTTCCATGATGCCGCCGCCGCCGAGCAGGCCATTGCCGGTTGGAACGCGGCGGTGACCGGGCAGGGCGACATCACCCAGCTGCCGCTGCAGGAAGTCACCGTGCCGGCCGAAGGCCTGCGTATCGGCGCCTTGCTGACCGCTGCGGGCCTGACCCCCAGCAACTCCGAAGCCTCGCGCAAGCTCAAGGAACGTGCGGTCAAGGTGGATGGCGAAGTGATCGAAGACGCACAGACCGTCCTGCAGCCGGGCTTCGAAGGCCTGCTGCAGGTGGGCAAGCGCACCTTCGCCCGCGTCCTGCTGGTCGCCGGCTGAGCCCGAACCCAGCACACCAGGGATCTCCGGGCTCGTGATCTCCCGGCTCGCGGCAGAAAAGCCCCTCTCCCGCAAGCGGGAGAGGGGCTGGGGTGAGGGGAGGGTCGTAGCGCTCCTTATATGTGTGGGGGGAGCAGGCGCTGTCTCACCGCCTTGGGCGGCCTCAGAACAGGCCGCCCAAACAAAAGTAAGAAAAAGCCTCCACACCCCCTTCACAAAGCCGCAAAAGAAGCACATACTTTCCTTCCCCCGACGCAGGGGCCTCGCAAGAGGCGCAGCGCAGGGAAAGTTCGAAGTCACCGCCTCGCAAAAAGGTGTTGACGGAAACGAAAAGCCTGCTAAAGTAGGCGGCTCGCTTCAACGAGATGCCTTCGGGCGCCGGAGAAGCAGTTGAGTCAACTTCCTCGAAACGAGGTGTTGACGAAACGGAAAAGCCGGC
>NZ_JACVBA010000003.1:0-388534 GCF_014852135.1 Stenotrophomonas sp. STM01 | reverse complement strand
AAACCCAAAAAGCTCGCAGTAACGGCATGCATGCGCAAATACCTCACCCGTCTTAATGCCATGCGCCGCGACAATGCCCCTTGGAAAGCCGCTTCAGAGCAGCATGGTAAAGACAGTTGACTCCTACAACGCGGTTGCCTCGCCTGCGCCGCACCAGACTCCGCACAAAAAAATCCGATGCCGGTTGCCCGGCATCGGATCTCTGGTTCACGCTTGGCTGCGACTCAACGCAATCCGGTCTCGTTGCGCGCAATCACCATGCGCTGGATCTCCGAAGTACCTTCATAGATCTCGGTGATCTTGGCATCGCGGAAGTAACGCTCCAGCGGCATTTCCTTCGAATAACCCATGCCACCATGGATCTGCACCGCCTGGTGGGCGATCCACATCGCTGCCTCCGACGCGGTCAGCTTGGCGACCGCCGCCTCGGTGGAGAACTTCCTGCCCTGCGACTTCAGCCAGGCTGCGCGCAAGGTCAGCAGCATCGCCGCATCCAGCTTGCACTTCATGTCAGCGACCTTGGCCTGGATCATCTGGAAGGTGCCGATCGGCGCGCCGAACGACTTGCGCTCCTTCACGTAGTCCACCGAAGCCTCGTAAGCGGCGCGGGCGATGCCCACCGCCTGCGACGCGATGCCGATGCGGCCCGAATCCAGCAGGCTCATCGCGATCTTGAAGCCCTGCCCTTCCTCACCGATCACATCCTCGGCACTGGCCACGTAGTCCTGGAACTCGATCTCGCAGGTCGCCGACGCACGCACGCCCAGCTTGGGCTCGGTCTTGCCGCGGCCAAAGCCGGGCTTGGTGGTGTCGATCATGAAGGCGGTGATGCCGCGCGCGCCCTTCTCCGGGTCGGTCATCGCGAACAGCACGATGTAGCGCGCCACCGGGCCGGAGGTGATCCAGCTCTTCTGGCCGTTGACCAGGAACGAACCATCGGCCTGCTTGACCGCGCGGCAGCGCATCGCCGTGGCATCGGAGCCGGACTGCGATTCGGTCAGCGCGAACGCACCGATCGCGCTGCCCTCGGCAATGGCGCGCACGTAGGTCTGCTTCTGTGCCTCGCTGCCGTAGCTCAGCAGCGCATTGCAGAACAGCGAATTGTTGACCGACATGATGGTCGCGTGCGCCGCGTCGGCGGCGGAGACCTCGACGATGGCCAGCACGCTGGAAACCGGGTCCATGCCCGAGCCGCCGTACTCGACCGGCACCTCGATGCCCATCAGGCCGTTCTCGCCCAGCAGGCGGATGTTGTCCAGCGGGTACTCACCGGTGGCGTCGAAGTGCTCGGCGCTCGGGGCGATCTTTTCCTTGGCGATACGACGGGCGACGTCCTGCAGCATCAGCTGCTCGTCGGAAAAACTGAAGTCCACAACACCCCTCCCAGGGCTGAATCAAGTTGCGATTGTAACCATCGCGACCGGGTTCAGCCTATGCCTCGCCTTGACCCGGCGTGGCGGCAGCGCGAAAATATCTCTATATCGCGATAGGTAGATATTTATGGATCTGGAAGACTGGTCAACCCGTCTGAAAGTGTTCGCCGATGCAACGCGGGTACGCCTGCTGACGCTGCTTGAACAGGAAGAACTCACCGTGGCCGAGTTGTCGGCCATCACCACGCTGGCCCAGCCGCGCGTGTCCACCCACCTGGCGCGCCTGAAGGAAGCCGGGCTGGTCCGCGACCGCCGTGCCGGCGTGTCCGCGTACTACCGTTTCGACGAGGCCTCGCTGGACCCGGCCCAGCGCGCATTGTGGCATGCCCTGAGCACCGGCAGCGACGATCCGCTGCTGCGCCAGGACGCCGAGCGCGTGCCGGCGGTGCTGGCGATGCGCGCCGCCGACCAGAACTGGGCCGACAGCGTGGCCGGCGACATGGAACGCCACTACTCCCCGGGCCGCACCTGGGAGGCGATGGCGCGCAGCGCGCTGCCGCTGCTGGAAACCGGCGACGTGCTCGACATCGCCTCCGGTGATGGCGTGCTGGCCGAACTGCTGGCCCCGCACGCACAGCGCTACGTCTGCATCGACACCAGCGCCCGCGTGGTGGCCGCCGCCAGCGAACGCCTGCGCAAGCTGCCCAACGTGGAGGTGCTGGAAGGCGACATGCACAAGCTGCCCTTCGCCGATGGCAGCTTCGACCTGGTGGTGCTGATGCACGCCCTGACCTACTCCAGCCACCCGGCCAAGGCCGTGGCCGAGTGCGCCCGGGTACTGCGGCCCGGCGGCCGGCTGATGCTGTGCAGCCTGGCCCGGCATGAGCACAAGGTGGCGGTCGAGGCCTACGGCCACGTCAACCTGGGCTTCACCGGCAAAGAACTGCGCAAGTTCGTCGAGAAGAGCGGGCTGGAAGTGTCCAGCCTGGAAACCGTGACCCGCGAGAAGCGCCCGCCGCATTTCGAAGTGATCGCGCTGATCGCCCATCGTCCCTGAAGCATCGAACCCGGCCCGCCCTATGCAAGCCCTCCCCTGGCTCCACCCCGAACGCGTCGCCAAGCTGCTGGCCGCGCTTGAACAACGCATCCTGATCATCGACGGCGCCATGGGCACGATGATCCAGCGCCATCGCCTGGAGGAAGGCGACTACCGGGGCGAGCGCTTCGTGGGCGGGTTCGACAGCCAGCACGTGCACGGACCCGGTTGCGAGCACGACCTCAAGGGCAACAACGACCTGCTGCTGCTGACCCGCCCGGACGTGATCGCCGGCATCCATACCGCCTACCTCGAGGCCGGTGCGGACCTGGTGGAGACCAACACCTTCAACGCGACCTCGATCAGCCAGGCCGATTACCACTTGGAACACCTGGTGTACGAGCTCAACAAGGCCGGTGCCCAGGTCGCCCGCCAGTGCTGTGACGCAGTGGAAGCCCGCACCCCGGACAAGCCGCGCTTCGTGATCGGCGTACTCGGCCCGACCAGCCGCACCGCCTCGATCAGCCCGGACGTCAACGACCCCGGCTTCCGCAACACCAGCTTCGACGCGCTGCGGCAAACCTACCGCGAGGCCATCGACGGGCTGATCGACGGCGGCGCCGACACGCTGATGGTGGAAACCATCTTCGACACGCTCAATGCCAAGGCGGCGTTGTTCGCCATCGAGGAAGTCTTCGACCAGCGCGGCGCGCGGCTGCCGGTGATGATCTCCGGCACCATCACCGATGCCTCCGGCCGTACCCTGTCCGGCCAGACCGCCGAGGCGTTCTATGCCTCGGTCGCGCATGGCAACCCGCTGTCGATAGGCTTCAACTGCGCGCTCGGCGCCACCGACATGCGCCCGCACGTGGAAACGCTGGCGCAGGTGTCCAGCGGCTACGTCAGCGCGCACCCCAACGCCGGCCTGCCCAATGCCTTCGGCGAGTACGACGAGACCCCCGAGGAAATGGCCGCCACCCTGAAGGAGTTCGCCGAATCCGGCCTGCTCAACCTGGTCGGCGGCTGCTGCGGCACCTCGCCCGACCATATCCGTGCCATCGCCGAAGCGGTCGCCGGGCTGCCACCGCGCGCCCTTGCCCCGCTCACCAAGGCTGCCTGAGGAAACGCCATGAAGAAGAAGATCCTGCTGGTGGGTGCCAGTGGCACCCTGGGCAAGGCCGTCGCCGCACACCTGCGCCAACGGCATGAGGTGATCACCGCCTCGCGTTCGGACGCCGCGCATCCGGTCGACCTCGGTGACGAGCAGAGCGTATCGGCGCTGTTGCAGGCGGTGGGTCCGTTGGATGCCATCGTCTCCACCACCGGCAACGTTCATTTCGGCCCGTTGACGCAGATGACCGCCGCCCAGTTCAACCAGGGACTGCAGGACAAGCTGCTGGGCCAGGTGCGACTGGCACTGCTCGGCCAGCATCACCTCAATGAGGGTGGCTCGATCACCCTGACCACCGGCATCCTCACCGAACAGCCGATCGCCCAGGGCGCCAATGCCACCGCGGTCAACGCAGCGGTGGAGGGCTTCGTCCGCGCCGCCGCGCTGGAGCTGCCGCGTGGCCTGCGCATCAACGTGGTCAGCCCCAGCGTGCTGGTCGAAGCGCTCGATGCCTATGGCGACTTCTTCCCGGGCTTCGAACCGGTCAGCGCCGCACGTGCCGCCCTGGCCTACCAGCGCAGCATCGACGGCATCGCCAACGGACAGGTTTTCAAGGTCTGGTAATGGGCAACGACTCCTCCCCCGCCGTGCACTACACCCGCCTGTCCGGCCTGGAACCGCTGGTCATCACCCCGGACCTGCTGTTCATCAACGTGGGCGAACGCACCAACGTCACCGGCAGCGCGCAGTTCCGCAAACTGGTCAAGGAAGAACGCTACGAGGAAGCCGTCGAGGTCGCCCGCCAACAGGTGGCCAACGGGGCGCAGATCCTTGACGTCAACATGGACGAAGGCCTGATCGATTCGGAGAAGGCGATGGTGCGCTTCCTCAACCTGATCATGTCCGAGCCGGACATCGCGCGCATCCCGGTGATGGTCGATTCCTCCAAGTGGAGCGTGATCGAGGCCGGGTTGAAGTGCCTGCAGGGCAAGAGCGTGGTCAACTCGATCTCGCTCAAGGAAGGCGAGGCCGCCTTCCTTGAACACGCGCGGCTGGTGCGCCGCTACGGCGCCGCCGCGGTGGTGATGGCCTTCGACGAAGTGGGCCAGGCCGACACCTGCGAACGCAAGGTGGAGATCTGCACGCGCGCCTACCGCATCCTCACCGAGCAGGTCGGTTTCCCGCCGGAAGACATCATCTTCGACCCGAACATCTTCGCCGTGGCCACCGGCATCGAGGAGCACGACAACTACGCGGTGGACTTCATCGAGGCCACCCGCATCATCAAGCGCACGCTGCCCGGCTGCCATGTCTCCGGCGGCGTATCGAACGTGTCGTTCTCGTTCCGCGGCAACGAGACCGTGCGCCAGGCGATCCACTCGGTGTTCCTGTACCACGCCATCCAGGCCGGCATGGACATGGGCATCGTCAACGCCGGCGCCATGCCCATCTATGACCAGCTCGACCCGGAACTGCGCGAAGCGGTCGAGGATGTGATCCTCAACCGCCGCCGCGACGGCACCGAACGCCTGCTCGACATCGCCGAGCGCTACAAGGGCAGGAAGGGCGAGAAGAAGACCGAGGACCTGGGCTGGCGCCAGCATCCGGTGCGCGCGCGCCTGGCCCATGCGCTGGTGCATGGCCTGGATGCCTGGGTCGAGGAGGACACCGAGGAGGCCCGCCAGCAGGCCAGCCGGCCGCTGGACGTGATCGAAGGCCCGTTGATGGACGGCATGAACGTGGTCGGCGACCTGTTCGGCGCCGGCAAGATGTTCCTGCCGCAGGTGGTCAAGTCCGCGCGCGTGATGAAGAAGGCCGTGGCCTACCTGCTGCCCTTCATCGAGGAGGAGAAGGCGCGCACCGGTGACGTGGGCAAGTCCAACGGCAAGATCATCATGGCCACGGTCAAGGGCGACGTGCACGACATCGGCAAGAACATCGTCGGCGTGGTCCTGGCCTGCAACAACTTCGAGGTCGTGGACCTGGGCGTGATGGTGCCGGCGCAGAAGATCCTGGACGCCGCCCGCGCCGAGAACGCCGACATCATCGGCCTGTCCGGGTTGATCACCCCGTCGCTGGAAGAGATGAGCCACGTCGCCAGGGAGATGCAGCGGCAGGGCTTCAGCATGCCGCTGATGATCGGCGGCGCCACCACCTCGCGCGCGCATACCGCGCTGAAGATCGACCCGTTCTACAGCGCGCCGACGGTGTGGGTGAAGGACGCCTCGCGTGCGGTCGGCGTGGCCCAGTCGCTGATTTCCAGCGACCTGCGCGACGCCTTCGTCGCCGCCAACGACGCCGACTACGCCGACATCCGCAACCGCCACAGGAACCGCGGTGATGCCAAGCGGCTGATATCGCTGGAGCATGCGCGCGGCCAGCGCTTCACCTGTGACTGGGCGCAGTACACCCCGCCGGCACCCGCCTCGCCCGGCCTGCACGTGTTCGACGACTATCCGCTGGAAGACCTGCTGCCGGTGATCGACTGGACGCCGTTCTTCCAGGCGTGGGAGCTGGCCGGCAAGTTCCCGGCGATCCTCACCGACGAGATCGTCGGCCCGCAGGCCAGTGACCTGTTCAAGGATGCGCAGGCGATGCTGAAGCGGATCGTTGATGAGAAATGGCTGACCGCCCGGGCCGTGTTCGGGATCTGGCCGGCGAACAGCAAGGGCGACGATGTGGTGGTGAACCTTGCAGGCGCAGCATTCACCTCCCTTCCCCCGTTCACGGGGGAAGGTGCCCGCAGGGCGGATGGGGGCGGGTCTGGCTCCATGGGCCTTAAGAGCGCCCTCACCCCAACCCCTCTCCCGCGCGCGGGAGAGGGGCTTGCTCAGCCTGATTCGCACCACACCCTGCACTTCCTGCGCCAGCAGGTCGACAAGCCGGCCGAGCGCCCGGATTTCTGCCTGGCCGACTTCATCGCCCCGGAAACCAGCGGCAAGCAGGACTGGATCGGTGCCTTCGCGGTCACCGCCGGCATCGGCATCGAGCCGCACGTGGCCCGCTTCGAAGCCGCCTACGACGACTACAACGCCATCCTGCTCAAGGCCCTGGCCGACCGCCTGGCCGAGGCCATGGCCGAGCGCCTGCACCAGCGCGTGCGCACCGAGTTCTGGGGCTACGCCGCCGACGAGCAACTCGACAACGAGGCGCTGATCGCCGAGAAGTACAGCGGCATCCGCCCGGCCCCCGGCTACCCGGCCTGCCCGGAGCACAGCGAGAAGCAGACCCTGTTCGCGATGCTGGGCGCCGGCGACATCGGTATGTCGTTGACCGAGAGCTTCGCGATGTTGCCGACCGCGGCGGTCTCGGGCTATTACTTCAGCCATCCGCAAAGCCAGTACTTCGTGGTGGGCCGGGTCTCGCGCGAACAGGTCAGCGACTACGCCCGCCGCAAGGGCGTGGAGCGCGCCCAGGTTGAACGCTGGCTGGCCTCCAACCTGGACTACGACCCCGAGTAAGCCGCCATGGAAAGCCGCAACGCCGAACTGATCCGCAAGTACGCCCGGCCGGGCTGCATCGGCCTGTGCGGCACCTCTGACTGGATCGGCAAGGCCATCCGCAAGGCCCAGGCGCCGCTCACCGAGGACGGGCACCGCAGCCTGTGGTCGCACGCCTTCCTGTTCAGCGAACAACGCCTGGACGGCCATTGGTGGGTGCTCGAATCGGACCTGGACCTGCGCAACCGCCAGTTGCGGCTCGGCGCGCAGGAGAACCGCGCTGACCGCTACTTCGACGATGCGGCCTTCCCCAACCTGGCCATCCTCGACTTCAACCTGGACGCCGCCCAGACCCGCAACGTCCAGGTCGCCGCGCTGGACCTGCTGGCCGGGCTGTCCAGCTACTCGCTGAGCGAGCTGGTGGGCACGCTGTTCGCGATGCACAGCACCCGCCTGCGGCGGCGCGGCAACCTGCTGTCCAGGGAAGGCGCGCTGTACTGCTCGGCGATGGTGCAGCATTGCTACACCGCCGCCGGCATCGACCTGATGCCGGGGGTGCACGGCAAGAACGTCGCCCCGCAGGACCTGTACGATTCGGACCTGCCCCATACCACCCACTCGCTCATCCGCGACCTCGGCATCTCCAGCCTGCGCCGGCTCAAGCACGGCACCGTGGAACTGTTGAACACCCCGGTCGAAGACCTGTTCTGACCCCATGACCGCCGCAAGCCCCCTCCCCGCAGCCGTGCCCACCGCGCGGCTGTCGAGCTTCTACTTCTTCTACTACGCCGCGCTCGGCGCGTTCACCCCGTACTGGAGCCTGTACCTGCAGTCGCGCGGCATGACCGTCACCGCGATCAGCGTGATGATGAGCCTGTGGTACGCCACCCGCGTGGTCGCACCCAGCACCTGGACGTCGCTCGCGGCGGTTTCGCCCAGGCCGATCCGCTGGCTGCGCATCGGCTGCGTGCTGACCCTGCTCAGCTTCTGCGGCTTCCTGCTGCCGGCGCCGCATTGGACGCTGTACGGGGTGATGATCGCCTTCTGCTTCTTCTACAACGCGGTGATGCCGCAGTTCGAGTCGATCACCCTCACCCACCTGGGCAGCGACAGCCACCGTTACGGGATGATCCGGGTGTGGGGCTCGTTCGGCTTCATCATCGTGGTCACCCTGTTCGGCTGGCTGATCGAGCACCACGGCGCCGGCAAGCTGCCGTGGCTGATGCTGCCGCTGTTCGTGCTGATGATCGGCTCGGCGTTCGCCAACCGCTACGCGCGCTGCATCGGCAGCCACAGCCACCACGACGGCGGCTTCTGGGCCATCGTCCGGCAGAAGCACGTCATCGCCTTCTTCATCGCCGCTTTCCTGGAGCAGTTGTCGTTCGGCCCGTACTACACGTTCTTCTCGCTCTACATGGACCAGCATGGCTACAGCACCTCGCTGCTGGGCGTGATGTGGACGGTGGGCGTGGTCTTCGAGGTCGCGGTGTTCTTCCTGATCGCCGGCTTCTTCAAGCGCTGGGATGCCAGCTGGCTGCTGATCATTTCCATGGCCAGCGCCGCACTGCGCTGGTGGGTGACCGCGCTGTACCCGGAGAACCTCCCGGTGATGCTGGTCGCGCAGACCACCCATTGCCTGGGCTTCGCGGCGTTCTTCGCGTCGGCCATGCAACTGCTGGCGCGCTACTTTCCCGGCAACCTCAACGGCCACGGCCAGGGCCTGTTCTACGGCTTCTCGTCCGGCCTGGGCGGCGTGCTCGGCGCACTGATCGCCGGCCAGCTGTGGCGGTTCGGCGACGGCAAGGTCGCCTTCCTGGTGGGCGGCGGCTTCGCCCTGCTCGGCGCGCTGATCGCCCTGTACTGGCTGCCGCCATCGCGCCAGGCCCGCCAAGCCGCAGGCTGAGCACACCCCTCCCCCGCCCGGTCCTGCTATAACGGCGCAGCGTTCACGACTCAGGGGGAGTTGTCATGAAACTGCACCATTGGCCCTGCATTGCAGTGGCTGCACTGCTGCTCGCCGCACCCGGGCTGGCCCGGGCCGAGGAAGACCAGACCTTCGGCGCCTTCGTCTCCTCCTGCTTCCAGTACCTGGGCGAACCGCAGAAGCTGACCGAGACACTGGACCGGGTGGCCCAGCGCCTGCAGGGCGAGACGGCGCACCAACACCTCAACGGAAGGGCCGGCAAGGCCTGGCTGATGACGGTCGAAGACAGTGTCTACGGCTTCGTACTGACCGACCAGGGCACCTGCACGATGACCGCCGCCAGCGGTGACCCGGAGACCATCGCCCAGGATTTCGTCCTTTTCAGCGAACTGGCCGAGAACAGCTACCGGATCGCCCAGGAGCCGGTCACCCGCGAAGACGGATGGGACTACCACGGCCTGACCGTGTTCGACCCGGGCAACCCCACCGACATCTATGTCCACATGGCCGTCAACACGGCACCAGTGGCCGATCGACGCGCCATCATCAGCGTTGCCCGGGTCCGCAGCACCGATCCCGATCGCCCTGCCCGCACAACAAAAAAGACAGGCCACTGACCTGTCTTTTCCGTGTCCATCGCGGTGAGCGGTGCACCTACCAGACCAGATCGTCCGGCACCTGGAACTTCGGGTCCGCGTAGGGGTCGTCCTCGATCGGCGCGTTCGGGTCGACCTTCAACGCCACGCTCGGCGCGAACACGGCTTCGGCCTCGGCCAGCAACGCCGCGGTGACCAGCAGGTAGCGGCCATTCTGCTGCAGCACGCCCAGCTCACCGGCGTTGAGCGCCTTGAGCTGCTCGGCGGTGACGTAGATGCGCTTGATCTTGCCGCCATAGGGGAAGTGGCGGGCGATGTCGGCATCGGGGACATTGAGCCCCTTGTCCTTGATCAGCTCGTCCAGCTTGGCGCGCGCTTCGCGGCGCAGACGGGCTTCTTCCTGCTTCAGCCGCTCGGCCTCGATGCGTTCGTCCTTCTCCCGCTGCGCACGGATCGCATAGGCCTTGGCCAGGTCGATGTCTTCCTGCGAACGCGGCTTGTGCGGGCCCTGCCGCTGCGGCTTGCCCTGCGCCGGCCTGGCCTGCCCCGGCTTGCCGGCGTGTGCCTGCGGCTTGCCACCACCGGGCTTGCCCGGCGGCTGGCCCTGGCGGTTCGGTGCACGCCCGTCACGGCGCGCTTCGGGTTTGCGCTCCGGCTTGGGCGCGGCCTTGAAACCCAGCCCGAGGAGCTGGTCGCGAAGAGTGTCACTCATGCTTGCAGTGCTTCTGTATCAGTAGTGCGGGGGCGGCGGCTCGGTGGCCGGGTCGGCGTACAGCGCCGTACGCACCTTGCCGAGGTCATCGAGCAGGTTGCGCAGCAGGTTGGTGTTGCGGGTGCCTTCCATCCGGGCTTCGGCCAGGGCCTCGCTCAGTTCGGCCAGGGCCTGTTCCTGGAAGGAAACACGCATCTCCAACTCGATCAGGCGTGATTCCAGCGCCTGTTCGCGCTCGCTGGGGATTGGGTCATGCATGCAGGGAGCGTCCCCGGCCAATGCCGTAATAGGCGAGGCCGGCGGCCTCGATCTCCTGGGGTTCATAGATGTTGCGGCCATCGAACACCACCGCATCACCCAGCGTCTGGCGCAGCCGCGCGAAATCCGGGCTGCGGAACTGCTTCCATTCGGTGATCACGGCCAGCGCATCGGCACCTTCCAGTGCTTCGTATGCGGTCTCGCAGAACACCAGGTCCGCCCGCTCGCCGAAGACCCGACGGGCTTCGTGCATGGCTTCCGGGTCGAACACCCGCACCGTGGCACCGGCCTCCCACAACTGCGCGAGCAGGCGCCGGCTCGGGGCCGCGCGCATGTCATCGGTGTTGGGCTTGAAGGCCAGGCCCCACACGGCGAAGGTCTTGCCGCGCACGCCCTCGTCCTCGCCACGGTCGTAGTGGCGCTGGATCAACTCGAACAGATGGCCCTTCTGGCCATCGTTGACCGCCTCCACCGCGTTGAGCAGCTGCGCCTGGTGGCCATGCTGGGCCGCGGTGCGTGCCAGCGCCTGCACGTCCTTGGGGAAGCAGGAGCCGCCATAGCCGGCGCCTGGATAGATGAAGTGCCAGCCGATGCGCGGGTCAGAGCCAATGCCCTGGCGCACCTGCTCGATGTCGGCCCCCACGCGCTCGGCGATGTTGGCGATCTCGTTCATGAAGCTGATCTTGGTCGCCAGCATCGCATTGGCGGCGTACTTGGTCAGCTCGGCCGAGCGCACGTCCATCTCGACGACGCGGTCGCGGTTGCGGTTGAACGGCGCATACAGGCGGCGCAGCACCGCCACCGCGTCCGGATTGTCGGCACCGATGACGATGCGGTCCGGGCGCATGCAGTCGGCCACCGCATCGCCTTCCTTGAGGAATTCGGGATTGGAGACCACGTCGAAGGCGATCTCCACGCCGCGCGCGGCCAGTTCCCCGGCAATCGCGGCACGGACCTTGTCGGCCGTGCCCACCGGCACGGTCGACTTGTTGACCACCACCGCCGGCTGCGCCAGATGGCGGCCGATGGTGCGGGCCACCGCCAGCACGTACTGCAGGTCGGCGCTGCCGTCTTCATCCGGCGGCGTGCCGACCGCGATGAAGACGACCTGGCCATGCGCGATCGCGCTGGCCGCCTCGGTGGTGAAGGCCAGCCGCCCTGCGGCGTGGTTGGCCTTCACCATCGGCTCCAGGCCGGGCTCGTAGATCGGGATGATTCCCTGCCCGAGGCCATCGACCTTTGCCTGGTCGATATCGACGCAGACCACGTCGTGGCCGACTTCGGCCAGGCAGGTCCCGGTGACGAGACCCACGTAACCGGTACCGAAAATCGCTACGCGCATGGCTGCGACGGCTCCGTTCTGATGCGGATTACTGCAGGACGCCCAGCAGCTCGACGTCGAAGGTCAGCGTGGACTCCGGGCCGATCGGGCCGCTGCCATTGCTGCCATAGGCCAGCTCGGCGGGGATCCAGAAGCGATACTTGGCGCCGACCGGCATCAGCGACACGCCCTCGGTCCAGCCCTTGATGACCTGGTTCAGGCCGAAATCGACCGGCTGGCCACGCTCGTAGCTGCTGTCGAACACGGTGCCGTCCAGCAGCTTGCCTTCGTAGTTGACGCGCACGCGGCTGGTGGCCATCGGACGCTCGCCGCTGCCGGCGCGCAGCACCTGGTACTGCAGGCCCGAGGCGGTGGTCACCACGCCCGGCTGGGTCTTGTTCTTGGCCAGGAACGCATTGCCCTGCTCACGGTTCTTGCCGGCGACGGCGGACTGCTTGGCGGTGCTGAATGCCTGCAGCGTGGCCTTGGCCTGCTCATGGGTCATCGTCGGGTTGCCCTTGGAGAACACGTCGTTGACCGCCTTGAACACCGAGTTCAGGTCGATGTCGTCCTTGATCGCGGCCAGCGACGGGCCCACGGCGTAGCTGCCGAGCATCAGGCCGACCTTCTTGCGGTCGACGGTCGGCTGGCTGCCCGGCGCCAGGCCCGGCACCTGCTGGCCGGCGCGGGCCATCATCACGGTGCGCAGCGCGGCGTCGGTCTGCTGGGCTTCTTCCTGCGAGAGCAGCGGCTGGCCGCCGGCGAACGCATTCTCGACGGCACGGCGCAGTTCGGCCACGTCCACTTCGCCAGCGATGGGCTCAAACGAGCTGGCGACATCAATACCGATGGCATAACTGATCGTTTCACGTTCCGAGGTCAAAACGGACTTCTCCTTGGTAGCCGCCGGAGCGGCAGGTTGTTGCGAAAACGCGACCCCGGGGGCCGCCATCGCCAGAATCAGAAGCGACGCAACTGCGCCACGCTTTCCCATCTTCATTCGCTGCTTTCCTGGAAGTGAACAAACGCCACCGGTGGCGCGAGGGGCGACATTGTCGCATGCGCACCGGATATGTCGAGGCAGGTCAACGCGCCGGAACCGGGGCCGCCAGCTCGCGATCGATCGCCGCGCGCAGCTCCGGGTCATCCGGGCGCACCCGACTCGGGAACTGCGCCACCACCCGCCCGTCGCGGGAGATCAGGTACTTGTGGAAGTTCCAGGCCGGTGCCACGCCGGTGGCACGCGTCAACTCGCGGTACAGCGGCGTGGTTTCCGGGCCGATCACATGCACTTTCTGGAACATCGGGAAGCGCACGCCATAGGTCAGCGTGCAGAACTCCTGGATCTGCTCCTCGCTGCCGGGTTCCTGGCCTTTGAAATCATTGGACGGAAAGCCCAATACGGCAAAACCACGCGCGGACAGTTGCTGTTGCAATGCCTCCAGCCCTTCGTACTGGGGCGTGAAGCCACATTTGGAGGCGGTGTTGACCACCAGCAACACCTTGCCGCCGTAAGTGCGGTTCAGGTTGATCTCCTCCTTGCCGGCCAACGAACGGTAGTTCTGGTCCAGCAAGGGGCCGGCCGACGCCCCGGCAATGGCGCCGAAGCCAACTCCAACCACCAATCCAATCAATGCGTTACGAAGCTTCATGAGCATTCTCCGGGTGGCCTGGGCCGCCATCGGGCGGCATAGGCCATCAGTTGGGCATGCAGGGAGTTGCATGCCGCCGTGTCGGTGTTATAGTTGCATACAACACCAGCCACCCTACACAGGGAGTCCGAGATGGCCAGCAAGCACAGCAGACACGTCCTACCGGCCCTGACCGTCAGCGGCGCACTGTTGCTGCTTGGCTGCTCGGCTGCGCTGCAGAGCGGTCAAACCGACCGCGGGAATTATGCAGCGCAGGCAGCTGGTGAACAGCAGGATGCTACCGCCCCAACCCATGCGAAACGACCGGCCCGACGGATGCGTACCAGTCTGTCACTGCCCTACTTCTCCTTCGCACAGTCGCTGAATCCGCGGAGCTGACCCATGACCGATATCCAGTGGAGCGATGGCGCTCCCATCTACCGCCAGCTGAAGGATCGCGTGATCGCGATGATGCTGGACGGTGTCCTCAAGCCGGGTGATGCCCTGCCCTCGGTGCGCCAGGTGGCGGCCGAGTACCAGCTCAATCCGATCACCGTCTCGCGGGCCTACCAGGAGTTGGCCGACGAGAACCTGGTCGAGAAGCGCCGTGGCCTTGGCATGTTCATGACCGAGGAAGCCGCGCTGAAACTGCGCGGCAACGAGCGCGACCGTTTTCTCAACGATGAATGGCCCAGCGTACTGGAGCGCATCCAGCGCCTGGGCCTGACCTTGAAAGATCTGCTGCCACCGGGGACCACTCTATGAACGCCGCCGTCGAAGCCGTCGTTTCCGCCAAGGGCCTGCGCAAGGCCTACAAGCAGAAGCCGGCGCTGGACAACACCAGCTTCACCATTGAACCGGGTCGCATCGTCGGCCTGATCGGCCCCAACGGCGCCGGCAAGACCACCGCGCTGAAGGCCCTGCTCGGCCTGACCGCGGTCGAGGGCGAGCTGCGGGTGCTGGGCATGGACCCGCGTACCCGTCGCAACGCGCTGATGAACGACGTGTGCTTCATCGCCGACGTGGCGGTGCTGCCGCGCTGGATCCGGGTCAAGGAGGCCATCGACTTCGTCGCCGGCGTCCACCCGCGCTTCGACCGCGCCCGCTGCGAGCGCTTCCTGGCCAATACCAAGCTCAACCCGAAGCAGCGCGTGCGCGAGCTGTCCAAGGGCATGGTGGTGCAGCTGCACCTGGCCCTGGTGATGGCCATCGACGCCAAGGTACTGGTGCTCGACGAGCCAACCCTGGGCCTGGACATCCTGTACCGCAAGGAGTTCTACCAGCGCCTGCTGGAAGACTACTTCGACGAGCAGAAGACCATCATCGTCACCACCCACCAGGTGGAGGAGATCGAGCACATCCTCACCGACGTGCTGTTCATCCGCGACGGCAGGATCGTCCTGTCCACCGACATGGAAACCCTGGCCGACCGCTACACCGAGTTGCTGGCCTCGGCGGACACGCTGGAAGCAGCACGCGCGCTGGGCCCGATCGACGAGCGCAGCCTGCCGTTCGGCAAGACCGTCCTGCTCTACGACGGCGTCGAGCGCAGCCGCATCGCCGCCCTCGGTGAAACCCGCAACCCCGGCCTGGCCGACCTGTTCGTGGCCACCATGAAGGGAACCTACGCATGAACGCCGCACACCACATCACCCCGCTGGGCAAGCTGAAGTGGCTGCTCAAGCGCGAATACTGGGAAAACAAGGGCGGTTTCTTCTGGGCACCGGTCGTGGCCGGCGGCGTGTCGCTGCTGCTGTCCTCGATGGCGATCATCGCCGGCCTGTGGGCAGCCAGCCGTGCGGCAAGCACCGGTGACCTCCATATCAATGGCGTGAACGTCAACGGCCTGGACCTGAGCCTGCTGACCAGCCAGATGTCGGCCGGTGATGCCCAGGACCTGGCCAACGGCATCAACTTCACCCTGCTGCTCAGCGCCGGCTGGCCGTTCATCGTGCTGATGTTCGTGGTGTTCTTCTACTTCCTGGGCGCGCTGTACGACGATCGCCGCGATCGCAGCATCCTGTTCTGGAAGTCGATGCCGCTGTCGGACACCCAGACCGTGCTGTCCAAGCTGATCGCCGGTGTCGTGCTGGCACCGCTGCTGGCCACCGTGGCCGCCATCGTCGCCATGTTCGGCTTCCTGGCCATCATCAGCCTGGTCGTGCTCGCCCATGGTGGCAGCCCGATGACGCTGATCTGGGGCCCCGCCGAGCCGCTGACGATCGCCGCATCGTTCCTGTGCCGCATCCCGGTCTACGCGCTGTGGGCGTTGCCGACCGCCGGCTGGCTGCTGATGTGCTCGGCCTGGGCCAAGAGCAAGCCGTTCCTGTGGGCGGTGATGCTGCCGGTGTTCTCCGGCGTGGTGGTGAGCTGGTTCGGCCTGATGCGCCTGTTCGGCAGCGACGGCAGCTGGTTCTGGGCGCACGTGGTTGGTCGCCTGCTGCTGGGCACCGTCCCCGGCGTGGACCTGGCCTACACCGCCGATGCCCGTGCCCCGCGTGAGTCGCTGCATTCGTTGCTGGATGGCTTCTCCCCGGCCACCCAGTTCGCCGCCCTGGCCACGCCGGAGTTGTGGATTGGCGCCGCGGTGGGCATCGTCTTCATCGCCGCCGCCATCTGGCTGCGCCAGCGCCGCGACGAAATCTGAGCCCTCATCCGCAATCGCAAGGAAAACAGATGAATATCAAGCCCTTCCTGTTCGCCCTCGCCCTGCTGCCGGCCGGCGCCTTCGCGGCCGAGGAACACTGCAAGTTCTCCGAGCCCAAGGCGCTGGAACTGGAACTCGGCGACGCCAAGGCCGTGGTGTTCGAGGTCAACAGCCACGACCTGCGCCTGGTCGCAAGCCCAGGTGCCAGGGCGGCGGTTTCCGGCCGCGCCTGCGCCTCCACCCAGGACCTGCTGCGCCAGTTGTCGGTCAGCCAGCAGAAGGTCGGCGACAAGCTGGTGGTCCGCCTGGAACGCCAGAGCCAGGGCCTGAACTTCAACTTCAGCGGCAGCACCTACGCTTACCTGGACCTGTCCGGCACCCTGCCGGACACGATCCTGGTGCAGCTGAAGGTCGGCTCGGGCGACGCCTCGCTGACCGGTGCGCATTCGATGAGCGCCGATGTCGGTTCCGGCGACGTGGTCGCCCGCGACATCAAGGGCCTGGCCACCGCCGCGGTGGGCTCCGGTGACATCGAGCTGAGCACCATCAGCGCACTCCACGTCGTCTCCATCGGCTCGGGCGACGTCAAGGTCGACGGCGTGCGTGGCGACGCCCGGGTCGGCAGCATCGGCTCCGGCGACCTGGAACTGCGCAACGTGCAGGGTGCGGTGAGCATCGACAGCGTCGGCTCCGGCGACGTCGACGTGCGCGACGTGCGCGGTGCCGTCAGCGTCGGTTCGCTCGGCTCGGGCGATGTCGAAGTCCGCAACGCCGCCAGCCTGCAGGTGCGTCGTACCGGCAGTGGCTCGGTCAACCACTCCGGCATCGCCGGCACGGTCGACCTGCCCAAGAAGCGCTGATCCCCATTCCCGTCCGCAACGGAAGCCCACCATGAAACTCGTCAATGCCCCCCTGCTCGCCCTGATGCTCGTCCTGCCGCTGGCCGCCTGTGGCGAGCGCCCGCAGGCCAATGCGCCGCAGACCGACACCACGCTCGGCCAGAAGGTCCGCGAAGCCACCAACGAGGCACGCAAGGAACTGGCCCAGGGCAACATCAGCATTGGCAGCGACGGCGCCAAGGTCGAGATCTCGCCCGCCGGCGACCTGCTGATCAACGGCACGGCCGTCGCGCTGAACGACAGCCAGCGCGCGCTGACCCTGCAGTATCGCGAACGGACCATCGCCATCGCCGAGGCTGGCATCGAGATCGGTGTGCAGGGCGCCAACCTGGGCGCGCGCGCGGCCGGCGAAGCCCTGAAGGGCATCTTCAGCGGTGACACCGACAAGATCGAGGAACGCGTCAACGCCGAAGCCGAGAAGCTCAAGGCCAATGCGGCGAAGATCTGCGACCAGATGCCGGCGTTGCTGGCCACGCAGCAGCAGCTGGCGGCAGCGGTGCCGGAGTTCCGGCCCTACGCCAAGATGGACCAGAGCGACATCGACGACTGTCGCGACGGGCACGTCGAACTGCCCTGATCCCGGTGCTGGACGTACCTGCGGGCCGCGCTCCAGGTCGCCACCGGGACAGCGCGGACGGCGGGAGCGGTAGAATGCCGCTTCCGCCGTTCACGTATCTGCTGCTGTCATGAAGAAACTGCTGCTGCTCGCCCTGGTCGCCTTCGCCGTGCTCGCCACCGGCTGCGACCGCGAAAAGTACGCTGCCCATCGGTCCGAGCGCAGCAAACCCAAGACCGAGGTCACCACCGACCGCATCGCGATCCGTCGCGCCCCGTTCCCGAACCTGGACATCCTTCCCGATGGCCAGCTGCGCGTGGACGACATCGAGATCCCGCTCAAGCCCGAGCAGCGCGAACTGCTGCAGACCAGCTTCGTGAAGCTGCAGATCCTGCGCCAGAACACCCTGACCGACGCCGCCAGCAACGGCGCCGCGCCCACTTCGCGCACGGTCCGGATCGATGTACCCGCCAACCAGACGGTGTTCCCGGCCGATCTCGCCGAGCGCGTTCCCGAGTTCAAGGGCTATGCCGAGGCCCTGGCCAACACCCAAGCGGTTCGCTGAGCCGATGCCCGCCGGCGCGCCTCCAGGCGCGAAGCCGGCAATCCTCCCGTCAGTGCCGGCAGCCGCAGCCACCGGCACCCTCGGCTTGGCGGCCGAGGCCGCTCCTACCCGGGTCCCAACGGGTAGAAGCGCCCCCGGAGCACGCCGACCTCAATGGTCGTGGATGCCACCCTGCGTCAGCGCCGCCGGGTCCAGCAGGCGCTTGAGCTCGGCCTCGGACAGGCCGCTGTCCTCCACCGCCACCTCCAGCACCGGCCGCTGTTCCTTGTAGGCGCGCTTGGCGATCGCCGCGGCCTTCTCGTAGCCGATGATCGGGTTCAGCGCGGTCACCAGGATCGGGTTGCGGGCCAGCGCCTCGCGCACCCGCTCCTGCTTGACCACCAACCCGGCGAACACCTTGTCGGCCAGCAGGTTCATCACGCTGGACAGCAACTGGATCGAATCGAGCAGGTTGGCCGCGATCAACGGCAGGGTCACGTTCAACTGGAAGTTGCCGGTCTGCCCGGCCACGGTGATCGCGGTGTGGTGGCCGATCACCTGCGCGGCGGCCATCACCGTCGCTTCCGGGATCACCGGATTGACCTTGCCCGGCATGATCGAACTGCCCGGCTGCAGCGCCGGCAGCTCCACCTCGCCCAGCCCGGCCAGCGGACCGGAGTTCATCCAGCGCAGGTCGTTGGCGATCTTGATCAGGGCCACGGCCAGCGCGTTGAACTGGCCGGACAGCTCGACCGCATCATCCTGGGCGGCCAGGCCTTCGAACTTGTTGTCCGCGCTGTCGAACTTCACCCCGGTGCCGGTACTCAGCACCTTGGCCACCTTGCCACCGAAGCGCGGGTCGGCATTGATGCCGGTGCCGATGGCGGTGCCGCCCAGCGGCAGCCGACGCAGCCGCTTCAGGGCGTCCTCGATGCGGCCCTGCGCCGACGTCAGCTGCGCCGACCAGGCGCCGAACTCCTGGGCGAAGGTCAACGGCATGGCGTCCATCAGGTGCGTGCGACCGGTCTTGACCACCTTGCCCAGCCCACGGCCGCGCTTGTCGATGGTCTTGCGCAGGTGCCGCAACGCCGGCAGCAGGGTCTCCACCGTGGCCAGCTGTGCCGAAACACGGATCGCGGTGGGAATCACGTCATTGGAGCTCTGCCCCAGGTTGACGTGGTCATTGGGGTGTACCGCGGTCTTGCCGGCCTTCCCGCCCTGGTTGGCCAGGGTGGCGATGACCTCGTTGGCGTTCATGTTCGACGAGGTTCCCGAGCCGGTCTGGTACACATCGATCGGGAAATGCGCGTCATGCGCGCCGGCGGCCACGTCCTGCGCGGCCGCCTGGATCGCCTTGCCCACGCCCTTGGGCAGCAGCCCCAGCCCGGTGTTGACCTCGGCCGCGGCCCCCTTGATCAGCCCCAGCGCGCGGATGAATTCACGCGGCATGCGCTGCCCGGACACCGGGAAATTCTGCACCGCCCGCTGCGTCTGGGCGCCCCACAAGGCCTCGGCGGGCACCTGCAGTTCACCCATGCTGTCGTGTTCAACCCTGAAACCCTTGCTCATCGTTCAACTCCGCGTTGCGTGTTCATGGAAGGAAGTCGCAGCTTGCTGATGGCGCGGCGCGCTTGGCTGGCAATGCCTCTACACGATACGCCGACGCGCTGGATACGGCATGCCTGCCCGCCCGCCGGTCGGCAGACCCTGTCCTGCCCGATCACGGCCTTCGGCCCGCGGCCGGGCCGCGTCACCGCGAACACCGGCCCCGCCGTGGCGCCCGCCAGACGGGTAGAATGTGCGCCCCCGCCACTGCCCCAACTGCCCGCCGACATGACGGATACGTCCCGCCCCGAAGCCGCCCTGCTCGCCCTGTCCCCGCTGGACGGCCGTTACGCCAGCAAGGTCGACGCCCTGCGTCCGATCTTCTCCGAGTACGGCCTGATCAAGGCCCGCGTGAAGGTGGAGATCGAATGGCTGCTGGCACTGGCCGCCGAGCCGGGCATCGGCGAACTGGCCGACTTCAGTGCCGCCGCCAAGACGCGCCTGCGCGCCCTGGCCGACGGCTTCTCGGTCGCCAACGCCGCCCGCGTCAAGGAGATCGAGCGCACCACCAACCATGACGTCAAGGCGGTGGAGTACTTCATCAAGGAGCAGCTCAAGGACGACGCCGAGCTGGCCCCGGCGCTGGAGTTCGTGCATTTCGCCTGCACCAGCGAGGACATCAACAACCTGTCCTACGGCGTGATGCTGGAAGAAGCCCGCCGCACCGTGCTGCTGCCGACCCTGACCGGGATCGCCGCCAGCCTGCGCACGCTGGCCCACGCGCAGGCCGGACAGCCGATGCTCTCGCGCACCCACGGCCAGACCGCCTCGCCGACCACGCTGGGCAAGGAAATCGCCAACGTCGTGGCCCGCCTGGAGCGCCAGATCCGCCAGATCGACGCGGTCGAGCTGACCGGCAAGATCAACGGCGCGGTCGGCAACTACAACGCCCACGTCGTGTCCTACCCGGCGGTGGACTGGCCGGCCTTCGCCGAGCGCTTCGTCACCTCGCTGGGCCTGGTGTTCAACCCGTACACCACCCAGATCGAGCCGCACGACAACGTGGCCGAGATCGGCGACGCCGCGCGCCGCGCCAACACCATCCTGATCGACCTGGCCCGCGACATCTGGGGCTACATCTCGCTGGGCTACTTCAAGCAGAAGCTCAAGGAAGGCGAAGTCGGCTCCTCGACCATGCCGCACAAGGTCAACCCGATCGACTTCGAGAACGCCGAAGGCAACTTCGGCATCGCCAACGCGCTGTTCGAGCACTTCAGCGCCAAGCTGCCGATCAGCCGCTGGCAGCGCGACCTCACCGACTCCACCGTGCTGCGCGCGCTGGGCACCGCCTTCGGCCACAGCCAGGTGGCACTGGAGTCGCTGGCCAAGGGCCTGGGCAAGCTGACCGTGAACCCGGAGCGCCTGGATGCCGACCTGGACGCGGCCTGGGAAGTGCTGGCCGAAGCCGTGCAGACGGTGATGCGCCGCCACGGCCTGCCCAACCCGTACGAGCAGCTCAAGGCCCTGACCCGCGGCCACGGCATCACCGCCGATTCGATGCGCGAGTTCATCGAAACGCTGGAACTGCCGGCCGATGCCAAGCAGCGCCTGCGCGAACTGACCCCGGGCGGCTATGTTGGCCTGGCGGCGGACCTGGCCAAGGCGATCTGATCGGCGACCCTGCACGCCCTTCATCCGGCCTGCGGCGACGGCGGAGCGAAAGCTCCGCCGTTTCCTTATGAACGGGCCACAGGCACCGCGTAATAAAATCTTCGCACGGCCTCTGCCAGCATCGGGCAACCCGATGACAGTGGAGTCCCCATGCGGATCAGCCCCTTCCTGCTCGCACCGACCCTGGCCGCGCTCAGCGCCTGCACCCCCGCCCCCCCGGAAGCCGGCACCGCCGCGCCGGCGGCAGCGGCACCATCGCCGACCCCTGCGACGGCCGTTTCCGACACCCTCAACGACCCGGGCAGCGGCGCCGACTGCGCCGGCAAGAACCTACGCATCAGCCGCGACAACACCACGCTGGTCATCAACGGCGAATGCGGCGAGGTCACCATCACCGCCTCCGGCGGCAGCCTCAACTTCGACAAGGCCCGGACCATCGTCCTCGAAGGCAGCCATTACACGGTGCTCAACACCGACGTGGACACGGTGCGGGTGGTGGGCAGCGACAACACGCTCAACCTGACCAATGCCCGCCGCATCAAGGTCAGTGGCAACAACAACATGATCCTGTCCCGCGAAACGGCCGAAGTCCAGTTCAGCGGCAATACCAACACGCTCAACACCGACGCCCAGCCTCAGGTGGACGACCGCGGCAGCGGCAACCGGGTCATCTGACCTGCCCCCGCCCCGTAGCGCGGCGCCATGCTCCGTCGGGGCCTTGCCGGCCACGCCGCCCAGCGTGGTCCAGCACCACTGTCATCCCCGTGGCGATTGATCCAGATCAGCCACCCATCGTGCGGTTTGCCGCCAACAAGGGGACAATAGCCGCGATACGCGCCGCAGGCGCCTGATTCCCGTTTTCCGCTGCAAGGATCTCCCCCATGGCTGCACGCAAGCAAAAGACCTATCCGATCGAAGTCCAGGCCAAGCCCGGCCTGCCGCTGGGCATGGCCCCGGCCACCTTCCTGCGCGACTACTGGCAGAAGCGTCCGCTGCTGATCCGCGCCGCGTTCCCCGACTTTGAAACCCCGGTGATGCCCGAAGACCTGGCCGGCCTGGCCTGCGAGGAAGGCGCGCTGGCCCGCATGATCAGCCACGACCGCGCCACCGACGGCTGGACCGTGCGCACCGGCCCGTTCCAGGAAGAAGATTTCCCCGGCATGCCCGACCACGACTGGACCCTGCTGGTGCAGGACGTGGACAAGTGGGACCCGGATGTCCGTGCCCTGATCGGCTACTTCGATTTCCTGCCGCGCTGGCGCATGGACGACGTGATGATCAGCTTCGCCGCCACCGGCGGCTCGGTCGGCGCCCACGTCGACCAGTACGACGTGTTCCTGCTGCAGGCCTACGGCCACCGCCGCTGGCAGATCGACGCCAGCGAGTCCACCAAGGGCAAGCGTCCGCCGCTGGACTTCCGCCCCGACGTGGAGCTGAAGCTGCTCAAGAAGTTCAAGAAGACCCACGACTGGGTGCTCGGCCCGGGCGACATGCTGTACCTGCCGCCGAACGTGCCGCACAACGGCGTGGCTGAAGACCCCTGCCTGACCTTCTCCTTCGGCATGCGTGCGCCGTCCTCGGCCGAACTCATCAGCGACTACCTGGACGACCTGGTCGCCGGCGCCGATGAGTCCATCCGCCTGCAGGACCCGGACCTGAAGCTGCCCGACGACCCGAACGAGATCGACGAGGCCGCCATGCGCCGCGTCGTCACCGCCCTCAATGCCCTGCGCATGAACGACCCGGACCGCCTGGGCAACTGGTTTGGCCGCTTCATCACCACCTACCGCTCGGCCGGCGACATCCTGCCCTCCCAGGCCCCCAGCTCGGCCGGGGAAGTGGACGCCGAACTCGCCAATGGCGGCGTGCTGGAGCGCCATCCCTGGGCCCGCACCGCGTGGCGACGCGCCACCAAGGGCGCCACCCTGTACATCTCCGGCCAGGCCTGCGCCCTGCCGGTCAAGGATGCCCAGGTGCTGGCCGGCACCGAGCGCCTGGATGCCACCGTCTGGCGCAAGCTGTCGGCCAAGGGCCGCACCACCGTGCTGGAACTGATCGCCGGCGGCTTCTTCCAGCTGCTCGATGCCCAGACCCTGGCCGCCGAGGCCGCGTGGGATGAGCAGGAAGAAGGCTTCGGGGATGAGGCCCTGGCCATCGCCGGGGAAGTGGACGAGGCGCTGGAACTGGACGAGGACGACGCCGATGGCGACGCCCCGGAAGTCGAGATCGAGGTGTTCGAGTACACCGAAGCAGGCGAAGGCGAGCCGGCCTCGGCCAACATCGGCACCGTCCAGGTCAACGACGAGGGGGTGGAGGTCGTGGTGATCTACGACGACGAGGACGCCCCACAGGCATGACCCCAGGCAGCGGCTTCAGCGTCCAGCCCGCCGACTACGCCGTGCAGCGCGACCAGCTGCACGGCGTCCGCCATGCCGTGTTCGTCAACGAACAGCGGGTACCGGCGGAACTGGAAGTCGATGCGCTTGACCCGCTCAGCCACCATGTGCTGGCACTGGATGCCGACGGCCGGGCCATTGGTGCCGGCCGCCTGACCCCGGAACGCCGCATCGGCCGCATGGCGGTCCTGCCCGGCTGGCGCAGCCAGGGCGTCGGTGACGCCCTGCTGGCCGCCTTGGTCGGCCAGGCCAGGGCGCTGGGCTGGGGCGAGGTCAGCCTGCACGCCCAGCTGCCGGCCCGCGATTTCTATGCCCGCAATGGCTTCCTGCCCGAAGGCCCGACCTTCCAGGAAGCCGGCATCGAACACCAGACCATGCGCCAGCGTCTGGACGGCGCCCTACGCGTGAGCGACCGTGAGCAAGCCCTCGCCGCCACCGCCACGGTGATCCACCGCGCCCGTCGCGGCCTGTACCTGCACCTGCGCTGTGCCGACGACCTGTTCGGCGAGCCGCTCGTGCTCGGTGCCCTGCGCCGCTTCGCCGCCGCCCGGCATGACAAGCAGATGCAGGTCCTGGCCGAGGAGGCCGACCTGGTCGCCCTGCCCGCCGCGGTGCTCGGCCTGTTCCAGCGCCTGCCCAGCGTGTTCGTCGTGCGTACCCCGGTGGACCCCACCGACGTCCAGGTGGCCAGCGGCCGTCTCGGCAACGACATCGGCGACTGCTACTTTCGTCCAATGGGCGTCCTTCTGGAGGGCGAACTCACGCTGGCGGCCCATCCCCGGATCCGCGCGCCGGACGAGCAGTTCCAGCGCATCTGGCAGCGTTCACGCGACTGCAACGCACTTCGCGTACTTGGGATTTGACGATATCCGCACAACGGGACAAGCACTGACCAGGTATTAATCCCCGGGACAGTGTGCATGCCCCTTCCTGTCCTGTGAGGGGTATAATTCAGCGGTTAGAACACGCCCGCGCGGAGCGCTGCAGCCAGGCTCCGCCGGTTTCCCCAGAATTACCCCACAAGCGAATCCGACCCTCCATCGTGGACAATCTACTGAAGCAGTTTGCGCAGTCATCGCAACTCGCCGGCGGCAACGCCTCCTATGTCGAGGACCTGTACGAGCAGTACCTCGTCTCCCCGGACAGTGTGGACCCCAAGTGGAAGTCCTACTTCGACGGCTTCAAGGGCCGCGAAGCTGGTGATGTCCCGCACTCTGCCGCCATCGCCCACATCACCGAAGCCGCCAAGAACGCGTTCAACGCAGGCTTCTCCGCTGGCGAAGGCGACGAGCGCGAGCGCAACGTCGGCCGCCTGATCACCGCCTACCGTTCGCGGGGCCACCTCGGCGCCAACCTTGATCCGCTGGGCCTGACCCCGCCGACCAACCCGCCGGACCTCAGCCTGCCGTTCCACAACCTCAGCGATGCCGACCTCAACGACGAGTTCAGCACCGGTGGCGTGGGCGGCCAGCCGCGCATGAAGCTGCGTGACCTGCTGGCACGCCTGAAGGCGACCTACACCGGCTCCATCGGCGCCGAGTTCATGTACATCGCCGAAGTCGAGCAGCGCCAGTGGCTGTACAAGCGCCTGGAGCAGGCCGGCGGCAACTACAACCTCGATGCCGACACCAAGCGCCGCACGCTCGAGCGCCTGACCGCCGCCGAGGGCCTGGAACGCTACCTGCACACCAAGTACGTCGGCCAGAAGCGCTTCTCGCTGGAAGGCGGCGACTCGCTGATCCCGATGATGGACACCATCATCCGCGACGCCGGCAAGGAAGGCGTCAAGGACGTGGTGATCGGCATGGCCCACCGCGGCCGCCTCAACGTGCTGGTCAACACCCTCGGCAAGAACCCGCGCAAGCTGTTCGACGAATTCGAAGGCAAGTTCGAGCACGACGATCGTGCCGTCGCCGGCGACGTGAAGTACCACATGGGCTTCTCGGCCGACGTCGCCAGCGATGGCGGCCCGGTCCACCTGGCCCTGGCCTTCAACCCGTCGCACCTGGAGATCGCCGACCCGGTGGTCGCCGGTTCGGTGCGTTCGCGCCAGGAACGCCGCAACGACACCGCGCGCAAGCAGGTGATGCCGATCCTGATCCACGGCGACGCCGCATTCGCCGGCCAGGGCGTGGTGATGGAGCTGTTCCAGATGTCGCAAGCCCGCGGTTTCACCGTCGGCGGCACCGTGCACATCGTCATCAACAACCAGGTGGGTTTCACCACCTCCAACCGCGACGACTCGCGCTCGACCCTGTACTGCACCGACATCGCCAAGATGGTCGCTGCCCCGGTCCTGCACGTGAACGGCGACGACCCGGAAGCGGTGGTGTTCGCCGCCAAGCTGGCCTATGACTTCCGCCAGCAGTTCCACAAGGACGTCGTGATCGACCTGGTCTGCTACCGCCGCTGGGGCCACAACGAGGCCGACGAGCCGGCGATCACCCAGCCGCTGATGTACCAGGTGATCCGCAAGCACAAGACCACCCGCGAGCTCTACGCCGAGCAGCTGGAAGCCGCCGGCGTGATCGCCGCCGGCGCCGGCAAGGAAATGGTCGACGCCTACCGCAACAAGCTGGATTCGGGCGAAGTCACCACCGAGCTGGCCGTGGTCGAGAAGACCCCGACCACCAGCAAGATGTACGTGGACTGGCCGCGCTACCTGTCCGGCAAGCTGTCCGACCCGGTCAGCACCCAGGTCGAGATGGGCAAGCTGACCCAGCTGGCCACGATGATCAACACCGTCCCGGACGGCGTGGAGCTGCACTCGCGCGTGGCCAAGGTGTACGACGACCGTCGCAAGATGGCCGCCGGCGAGATCCCGGGCGACTGGGGCTTTGCCGAGAACCTCGCCTACGCCACCCTGCTGGACGAAGGCAACAGCCTGCGCCTGGTCGGCCAGGACGTGGGCCGCGGCACCTTCACCCACCGCCACGCGATCCTGCACGACCAGAAGACCGACAACTACTACCTGCCGCTGCGCCAGCTGGTCCAGTCGCCGGAGCAGGCCACCATCATCGACTCGCTGCTCAGCGAAGAAGCCGTGATGGCATTCGAGTACGGCTTCTCCACCACCGATCCCAACACCCTGTGCATCTGGGAAGGCCAGTTCGGTGACTTCGCCAACGGTGCGCAGGTCGTGATCGACCAGTTCATCGCCTCCGGCGAAGCCAAGTGGGGCCGCATCTCCGGCCTGACCCTGCTGCTGCCGCACGGTTACGAAGGCCAGGGCCCGGAACACAGCTCGGCGCGCCTGGAGCGCTTCCTGCAGCTGTGCGCGCTGGAGAACATGCTGGTCTGCGTGCCGTCCACCCCGGCCCAGGCGTTCCACATGCTGCGTCGCCAGATGCGCATGGACACCCGCAAGCCGCTGATCGTCATGTCGCCCAAGTCGCTGCTGCGCCACAAGCTGGCCGTCTCGACCCTGGACGAACTGGCCAACGGCGAGTTCCAGCACCTGATCAGCGACACCACCGCCAAGGACATCAACAAGGTCAAGCGCGTGGTGCTGTGCTCGGGCAAGGTCTACTACGACCTGCTGGAGGACGTGACCAAGCGTGGTCAGGAAGACGTCGCCCTGGTCCGCGTGGAGCAGCTCTATCCGTTCCCGCGCCCGGCGCTGGTCGCCGAGCTGAAGAAGTACGGCAAGGCCGACGTGGTGTGGTGCCAGGAAGAGCCGATGAACCAGGGTGCCTGGTACCAGATCAAGCACCACCTGCAGGCATGCCTGGCCGATGGCCAGTCGCTGCATTACGCAGGCCGTCCGCGTTCGCCGTCGCCGGCTGTGGGCCACATGTCCGACCACCTGCGCGAACTGTCGCAGTTGCTGGCCGACGCACTGGTCAACACCTTCAACGACAACTACGCCGAATAAGCCCCTTTTTCCACAAGAAAACGAAACCAGGAAAACAGCCACATGGCCACCGAAGTCAAAGTACCGGTACTGCCCGAATCCGTCTCCGACGCCACCATCGCCAGCTGGCACAAGAAGGCGGGTGAAGCGGTCAAGCGTGATGAGAACCTGCTCGACCTGGAAACCGACAAGGTCGTGCTGGAAGTGCCGGCACCGGTTGATGGCGTGCTGAAGGAAATCAAGTTCAAGGAAGGCGACACCGTCACCTCGAACCAGATCCTGGCCATCATCGAGGAAGGCGCGGTTGCCGCCGCTGCTCCGGCTGCGGCCGAAGCACCGAAGGCTGCCGCTCCGGCTGCGGCGGCCGCTGCTCCGGCCGCAGCCGCCGCCACGGCACCGGCTGCCAAGTCGGCCGCCGACGGCCTGCCCCCGGGCGCCCGCTTCTCGGCCATCACCGAAGGCGTGAACCCGGCTGACGTGTCCGGCACCGGCCGCCACGGCGCCGTGACCAAGGAAGACATCGTCAACTTCGCCCGCAACGGCGGCGTCGGCAAGGCCGGCGGCGCACGTCCGGAAGAACGCGTGCCGATGACCCGCATGCGCAAGCGCATCGCCGAGCGCCTGATGCAGTCGAAGAACTCGACCGCCATGCTGACCACCTTCAACGAGGTCAACCTGTCCAAGGTGTCGGCCGCGCGCAAGGAACTGCAGGAAGAGTTCGTCAAGGCCCACGGCATCAAGCTGGGCTTCATGAGCTTCTTCGTGAAGGCCGCCGCCAACGCGCTGCAGCGCTTCCCGCTGGTCAATGCCTCCATCGATGGTGACGACATCATCTATCACGGCTACTCGGACATCTCCATCGCCGTGTCGACCGACAAGGGCCTGGTGACCCCGGTGCTGCGCAACGTCGAGCGCATGTCCTTCGCCGACATCGAGAAGGCGATCGCCGACTACGCCAAGAAGGCCCGCGACGGCAAGCTGTCGCTGGAAGAACTGCAGGGCGGCACCTTCACCGTCACCAACGGCGGCACCTTCGGCTCGCTGATGTCGACCCCGATCGTCAACCCGCCGCAGAGCGCCATCCTGGGCATGCACGCCATCAAGGACCGTCCGATCGCCGAGAACGGCCAGGTCGTGATCGCGCCGATGATGTACCTGGCCATGTCCTATGACCACCGCATCATCGACGGCAAGGACTCGGTGCAGTTCCTGGTGGACATCAAGAACCAGCTGGAAAACCCGGGCCGCATGCTGTTCGGCCTGTAACAGGCCTGTAGCCCCTCTCCCTCCGGGAGAGGGGTTGGGGGCGCCAAGCAGCCCGTCTGCGGCTCATTGAAGATCAACGAGCCGCCGCGAGCCGCCAAGGCAAACCACCCGCTGTTCACCTGCTCTACTCGCGGCGGCCCGTTTCGAATCACGACTCTTTGATTGAACGACTGCGGCACCCTCATCCGGCGCTTCGCGCCACCTTCTCCCGGCGGGAGAAGGGATAGGAAACAAGGAATCTCTAATGGCTGAACAATTCGACGTCGTCGTCATCGGTGCCGGCCCGGCCGGCTACCACGCCGCCATCCGCGCCGCACAGCTGGGCCTGAAGACCGCCTGCATCGACGCAGCGCTGGGCAAGGACGGCAAGCCGGCACTGGGCGGCACCTGCCTGCGCGTGGGCTGCATCCCGTCCAAGGCGCTGCTGGACTCCTCGCGCCAGTACTGGAACATGGGCCACATCTTCGACCAGCACGGCATCAGCTTCAACGACGCCAAGATCGACGTGAACAAGATGGTCGGCCGCAAGGACGCCATCGTGAAGCAGTTCACCGGCGGCATCGCGCAGCTGTTCAAGGCCAACAAGGTCGCCACCTACTACGGCTTCGGCCAGCTCAAGGCCGGCAACCTGGTCACCGTCAAGCAGCATGACGGCAGCGAAGTCGAGCTCAAGGGCACCAACGTCATCATCGCCGCCGGTTCGGATTCGATCGAACTGCCGTTCGCCAAGTTCGACGGCAAGCACATCGTCGACAACGTCGGCGCACTGGACTTCACCGAAGTGCCCAAGCGCCTGGCCGTGATCGGCGCCGGCGTGATCGGCCTGGAACTGGGCAGCGTGTGGAAGCGCCTGGGTTCGGAAGTGGTGATCCTGGAAGCACTGCCGGAGTTCCTGGCCGCCGCCGATGCCGAAGTGGCCAAGGTCGCCGCCAAGGAATTCAAGAAGCAGGGCCTGGACATCCGCCTCAACGCCAAGGTCTCCAAGACCGAGATCAAGGGCGAGGAAGTCATCGTCACCTACACCGACGCCGAAGGCGAGAAGACGCTGACCGTCGACAAGCTGCTGGTGGCCGTCGGCCGTCGCGCCGCCACCAAGGGCCTGCTGGCCGATGGCACCGGCGTGCAGGTCAACGAGCGCGGCCAGATCGTGGTCGACGACCACTGCCACACCGGCGTCGATGGCGTCTGGGCGGTGGGCGACTGCGTGCGCGGCCCGATGCTGGCGCACAAGGGCTTCGAGGAAGGCATCGCGGTTGCCGAACTGATCGCCGGCCTGCCGGGCCACGTCAACTTCGACACCATCCCGTGGGTCATCTACACCGAGCCGGAACTGGCATGGGTCGGCAAGACCGAAGCCCAGCTCAAGGCCGAGGGCATCCCGTACAAGGCCGGCAGCTTCCCGTTCGCCGCCAACGGCCGTGCGGTTGCGATGGTCGAGCCGGCCGGCTTCGTCAAGGTGCTGGCACACGCCGAGACCGACCGCGTGCTGGGCATGCACCTGGTGGGCGCCAACGTCTCCGAACTGGTCCACGAAGGCGTGCTGACCATGGAGTTCAGCGGCTCGTCCGACGACCTGGCCCGCATCTGCCACGCCCACCCGTCGCTGTCCGAGGCAGTGCACGACGCGGCGATGGCGGTCACCAAGCGCGCCATCCACAAGGCCAACTAAGCATCACTGGCCTGTGACAAGAAGGCTCCGCCCCGGCGGGGCCTTCTTGCTTTTGCATCTTCCGCGTCCTGCGCCTGTTCATCGGTGCCGGACGGAACACCTCTCGTTTCCCAGGAATCTTCCATGAAGTCCATCTGCGTCTATTGCGGCTCCAACCCCGGCGCCAAACCCGTCTACGTCGAACAGGCCACCGCGCTGGGCAAGCGCATCGCCGCCGAAGGACTGCGCCTGGTGTATGGCGGTGGCCGCACCGGCCTGATGGGCGCGGTGGCCGATGGCGTGCTGGCGCCCGGCGGAGAAGTCACCGGGGTGATCCCGCAGCACCTGGTGGACATGGAAGTGGCGCACAAGGGCGTGACCACGCTGGAGATCGTCGGCTCGATGCACGAGCGCAAGTCGCGCATGTTCGACCTGTCCGACGCCTTCGTCGCCCTGCCCGGCGGCTTCGGCACCGCCGAGGAAATCTTCGAGATGCTGACCTGGCGCCAGCTCGGCATCGGCAAGAAGCCCTGCGCGTTCCTCGACATCGACGGCTTCTACAAGCCGCTGATCCACATGATCGACACCATGGTCAGCGAGCGCTTCCTGCACCCGGAGCAGCGCGAGGACCTGTGGTACGGCGACGACGCCGTGCAGATGCTGGAATGGATGCGCGCGTATTCGCCGGCGCAGGCGGACAAGTGGTTCGATGAGAAGAAGCGCAGCGCCCTGCGCTGAAGCAGCGCCTGGAGGCACTCCTACCGCGCGCCTGCCGTAGGAGCGGCCTTGGCCGCGAAGCTGACATTCCACCCGGACCGCGAAGCCCTGGCACCAACGGCTTCGCGCCCGATCCGCCCCCTCTGCCCTAGCCCGCCGCAGCGCGCGGCAACACCGCTTCGCCCGGCGACGGATAGCCCAGCAGATACCCCTGTCCGAAGCTGCAGCCCAGCTCCAGCAGGGTCTGCAGCTGCCGGTCGTTCTCCACGCCTTCGCCGATGGTCTCGATGCCCAGCGTGCGGGCCAGCGACAGCACCCCCTCGACCAGCGCCATCGTGCTCTTGCCGGTCTCCGCATGCAGGCCGGCGACGAAACTGCGGTCCACCTTCAGCGCACTGATCGGGAACCGGTGCAGGTACGACAACGCCGAATACCCCGTGCCGAAGTCGTCCAGCTGCACCACCACGCCACGCTCGCGCAGCTGGTGCAGGGTCTGCAGGGTACGCGGCGCGTCGTCGAGCAGGGCCATCTCGGTGATCTCCACCCGCAGTCGCTCCGGGTCCGCACCCGCGGCATCCAGCAGGCCCAGCAGTCGCGAGGCGAACTCGACCGAACGGAAGTGCCGCGGCGACACGTTCACCGAGATATAGCCGGCCGCGCTGTTGGCCAGGTCGCCGATCACGTGCTCGTAGATCTGCCAGTCCACCTGCTCGATCAGCCCGCTCTCCTCCCCCAGCTCCAGGAAGTCCCCGGGCGTGAGCAGGCCACGGCGCTCGTGCCGCCATCGCAGCAGCGCCTCGAAACCCACCACCTGGCCGCTCTGCAGGGAGACGATCGGCTGGTAGTACGGGATGAAATGCTGGTTCTTGATCGCCCGCCGCAGGTCGGCTTCCAGCTCCAGGCTGCGCACCGCCTCCTCGTGCATGGCACCGTCGAACATCACGCAGCGGTCCTGGCCCCGCAGCTTGGCCCGGTACATCGCGGCATCAGCGTCACGCAGCAGGTCCGCACCCGAGGTATAGCGTGGGTTCCACAAAGCGATGCCGATGCTGCCGGACGGGAACAGCTCGCGCCCATCGACCCACATCGGCGCTTCCAGCGCCTTGAGCAGCCGGCGGCCCAACTGCATCGCCGCATCGGCGCCGCGCTCGCAGCTGACCAGCAACGCGAACTCGTCGCCTCCCAGCCGCGCCACCACGTCCTCGCCCCGTACCAATCCAACCAGCCGCCGCGCCACCTCGACCAGCATCTGGTCGCCGGCGGCATGCCCGATGCTGTCGTTCACCCACTTGAAACGGTCCAGGTCCAGGAACAACAACGCGAAATGCTGGGCGATGCCCAGCTCGGCATTCTCGATGGCGCGTTCCAGGCGGTCCTGCAGATGCAGGCGATTGGGCAGCCCGGTCAGCACGTCGTGCATGGCCAGGTGGGTCAAGCGCTGCTCGGCGCGCATGCGCTCGCCGATCTGGCCAAGCAACTTCTGGTTGACCTCCCCCAGTTCACGGGTGCGTTCCATCACCCGTCGTTCCAGGTCCGCATGCGCCTGCATCAGGCGCTGCTGGTCGCGCTGCCGCGTCAGGCCGGCACCGATGGTGCGCGCCACGAACACCAGCAGGCGCTGGTCATCCAGCGTGAACACCGTCTCCGGGTCATAGCTCTGCACGGCGATGACACCCACCGCCTCGTCGTCGCTGAACAAGGGAACCCCCAGCCAGCAGTACGACTTGGCACCGAATTCGCTTACCGCACCGGCGGCGAGCAACGCATCGATATCCGCACGCATGGCCAACACCGGCGCCCTTCGGCGCAGCGTGTACTCGGTCAGGCCGGCACTGAACGGCCGTGACGGGCGTTCGCGGTTGAAACGGTCGACCGAGTAGACGAACTCGATGCCGTCACCGCTGGCACTGACCATCGCCACGTAGAAATTGCTGGCGTCCAGCAGCCCGCTGATGATCGCGTGCACCTGCGCAAGGAACGCGTCCTGGCAAAGCCCGCCCATCGCCAGTTCGGAAATATTGAACAGCGCGGCCTGCAACTGCTCCGCGCGCCGGCGCTCGACGATCTCCTCCTGCAGGTGGACGTTGATGCGCTCCAGCTCCTGGGTGCGCTGCTGCACGCGCTCCTCCAGCTGCATGTGCGTCTGGTGGCGGTCCATCGTGGTCAGGATCTGCTTGGCCACGAAGTCCAGCAGCGCGCGTTCCTCCTCGCCGTAGCTGTCCTCGCCCACGTAGCTCTGCACCACGATCGCGCCGCAGACGCGGTTGTCGCGCCACATCGGCACGCCCAGCCAGTCCAGGCTCTCCGCGCCCTCGCTGGTATCCGGCGGATACTCCAGGAAGCGGTGCAGCTCCTGCGACGGCCCGCTCATCACCCGGCCATGGCGCAGCACCGCGAAGGTCAGGCTGCCGGGCATCTCGTCATGGTGGTAGCTGCGCCCCGCCTCGGGCACGAAGTCGTCCTGCGTATCGACGTAGAACAGGAACTTCAGGCTCTCCTGGCGCTCGTCGCACTCGACGATGTAGCAGTTCTCCGCGTACATCAGCGAACACAGGATGCGGTGGAAATAGCCCAGCATCTCCGACATCGCCAGGTCCGCGCCGGCCAGGTCGGCGATCTCGAACAGCGCCCGCTGCAACTGGCGCGCCCGCTGCAACTGCTTGATCTCCACGTGCTGGCGCATCGAATCGATGGCGCAGCCGATCAACACCCGCGCCGTACCCTGCCATGCCTGGCACTGGTGCGGCGCCAGGGCACCGGCCGCATCGATCACCGCCGCCAGCCGCACTCCGCTGGCATGCTCCCAGGCGAAGCAGCGCTGCGCGGGGCCATCGTCGCCGGCCTGCGCATCGGCAAGGGCACGCCGGGCCCGCTGCAGCGCCACCGTTGCATCCACGGGCAGCACGCAGCTCCCTTCGCCGAGCACGTCGTCGCGCCAGGCCACCGCAACGGCAGTCCCGGCAGGCAGCAGTCCCTGCAGCGTCGCCACGACCTTTTCCAGCGGCGTCTGGCTGGTGGCCTGTGTCGATTCGGTACGCGTTTCCAACTCGCTGTACGTCATGTATTCCGTCTCTCTGGGCCCCGGTTCCCCCGAAGCTCCCCCCATCAACCAGCATACCGTTCCGGCCGGGTTCAAACCTGCAAATATTTCGCTTCACAATCGTGAACAGGCCGCGATCCACCGACCTTGCCGACTAGGCATGCTCCACCGCAACACTTACGCTTCCCGCGTGGATACCGCCGTTCAATCCCCTTCCGACGAAACGCTGATGCTCGCCTACGCCGACGGCGACAGCGACGCATTCGCCGAACTGTATGCGCGCCACCGGGCGCGGCTGTTCCATTACCTGCTCGGACAGTTGCGCGACCGCTCGCTGGCCGAGGAGCTGTTCCAGGACGTGTGGCAGAAGATGATCCATGCCCGCAACGGCTGGCGGCCCGACGCGGCCTTCGCCACCTGGCTGTTCCGCATCGCGCACAACCGTTTGAACGACCACTGGCGCGCTGCACGCCACCGCCCGGTGGCCCCGGACGACGCCGATGAGCGCACCGCGCGCCTGGCCGACACCTGCACCCCTGAACTGCTGGCGGACGAACAGGCCCAGCGGCTCGAACTGCGCCAGGCCTTGGCCGAACTGCCACCGGAGCAACAGGAGGTCGTGATCCTGCGCCTGGAGCAGGAATTGAGCCTGGAGGAGATCGGGCAAATCACCGGCGTGGGCCGGGAAACCGTCAAGTCGCGGCTGCGCTATGCGATGGACAAGCTGCGCGCGAGGTTGAGCCAATGAACACGTCTGACCTGCTCAGCGCTGAAGAACGCGAACTGGCCCGGCTGCTCGGTCGTCCGGGCCCGGCCGCTGGCCCCGGCCCAGGCCTGGACGCCACCGTCCTGGCGATGGCGCGTACACCGGCAGCCCCGGCCGCGGAGACCCCGCTGGCGATGGCACCGGTCGCCGCCCCGCTGCCTGTCCGTCCCCGAACCACGGGCTGGGGACGACGTCGCCGCGTCGTGTCCTCGCTGGCGGCGGTCGCCTCGCTGGTCCTGGTGGTTGGCCTTGCCTGGCAGTTGCGCCCGCTTCCGCCCCAACCCGGCATGGCCCTGCCCTCCGCCACGGAATCCCAGGCGGCGCCGGCTGATGCCCCCGCCGCCGAGGCTCCCCCGCTGCAGCAGTCGGCCGATGCCGCCGCCAACCAGGCGACGCTGCCCGCCACAGGCATGGCCGAAACCGAGCCTGTGCCGGCGCCCCCGCCTGCCCGGGCCCGGGTCCAGGCTGCGCCTGCCGCGGCCGCTCCCGTCGCTGAGCCGGCCGCCGCGGAAGTCATCGCCCCACCGGCGGCCTACAGCACCGCCATCCTCCCGCCCGCTCCGCCAGCGCCTCCGGCGTCCGCGCCGGCAGCCATCAGCGCCCCGGTCGAACAGCAGGCCGATGCGTTCCCGGCCGCCGACGCGGGCGCTGACCGCGCGTCCGTCCCGCAACGGCCGCAAACACCACGTCCCGTCATGTCCGCCCCCATCCCGCATGCCGGTGCCAAGGCCACCGCCAAGGCAGTCGAAGCCCGCAGGGAACAGGCGCAGGTGGCCGACATCGGGGCTGACGGTGGCCTGTCGCGGCACCAGTGGCTCAAGCGCATCCGCGAACGCCGCGACAACGGTGACCTCGACGGCGCCCGCGCCAGCCTGCGCCAGTTCGTCCAGGACTACCCCGAGGCGCGCGTGCCGCGTGACCTGCGCCCGTTGCTGGAACCGTGAGCACAACGCACGGCTGCTGCGACAGCCACTAGAATGGCGGCGATGCTCGACACCCTTGCCGCACCGGCCAGCCACGCGCTGGAAATCAAGCACAGCCGCTTCCTCGCCCAGGCCTGCCCGATCAACAGCGCCGCCGAGGCGCTGGTGTTCTTCGATGCTGTTTCCACGCCGGATGCCACGCACAACTGCTGGGCCTACCGCTACGGCAACGAGTACCGCTCCAGTGACGATGGCGAACCCGCCGGCACCGCCGGGCGGCCGATCCTGGCCGCCATCGACGGCCAGGGCTACGACCGCGTCGCAGTGGTCGTCACCCGCTGGTACGGCGGCATCAAGCTGGGGGCTGGCGGGCTGGTGCGTGCGTACGGGGGCACCGCCGCCGAATGCCTGCGGCTGGCCACGCGCAGCCCGTTGGTGCCGATGACCGAGCGCATCCTGCAATGTGGCTTCGAGGACATGGGCATCGTGCACACCCTGCTGGGCAGCGCCGGTGCCGAGAAGCTGGACGAACAATTCCTGGCCGAGGGGCTGCGCCTGCACGTGCGCCTGCCGGCCGACCGCATCGATGCCCTGGCCATCCGCCTGCGCGATGCCACCCGTGATCGCCTGCGCCTGAGCGAGCCTGCACACCATGACTGAAGCCCCCCCGTCGCCGCGCGAGCCGCGCCTGAAGAAACTCGGCAGCCTGAAAACCCTGTGGCCATTCGTGCGTCGGCATGGCGCGCTGTTCAGCGCGTGGCTGCTGGCGCTGGCCGTCTCCTCTGCGGCCACGCTGAGCCTGCCGATGGCGGTCAAGCAGATGATCGACACCGGTTTCTCCGGCGGCGGCAGCGAGATCAACCGCGCCTTCGGCCTGCTCTTGATCGTGGCGATCGTGCTCGCCCTGGCCACCGCAGCGCGCTTCTTCTTCGTTTCCCTGCTGGGCGAGAAGGTGGTGGCCGACCTGCGTGGACAGCTGTACGCACACCTGATCGGGCTGGACGCCGGTTTCCATGACCGCACCCGCAGCGGCGAGCTGGTCTCGCGCCTGTCCGCCGACAGCGAGCTGCTGCGCAGCGTGATCGGCTCGACCATGTCGGTGGCGCTACGCAGCACCGTCACCGTGGTCGGCAGCATGGTCATGCTGTTCGTGACCAGCCCGCATTTGGCGCTGTACTCGCTGATCGGCATTCCGCTGGCGGTGCTGCCGATCGTGCTCGGCGCGCGCCAGTTGCAGAAGATCTCACGCGCCAGCCAGGACCGCGTGGCCGACGCCAACACGCTGGCCGCCGAGACACTCGGCGCAGTGCGAACAGTACAGGCGCATGCACGTGAACCGTACGAACGTGGCCGTTTTGAAGACGCACTGAAGGTATCGGTGGCCACCGCGCGGCGTCGCATCGGCACCCAATCCTTCGTCACGGCCATCGCGATCATGCTGGTGTTCGGCGCCATCGTGGCGGTGCTGTGGTCCGGCGCGCACGATGTGGTCGATGGGCAGATGAGTGCCGGCACGCTGGGGCAGTTCGTGCTGTATGCCCTGATCGGCGGCGGCTCGGTCGGCGCGCTGGCCGAGGTCTGGAATGAGCTGCAGCGTGCCGCCGGTGGCATGGGCCGCATTGGCGAGCTGCTGGTGGAAACCCCGCGCATCACTGCGCCGGCGCAACCCGTGCCGCTGCCTGCGCCGGTCCGTGGCCAGATCCGCTTCGAGCAGGTCGCCTTCCACTACCCGCAGCGGCCTGACCAGCCCGCCCTGGACGACTTCACCCTGACCGTTGCCCCCGGCGAGACGGTGGCCCTGGTCGGCCCTTCCGGGGCCGGCAAAAGCACCGTGCTGTCGCTGCTGTTGCGTTTCCACGACCCGGACGCCGGCGCGGTGTACCTGGATGACATCGACCTGCGTCAGCTCGACCCGGCCCAACTGCGCCAGAGCATCGCACTGGTGCCGCAACAGCCGGCCCTGTTCGCCGCCAGCGCCGCCGACAACATCCGCTACGGCCGTTTGGATGCCACCGACGAGGAACTGCGCGCCGCCGCCCGTTCGGCCGAGGCCGACGACTTCCTCAGCCAGTTGCCGCAGGGCTATGACAGTGACCTGGGCGAGCGTGGCGCGCGCCTGTCCGGCGGACAGCAGCAACGCATCGCCATTGCCCGTGCCCTGCTCAAGGACGCCCCGGTGCTGCTGCTGGACGAAGCCACCAGCGCGCTGGATGCCCAAAGCGAGCGCGCGGTGCAGCAGGCGCTGGAGCGGCTGATGGCCGGCCGCACCACGCTGGTCATCGCGCACCGCCTGGCCACCGTGCTCAAGGCCGACCGCATCGTGGTGATGGACCACGGCCGCATCGTCGCCCAAGGCACGCATGCCGAGCTGCTGGCCCAAGATGGGCTGTACGCCGAGCTGGCCCGGCTGCAGTTCATCGATTGACCACGTCCGGGTAACGCCTGCATAACGCTGCAAGGGGCAAGCTGCCCCGGCAGTGCACGCGCACCGCATCGTGCGGACAGGAGGTGAGCCATGGCGTTTCGACAGTTCCCTGCCACCAATGAAGAGGGCGAAAGCTGGGTCGTGATCGAGTTCAAGGACGAAGACGGCGGCGCGGCGCATTCCATCCGCTACGAGCTGTCCGACGGGCGTCCGCTGATACGTGAGGGCAGCCGCCTTTTCACCTCCGACGGCGAGGTCCGACTGTCCTTGAACCAGTCATATCGCGCCTGAGCCTGAATGCGCTTTGCCGATATCGCCTTGAACTGGTCAATATTTAGGCAACTGTCTTGACAGCCTTGCGCCCCAAGGGCTGCCGGCGATTATCCACATGGTTGTGAACATTTCATCCACACCCCCTGTGGATTAGTACAGAACCGTCTCACCGCCTGCGACCACTGTAGGAGCCGCCTCGGCCACGAAGCAGGGAGTGCTTGACGTACGCAAACCCCTCCGTACCAGGCACGCCCTCACCCCTTGGCGCCAATCGATGGGACGGCCGGCGAGGAACAACGCTTCGACATCCCTGCAGGACCCGGCGCGGGGATGGCATCCCCGCCCAGGCATCCTCGTCCGCCTAGCGCCCCAGCACCCGGCCAATGCCGCTGCTGTCGATCTCCGCCGACGCCGCGGCCAGCACCTCGGGCGCATAGGCCTGCACGAACCCCATCCGGAAGTGCACCTCGCCTGCCGGCGTACGCGAGGAGTGGATCGAGGCCAGGCTGATCCCGTGCCGCTCGAACACGTGCAGCAGTTCGCGCAATGAACCGGCACGATCCTCCGGCAGGTGCACGCTCATTGCCCGCTGATCGGTCAGATCCGCCAGCAGGTAGCCGAGCCGTTCGAAGCTGTAGTTGCCATCACGCAACGTCTGCTCGCCGACCGCTTCGCGGTTGGCGTCCAGGAACTGCTTCCGGAACGCGGCACGCGCCTGTTCGCTGCCTTCGGCCAGCAGGCCGCGCAGCTGCTGCAGCTGCTGCAGCAGGTGATCCAGCACTTCGCCGGCATGCGGGTTGCCGAACTGGATGTCTTCATAGATCGCCGGGTTCAACGACAGGATCCGCGAGATCACCGTCGCATCCAGCTCGAACGCGGCCGAGCGGTACGGCATCAATTCCTGCAATGAGCCCAGCATCGGCGCGTACTCGCGCAGCACACCGGCCTGCGCCAGGTGAGTGGCATGCACCATCGCCTGCACCAGCGCCATTACCCGGTCATGGTGTTCGGCCGTGCCACGTACGCATTCGGCCTGCAGCGCCATGCACAGCGCATCCAGCCAGGCCTGCCAGCTTGCATCCAGCCGCGCCTCGCAGACCACCATCACCCTGCCTTTCAGCGTGGGAGCCTTGGGGGGCGCCGTCATCGGATGCAGCCCGGCCACCGAGGCCTGCGACTCCAGCATCGCCGCGACCGGCCCGGCCTTGATCGAGGTGACGTCCAGCCACAGCCGGCCACGTTCGCGTCCGGCCGATTGCTGCACGTACTGGCGGATCAGCGCCGGGGTCTGCCGGATCGGCGCGGAGAACAGCAGCACGTCGGCGCGTTCCAGCAACTGCTCCGGCGTCTGCGACGAGGCATCCACCGGATCGTGCCCAATGACTTCCAGGCCCATCCGGGTCTGGAAGAACGTGCGCAGCCAACGACCATAGGCGCCACCACTCCCGACGATGCCGATCACCGGCATCGCCGTCGCGTCCTGCGTCACGCCAGGCGCTCGGCGCGGAAGCGGTACGGCGTGCCCAGCGCGGCCGGCGCCGCGGCCAGCACGTCGAACTCCTCCACGCCCTCGGCCAAGGTGGCTTCCAGCGCGGCGTGCACGCCCGCGATCGCACGCCCGACGGCGTCCTCGAAGACATGGCCCTTGATCAGGAAGGCCACCAGCAGCGACATCAGCACGTCACCGGTGCCGGCCACGTCCACCGGCAGGTGCGGCGAGGTCCAGCGCCACACTTCATCGCGGCCGATGGCCAGCGTCACCAGCTCGCCCGGATCGCCGGACACCGAATGCGCGATCACCCATTCCGGCCCGCGCTCAAGCAGCTTGCGCGAGGCGGCGATGGCATCGTCCTGCTCCAGCGCCGGCATGCCGGTCAGGCGTCCCAGCTCGAAGGCATTGGGCGTCACCAGCCAGGCATGCGGCAACAGCCGCTCGGCGAACACGCGTTCCAATCCCGGTTCCACGTAGGGGCCGGTATGGGTGTCGCCGATCACCGGGTCCAGGCAGTAACGCAGGTTGGGCGACTGTGGCAGCACTTCGTCCAGCCAGTCGGCAAACGCCGCGCCGTTGTCGACGCTGCCGAAGTAGCCGGACACCAGCATCTTCGCCCGCTGCGGCAAGCCGCGCTCGCTCGTGCCCTGCAGCAGCTCGGCGAACCAGTCGGCCGGCAGCACCCGGCCGCGCAGGGTCGCGTAGAACGGCGCATTGCTGAGCAGCGTGGTCGGGATCTCCGACACGCGCAGGCCCAGCGCGCGCAACGGCGGCACCGCCGCACTGTTGCCGGCATGGCCGTAGACCAGTTGGGATTGAACGGAAATCACGTCCACCGGCGACGGCCCATCGGGGCGCTGCCGGCGACCATGCACGAGGTGGCTGTGGTCGGGATTGTTCATTGCAACATTCTACGTCCGCCTGCCACCGCGCGGCCCAGGACGCTTGCGTGCGCAACCAACGCAACCGCCTGGAACGCGGAAAGCCGCAGCAAGCTGCGGCTTTCGCGTCGAATCCAGCACAAAGACAAAGGCCCGGCCGTAGCGCCGGGCCCTGTCCGGCGGCGGCTCCACCGGGAATGTCCAGCGAGGCGTGGCGCCGCACTGTCGCCTCAGGACTTCATGCGTTCCCAGAAGCCCTTCACGCCATCCATGAAGGTGGCCGATTTCGGCGAGTGCTTGCGTGCTTCCTCGCCGATGAAGGTGGCCTCGAACTGCTCCAGCAGCTTGCGCTGCTCGTTGGTCAGGTTCACCGGCGTCTCGACCACGATGCGGCAGTACAGATCGCCCTCGGTGCGGCTGCGCACCGACTTGACGCCCTTGCCGCGCAAACGGAACAGCTTGCCGGTCTGGGTCTCGGACGGGATGCGGATCTCCGCCTCGCCACCCAGCGTGGCCACGCGCACGGTATCGCCCAGCGCCGCCTGCGAGATTCGGATCGGCACTTCGCAGTGCAGGTCGTCGCCGTCGCGGGTAAAGATGGCGTGGTCGCGCACGCGCACTTCCACGTACAGGTCGCCCGGCGGGGTGCCCGGCGGACCGGCCTCGCCCTCGCCCTGCAGGCGGATGCGGTCGCCGGTGTCCACGCCCGCGGGCACCTTCACCGACAACACCTTGTCTTCCTCGACACGGCCGTTGCCGTGGCAGGTCTTGCACGGCTTGGCGATGATCTGGCCGCGGCCGCCGCAGTTGTGGCAGGCCTGCTGCATGGCGAAGATGCCGCGCTGCACGCGGACCTGGCCGCGACCACCGCAGACGTTGCAGGTTTCCACCTTGCCGTCTTCCGAGCCGCTGCCATCACAGTCACCGCACTCGGCCAGGGTCGGGATCTCGATGCGGCGCTCCACGCCGGCCACCGCTTCCTCCAGGTCCAGCTCCATCACGTAGCCGATGTCGGCACCGCGACGCGGCTGGCGCGGGCCACCGCCGCCACCGAAGATGTTGCCGAAGATGTCCCCGAAGATGTCGTTCATGTCCGGGCCGCCGGCACCGCCGCCACCGCCCATGCCGTGCTCGAACGCGGCGTGGCCGTGGGCGTCGTACATGCGCCGCTTGTTGCCGTCGGACAGCACTTCGTAGGCTTCCTTGCACTCCTTGAAGGAGGCCTCGGCCGCCGCGTCACCGGGGTTGCGGTCCGGGTGGAACTTCATCGCGCAGCGACGGTAGGACTTCTTCAGTTCCTCGTCGCTGGCGTTGCGGGCCACGCCCAGTACTTCGTAGTAATCGCGCTTGCTCATGCTCTTCTCTCCCTCCCCCTCCGGGGAGGGCAAGGTGGCGGTTCATCGACAAGACAAGGGTCCGGGGCCGCCTGCGCAAACCCGGACCCTGGTCCCGGCCCTTCCCACGCGGGGAAGGGCCAGCGGTACATCAGGACTTCTTGTCGTCCTTGACTTCGGTGAACTCGGCGTCCACCACGTCGTCGTTGGACGGGCCAGCGGCGCCGGCACCCGGTGCCGGGCCGGCCTGCTCACCGGCCGAAGCGGCGGCGTACAGCGACTGGCCGGCTTCCTCCAGCGCCTTGGACCTGGCTTCGATCTGGGCCTTGTCGTCGCCCTTCATCGCCGTCTCCAGGTCGGCCAGCGCGGCCTCGACCTTGCCGATCACATCGCCACCGACCTTGCTGCCATGCTCGGTGATGGCGGTGCGGGTGGCGTGGATCAGGCCGTCGGCCTGGTTGCGGGCCTGGACCAGCTCCTGGAACTTCTTGTCTTCCTCGCGGTTGGCTTCGGCGTCGGCAACCATGCGGTTGATTTCGTCTTCCGACAGGCCCGAACCGGCCTTGATCTCGACCTTCTGTTCCTTGTTGGTCTTCTTGTCCTTGGCCGACACGTGCAGGATGCCGTTGGCGTCGATGTCGAAGGACACTTCCACCTGCGGCATGCCGCGCGGGGCCGGCTCGATGCCGGACAGGTCGAACTTGGCCAGCGACTTGTTGAAGCGGGCCTGCTCGCGCTCACCCTGCAGCACGTGCACGGTCACGGCCGACTGGTTGTCCTCGGCGGTGGAGAAGGTCTGCGAGGCCTTGGTCGGGATGGTGGTGTTCTTCTCGATGATCTTGGTGAACACGCCACCCAGGGTCTCGATGCCCAGCGACAGCGGGGTCACGTCCAGCAGCAGCACGTCCTTGACGTCGCCGCCCAGCACGCCGCCCTGGATCGCGGCACCCAGTGCCACGGCTTCGTCCGGGTTGACGTCCTTGCGCGGCTCCTTGCCGAAGAACTCGGTGACGGCCTGCTGCACCTTCGGCATGCGGGTCTGGCCACCGACCAGGATCACTTCGCTGATGTCGCTCGAACGCAGGCCGGCATCATTCAGCGCGGTGCGGCACGGCTCGATCGACTTCTTGATCAGGTCTTCCACCAGCGCTTCGAGCTTGGCACGGGTCAACTTGATGTTCAGGTGCTTCGGGCCCGACGCGTCAGCGGTGACGTACGGCAGGTTCACTTCGGTCTGCTGGGCGCTGGACAGCTCGATCTTGGCGCGCTCGGCGGCGTCCTTCAGGCGCTGCAGGGCCAGCGGATCCTTGCGCAGGTCGATGCCCTGGTCCTTCTGGAACTCTTCCACCAGGTACTCGATGACGCGGTTGTCGAAGTCTTCGCCGCCCAGGAAGGTGTCGCCGTTGGTGGCCAGCACCTCGAACTGCTTCTCGCCGTCGACGTTGGCGATCTCGATGATCGACACGTCGAAGGTGCCGCCGCCCAGGTCGTAGACGACGATCTTGCGGTCCTTGTTGTCACCCTTGTCCAGGCCGTAGGCCAGCGCGGCCGCGGTCGGCTCGTTGATGATGCGCTTGACGTCCAGGCCGGCGATGCGGCCGGCGTCCTTGGTTGCCTGGCGCTGGCTGTCGTTGAAGTACGCCGGCACGGTGATCACCGCTTCGGTGACCTTCTCGCCCAGGAAATCCTCGGCGGTCTTGCGCATCTTCTCCAGCACGCGGGCGGAGATTTCCTGCGGCGCCATCTTCTTGGCGTCGCTGGTCTGCACCCAGGCGTCGCCATTGTCATGGGCCAGGATGGTGTACGGGACGTGCGCGATGTCCTTCTGCACTTCGGCGTCGGTGAACTTGCGGCCGATCAGGCGCTTCACCGCGTAGAAGGTGTTCTTCGGGTTGGTGACGGCCTGGCGCTTGGCCGAGGCACCCACCAGCACTTCGCCGTCCTTGGTGTAGGCGACGATGGAGGGCGTGGTGCGGTCGCCTTCCGAGTTTTCGATGACGCGGGCCTTGCCGCCGTCCATGATCGCCACGCACGAGTTGGTGGTGCCGAGGTCGATACCAATGATCTTGCCCATGGGGGACTCCTGAGAATTCGTGTGCCGGCCGCTGCCGGGGATGAATGGGATGTGGGGGACGACCCGATGACATTCAAGTCATCCCCGGAACACTGTTTGCTGTTGGCCGGCCCCGTTTAACCAGGGGCCAGCCGGCCGGTCAGTCGGCCTTGGCCACCACCACCAGCGCCGGCCGCAGCAGGCGCTCGTTGAGCAGGTAGCCCTTCTGGAACACGGTCACCACGGCGCCCGGCGCCACGCCAGCCGGCGCGTCGACCTGGCTGATGGCCTGGTGGTGTTCCGGGTTGAAGGCCTCCCCGGCCGGGTTCAGCAGGGTCAGCCCGTTGTCGGCGGCCACCTTGAGCAACTGCTTGTAGGTCAGCTCCAACCCCTCGCGCAGCGGACTCGGTTCGGTGCCGGCGGCGGCCAGGCCGGCGTCCAGGCTGTCAAAGACCGGCAGCAGCTCGCCCAGCAGCTTCTCGTTGGCGAACTTGCGCGCCTGTTCGATGTCGCGGGCCACGCGCTTGCGCTGGTTCTCCAGGTCGGCACGCTCGCGCAGCGCGTCGGCCTTGACCTGCTCCAGCTCGCCAAGCAGCGCCTGGACCTGGGCTTCATGCTGGTCGGCGACGGCGTCGTTCTGATGATCGGTTTCGGGGTGGTCTTGGTTCATTTCCGGTTCCCTGGCGGAGGTTCTGCCCGCCTACCCGGCCTCGTATGTGGGCAATGCCTGCCGTTTCAAGGCTTGGACTCATCCTTTGAGACGCCGGGCGCCTACCCTGCCCCGGCGCCCCTGCATGCATTGACCTGTCCGGCGTGCGTGCTAGCTTTGCGCGGCCTACTCATCTGCCCACCATGCTCAGACATCTTTCAATCAAGGATTTCGCCGTTGCCCGCGCCACCGAGCTCGAATTCGGGCCTGGCATGACCGTGGTTTCCGGCGAAACCGGCGCCGGCAAGTCATTGATGGTGGACGCCCTGGGCTTCCTGTCCGGGCTGCGCGCCGACTCCGGCGTGGTCCGCCACGGCGCCAGCCGGGCCGAGCTTTCGGCCGAATTCAGCCTGGAGGCCGACAGCCCGGCCCGGCAGTGGCTGCTGGACAACGAACTGGACGACGAGGAGCAGTGCCAACTGCGCCGCGTGATCCGCGCCGACGGCGGCTCGCGGGCCTTCATCAATGGCCGTCCGGTCCCGGTTTCGCAGCTGACCGAGCTGGCCGGCTTCCTGGTCGAGATCCATGGCCAGCACGACCAGCAGGCATTGCTGTCGCGGCCCAGCCAGCTGGCCCTGCTCGATGCCTATGCCCGCAACGACACCGCGCGCGCCGCCGTGCGTGCCGCCACCGGCACCTGGCAGGCCCTGCTCGATGAGCGCGATGCCCTCTCCCAGCAGGGCGACGTCTCCGACCGCATCGGCTTCCTGGAGCACCAGCTCGGTGAACTGCAGCGCGAAGAGCTGGAACCGGCGGCGATCACCGCGCTGGGCGTCAGCCACCGTCGCCAGGCCCATTCCACCGCCCTGATCGAAGCCTGCCAACGTGCCGGCGGCATCCTCAACGGGGACGACGATGCCCCGTCCCTGCTTTCACTGCTGCAGCAGGTCCGCCATGAACTGGGCCGGGTCAGCCAGCACGAACCGCGCCTGGGCGAGGTCGACGGCATGCTCGACGCGGCCGGCATCCAACTGCACGAGGCGCTGGCCCAGCTCGACCGCGTCCAGGACGACCTGGACAGTGATCCGGATGCCTTCGAGGAAATCGAGCGCCGGCTCGGCCGCCTGCACGACCTGGCGCGCAAGCACCGGGTACCGATGGAGGAACTGCTGGCCACCCAGCAGCGCATCGAGGCCGAACTGGAACAGTTGCGTGGCGCCGACGAACGCCTGGCCCGCCTGGCGGGCGAGATCGACAAGGCCGCTGCCCGCTGGCAGGCCGAAGCGGCCATCCTCACCGCCAGCCGCAGCAACGCGGCCAAGGCACTGTCTGACACCACCACCACCCTGATCGGCGAGCTGGGCATGGGCGGCGGCCAGTTCCTGATCGAACTGGAACCGCAGCCAGCCGCCCGCCCGGACCCGAACGGCGCCGAGCGGGTCGAGTTCCTGGTCGCCGCCAACGCCGGCCAGCCACCGCGTGCCCTGCGCAAGGTCGCCTCCGGTGGCGAGCTCTCGCGCATCTCGCTGGCCATCGAGGTCGCCGCGCTGGGCCTGGATGCCGTCCCCACCATGGTCTTCGACGAAGTGGACTCGGGCATCGGTGGCGCGGTGGCCGACATCGTCGGCAAGAAGCTGCGTGCCCTGGGCGAACGCCGCCAGGTGCTGTGCGTGACCCACCTGCCGCAGGTCGCCTCCAAGGGCCATGCCCACTACCGCGTCAGCAAGGCCCCGGTCGACGGCATGACCCAGAGCGCGGTGGAACTGCTCGACGCCAAGGGCCGCGAGGAAGAGCTGGCGCGCATGCTTGGCGGGGCCGAGGTCAGCAAGGAAGCCCGCGCCGCCGCCCGCAGGCTGCTCACCGAGGCCTGAGCCGGTCGAGGACCAAGGTGTCCCCGGCCTGTTCCCCCATGGACGCGGACAGGCCCCAAACAACAACGCCGGCCCAAGGGCCGGCGTTGTGCGTTTCATCCTGCTGGCCGGTGACCCGTGGCGGGCCACCGCTGGCGCGGGCGTTCAGCGACGCTTCTTGCGCACGTACAGCACCAGCGAATGCTCTTCCAGCTCGTAGCCATGATCAGCCGCGATCTTGCGCTGCAGCTGCTCGATCTCGTGGCTTTCGAACTCGATGATCTTGCCGGTGTCCACGTCCACCATATGGTCGTGGTGGCCGCCGCGGTCCAGCTCATAAACCGCCTGGCCGCCCTCGAAGTTGTGCTTGAGCACCAGCCCGGCCGCTTCGAACTGGGTCAGGACACGGTAAACCGTGGCCAGGCCGATTTCGTCGCCGCAATCGAGCAACTGCCGATAGATGTCTTCGGCGGTCAGGTGGTGATGGGGGGTGTTCTGCTCGAGCAGGGCGAGGATGCGCATCCGCGGATGCGTCACCTTCAGACCGACTTTGCGCAGGTCGTTGGATTCCATGGCCATCGTGTTCATTGGCGGTTTAGCGCCAGTTGCCTCCGGTCAGATCGCGCTGGGTGCCGGGGAGTGTATCATCGCCCTGATATCCCCAATCGCCCTACCCAATGCGCAACCTTCTGTTGATTGCTGTAGTCGCCCTGTCCACCACCGGCTGCGGCATCATCTACAAGCAGCCCATCTACCAGGGCAACCTGATCCGTGAACAGGCCGTCTCGCAGCTGCAGGTCGGCCAGAGCAAGCAGCAGGTCAACGCGCTGCTGGGCACCCCGTCCATCGCCGACCCGTTCCACGCCCAGCGTTGGGATTACACCGCCAGCCAGCGCGTGAACCGCCTCGGCACCACCGAGACCAAGAACTTCACGGTGTTCTTCGAGAACGACATGGTCACCCGCTGGGAAGGCGACTACTTCCCGAACCAGGATGCCGAGCTTGCCCGCAAGAGCGTGCGCCAGTTCGGCCGCAACCTGGCCAAGGACAAGAAGAAGGGCCGCTGATCGCCAGCGCCGCTTGGGATCAATCGCCGCCGCGCGCCCGCCGGCGGCGATTTTCTTTGGGGTCGGCCAACAGCGGGCGCAGCAGCTCGATGCGGTCCCCCTCGTGCAGCAACTGCTGCGGGCGCGCCAGCACGCCATGCACGGCCAACGCCGCCGTGACGCCGGCGGTATCCAGCCCGGCCTCGTCCACCGCCTCGGCGACGGTGCAGCCCTCGGGCAGCTCCAGCGTCCGCTGCAGGTAACGTTCCGGCCAGGCCAGCACCACCTCCACTCGCATGCCTCATTCCTCCTGGTCGGCGACGCGCACGAAGTCGTTGACCATGCGGTCGGCCAGCCCCTGGAAACCCAGCGCCAGCGCCGGCCCCAGCAACCGCGAGGTCGGCTCGAAGTCCAGCTCCAGGCTGACCTTGCAGGCATCGGCGGCCAGCGGCTGGAAGTCCCAGCGCCCATGCAGGCGCTTGAACGGCCCATCGCGCAGCTGCATGTCGATGCTGCGCGGGCGCACCAGCGCGTTTTCGGTCATGAACCAGGTGCGGAACGAGCCCAGCCCAAGGTCCAGCCGCGCCACCAGCCGGTCCCCGCCCTGCTCCAGGATCTCGGCTTTGTCGCACCAGCGGAACCGGCGCGGATAGGCGGAGACGTCATTGACCAGATCAAACATGCGCTCGGCGGAGTGTTCGACCAGGGCGCTTCGGCGGATGGTAGGCATGGGGAATACGATGGATATCCGGAATGCCTCCGAATCGGAGACAATACGTAAATGAGCAAGAACACCGGCAAGGATAAAGCAAAGAACGCGACGGCCGACAAAACCATCGCGTTGAACAAGCGTGCCCGTCACGAGTACCACCTGGAAGAACGCTTCGAGGCCGGCCTGGTCCTGCAGGGCTGGGAAATCAAGGCCATCCGCGCCGGCCGCGGCAACATGACCGACGCCTACGCCTACGTGAAGGACGGCGAGATCTTCCTGATCGGCGCCCAGATCACCCCGCTGATCCAGGCCTCGACCCACACCATCCCCGAGGACCGCCGCCAGCGGAAGCTGCTGCTGCACCGCCGGGAGATCGACAAGCTGATCGGCCGCGTCGAACGCGACGGCTACACCCTGGTCCCCACCGCGATGTACTGGAGCAAGAACAAGATCAAGCTCGAGATCGCGCTGGCCAAGGGCAAGCAAAACCACGACAAGCGCGACACCGCCAAGGAACGCGACTGGGCCCGCGAGAAGCAGCGCGCCATGCGCGCCCACAACCGCAACGCCTGATGCCCCCCCCCTGCACGCCACGGCCGGCCAGCGCGCACGACAGCGAGCAGCTTTGCCAGCGCCTGCTGGCCTTCAACCAGCAGGCCTGTGGCGATCCACTGGAAGACCTTCCCGTCCGCCTGGCCTGCCACGATCACGACGGCACCCTCTACGCCGGCCTGCTCGCCGACATCTGCGCCGGCTGGCTCACGGTTCATGTCCTGTGGGTTGACCCCGCCCACCGCGGGCGCGGGGTGGCCAGTGCGTTGCTGGCCGAGGCCGAACAGACCGCACGCCAGCACGGCGCCCACGCCGCCCTGCTGGACACCTTCGACTGGCAAGCCGAGGGCTTCTATACCCGCCACGGCTACGACGTGTTTGCCCGGCTCGCTGACTACCCGCCGGGCCATCAGCGGATCTACCTGCGCAAATCCCTGCTGGCGTAAGCCCACCGGCGCAGCTCACCACGGGTACCGGCCTCCTGAAGCGCAACGCACAGCAGTGCCAGGCGCACGACCACCTTGATTTCAGTCGCAGCGGCGGCGTCTCCTGCCAGCCATGCCCGGACCCTGTCCGCCGCTTCCGGCGGCAACAGCTCCAGCACGCGCTCCTCCGGGATCGCGTCGGCCACCCGCTGCAAGCGCTGCGAGAAGCCGAACAGGCGCAACGAACTCCATGCCACCTGCAGCACCGCCACCACTGCCACCAGCGTGACCAGGCGATCCACCGCCGCCAGCTCAAGACCCGACCATGCCGGCCGCAACGCCAGCAGCAACAGGGCCGCCGCAACCTGCCAGCCCGCCCAGCGATACCGCCGCCGCGCCATGGCCCCGACCATGCCCGCGCTGACCAGCAACGTGGCCACGGCCGCGCCGAGCTGCCAGCCCGAGTCACCCCACAGCGCCGCCGTCGTCAACAACAGCAGCAACACATAGGCAGGCAGAGCCGGCAAGGCACGCCGCAGGAAATCCCGCCCCACGCCTGCCGCGAGCCCCTTCAAACTGCGCGCCTGCTGCTCTTGCACCAACGGTCTCCACCCGATTTCAACCGACACATCGTTGACGGGCGCCTGTCGCAGAAAGGTCGGCGGGGCGTTAACCCACGCCAGACGGATACCGGCACGTGACGATTCAGCTTGTTTGCCGTAGCATCCACACCGTCAGCGAGGTTTCGGTCCACTTGGTCGCTCAGGTAGCCGGAACCCTCATCGCTCAACGTCCAACCGGGGGTGCACTGGTTTCGACGGGGGTTATGAAGTCGCTTGGCGCATGCCGAGGGGGTAGCTTTCCTCGTAAATCCAGCTGCAAAACTCTAGTTGCCAACGACGACAACTACGCTCTCGCCGCTTAAGGCGTAAGCCCCGAACCCACTTGTGCCCGTGCTCGTGGATGTAGGGTCATTATCACGGAACCGGCTGTGACGGCTGCCTGTCAGTCACGGCTTAACCAAAACAGGCTGGTCCTTGGGTGCGCTTCGCTCACCGTGCTGCCACAGGACGAGACCCAACGGTGAACTAAGCATGTAGTGCCAGGGATGGAGTGCCTTCGGACGGCGGTTCAATTCCGCCCACCTCCACCATATAAAGGTCCCGCAAGGTACCGGAAACACCAAAAACCCCCGAGAAATCGGGGGTTTTTCTTTGCCTGTTGTCTGGCGACATCTTCGCATGTCACTGGCGATCACCCAAGTTTGCGGGTACAAGTGCGGGTACGCGGCTACACGCAACGAGCCGTACCCTCAAACCAGATGCCCCCCCCATGCCCAGGCTGACCTCCAAGCCACTATCACCCTCTGAAGTCGCAAACGCCAAGCCCGGCCCCAAGCCGTACAAGCTGCCTGACGGCGGCGGCATGTTCCTGTTGGTGAACCCAGACGGCTCCAAACTGTGGCGCTGGCGCTACCGCCGGCCTGTCATCGGGACGGAGAACATGCTGGGGCTCGGTACCTACCCTGAGGTGAAGCTGGCGCAAGCCCGCCAGCGGCGCGAGGAAGCCCGCACACTGGTCGCCCAAGGCACCGACCCCGGAGCGCAGCGGAAGGCAGAGAAGGCGGCCGGAGCCGAGCGGGCGGCAAACAGTCTGGAGGTAGTGACTCGCGCTTACCAGGAGATGAAGGCCCGCGAGCGAACCAAGGGCACTTCCGATCGCTGCAAGGCGTGGATGGAGACACATGTTTTCCCCTACGTCGGGGCGCGACCAACAGCCGAGATCGAAGCCCCAGAGTTGCTGGCCTGCCTGCAACGACTGGTCAAGGCCGGCAAGCTGGAGAGTGCAGACCGCATCCGCTCGGAACTGTCTGCCGTATTCCGCTACGCCATCGCTGCAGGAATCGCCAAGCGCGACCCTGCCCATGATCTGCGTGGGGCGCTACCCAAGGCCGTCAAACGGCACTTCGCCTCCATCACCGACACCGGCCAGATCGCTGACCTATTGCAGGCAATGGACGGCTACACCGGCGACCCCGTGACACTGGCCGCCCTCAGGCTATCGCCAATCTTGTTCCAGCGACCGGGCGAGATTCGGCAAATGGAATGGACCGAGCTAGACCTAGACGCTGCCGAGTGGCGCATCCCGGCCGCCAAGCAGAAGTTGAGCCGGGCCGAAAAGGAGAATCCGCGCACCCCTGCCCACGTCGTCCCCCTGCCCTCGCAGGCAGTCGCTATCCTGCGTGACCTGCACCAGCTCACCGGGCGCAGCGTGTACGTGTTCGCGGGGAAAGTTTCGAGCAAGCGCCCCATGTCGGAGAACACAGTACGACAGGCACTGCGGCGGCTCGGCTACGACAACGAGCAGATGACCCCGCACGGCTTCCGGCACATGGCATCAACCCGGCTGAACGAAATGGGCTGGAACCCAGACGCCATCGAGCGTCAGCTATCGCACCGGGACGGCAACAAGATTCGCGGCACCTACAACCAAGCGCAGTACCTGACCGAACGCCGGAGGATGATGCAGGCATGGGCGGACTACCTAGACGGCCTGCGCACGGGGGCGAATGTGGTCTCGCTGCGTGCCAAAGTGAGTTGAGCAAATGGTCTCCCTCGGCATAGGCAGGCGAAAACCCTCAGCCTCATTCCGCTGGGCGCAGTGGGCCCCCTCTTTAGGGCGAGGGTGAACGATGAATAGTGACGATGAAACGGCGGCTAGCATGAGAGCGGCCAACGAAGCTTGGCTTAGCGAACTGCTGGCGAGCCTGCGGGCATGCAATCTGAGCGACACACTTATTTACTACCCATCCTTCTTAGAGCTGAGCACCTTCGGCCCTGAGCACACGAACAGCGACCGTCCCTGGTACAGGCTGCACGAGGATGAGAAGGGTATCGAAGTCGAGATTTCAGCAGGCGCAGCTCTTCCTTTGGACTTCCACGACTGGACCAAAGAAGAAGCGGCCATTGCTGCTGAATTTCGCAAGAGTGCTTACATCAAGCTGCCAGCGTCTGCGGAGCTCGTGGCGTGTTGGATCTACAACCAAGCTGGAGACATTGAGTTCGCCGTTGGAGGTGAGCCTGGCGCGACGACTACGCATTGGGTTGACGCCATTTCCGAGATAGCCGGCGGGTTGACCTCGGTTAACACGTCCGGTTTGATCAGGACCGAACCAAGCATGACCTCTGCCGAAGTGCGCAGTGCCGGTGCCCGACACGCCGCCAAGGCAAAGGTCAAGCTGGATAAGGACGGAAAGCAGGCTGCGAAGGCCCAGGCGAAGGAGCTATGGAAGGAGTGGAAGGGCGGCCGGCATCCGAAGTTGCGCACGACTGAGCATTTCGCGACGGAGGTCATGCGCCGATGGCCTGTACTGAAGAACGCGGAAACCATTCGCAAATGGTCAGCCGCATGGAGGAAGGAGCTAGGGAAGGTCTGAACAACTCCGATCCCTTGTCTCAGCAGCAGGAACTCCGGCCTAATTGGTGAGTTGGGAAGCCAAGGATCAATGGCTTACCCGATGCCGGAGCAGCCAAATTTTCATTCCGGTGCTGGCCGGGCGAGTTATTCAGAGGTTCCCTAGAGCTGGCGCGCCTGTGACTCTGCGCGCAGCTTCCTGATTGCGCGCGCTGGGTAGCGCGCTGCCCGGTTCTTCCAGCCAACTATTCCCATCGCTGCATTCCGCAGTACCGCAAGGCATCTGGCCTACGGTCACTTACTGCTGAGGTACATCGATGGAAACTCAACCCTTACTCACACCTGGCGACCTGCTGGACGAAACAGAAGTAGCAGCCCTGCTGGCGCTGAAAGTTGCCACTCTGCGGAATTGGCGAGCCAAAGACGAAGGCCCGCGCTATGTGAAGCTGGGTAAGCGAGCCGTCCGCTACCGCCGTGCCGACTTGGAGAGATTCGTTTCCGGGAAGGTGGACTGATGAACGCCTTCGTCCAAAGCGAACGAACTCCGGCAAGCAGATCAGGGCTCAGGAGGGAACACGGCTCTGACGACTCATCGCAACTCCAGTGCAAGCGTCCGGTCGAGGGTACGGCTCGTGCGGCCGTCCTCGCGGCCCTCGAGGCCGGCCAGAGCCTGACGCAGGCAGAGGCGCTGCGCGAGTTCGGTGCGTTCCGCCTCGCCGCCGATGTGCATGCATTGAAACGCGCGGGCTGGCCCATCATCACCACAGAAGTCGAGGTCCCGACCCGGCGCGGAACTTCACGTGTTGCCAGGTATCACCTGGCGGAGGGCGCGGGCGGTGGCACAGTCGCGACTTAAGGCCAAAGGGCGTAGCGGGATCGGGCATGAGGCACATGTGCGGCTATATGCGCACGAACTGACCTGCCCCGCCTACTGCACATTGAACCCCGATGCACGCGCACTGCTGATAGAACTTCGCGCACTGTATCGACCCTCGAAAGGAAACGTGGTTTTCCTGAGCCTGCGGGAGGCGACAAAGCGAATTGGGGTGGGCCAGCGGCGCGTGCAAGCAGCGTTCGCCGCGCTAATTGAGCGCGGGTGGATCACTGTCGAAACTCCAGGCGGCTTCACGTACAAGACCCGACACGCCACGAGCTACCGACTGGAGAACGAAGCCGGGGCCGCCCTGGACGCAAAGCCATCCAAGCCATACATGCGATGGCAACCGGATGCCGGGCTGGAGGCAAAACCATGAGGACTCGCCCCCATACGCTCTCGCATGCCAAAAAAACACGGCAGCTGAAATGACTACCGACAGTAGTTGCTACAACTACAGTGGCGGCAGAAAATTCACCACTCTGGGTCTTCACGGCAGCCAGAATGACTACCGTCAGGCCAATTTTTGGGCGCTCACGGTAGCCAAAACAGCTACACAGATATAGTTACCAAGTGGGGGATTGCGGGGAAACGTTTTGAGCGCGCCGCTCATTAGTCACCGGCTATGCCGGCAGCCACCCTGAGCTGCTGGCAGCCAACATGGGCGCTGGTCTACGTGAACGATGAGTTTCTCTCAAAAGAATCCGTCGTGTTTTAGAGCCTACAGAGGGCCTCATAGGCCGGAACATACAGCGAGTCTGCCGAAAAGCTGTCCCGCTTCAAGTCGGCGCCGCTTTGCTCGTCCACAAAGAGTTGCTTGCCTTGGTAGAACGAAACTAGCTTTAACAAGGAGGTTTGGCGGGATAGACAATGGAAGGTCGTTAGTTCTTGCACTTCATCAATCATTACCCCTCCAGGTCCAGGGCCAAAGGCATGGGGGAACTGGACCTTCAGCCAGGCAGTGACGTTGGAACCGCGTTTGTTGACGGATTCCGGGCTGATGAAAATTTGTCCACCATCAATTGATGTCGAGATTTTTTCCCATGTCATTTGCTGGCTTGGGGTGTTGGATGTGGTGGCTTCGACCTGAGCCGTCGGGGGCCGTGCTACCGCCCGGGACGAGGACGCTGACTTCGACCATCCCAATTCGGACATACAGCCCTTGTGGATGACCCTCTGTTGGCGTCGGGCGGCGATTAGTGCACCAGCTGCTGCTCCTTGAGCAAAGCCACCTGCGAACGCGTCACCAACACTTCGGGCTGGGGTGGTCGTGCCTGAATAAGTACTGCGGTAGGTACTACCGTTCGGACCATAGGTGATCGAGCTGCCGGGGACATGAGCGCCCTGTCTCGGAGATTGCGGCACGTTCACGGAGGGCATAGGGGCCGCTCCAACTGCGACCCGGTTGCAGTATGCGTCGTCAATGACCAATTGATGTTCTTGCTGTGCCGGATCGGCGATTGAAGGGTTCTGCCATTTCGCCCCCGTCAAAGCGACAACACAGAGTGCTGCCAAGCCAGCGTGATATCGCCTGGAGGGGTTGTTGTCCATCGTTCCCAAGTCGTAGCCCTACGATTTGATGAATATATTCCGTGGACCAGGGGTCTCGTCAAGCGGGAGCCTATCCCCATGAGCCGTCCCTTTGAAGCAGTCAGACGAGAACTCGCGGGTAATATCCGCGAGTTACGTCTTGCTGAGGGGCTCTCCCAGGAAAAGCTAGCTCTCGAGGCGGGGATCGATCGCACCTACATCAGTCAGATCGAACGCTCAGTCGGGAATCCATCGCTATTGGTGTTGTGCAAGCTTGCTGACAGACTTGGGGCAGATGTAGCCACCCTGATGACTGCCCTCGACTCCAAAGAAGGTTCCGCCCAGGAAAGATGAAGTCGGCCGAAGATTGATCGGCGGCGGAAGTGAGGTCTTGTCAGGAGGTCGCTATCGTTATCGGATAGTCATGCGCCGCCGATGGCGCTCGGCCGTACTGATTTGGGACACCATCCTCCGGTGGCGCGGCCACGCGCCAACATTGGAAGCTGAAGCAGAACACCTGTTGGCCGCCTTGGGCCAGAGCATCAAAGCAGCGCGAAGTTTTTGCAATGGCAAAAAACAGTTCGTCATAGCATCCTTGAACCCCGCGCTTGCGCCAGTGACGGCCTGACACTGCCGCGCTGCACCCCACCGACCCACCCATACAGGGCGGGCCTTGCTATTCCAGCCCTTATCAACCATGCCCATCAAGAAGTCCGACCTCTATTCCTCCCTCTGGGCCAGCTGCGACGAACTGCGCGGCGGCATGGAGCCATCCGAGTACAAGGACTACGTCCTGTTCATGCTGTTCATCAAGTACGTCAGCGACAAGTACGCCGGCGACGATCTGGCACCGCTGGTGATCCCCGCCGGGGCCAGCTTTGCCGACATGGTGGCCTTCAAGGGCAAGCCGGACATAGGCGAGCGCATCAACACCCGGGTCATCCAGCCGCTGGTCGAAGCCAACAGCAGCAGTCTGTCACTCAGCGACTTCCCCGACTTCGACGACCCCAAGAAACTGGGCGAAGGCAAGGAACGCCAGGACAAGCTGACCAACCTGGTCGCCATCTTCGAAGACCCGGCACTGGATTTTTCCGACAACCGTGCCGAGCACGACGACATCCTTGGCGATGCCTACGAATACCTGATGCGCCACTTCGCCCAGGATTCGGGCAAGAGCAAGGGCCAGTTCTACACCCCGGCCGAAGTCAGCCGCACCATCGCCCAGTTGATCGGCATCGGCCCGCACAACACCAACCGCCAGACCACCGCCTATGACCCGACTTGCGGGTCAGGGTCGCTGCTGCTGAAGGTGGCCGCCGAAGCAGGCAAGCAGATCACCCTCTATGGGCAGGAAATCTCGGCCACCACCGCCGGCCTGGCACGCATGAACATGATCCTGCACGACTTCCCAGATGCGTCCGTGCAGTCAGGCAACACCCTGGCCGACCCCAAGTTCAAGGGAGGCGAGCGGCTCAGGACCTTCGACTACGTGGTCGCCAACCCACCGTTCTCGGACAAGGCCTGGAGCAGCGGCCTCACCCCGGATGCCGACCCTTTCCAGCGCTTCGCCTGGGGCGTGCCGCCGGCCAAACAGGGCGACTACGCCTATCTGCTGCACATCATCCGCAGCCTCAAGGCCAGCGGCAAGGGTGCCTGCATCCTGCCGCATGGCGTGCTTTTCCGCGGCAATGCGGAAGCTCAGATCCGCCGCCAGCTGGTTGATAGCGGTTACCTGACCGCCATCGTCGGCCTGCCGGCCAACCTGTTCTACGGCACCGGCATTCCCGCCTGCATCCTGCTGCTGGACAAGGAAAACGCCAGCGTCCGCCGCGGCATCTTCATGATCGATGCCAGCAAGGGTTTCCTGAAGGACGGCGCCAAGAACCGCCTGCGCGAGCAGGACATCCACCGCATCGTCGACACCTTCAACAAGGCGCAGCACGTGCCCGGCTATGCGCGCATGGTCGGCTTCGATGAGATCCGCGACTCGAAGAACGACTACAACCTGAACCTGCCGCGCTATATCGACAGCAGCGCCGCCGAAGACCTGCAGGACATCGAAAGCCACCTGCTAGGCGGCATCCCGCAGCACGACGTGGACGCACTGGCGACGTACTGGGCCAGCATGCCCGCCCTGCGCGAGACCCTCTTCGAGGACGCCGGCCGCCCCGGCTACCTGCAACTGACGCGGCCGCAAGCCGAGGTGAAATCCGCCATCCTCGGCCACGCTCAGTTCCAGGCCTTCCAGGCCACTGCGGCCGAACTGCAAACCCGTTGGCAGCAGCACATCCGCCCGACATTGGCCGGTTTTGCTGAAGGCGGCTCCCCCAAGCAGTTCATCCACGAGGTTTCCGAAAGCCTGCTGTCCGCCTATGCCAAGGCGCCGCTGCTCGATGCCTACACCATCTACCAGCACCTGATGGACTACTGGGCACAGACGATGCAGGACGATGCCTACCTGCTGTCTGCTGATGGCTGGAAGGCCGAGCCCGCACGCATCATCGAAACCAACAAGAAAGGCCAGCGCAAGGACAAGGGCTGGGCCTGCGACCTGGTGCCCAAGCCGCTGGTCGTGGCGCGTTACTTCGCTGCCGAACAGCTGGCGCTTAATGCCACCAGCGCCGCGCTGGACAGTGCCGGCAGCGCGCTGGAAGCACTGGAAGAAGAGCACGGCGGCGAGGACATGGCCTTTACCGGGTTCGACCGGATCACCGCCGCACAGGTGAAAGACCGCATCCGCGAAATCGGCAAGGACAGCGAAGCCGCCGAAGAGCTCGCCGTGCTGAAGCAGTGGCTGGCACTGACCGACGAAGTAGCCGCACTGAAAAAGCAGCTCAAGGCGCTGGATGCCGAACTCGACGCCAAGGCGCTGGCCAAGTACCCGCAGCTATCAGTGGCCGACATCCAGGCCCTGGTGGTGGATGACAAATGGCTGGTCACGCTGTCCGCTGCCGTGCAGGGCGAGGTGGAGCGCGTATCGCAGGCCCTGACCCGACGGCTGAAGGAACTGGCCGAACGCTATGACGCACCGCTGCCACAACTGGCAGCGCAGGTAAAAGAACTGGAAAGCAAGGTGGCCGGGCATCTGGCAAAGATGGGGTTTGCGTGGAACTGAAGGCCGGCTACAAGCAGACCGAGGTTGGAGTGATTCCCAAGGACTGGGAATGCTCCCATATTGGTCCTTTGATCGACCTGCTAACGGGACATCCCTTTCCAAGTGGTGGCTACACAGATTCAGGAGTTCGCTTACTCCGAGGTTCGAATGTCAAACGTGGCAAAACCGATTGGAGCGAGGATCTAACCAAGTACTGGCCTGAAGTGTCAGGTGAGCTTCGCAAGTACCAACTTGTTGTCGGCGACATTGTCGTCTCCATGGATGGATCATTGGTTGGAAGAAGCTTTGCGGAACTCGAAGCATCGGATGTGCCGGCGCTGCTGCTTCAACGTGTAGCGCGTGTGCGTTCTACATACGTTGATCAGTCCTATCTGAAGACTTGGATCTGTAGCAAAAAATTCACCGACCATTGCGACTCAGTAAAGACTACGACGGCAATTCCTCACATCAGCCCTGCGGACATCAGATCGTTCAAGATCGGGCTTCCGCCCACTAAGGATGAGCAATCCGCCATCGCCACCGCTCTCAGTGACGTGGATTCGCTGCTGGCCGCGCAGGATGCGTTGATCGCCAAGAAGCGCGCCATCAAACAAGGCGCGATGCAGGAGCTGCTCACCGGCAAGCGCCGCCTGCCGGGGTTCAGTGGGGAGTGGGAGGTGAAGTCGCTGGGGGAAGTGGCGAAACTTTCCAAAGAAGGTATCGACCCGTCGGCGACCCCAGAGGCTCTTTTCACACACTTCAGCTTGCCTGCGTTCGATGCCTTGGAAGCACCTGTTGTCGAGGCTGGAGCCTCTATCGGGAGCAACAAATTTGTTGTTCCACAAGGCGCGGTACTGCTGTCTAAACTGAATCCGCGCATTCCGAGAGTCTGGGCTCCGAACGAAGTGCCGTCGAATTCGGTTTGCTCAACAGAGTTCCTGGTTCTTGTTCCAAATGAATCGGTTGATAGAGGGTTCTTGCTGCTTGCCTGTCGGTCTGGTCATGTCAGTGCTCAAATGGAATTGCATGCAATCGGGACGACAGGTAGTCATCAGCGAATCCATCCACGCCAGGCGCTGAAGATCAAGATACCTATCCCTAAAGATCCAGGAGAGCAATCGGAGATATCTAAGGCTATGAGCGACATGGCCACTGAAATAACCGCGCTCGAAGCCCAACGCGCCAAAACCGCCCAACTCAAGCAAGGCATGATGCAGGCACTGCTTACCGGCCGGATCCGGTTGGTCTGAAGCAATACAAGGAAACAGGGGGAACCATGTCGGCTATTACACCGTACTACCGGACCATCCAGCAGTTGCTGCAGGGCCGTTCGTTTGCCATTGACGAGTACCAACGCGAGTACAAGTGGGAGAAAAAGAACATCGAGGACCTGCTCAACGACCTGCAGGCCAAGTTCTTTGCCCATTACCAGCCCGGCCACGAGACCAGTGCAGTCAACGGCTATGGCGAATATTTCCTCGGCTCGATCATCGTCAGCCAGCGTAACGGCAAGAACTATCTGGTGGATGGCCAGCAACGCACGACCTCGCTGACGCTGCTGTTTATCCACCTGTATCGGGCTGCCAGCGAGAAGCAACTGGCCGTCGCCGCCACCATGGCGCCGCTGATCTACAGCGATGACATGGGCGTGGCCAAGTTCAACCTGGATATTCCCGAGCGCTTGGACATCATCCGTGCGCTGTACGAGGGCAAGCCTTTCGTGCCGGACGACAAGGACGAATCTATCCAGACCATGCATACCCGCTACCAGGAGATCGAGGCCAGCGGGCTGGTGGAAGAGCTGGGCGAGGGGCTGTCGCACTTCATTTACTGGTTGATGCGCAAGGTCGGCCTGATCGAGATCGCCACCGACAATGACGCCTATGCCAGCGTAATCTTCGAATCGATGAATGATCGCGGCAAGCCGTTGGGCCCAATGGACATGCTCAAGGCCTACCTGCTCGCCCCGATCACCGATGCTGCCACGCGCTCGGAGGTAAACGTGGCCTGGCGTAACCAGGTGCTGGAGCTGATCACGGTGGACCAGGAGCACCAACATGACCGCGACGGGGAGTTCATGCGTGACTGGCTGCGCGCCCAGTATGCCGAGAGCATCCGCGAGCGCGTTGCCAACGCCACCGAGCGGGACTGGGAGCAGGTGGGCAGCATGTTCCATCGCTGGGTACGCGACAATCACACCCGGCTGGGGCTGGGCAAGGCCGATACCAATGCTGTCTTCGTCCAGAATAGCTTCCGCTTCTTCGCCAAGGCCTGGTTGCTGGTCCAGCAGGCCAGCGCGGTTTACACGTCCGGTCTGGAGGCCATCTACTACAACGCGCGCAACGGCCTGACGCTGCAGAACACCGTATTGCTGGCACCGCTGGTCGAATCGGATGATCCGGCCACCGTTCGCCGCAAGCTGGCAGTGACGGCAACGTTTCTGGATATCTGGATGATGCGGCGCAAGGTCAACAATATCCGCACCGGCTATTCGTCGATCTACTACGCGATGCACCAGCTGAACAAGAAGATCCGCCGCAAGGGTCTGGATAAGCTGGTGCAGCTGCTCGGCAATGAACTGGCCAATGACGAGATTACCGTGCAAGGCAGCGCCACGCAGAAGTGGCGGAAGGGACTCGCTGGCTTTGGTTTGAACCAGCACAGCAAGGCCTACATCTACCACCTGCTGGCGCGGGTCACGGCCTTCACCGAGTTGCACTCCGGGCGCGGTGACAGCTTCCCGGCTTTGATGGACCGTGTAAGCAAGAATCCGTATGACATCGAGCACATCTTTGCCGATGACTTCACTGCGTACGCAGATATGTTTGTCAGCGAACAGGAGTTCGATGAAGTTCGCAACAATGTCGCTTCGTTGCTGCTGCTGCCGCAGGATGTTAACCGCAGCCTGAAAGCCAAACCGTTCGGCGAAAAGCGCAAGATCTACGCACAGCAAAACTTCTACGCGGCCAGCCTGAGCGATGCGATCTATCAGCATCAGCCGCAGTTCCGGCAATTCAAGCAAACCCATCAGCTTCCATTCGAAGCGCATGCCAATTTCACTAAGTTGGAACAGGGCAAGCGTGCCATGCTGTTGATGGCTCTGGCCGAAGTCATTTGGTCACCTGCGAAGCTGGAGGCTGCCGCTCATGCCTAACCGTCCTCGCGCCGAACGCACTACCCAGAACCGTGTGGCCAGGCTGTTCACTGACCCCTCGCGTACGGACTGCCTGGGCTACGACAACCTGGGCGACTGGAGCAGACGCGAGGGAAATCGCAATATCGAGCCGGATTACCTCAGCGCCAACCTGAAACGACGCGGCTACTCCGATGCGCTGGTATCGGCGGCGTTGCGCCAGCTGCAAGCCACCGCAGAGATCCGCGGCAACACCCTGTACGATGCCAACTTTCGCACCTATGGCCTGCTGCGCTATGGCGCCGACGTGCAGACCGCACTGGGCGAGCAGACCCGGAAGGTCCACTTCATCGACTGGGCGAACCCGCACAACAACGATTTCGCGCTGGCCGAGGAAGTCACCCTGCGTGGAGGTCTCGAGCGCCGCCCGGACATGGTGCTGTACATCAACGGCATCGCCATCGCGGTGATCGAGCTCAAGCGCGGCAGCAAGGACAAGGCCGAGGGCATCCGCCAGCTGATCAGCAACCAGGAACCCGCCTTCAACCAGGCGTTTTTCAGCACGGTGCAGCTGCTGATGGCCGGCAATGATGCGCAAGGGCTGTATTACGGCACCGTGGGCAGCCCGGAAACGTTCTATGTGCAGTGGAAGGACGACGCCGGCCTGGCCGCTGGCGAGCCCGGCGTGCTGCTGGACCGGCCGCTGGCGCAGATGCTGGACAAGGCGCGGCTGCTGGATTTCCTCTACCACTTCGTGATCTTCGACGCCGGCATCAAGAAGGTGCCAAGGCAACACCAGTACGCCGGCATCAAGGCCGCGCAGGAACGCACCCGCAGACGCGAAGGGGGGGTGATCTGGCATACCCAGGGCAGCGGCAAGAGCATCCTGATGGTGCTGCTGGCCAAATGGCTGCTAGAGGACGACGCCAATGCCCGTATCCTGGTCATCACCGACCGCGAGGAGCTGGATGACCAGATCACCAAGGTATTGAAGAACTCCGGGCTGGATTCCACCCGGGTAGGCTCGCGCACCGACCTAGTGGACAAATTGGGCGCAACCACGCCACGGCTGTTGTGCGCGCTGATCCACAAGTTCGACACCAGCGACCTGACCGCCCTGCCGCCGCACGCGCACGGACGCTTCTACGTCTTCGTGGACGAAGCCCATCGCACCCAGGGCGGCGACATGAACAAGCAGATGAAGCGCTGGCTGGGCGATGCCATCTTCATCGGCTTCACCGGCACGCCGCTGCTGCGCAAGGACAAGAAGACCACCCACGACGTATTCGGGACCTACATCCACACCTACAAATTTCCCGAAGCGGTGGCCGACAAGGTGGTGCTGGACCTGAAGTACGAGGCGCGCGAGGTGCCGCAGGCGCTCGGCAACCGGAAGAAGATTGAAGAGTACTTCGCCAACAAGACCAAACACCTCAACAACTTCCAGAAGGCGGCACTGCGCAAACGCTGGGCCACGATGGAAGAGCTGCTCAGCTCGGGCGAGCGCAAGGACCGCATCATCCGCAGCATCCTGGAGGATTTCGACACGCGCCGCCGCCTGAACGACGGGCGTGGCACGGCGATCCTGGTGGCCGATGAGATCTACGACGCCTGCCACTATTTCCGGCTGTTCCAGAACACCAGTTTCGGCCGGCATGTCGGCATCATTACCTCCTTCGAGCCGGACAAGACGCTGTATTCGAAGGAGCCGGCCGGCAGCGATTACCGCTACAAGTACGACACCTACCGGGATTGGGTGCTCAAGGATTTCGACAGCACCGACAAGTACGAAGCGGAGATGAAGCGGCGCTTCAAGGACGAGCCGGCCAACTGCAAGCTGCTGATCGTGGTCAGCAAGCTGTTGACCGGCTTTGACGCGCCCAGTTGCTCCTACATCTACCTGGACCGCAACCTGCGTGACCACGACCTGTTCCAGGCAATCTGCCGCACCAATCGCCTGGATGGTGATGACAAAGACTACGGTTATATCGTCGATTTCAAGGAACTGTTCGGCAAGGTACAGGAGGCCATTTCGGTCTACAGCTCCGACCAGCTGGTGGTGGATGGCAAGGACGGGCAGGACGGCAATGTAACCCTGAAGAACTGGATCAGCGAAGGCGTGAAAAAGCTGGAGGAGAGCCGCGAGGCGCTGTTGCACCTGTGCGAGCCGGTGCCGCCGCCGCGTGAGCTGGAGCAGTTCATCGCCTACTTCTGCGGCCAGGCACAGGACGCCGAGGCGCTGGAACAGGCCGAGCCGCTGCGCATTTCCTTCTACAAATTGGTGACGGCGTTCGTGAGGGCCTGGGCGGACATTGGCAGCGAGTTGTCGAACGCCGGCTACGACGAGGCCACGATTGCCCGGCTGGAGCGGGAGGTGGCCTTCTACGCCGAGATGCGCGCGACCATCAAGAACCATTCCGGCGAGGAGTTCGACATCAAGCCCTTCGAGGGCGATATGCGCGACCTGCTCAACCGCTACGTGCGCGCCGATGAGGCGCGTGAACTGGGTGACATGGGCGACCTGTCGCTGGTGGACCTGATCGTCAAGAGCGGCATCCACGACGCCATCGCGCAGAAGCTCAATGCCAAGGGCAGCAGCAACAAGGCGGTGGCCGAGGGCATCATCAACAACATGCGCAAGGCCATCATCCAGGAGCGCCTGACCGATCCGCGCTTCTTCAAGGAGATGTCGAGCCTGCTGGACGAGCTGATCAAGCAGTCGCGCGCCGATGCGGAAAGCTACGCGGAGTTCCTGAGGCAAGCCGAAGCACTGGCTAGGAAGCTGGCGACGCATGCAGCCGGTGGCGAGCAAGTGCCCGAGGCGTTGCGTGACAAGCCCGAGGCCTCCCTTATCTACCGCAACCTACCGGACATCCTGGCCAGACCCGTCGATGCCACGCACATTGCCGATGATGCGCCGCTGTACGGCAACGAGCTGATCGGTATGGCGGTGAAGATCGATGCGATCATGCGCACGGATGTGCCGGCCGGCTGGAAGGGTGACGCGATCAAGGAACGTGCCGTGCAGCGTGCCCTGCTTGCGGTGGTTGAGGGCAACCGTGATGCCATGCTCAAGCTGTTTGACCTGGTCAAGAACCAGGCTGGCTACCGCTGATGGACACATTCCAGCTGGGCGAAATCGAAATCTCCGTGATGCGTAAGGACGTCAAGAACGTACACCTGACCGTGCAACCGCCAGAAGGCCGGGTCACGCTGGTCGCACCCATGCGCTCGCGCCTGGACGTGCTTAGGGCCTACGCCATCACCCGGCTCGGCTGGATCCGGAAGCAGCAGGCCGGGTTCCGCGCGCAGGCCCGCGAGGCACCGCGCCGCCATGTCACCCGCGAGAGCCACAGCGTGTGGGGGCGTCGCTATCTGCTCGATGTGCAGATCGTCGATGCCAAACCCGGTGTCCGCCTCGATCACAAGCGCATCACGCTGAGTGTTCGCCCCGGCACCGACGAGGCGAAGCGCTCCGAAGTGATGCACGCCTGGCACAAGGCGCAGCTGCATGCCGTGCTGCCCGATCTCATTCGCGCCTGGGAGTTACGACTAGGGGTGAAGGTGCAGGCCTACTACCTGCAACGCATGAAGACCCGCTGGGGCAGCTGCAACCATGCCCGCGGCCATATCCGCCTGAACACGGAGCTGGTGAAGAAGCCGCGGCACCTGCTCGAGTATGTGGTGGTCCACGAGATGGCACACCTTATCGCGCCAACCCACGACGAACGCTTTATCGCACTGCTTGATGAACACTTCCCGCGATGGCGGGAAGCACGCGCAGAGCTCAATAGTCTTCCGCTTTCTGCGTAGTGATGAGGGCAGCGGTACGGCCAGATGAAGCAAGTACCTGATCCTGATGCACCAAGGAAGCCCACTGAACGGAACGCCGTCATCGCGGGTACTTTCGCTAGCACCACCAACCTTTGCGGGTATTTTTGAGGGTACGCTAAAAATTAATCCAAGAAAAACGCATTAAATACAAGTAGATATGAACTTTGTTCAGGTGCGCCCACCCCAATGCAGTGGCCGACAAGGCCCGAAGCAGGCCGGAATCCCCGAATAATCAAGGGCTTCCGGCCTTTTTCGTTTCCGCCTCCGTGCGCCCGCTTCCGTCGCAAACCGTCAGGCCGTGGGCATATTTGGGGGCATCTGCCCCCGTCGACCATCCAGATACCCCCCACTGACCGACATGGCCCTCCGCAAGGCCAATCTCACCGCGCAAGCTTAAAGAGCCTTCCGACGGTCACCACCTGGGAATTGCCCGATGGCATCGAGGAACCTACGATCAATTCTTGCAAAAGGAAGACCCCCTGCCTTCGAGGCCTTCCAAACCTGGAGATGTGCTTCCCATGCCGGAAAAAGGACAGAAGACGAAGCTGCTTTACTTTTGGCTGTCCCGCGAGGATGTCGCCGAGTTCAGCGATGCACTGCATGAGGCGCTCCCGGATATGCGTTGGCGCTGCTCGCATACGGGCGCTGACCGTCTTCTGATTCACAACTTCGACACGCTCCAGGCTGCGCTCGATTGCGAGGCAAGTGCAATCGTCAGCCAGGCATTTGCACCCGTGTGCCGGTCGGAACTGCAATTCCTCCGCTCCTACTGCATGCATATGACGGACATGAAGGATGCGACAGGGCATGCCTACGACTCTGAGATTGATGTAGTCAACTATGGACGCATGGCGATTCGGTGGAACACGCTGGACGGGGATGATGCACCCCTCACGGCGTTGCTCAACACGATCTGGAAAACGTTCAAGCAAGTGACCCTGCCTGCAAAAGTGCATACCACCGCGGGCCATCCGATCCCAGGCTTCAGGATCGGAAAGCAGATGCATGAAACTGCAAGGAGCGAAAGGCTGTACCTGAAGGCGAATGGGCCCTTCTGCCTTCTCGACTAACTTCCACGTGCGTCGCCGCGCCCATGTATGTCGCAGCGCTCCCATACCCCCTGCCGATCAACGCGCTTCGGCTCGATCGACCAAGGAGAAGGGACTGCCGTCGATGCGCCGCCTCGTACCATGAACGACATGCGTTGATCTGAGCACATTGGTTGGAAGCGAGCCATCCGATCATCAACAGGATGCTCGGCTCGCCAGACACTTCTTTCGTAAGCCTTCGATCTTCGGAAGCCTGGCGGGAAGCGTCCTGCATGCATTGGCAATGCCATCCTTCGGCCCGAGCATTCGCCATCACCGGCAACAGTGCCCTCCCGGCATCTGCAGGCGCATCCGCGACAAGGAACTGTTGATACAAACCGCAACTGGAATCCAGCGAACCCAGCATGCCCCCGGCGCCAAATTTCAGGCAAAGAAAAAGCCCCGGTTTCCCGGAGCTTTTTTGGAAATGGCGTCCCCACGGGGATTCGAACCCCGGTCGCCACCGTGAAAGGGTGATGTCCTAGGCCTCTAGACGATGGGGACGCGTATTCTTCAAATTCGAGTTGTCTATCCGGACGGCCTAATGTCCGAATTGGTGGAGCTAAGCGGGATCGAACCGCTGACCTCCTGCATGCCATGCAGGCGCTCTCCCAGCTGAGCTATAGCCCCACGTTGTTACCGCGAGCCTGCCATTATGGCAGACTTTCTGTTGGAAAGGAAACTCTTTTTTCCTTCCGGACCATCCTGGGAGGATGATCTTTTCAACAGAATCCCGACACATGACCGGGACCGTACTACAGTGATGAATGGCGTCCCCACGGGGATTCGAACCCCGGTCGCCACCGTGAAAGGGTGATGTCCTAGGCCTCTAGACGATGGGGACGCGTTATACTCATCAAGTTGTTTTCGACGATCCGAACGGCCTAATGTCCGGATTTGGTGGAGCCAAGCGGGATCGAACCGCTGACCTCCTGCATGCCATGCAGGCGCTCTCCCAGCTGAGCTATGGCCCCGACGTCGCCGAGAAAGAAATAATAGCCCGGCTTTTTTAGGCCCGCAAGACATTTGTGAAAAAATTTCTTCACATCTCGCCAGCGAACAGGTCATCGCGCCCAGGGCCAACTGGCTAAACTCCTACGCACATGGGATGGGCTTCCCGGCTGCCCCGGCAGGAAGCACGCGGCAACGTATCGGCTCCATCCCTGCGAGGAGCATCGCATGCCGGTCGTGGTCATCGTGCTGACTTTCATCTTCATCAACCTGGGCTGCGGACCGGTCCATGCACAACAGGTGTTCAAGTGCCGCACCGACGATGGGATCGCCTATCAGTCCCTGCCCTGCGACGGCCCGCCGTTGAAGCAATGGACGGCGGCACCCGAACCGTTCGACCGGCACGCGCAGGCGCGCCTGCAGGCCATCGAGCGTGAACTCAAGCGTGCCAATGCCGTGTCGGCACGGCGGACACGGCGTTCCGGCCGACCCCCCACTCCCGCGGCGGGTGCCTGTGAGCTCGCGCGGCGCGGTCGCAGCCAGGCCTATGCCAAGGCCGGGCTGAAACGGGACTTCGCGCTCTCCAGCCATTGGGACAACCAGGTCCATGCCGCCTGCTGGTAGGGGCTGGACGCTGAAAGGCGCGGAGTCGATAGAATCCAGGCAACTCCTCCGCGACCTGTGGCCATGGCCAGATCCCCGCTCCGCTGCCTGCTGTCGCGCCTGCGTCCTCTGGCCTTGTCCGCTGTCCTGCTGTTCGGCATCTGGCCTGCGCTGGCGCGCACACCGGAAGCCCCGGACTGGCAACCCACCACGCCCGCGTTCGGGCGCGCACAGAAGGCATTGCTGGACGGCCAGATCAATGCCCTGGCCGCGCAGCGACCGGGCGTCACCGACCTGTACGTGCTGGGCGTGGCCGGGGATGTCGATGAAGACGTCTTCCGCAACGAAGTGCTGTACCTGCGCCAACTGTCGGCACAACGCTGGGACGCCGAGGGCCGCATGCTCAGCCTGGTCAATCACCCCGATACGCGCGCCGGGGCGCAGGCACAACCGCTGGCGACCTACCAGAGCATTGGCTACGCGCTTGATGCACTCGGCCAGCGACTGGACCCCAAGGAGGACGTGCTGCTGGTCTACCTGAGCAGCCATGGCCTGGACGACAGCAGCTTCTACCTGCATACCGGACCGGGCCAGGAGGACTACCTCACGCCCGGGGACCTGACCGAATCATTGAACGAAGCGGGGATCGGAAACGCGGTGATCGTGGTCTCCGCCTGCTACTCCGGCGGCTTCATCCCCGCCCTGAAAGCCCCCAACCGGATGATCATCACCGCGGCGCGCCACGACCGCCCCTCCTTCGGCTGCGGCAACACCGACAGTGCCACCTGGTTCGGGCGTGCCTTCCTGGTGGAAGCGATGAACGCCACCAGCGATTTCGCCGATGCCTTCTCACGTGCCAGCGCCACCGTGCGCGAGCGTGAAAAGGAAGAAGGCGAGTTGCCATCCGAACCCCAGTTCGATGCCGGCAAGCGCGTCAGCAGCGTGCTCGGCAAATGGCGGCTGGGCCTGCCAGAGACGGCCGCCGTGCCCTACCCGTACGTGCATGTGCCGCGGGCCCCGACGGGCGCGCTACGCACCAAGGCACCGGCTGACGGTCGCGCCAACAAGAAGGGCTTGTAGGCGGCCGGTGGGCATCCAGATGCACAGGGCCGCGGCATGCAGGGGTTTGGCACTGCCGGCGAAACACTGCAATGGGGTCCGCAATCGAGGTCGCTGCTACCGTGCCTTCAGCGACGCATGGCTTCGGTAGCCTCGCTGACGGCGGAGGCCGGCAGTACGGTGATCGGGCTGGCCCGCTCCGCAGGGGCCACCAACGTCACCGACATCGCCGCAATCGCGGTGACGCTGCCATCGGCGTCACCACGCGACACCGCATGCCCCGTACTGCGCGGCTGGTCGGCAACCTGCGCCTGGGGCAACTCGACCACCCGCCCGCGCACGGTCACCCGGTCGCCGGTCCGTACCCGTGAACCCAGTCGCATCGTGTACTCGGCGTCGGCCGGCATGTTGATCGACGTGTCGTAGCCTTGGTCGAGCACGAACACCCCGTCGGACGTGGCCGGATTGCCATCGCCTTCGTCCTGGATGAACCAGCCTATCGGCGGCCCGGCACTGCCCGCTCCCTCACCCAGGGTTTCCTTCATTTCCTGGCCGACGTCGTCGCTGTCACCCATCAGATTGCGCACGACTACGCCCTCGACGAGCACATCGCTACCCAGCAGCGGGCTGACGGCTCCCGTGCCCTGCACCGTGCCGATCAGCTTGCGTGCCGGATCGATGGGTTCGACCACCGTCTCGGTCGCAGGCAACGAACAGGCGCTGCAGGCCAGCATCCATGCCATCAGGGCGACGCCCGTCACTTCCTTGTTGCGCATGTGTTGGTCTCTTGCGGTGCCGGTGCGGGAACGGTGAAGGGTAAGGGAATTGGCCGGGCGCGCCCTCCCCGTTGGGGGCGCCGTCGAAATCCCGGGGAAGGCAGCAGCCGCTCGGAGCAGGCCGTGCGTGTGTCGCGGCCGGGGCGGTTCCTGCCCAGCGGCCCCGCCCATCGGCGTGTTCGTTGTCAGGGGCTGGCGGACTGCAGGCGGTAACCGGTGGTAGCGGTATAGGACTTGCCGTTCAAGGTAGTGCGCACTTCGACGGTGTGCTCGCCCTCGGCCAGCCCGGTCGGCAGCGCGGCGCGCCACAGGTGCGTGGAGGGCACGGCTTCGGGGGAGCGATCGTAGCCGCGCAGCGTTTCGGCCAGGTCGTCGGCGATGTTCTCCACCAGCAGCCGCGGGTCGGGCTGGCGGACCTGCTTCATCGCCTGCCACTGGCCACCGTCGACACGGAACTCCACCGGCAGCCCGTCATGGCCCATGAACACGTTGGCGTACACACCCCAGGCCGGATAAGCGCCCTGGCGCAGCACCTTGGGCGCATGCAGCGCGATCTGATGGTCCGCCGGCGCACGCGCGACCCGGTACTCGACGCTGTACTGCCCATGCGGCTGCACGTTGAGCAGGCCGTAGCCGTTGGGCGTGCCGTCGGCCATGGTCGTATCGGGGATGCCCTGCGCATCCTTCACGCCGGACCAGAACGCGCCGCAGGCGGCGCCGACGTTGTATTCGTGCAACGGCCGCGCCCCCTTCCACCCCTGCGCGGCCGACCAGAACACCTGGCTCTGGTTGTGGGTGTGTCCGCTGAGGATCAGCGGGTGCTCCACCTTCTCCAGCAGGGCAAACAGGCGGGCGCGGTCCTGCTCACGGAAGACGTGGTCGAACAGCGGGATATGGAGGCCAAGCACGACCAGCTTGTCGCGGCCAACCGTGGGCAGGTAGCCCTCCAGGAAGGCGAACTGGTCCTCGCGCAGGCCGCCGATGTAGGCCGGCTTCTGCCCGGGTTGGGCGAGGATGTCGTCCAGCCCGATGAACACCATCGATGCCTCTTCCCAGGCGTAGGTGTCCGGCCCGAGGTAACGGTGGTAACTGGCCAGCGATGTCGCATCACTGCTCGCGCCGATGTCCATGTCGTGATTGCCGGGAACATGCAGCCACGGCACGCCGAGCGACGTCACCGCACGGGTGAGCGCCGGATACAGCGAGGGATCGTCATTGGTGACATCCCCCAGCGTCATCCCGAGCCGTGCCTGATGCTTGCCACGCAGTGGCTCGATGATGTCGCGCTCGAAATAGCCCACGTCCAGCGCACTGCCGGTCTGGCTGTCGGCCATGACCAGCGCCTGGAAGCTGTCCGGCGCGTCCGGCTGCGGCACCAGTGCAAACGGCCGGCACTGCCCACCCTGCCCATCACGCGGACGCCAGATGTCCGGCAACCCATCAGCACGCGCGGCCGCGGCGTAGCCGGCAGGCTTGATGACGAAGATGTTCGGTTGCGTGGAGGCCGGGAGCTGGTAACGGCCAGCCTTGTCGGTCAAGGCGATGTGCTCGCCATCGGAAATCCTGATGCCGGCCAGCGGCGCTTCGCCCGCATCCTGCCTGCCGTTGCCGTTCGCATCGACGAAGACACTACCGCTGCTGCAGGAGGCGGCCGCCACGAACGGCACACCGGCCAGCAACAGGCCGGTCAACAGGGAATGACGCATGGAATCCTCGGCGGGCGGATGATGTACGGACCTCCATTATCGCCCCGGCGTTGCGACAGCGGCATGGCGGAAACTGGCGGCCGACGGGAGGAGGCCGTTGCCGCAGGGAGTGCGGGCCAGGCGTGCGGAGAACCTGGCCGGGCTTCATCCCCGCCCGCGTTTGCCGAGCCCTCCCCCGGCCGTACCGACGGGAGGACCTGCATCATTGCTTCAGCCGGCCGCCTTCTCCACGGCCTTGGCGTGGCGCGTCTCCAGCACGGCCACCGCATCCTCCAGCGACAGGCCGCGCGAGCGCAATAGCACGATCAGGTGGAACAGCAGGTCGGCCGACTCGCCGAGCAGGTCCTCGTCACGCTGCACGACACCGGCCAGCGCCGTTTCCACGCCCTCCTCGCCCACTTTCTGCGCGATATGGCGCGGGCCCTTCTCGAACAGCTGGGTGGTGTAGCTGTTGAGCGGGCGGTCGTGCTCGCGCTGCTTGACCAGTGCGTCCAGCGCGCCGAGGAAATTGCCGGGCGTGGCGCCGAAGCAGCTGGTGGCACCGGTATGGCAGGTCGGCCCGTGCGGGCGCACGCTGACCAGCAGTGTGTCGGCGTCGCAATCGGTGCGGATCTCGACCAGCTCCAGATGGTTCCCCGAGGTTTCCCCCTTCGTCCACAGCCGCTGCTTGCTGCGACTGAAGAACGTGACCCTGCCGCTCGCCCGGGTCTTGTCCAGGGCATCGCGGTCCATGTAGCCCAGCATCAGCACGCGCAGCGTCGCCGCATCCTGGATGATGGCCGGCATCAGCCCGTCAACCTTGGCCCAATCCAGCGTGGCCGGGTCGACCGGCGTGAAATCAGTAGACATCCCTTACCTCGATCTGTTGTTCGCGCAGGAACTGTTTCAGTTCCGGAATGGCGATGGCGCCAGAGTGGAAGACACTGGCGGCCAGGGCCCCGTCCACGTCAGCCTGTTCGAACACGTCGGCAAAGTGCTGTGGCGTCCCGGCACCGCCGGAGGCGATCAACGGCACCGTGCTCACCGCCCGGGCCTGGCGCAACTGGGCAATATCGTAGCCCCTGCGCACGCCGTCGCTGTCCATGCAGTTCAGCACGATTTCACCTGCGCCGCGTTGCTGTACTTCACGCACCCAGTCCAGCGTCAGCCGCGCCTCGGCACGGGTCTTGGCCGGGTCGCCGGTGTAGGAACGCACCCGCCATTGGCCGTCGGGCTCGCGGATGGAGTCGATGCCGACCACCACGCATTGCTCGCCGAAAGCCTCGGCCAGCGCCTCGATCAGCGCCGGGTGCTCCAGCGCCGGGGTGTTGATGGAGATCTTGTCCGCGCCGGCATGCAGCACCGCGCGGGCGGTCTCGACGTCTCGGATGCCTCCGGCCACGCAGAAGGGGATGTCGATCAGACGGGCGACGCGTTCGATCCAGGCCCGGTCCACCGAGCGCCCTTCCGGGCTGGCGGAGATGTCGTAGAACACCAGCTCGTCGGCGCCGGCGTCGCGGTAGCGCAATGCCAGCTCGGTGATGTCGCCCATGTCGACGTGGTCACGGAACCTGACGCCCTTGACCACACGGCCTTCGCGCACGTCCAGGCAGGGAATGATGCGGCGGCTCAACATGCCAGGGCCTCGTCGAGTTGCAGCCGGCCTTCCAGCAAGGCCTTGCCCAGCACGGCGCCACCGCAACCGGCTACCTTGGCCGCGTGCACGTCGGCGACGTCACGCACACCGCCGGAAGCCTGCACCGCCACCCCGGGCAGCAGTTGCACCAGGTGCGCGTACAGGTCGATGTTGGGACCGGTCAGCATGCCGTCACGGGAGATGTCGGTGCACAGCAGGTGCTTCATGCCGGCTTGCGCATAGCGCTGGGCCAGTGCATCCAGGGTGACGTCGGCGGTTTCAGTCCAACCATGGACCGGCAGGCGCCATACGCCGTCCTCGCCCTGACGGGTATCCAGGGCGATGGTCAGGTGCTCGGCACCGAACTCGGACAACCACGCCAATACATTGTCCGGCGCGCGCACCGCCAGCGAACCGATCACCACGCGGCTGGCGCCGGCATCCAGGATGCGCGCCACGTCATCGCGACCGCGCACGCCGCCGCCGGTCTGCACCTTCAGTGTGGTGGTCGAGGCGATCTGCGCGAGCAGCGGTGCCAACGTGTAGCCACCGGCCTTGGCCGCATCCAGGTCGACCAGATGCATCCAACGCGCGCCGGCGGCGGTGAAGGCCTGCGCACGCGGCAGCGCGTCGTCGCCATAGGTGGTCTGTTGGGCGTAGTCGCCCTGCAGCAGGCGCACGACGCAGCCGTTGCGGATGTCCAGCGCGGGATAGACGGTAAAGCTCATGGGAAATCGGTCTCGATGAAGTTGCGCAGGAGGCGGGCGCCGGGGCCGGCGGAGCGCTCCGGATGGAACTGCGCGCCGCACAGGCGACCGCGCTGCACCACCGCGGTGAACAGCCCGCCGTGATGGCAGGCCGCGACCGTGTCCGATGTCACCGGTGCGGCATAGCTGTGTACGAAGTAGGCACTGGCACCAACGGGGACGCCGTCCAACAAGGGCGATTCGCGCAGCGCCAGCAATTTGTTCCATCCCATGTGCGGCACGCGCACGCCCACGCCCGGATGCAGGCGACGGACCACGCCGGGCAACAACCCCAGGCAATCGACCTTGCCTTCCTCGGAAGCCTCGAACAGCAGTTGCATGCCCAGGCAGATACCCATCAGCGGCACCTGCAGGGCACGCAGCGGCTCGACCAGGCCCTGCGCATGCAGGCGCCGCATGCCTTCGGCCGCTGCACCAACGCCGGGCAGGATCACCCGCGGCACGCCCACCAGGTCGTCGGCGGTGCGCACCATGCGCACCGTCTGCCCCAGACGCTCCAGTGCATAACGCACCGAACCCAGGTTGGCACCGCCGGCATCGACCAGGCCGATCGTGCTCACAGCGCCCCCTTGGTCGTGGGCAGCTCGGTGCCTTCGCGGCGGATGGCCTGGCGCAGGGCGCGGGCCAATGCCTTGAAGCAGGCTTCGACCTTGTGGTGATCGTTGTCGCCTTCCACCTTGAGGTTGAGGTTCAGCCCGGCCGCGTCGCACAGGGAGCGGAAGAAGTGCGGTACGAGTTCGGTCGGCATATCCCCTACCCGCTCGCGCTTGAAGTCACCCTCGAACACGAAGTACGGGCGGCCGCTGAAGTCCAGCGCGGCGCTGGCCAGGGTTTCGTCCATCGGCAGGGTAAAACCGTAACGACCGATGCCGCGCTTGTCCCCCAATGCCTCACGCAGCGCCTGGCCCAATGCCAGGCCGGTGTCCTCGATGGTGTGGTGCTCGTCGATGTGCAGGTCACCCTTGGCCTCGACCTCCAGCGCGAAGCCGCCGTGACGCCCGATCTGGTCGAGCATGTGGTCGAAGAACGGCAGGCCCGTGCTGATCTTCGCCTTGGCCACGGTGTCCAGGTCCACGAACACGCGGATCTGGGTTTCCTTGGTGTCGCGCTGCACGGTGGCGCGGCGCGGTGCGTCGGCCAGCTCATGAGCGATGCCGTCCCAATCCCACTCGCCGCCGAACTGCCCGGTGCGCAGCTGGAAGCCGCGGATCTTCAGGTTGTCGGCGAACTGGATGTCGGTGGGACGGTCGCCCACCATGCCCGAGCGCGCCCAGTCGATGCCCCGGTCCTGCAGGTACGGCAGCATCATGCCGATGCCCGGCTTGCGGTTGGGGCTGTTGTCGTGCGGCCAGCTCGGGTCGATCAGCACGTCGCGGAAGACGATGCCCTGGCTGGCGAAGATCTGCAGCATCAGGTTGTTCGGGCCATCGAAGCTTTCCTGCGGGTAGCCTTCGCTGCCCAGCCCATCCTGGTTGGACACGATGACGAACTGGTAGCCGGCATCGCGCAGCTTGAGCATCGCCGGGATGACGTTCTTCACCAGACGCAGCTTTTCGTAGGCGTCGATCTGGAAATCGGCCGGCTCTTCGATCAGTGTGCCGTCACGATCGACGAACAGGATGGGGGTCATGTAACGGGCTCCAGCGTGGCGAGGGCGTCTAGGACGCGGTCATTCTGTTCGGGCGTTCCCACGGTGATGCGCAGCGCATCGTGCAGTTGCGGCGCGGCGCGCTGGTCGCGCACCACCACCCCGGCGCGCAGCAGCGCCTGGAAGGCGGCTTCGGCGTCGATGAAGCGCACCAGCAGGAAGTTCGCGTCGGAGGCATACACCTTGCGCACATGCCCCTGCAGCGACAGCGCCATGCGCAGGCGGTCGCGCTCGCTGCGTACGGTGGCAATGCGCGCGCGGGTCTGCTGCAGCGCCTGCTCACCCAACCCCGCCAACGCCAGCGCCGAGCATGGGGTCGGAACGGGATACGGCGCCTGGCAGCGGCGCAACACCGCGATCAGGCCGGGATCGGCGATGACGCAGCCAATCCGCGCCGCCGCCAGAGCGTGGGCCTTGGACAGGGTCCGCAGTACCGCGACGTTGTCATGGCCCGCCAGCAGGCGCGTCGCCGAGGGCGTGTCGGCGAACTCGGCATACGCCTCGTCAACCACCACCAGCGCCTGGCCGCGCAGGGCCTCGGCCACCCGCTCCACCTGCGCCAGCGGGATGCTCAACCCGGCCGGGTTGGACGGCGAGCACAGGAACACCAGCTTGGCGCCGGCTTGCCTGGCGGTGGTGATGATGGCGTCGATGTCCGGCACGAAGCCCGCCGCGGTGTCCTGCAACGGCACCTCCAGTGCGGGCGCGTTCTGCAGGCGGGCACTGACCGAATACATGCCGAACACCGGCGGGGTATACAGCACCGCATCGCGGCCCGGCACGCACAGCGCACGTACCAGCAGGTCGATGACCTCGTCGCTGCCACGCCCGATCAGCAGTTGCTCCGGCGCACAGTCGTACAACGTCGCCAGCCGTCCGCGCAGCGCCTGCGGTTGCGGGTCCGGATAGCGCCGGCAACTGGCCAGGGGGTCGCCCGGGTTGGCCCACGCCGATTCATTGGCGTTGAGCCAGATTTCGCCGTCGAGCTTGGCGCTGCGCGCCGAGGAATAGCCGGTGAAGCCACGCAGGTCATCGCGTACAAGGTCGAGCACGCTGCTCACGGCATCACTCCCAGCCGCAGGGCGACGGCGTTGGCGTGCGCGCCCAACCCTTCTGCCCGCGCCAGGGTCAAGGCACATGGGCCGATGTTGGCGATGCCCTCGGCACTGGCCGCCTGCACGCTGATCTGGTTCTGGAAGCTGGCGACGCTGACGCCGCTGTAGGCGCGCGCGGCGCCGGCGGTCGGCAGGACGTGGTTGGTGCCGGAGCAATAGTCACCCAACGCCTCCGGCGTGTAGTCCCCCATGAACACCGAACCGGCGGCCTCGACCTGTTCCAGCCAGCGGCGCGGTTCGCGCAGGGCCAGGATCAGGTGCTCCGGTGCGTAGCGGTTGGAGATGGCGAACGCCTGGGCGATCGAGTCGACCTTGATCAGCAGCGAAGCCGCCAGCGCCTGCCGGGCAATGCCCTCGCGCGCCAGCTGCGCCACCTGGGCCTCCACCTCATCCTGCACGGCGGCGATCAGCGCAGCGTCGTCGCTGAGCAGCAGCACCTGCGAATCCGGCCCATGTTCGGCCTGCGACAGCAGGTCGGCCGCGACGAAGGCGGGATTGGCGCCGGCATCGGCGATCACCAGCACTTCGGATGGCCCGGCCGGCATGTCGATGGCCGCCGCACCGGCCTGCGCGACCTGCTGCTTGGCCTCGGTGACGTAGCTGTTGCCCGGGCCGAACAACTTGTCGCAGGACGGGACGGTATCGGTGCCGTATGCCATCGCCGCGATCGCCTGCGCTCCGCCGATCTTGTAGACCCGGTGCACGCCGGTCAGGCGCGCGGCCACCAGCACCGCCGGGTCGGCACTGCCGTCCTTGCGCGGCGGCGTGCACAGCACCACTTCGCGGCAGCCGGCCAGACGCGCCGGCACCCCGAGCATCAACGCGGTCGATGGCAGCGGCGCGCTGCCGGCCGGCACGTACAGGCCGACGCGACCGATCGGGCGGATCATCTTCTCGCAGACCACGCCCGGTGCGGTTTCCACCGCGTAGGGGCGAGCCATGCCGGCGCGGTGATAGGTATCGATGCGATCGGCCGCCTGCTGCATGGCGATGCGCAGCTCGGCCGGCACCGCCAGCTCGGCGGCCGCAAACTCGGATTCACCAACCTCAAAGCGCTCCGGTGCCACCCCGTCGAAACGGGCACTGATCTCGCGCAGGGCCACGTCGCCGTCCTCGCGCACCTGTGTGATCAACCCGGCGACCGATGCCCGGGTCTGCTCGGCCACCGCCTGCACCGGGCGGGTCAAGGCGCGGGCCTGGCCGTCGGCGTCCAGCGCATTCCAGTCGAGGATGTTCATACCAGCGACTTCTCCACGGCCAGCACCATCAAGCCCTGTGCGCCGGCACGCTCCAGCTCCTCCAGCCGTTGCCAGCTCAGTGTCCCGTTGCACATGGTCTGCAGCCGCACCGCGCTGCCACTACCCGGCAGCCGCAGCAGCGGTTCGGCATCGGGCAGCAGGCGCGCCAGCGCGTCCACGCGCTCCTCGGCGGCGCTGAACATCAGCAGCTTCTGGTCCTGCACCTTGGTCAGGCCATCCAGGCGGCGCAACAGCATCGCCATCAGGCCGGCGCGGGCGTCATCGAGTTCATTGACCGGGCCGGCCAGCACCGCTTCGCTTTCGAGCAGGGTCTCCACCGGCTTGAGCTGGTTGGCCGCCAGGGTCGCGCCGCTGGATACCAGATCGCAGATCAGCTCGGCGGTCCCCAGCTTCGGCGCGATCTCCACCGAGCCGGACAGTTCGACCACCTGCGCATCCACGCCCTTTTCCTTCAACCACGCGCTGAGGACAGCCGGATAGCTGGTGGCGATGCGCTTGCCCTGCAGCATCTGCACGCCCTGCCAATCCCACTCTTCCGGCACCGCGATCATCAGCCGGCACTGGCCGAAGCCCAGCCCGCGCAACGGTTGGTAGGCATCGGGCAAGCCGATCTGGCGGCGCGCCTTGGCCTGTTCGTCCAGCTCGTTGAGACCCACCACGCCCAGGTCGCAGACACCGTCGGCGATCAGGCCCGGGATGTCGTCATCGCGTACCAGCAGCAGGTCCACCGGCAGCGACTCGCCGAAGCAGAACAGCTTGTCGCGGCTTTGCCGCCAGCTCAGCCCGCAGGCCGCCAGCAGGCTGCGCGCAGGGTCGGCCAGCCGGCCGCTCTTCTGGATGGCGATACGCAACCGGTCACGCGCCGGTGCGGAGGTGGAAGCACTCATGTTCGGGTCTCAGTTGGATTCGGTCTTGCGCGCAGCCAGGCGCTCGATGGCGGTGAGGTAGCCCCCGGCGCCGTGCTCGAGCGAGCGCGCCACCCGGCCGATGGTGGTCACGCTCACCCCGGTCAGGTCATAGATCTCGCGGTATGGCACGCCCTTGCGCAGCAACGGCACCACCCGCCAGCGGTCGGCCATGGCCTCCAGCTCGGCGGGGGTGCACAGGTCGCGCAGGAAGGCCTGGACGTCCTGCGGCTTGTCCAGCGCGGCCAGCACACGCGCCAGCGCCTTCAACGGGGCATCGGAGGCCTTCTCTTTCTCGGTATCGGGACGTGGCTTCATGACGTATCAATGTATTAGCGTGCTAATACATTAGTCCAAGCGGGTGCACCGGTCAAACCCGCAACGAAAAAGGCCCCGCGATGCGGGGCCTTTGTTCAGCAGGATCGAGGGTTGTCCGGGCCCGGAGGCCCTGCCCACTCAGCGCGCCATCGCGCGGGCCTGCTCCAGCTCCACCTGCAAGGTGGTGGCCAGCTCGTCACGGGCGACCTCGAACTGCTGTTCACGCAGCAGGTCCTTGACCGCGACCACGCCGCGCGCCAGCTCATCCTCACCGGCCAGCACCACGAAGCGGATACCCGCCTTGGCGGCGTACTGGAACTGCTTGCCGATCTTCTTCGGCTCCATCTGCACTTCGGTGTTGATGCCACCGGCGCGCAGGCGACGGGCGATGTCCAGCGACTGCGGCATGGCGGCCTCGTCCATCAACGCGACCATCGCCTGCACGCTGCTCTCGGCGATGCCGTCGATCAGGTTGGCCTCGCGCAGCTGCCAGAACAGGCGGGTCAGGCCGATCGAGATGCCCACGCCCGGCAGCTTGGACTTGGTGTAATGGCTGGCCAGGTCCTCGTAGCGGCCGCCCGAGCAGATCGAGCCGATCTGCGGGTGGTCGAGCAACGTGGTCTCGTACACGGTGCCGGTGTAGTAGTCCAGGCCACGGGCGATGGAGAAATTCAGGCAGTACGCCGGTTCCGGCACGCCCAGGCCCTTGACCAGCTCCAGCACCTCGCGCAGCTCGGCGGCACCGGTACGCAGCGATTCGCTGGCCGACTGGCCGGCATCGGCCAGCACCGCGTCCAGCTTGGCCAGCGCATCGGCATGCGATTCCGAACGTACCTCCACGAACGCCAGGATGCGCTCGACGGCATCCACCGGCAGGCCGAAATCCGGGCCCAGCAGGGTTTCACGCACGTAATCGGCACCGCGCTTGTCGAGCTTGTCGACCTCGCGCAGCACCAGTGCCTGCTGCTGCGGGTCAGCCACGCCCTGGGCCTCGAAGAAGCCGCGCATGAACTGGCGGTTGTTCAGCTGCACGGCGAACTTGCCGATGCGCAGCTCGGAGAACACCGCATTGATGACCGCCAGCACTTCGGCGTCATAGCGGATGCTCAGCGCGTCCTTGCCGATCACGTCCACGTCGCACTGGTAGAACTCGCGGAAACGGCCCCGCTGGGCGCGCTCGCCACGGTAGACGCGCTGCATCTGGTAGCGACGGAACGGGAACGTCAGGTCGTGCTCGTGCTCGGCCACGTAGCGGGCCAGCGGCACGGTCAGGTCGAAGCGCAGCGCCATTTCGGGCAGGCCCTTCTCGCCGGACTCGGCCGCATTGGCCAGCGCGCCGGTGGACTGCACGAAGTACACCTGTCGCTCGGTTTCACCGCCGGACTTGGTCAGCAGCACGTCGGACAGCTCGAACACCGGGGTCTCCACCGGCAGGAACCCGAAGCGCTCGTAGTTGCGGCGGATGACGTCCAGCATGCGCTGGAACGCGATCTGCTCGCGCGGCAGCAATTCCATGATGCCGGGCGGGGTACGGGGCTTGATCACGGGCGAAACTCCTGCAACTCAGTGGGGTGGACGACCGCCAATTCTAGCGCCAGCCCGCCCCGCTGGCCGCATGAAGTATCATTTACCTCATCTTCCCCTCACCCGTGCCATGTCCCGGTCTGCCCCAGGCTCCGAGCTTTCCCCCGTTTCGTCCGCTGCCCAGGAAAGCAGCGGCGCGCGTGAATGCCTGCATTGTTCGGTCCGGCACCTGTCGGTCTGCTCGGCGCTGTCCTGCGATGAAGTGCATGCGCTGGAGCGGATCACCGTGTCCCTGCCGGTGCCGATGGGGGCCACCCTGGCCCGTTCCGGGGAGCCCCGCACTTATGTCTATACAGTGACCGAGGGCGCGCTGCGCCTGGTGCGGACGCTGGCCGACGGCCGGCGCCAGGTGAATGGGTTCGTGCTGCCGGGCGACTACCTGGGCCTGAGCGGCAGCGACCTGCACCGTTACGACATCGAGGCCATCGCCGACAGCCGGGTCTGCCGGGTGCCGACCACGCAGATGCGCGACCTGCGCCAGCACCACCCGCACCTGGAGCGCAAGCTGCTGCAGCGCGCCTGCCAGGAGCTGGACGCGGCCCAGGACAACGCCCTGGCGTTGGCCCGCCTGCAGCCGCCGGAGCGGCTGGCCGATTTCCTGCTGCGTCTGGCCGCCCGCGAGGCAACCCTCGCCGGCCACAGCAGCAACCGGGTGTCGCTGCCGATGGGCCGCGGCGACATCGCCGACCACCTGGGCCTGACCATGGAAACGGTCAGCCGCACCTTCACCAAGCTGCGCCAGCAGGGCCTGATCGCCCTGCCCCACCTGAACGTGGTGGAGATCCTGGATTTCGCCGAGCTGCAGAAGCTGGCCAACGACGGCGCCTGAGCGCCCCCGCACAGCAGCGTCGCCTGGGCGCGATGCGGGGACGGCCCCGATGCGATCAGCCCGCGCCGGCCAGCAACATTTCGCGCAGGGCGGCATAGTCCGGCGGGCACGGGTCCGCATGGGCCGGGCGCTTGAGCAGTTCGGCCAAGGCTGGCGGCACCGGCACCTCGCGACCGATCAACGGCTCGACCACCGATTCGAACTTGGCCGGGTGCGCGGTCGCGGCGACTGCCCAATGCGTTTCGGCCGTGGCTTCACCGCTGGCGCGCAACTGCTCCAGCACCTGCACGGCGGTGGCGGTATGCGGGCAGAACACCTCACCGTGATCACGGAAGCGACGGGCAATGGTGGCGCGGATGGTCGCATCGTCCACCGAGCGCGACACGAAGGCCGCACGCAGCGCTGCGTCGTCGCCGGCATACAGCCAACGCAGGCGCTCGAAGTTGCTCGGCGCGCCCACGTCCATCGCATTGGCCAAGGTCGCCACGCTCGCCGTCGGTGCGTACGCGCCGCCGTTGAAATAGTCCGGCAGCACCCGGTTGGCGTTGGTAGCCAGCACGATGCGCCCCAACGGCACGCCCAGCGCGCGGGCGATCACTGCCGCCATCGCATTGCCCAGGTTGCCGGTGGGAATGACAAAGTTCAGCGGCGTTCCGTATGCGGCCTGATGGCTGAGCGCGGCATGCGCGTAGTAGCTCATCTGCGGCAGCAGGCGACCGAGACTGATGCTGTTGGCCGAACTCAGTGGCACCTGCGCCTGCAGCTCGGCATCGTTGAGTGCCTGCTTGGCCATGGCCTGGCAATCGTCGAATGAGCCGGCCACGCGCAGCGCGCGGATGTTGCCGCCCAGGCAGCCCAGCTGGTGCGCCTGGCGCGGCGATACGCGGCCGTCCGGGTACAGCACCACCACCTGCAGGTGGGGCTGGTTGTGGAAGGCGGCAGCCACCGCGGCGCCGGTATCACCGGAGGTCGCCACGATGATGGTCAGCGGGCGCTCCTGACCGGCGCGCAGCCGTGACAGGCTGGCGGCGAGAAAGCGTGCGCCGAAGTCCTTGAATGCGGCGGTCGGTCCGTGGAACAGCTCCAGCACGTGATCGTTGCCGGTAGCCAGCGGCTGCAGCGGCGCGGGGAAATCAAACGCCTGCGCGCAGATGGAGGGCAGCGCCGCTTCCAGGCCATCGCCGGCGAAGAACGGCTGCAGCAGTTCGGTGGCGGTCGCCGCCAGGCTGTCGCCTGCGCGTACCGTGCGTGCGGCCGGCATCTGCTGCGGAACGTACAACCCGCCGTCGGGGGCCAGTCCGGCGGCAATCGCCTGGCTGAGCGTGGCCGGCGGAGAGGCATTGCGGGTGGAGATGAAGTTCATTGCGGTTTCCGGAAAGTGTCTGTTCGAGTGCGCGTTCAGAGCAACGCGGCACCGGGACTGTTCAAGGGAGTGACCCAGGCCTGGCTGCCAAAGCCAGCAGCGGCGAAGGCCGCCTGCACGCCGGCGGAAGCGGCCTCGGCGGCCTCACGCGTTTCAAACCACGCGAACACGCTGGGACCGGCACCGGAGATGCTGGCGCCCATCGCTCCGGCATCCAGCGCGGCCTGCTTGGCCGCATCGAAGCCGACGATCAACGGTGCGCGGCGCGGCTCCACCAGCACGTCGGCCAGGCCTGCACGGACCAGCCCGGCATCGCCGGCGTGGCAACCGGCCAGCACCAGGGCCAGGTTGGTGCTCTGCGCGACGAACTCCTTCAGCTCGTACGCGCCCTGCAGGGCGGCGCGGGCACGACGGGTTTCCAACTGCGCGTCGGGATGGACCAGCAGGCTGTGCCAGGCGTCAGGCACCGCCACCGGCACCAGCCGCTCCAGCGTCGACATCACCAGCCCGCCCAGGAACATCGGCCCAAGGTTGTCGCCGTGGCGGCTGCCGCTGGCCACCGCCTCGCCATCCAATGCGTACAGGTACAACTGCTCGCGCGACAACGGCGCGTCGAGCAGCGCGTTGGCCGCTACCAGCGCGGCCACGCACGAGGCCGCCGACCCGCCCATGCCGGAACTGAGCGGGATGCCCTTGTCGATCTCGATCTCGAAACCGAACGGCAACGACAGTGCGTCGCGCAACGCGATCAAGGCCGCGCCCGCGGTGTTGCGGGGTGCATCGGTTGGCAACGCCACCGCCGTGCCACGGATCGCGCTGATCCGCACTTCGGGCGCATCGATGCGACGCACCGTCACGGTGTCGCCAACGCCGGGCACGGCATACCCCAACAGATCGAACCCGACCGCCACGTTGGCGACCGAGGCCGGTGCGAAGGCACGCGCCTCGCCTCGACCGGAACCCTTAAGTACCGCACTCACAGGCGTGCCCCCTCGCCCGCGGCGACCCGCAGCACGTCGGCAAACACACCGGCCGCGGTGACTTCCGGGCCCGCGCCCGGACCCTGCACCACCAACGGGTTGTTGCAGTAGCGGCCGGTGGTGAACTGCACCACGTTGTCGGTCAGGCGCAGGTTGGCGAAGGCATGGTCGGCCGGCAGTTCCACCAATCCCACGCTCGGGGCCTGGCCCGGCTTGAACTGGGCCACGTAGCGCAGCACGCAGCCGCGCGAACGTGCATCGTTCAGGCGCTGGGCGAAGGTGGCATCCACCTCCGGCAACGCCGCCATGAAATCCTCGACGCTGGCCTGCTGCAGCGATGCCGGCACCAGGCTTTCCACCGCCACGTCCTCCAGGCTCAGGTCGTGGCCAGCCTCGCGGGCAAGGATGACCAGCTTGCGCGCCACGTCGATGCCGGACAGGTCGTCACGCGGGTCCGGCTCGGTGTAGCCCATGCCACGCGCCTGGGTGACCAGCTCGGAGAACGGCACGCTGCCGTCGTACTTGTTGAACAGCCATGCCAGCGTGCCGGAGAAGATGCCGGCGATGGCGGTGACTTCATCGCCGGTATCGACCAGGTCGCGCAGCGTGGTGATGACCGGCAGGCCCGCACCGACCGTCGCCTCGTAGCGGAAGCGCGCGCCGCTGGCCTCGGCCGCCGCGCGGATGGCGTGGTAGCGCACCAGCGGGCCGGCACCGGCCTGTTTGTTCGGTGTGACCACGTGGATGCCGGCGGCCAGCCAGCCGGCGTAGCGCTCGGCCACTTCCGGGCTGCCGCTGCAGTCCACGATCAGCGTGTGCGGCAGGCGTGCGGAGAGCAGGTGCTCGGTGAACAGGTCCAGGTCGGCCGGCGACCTGGATGCCTCGAACGCCTGTTTCCACTCACCGTGCAGGCCACGCTGGTCCAGCAGCATGCGCGTACGCGAGGTGACCGCGCGCAGGCGCAGGTCGAGCTTGGCCTTGGCCAGCAACTGCGGCTGAGCGGTGTTGAGCTGGTCCAGCAAGGCCGCGCCGACGTTGCCCGGCCCGATCACGCCCACCGAGAACGTCTGCGGCGACAGCCAGAAGCCGGCATGCGCGGCGCGCAGTGCCTTGGTCGCGTCACGCGCGTCGATGGCCACCGAGATATTGCGCTCGGACGAGCCCTGCGCGATGGCCAGGATGTTGACGTGGGCCCGGCCCAGCGCTTCGAACAGGCGCGCCGCCACGCCGGGCTGGCCGGCCATGCCATCACCCACCGCCGCCAGCACGCTCACGCCGGCGGTCAACTGGACACGCTGCACCTGGCCGGCGGCCAGTTCATGCGAGAACGCCTGCACCAGCGCCTCACGCGCCTGCTCTGCCTCGCCCTGCTTGACCACGCAGCAGATCGAATGCTCGGACGAACCCTGCGAGATCATCACCACCGACACATGCGCGTTGCGCAGCGCCGAGAACACCCGCTCGGCCGTGCCCGGCACGCCGATCAGGCCGGTGCCCTCGACGTTGAGCACGGCCAGGTCCGGGCTCAGGGTCAGGCCCTTGATCGGGCCGGCGCTGGAGCTTTCACCGGTGATGCGGGTCCCCGGGTGATCGGGCTGGAAGGTATTGCGGATGATGATCGGCAGGCCGCGTTCGATCGCCGGCGACATCGTCTGCGGGTGCACCACCTTGGCCCCGAAGTACGCCAGCTCGCAGGCCTCGTCGTAGCTCAAGGCATCCAGCTGCACCGCTTCGGGCACCACCCGCGGGTCGGCCGAGAGCACCCCGTCCACGTCGGTCCAGATGTGCAGTTCGTCCGCTTCGAACAGCGCGGCGAAGATCGCACCGGAGAAGTCGCTGCCATTGCGGCCCAGCGTGGTGATGTGGCCCTTGCGGTCACGGGCCACGAAACCGGTCACCACCAGGCGGCGTGCCGGATGCGACTGCCGCCACAGCTCCAGCTTGGCCGCGCTGGACTTCCAGTCCACGTCCACGCCGAGTTCGCCGTGGTTGACCACCAGCACCTCGCGCGCATCGAGCACATCGCAGTCCTCGCCCAGCGCCTGCAGGTGATGGCCGAGCAGGTGCGCGGAGAACACTTCGCCCAGACCCTGCACCCGGTCCAGCACTTCCTGCGGCAGTTCGCCGATCACCGCCAATGCGGCCAACACGTCATGCAGGCGCGCGAAACGCGCATCCAGCCATTCGACGGTCGCGCCGGAGTGCTCACCCAGCAGCGCGGCGGCGGCGGCGCGGTGACGCGCCCGCAGCTCATGCCAACGTTCTTCCCAGTTCGCATCACCCGCGCCGGCCAGCCGCGCCAGTTCGATCAGCGCGTCGGTCACGCCCTTCATCGCCGAGACCACGGTGACCTGCACCTGCTCCTGGCGCGCCAGCAGCAGCTGGGCGACATGGCGATAGCGCTCGGCATCGGCCACGGAGGTGCCGCCGAATTTATGGACGACGGTACGGACGGCGGCGTCCGCGGCGGGATCGGCGAGTGAAGCGGCAACTGACGACATCGGATCAACCTCGTTGGGAGGCCCCGACACGCATCTGGATGGAGTTCCCCCGCATCCTGATCCGGGTGCGGGGCCGTGGTTTTCGGAAATTACGCGAAGACGACGGGCCGCACCGGGCAAGTGGTGACGGTAATAGTGGTGGTGGTAATCGAGGTCGCCGGGCCCTGCGCGCGGCACGACACACCCCGGTGGGGTGGCAGCGGCTGGGCGGTGGTCAGGGCGGCGAACATGCGTTCAAGAAAACACCGACGGTCAGGCCACTGTCAAGTGCTGCAGCGCAAAAACCGGCTTGAAGGCATCGTCGGCGAAGCTGCCGTCAAAAGTTGCAAATGTCACGAAGCATCAACTTCGCGCATCTTTCTATGAAGAACCGCGATCCCTTCACCCGCGCATTGGTTGCCATCGCAACCGGCGCTCCGGCACCGCATTCACGCCGCCGCCACTGGCGTTGCGCGTGTTCGCATCGAGCGTACCGAACTGCGCGGAATGACCTACGCCGATTCAGCCACTGGCCCGGTCGGACGATGCGCGGCGGCACTCCACACCACCCCGGCCAACAGGCAGGCGGCCGCGACCAGTTCGATCGGCAACGGCCAACGCTGTTGCCACAGGAAGCCGTACAGCAGGCCGAACAGCGTCTCGAACACGATCATCTGCCCCCCCAGGGTCAGCGGCAACGCCCGGCTGGCCCGGTTCCAGCAGGCGTTGCCCAGGATCGAGGCGAACAAGGCCACCGCCGCCGCGACCGCCCAGAAGCCGACCCATTCGTTGCCGCTGTGCGTGCGGCTGTCACCGAGGAATGCCACCGGTGCCAGCAGCAGCGCCAGCGCCCCGGTCGCCACGCCGGTCAGCAGTGACCAGTCGTGCCCGGACAGCTGCGGCACCCTGGCAAGCCAGCGGGTGTTCCAGACCGAGTACGCCGTCCATGACACCAACGCGCCGACACCGCACAACAGGCCGACCATACGCTGCAGCGTGCTGCCGTGCACATGGGTCGAGCCGACCGCCTCGTAACCCATCAGCACCACCCCGGCCACGCACAGCGCCAGTGCCGGCGCCAGCCGCGACAGTGGCACCGCGCCAGGCTCCCGCGAGCCGACGACCGCGACCAGTACCGGCACCATGCCCACGATCAGCGCCGCGGCGGCACCGCCGCTCCATTGCACCGAGATGGACAGCAGCACGAAATAGATGAGATTGCCGAGCAGGCTCAGCCAGGTCAGTGCGGTCCATTCGATCCGACCGATGCTGGCGCGCAGCGTCTGCCAACGCGGCACCAGCAGCACGATGGCGATCAATCCGTAGACCAGATAACGGGCGGCGGCCAGTTGCAGCGGCGAGAAGCCGGACAGCATCGCTGGCGCGAGGAACACCACACCCCACAACGCGCCCGAGGCCACGCCGTTGGCAATGCCCACGCCCATCGATCGATTCATCTCGCACCACGCCATCCTTCGGGCCGCGCAGTGTAGGCCCGCGGTCAGGGCGTGTCTTGACCGAAACTACTGGCCTGGGCCCGCCACTGGCGCGGGCCCAATCCGGTTTCCCGGCGCAGCGCACGGGTCAACGCGCTGTGCTCGGAGTACCCGGCCCGCAGCGCGATATCACTGATGCTGGCGTTGCTGCCCTGCAACTGCTGCTTGGCCCAGCGCAGCCGCGTTGCCCCTACCCAGGCCAGCGGCGAAAGGTCGAACTCGCGGGCGAATACCGCATGCAGGCGACTGCCACTGACCCCGACTTCGGCCGCCATCCGTGCCACCGTCCAGTCCGCCCCAGGCGTCTGGCGAACCCGCGCGCACAGGGCCTGCAGGCGTGCACCGCTGCCGGCTGGCGCGAACCAGCGCAGCAGCAGTGGCAATGGGTCATGCCCGGCGGTGTGGCGCGGGTCCTGCAGGTGCTGCAACAGATGGCGCGCATGCCCGGGCAGGGCCAGCCAAGGCACGCGGCGCAGGTGCTCGAGCGTGTCATCGTCCAATGAACCGGGCGGGCAATCGATGATCAGGCAGCAGTTCTCGCCCCGCCCTTCCAATGCATGGATTTCGCCTGCCGCGACGAAGGCGCCCTGCAGCGGATCGAGTCGACCGCCGTGGCCAGAGACCTCGAACTGCAGGTCACCCCGTACGGGCAGCACCCACTGCGAGAAGTCATGGCACTCCTGTCCGGTCGGAACCGGATAACGGCGCAAGTGGCGGGACGTGGCGGACATCGCCGCAGTCTGCATCGCGGCCTTGCCTGCGGCAATCCGCCTTCCGTCGCACTCGCGCGTAGCCCACGACGCGAGACGCCCCCCGTCCATGGCATCACGAGGCAGCCGAGGCAGTAAGGGGAGGCAATGGCTGCGCCATGCATGGCCAGCATGGGAACGCTGGCGGCCCCGACACGATTCGAACGTGCGACCTGTCCCTTAGGAGGGGACCGCTCTATCCAGCTGAGCTACGGGGCCTGAAATTGGGTGCCAAGAGTACAGGCAAGCTCGATCAACGACCAGCATTGCGGAGGGTCGACGCATATCAGCATGCTTGAAGAAGGATGCCCTCCAGGCCGAATCACCACGTTCAGCAGCGCACTGTCCCAGACAAACAAGCCCCAAAGCCCCTTGCTGAACAACAAATGGAAGGCGTGGGCGTCACTCCTCGAAGGGAGGCGCCTCCGGACATGACCCGGCCACTCTCCGCCCCCCGCTTTGACCGGCCAGCCGCCCCGGCCCGGGCCATGGCCGGACATGCACCTCTGTTACCATTCTGTATTCCGCCCGCCGTTTCCCCCACGCCGGCGGCGGGCATTCAACGCCACAGAAACAGGAGTTTGCATGTCTTCCGAGCTGCTCAAGGCCTTGGGCCTGGACGCCACCAACGCTGGCACCTACCTGGGTCAGGGGGAATGGTCCGCCGCCACCGGCGCCGGCGTCCTCAAGCCGCAGAACCCGACCACCGGCGAAGTGATCGCCGAGGTCCAGGCCACCACCGAGGCCGATTACGAGACCGTGATCGCCCGTGCTCAGGAAGCCTACAAGGTATGGCGCACCACCCCGGCCCCGCGCCGTGGCGAGGCCGTGCGCCTGTGCGGTGAGGCACTGCGCGCCAACAAGGACGCGCTGGGCTCGCTGGTCGCGCTGGAAATGGGCAAGTCCAAGCCGGAAGGCGACGGCGAAGTGCAGGAGATGATCGACATCGCCGACTTCGCGCTGGGCCAGAGCCGCATGCTGTACGGCTACACCATGCACTCCGAGCGCCCGGGCCACCGCATGTACGAGCAGTACCACCCGCTGGGCCTGGTCGGCATCATCTCGGCCTTCAACTTCCCGGTCGCGGTGTGGAGCTGGAATGCGTTCCTGGCCGCCATCTGCGGCGACGTGTGCATCTGGAAGCCGTCCAACAAGACCCCGCTGACCGCCATTGCCACGATGAAGATCTGCAATGACGCACTCAAGGCCGGCGGCTTCCCGGACATCTTCTTCCTGATCAACGACGCCGGCACCGCGCTATCGGAAAAGATGGTCGACGACCGTCGCGTGCCGCTGATCTCCTTCACCGGCTCGACCCAGGTCGGCCGCACCGTCAACCAGAAGGTCGCCCAGCGCCTGGGCCGCTGCCTGCTGGAACTGGGCGGCAACAACGCCATCATCCTGGACGAGACCGCCGACCAGAAGCTGGCCGTGCCGGGCATCGTATTTGGCGCCGTCGGCACTGCCGGCCAGCGCTGCACCACCACGCGCCGCCTGATCGTGCATGAATCCATCTACGACAACGTGCTGGCCACGCTGGTCAAGGCGTACAAGCAGGTCGAAGGCAAGATCGGCGACCCGACCGATGCGGCCAACCTGATGGGCCCGCTGAACAGCCCGGAGGCCGTGCAGCAGTTCCTGGCCTCGATCGAAAAGGCCAAGGCTGCCGGCGGCACCGTCGAAACCGGCGGCACCGCCATCGACCGCCCGGGCAACTTCGTGCTGCCGGCGATCGTCACCGGCCTGAAGAACAGCGACGAGATCGTCCAGCACGAGACCTTCGCCCCGATCCTGTACGTGATGAAGTACAGCAACCTGGACGAAGCCATCGACATGCAGAACGGCGTGCCGCAGGGCCTGTCGTCCTCGATCTTCACCCAGAACCTGAAGACCGCCGAGAAGTTCCTGTCTGCGGCCGGCAGCGACTGCGGCATCGCCAACGTCAACATCGGCACCTCCGGTGCGGAAATCGGCGGTGCGTTCGGTGGCGAGAAGGACACCGGCGGTGGCCGTGAGTCCGGTTCGGACGCCTGGAAGGTCTACATGCGCCGCCAGACCAACACCATCAACTACTCCGACTCGCTGCCGCTGGCCCAGGGCATCAAGTTCGACCTGTAAGGTGAGACGGCTCCCGCCACGGCGGGAGCCCGCAGCATGGCGGACGGGCTTCCCGTCCGCTTTCCACATCTGAAATGGAGTTCCATCATGAGCATCCCCACTCCGCGCCAGACCAGCAGCCTTGCCGTGGTCAGCCTGGTTGCCGGCATCCTCGGCTGGACCCTGCTGCCGTTCCTCGGCAGCCTGGCGGCGATCATCTTCGGCCACATGGCCCGGGGCGAGATCCGCCGCAGCAATGGCCAGCTCGATGGCGATGGCCTGGCCGTCACCGGCCTGGTGCTGGGCTGGCTGTCGGTGGCGATGTGGGTGGTGGGCATCCTGGCCTTCGTCCTGTTCTTCGGCGGACTGGCCTGGCTGGCCGCACTGAACTCCTGAGGCCGTCATGGCGCATTCCGATTCCACCCAACGCTTCAGCAACCGCGTGGCGGACTATGTCCGCTACCGGCCCGGGTATCCGGCGGCGTTGCTGGAATGGCTGCACCGGGACATCGGCATCCCCCCGAGTGCCCGCGTGGCCGACATCGGCGCCGGCACCGGCATTTCCTCGCGCCTGTTCCTGGAGGCCGGTCATCCGGTCATCGCGGTGGAACCCAATGCGCCCATGCGCGAGGCCGCCCGTGACTGGCTGGCCGCAGACTACCCGCAGCTCACCCTGGTCGATGGCACCGCCGAAGCCACCACGCTGGCCGGCGCCAGCGTCGACGTGGTCGCCGCGGCGCAGGCCTTCCATTGGTTCGACACCGACGCGGTGCGCGGCGAATGGGCGCGCATCCTGCAACCCGGCGGCATCGCGCTGGTGTTCTGGAACTCGCGCCTGCTCGATGCCTCGCCGTTCCTGGTCGGCTACGAACGCCTGCTGATCGAGTACGGCACCGACTACACCGAAGTGGCCGAGCGCTACCAGAGCGATGCCCGGATGCGCGAGTGGTTCGGCGCCGGGCTGCGCGGCATCGCCACCTTCCCCAACGTGCAGTGGCTGGACCTGGATGGCCTGCGTGGCCGCCTGCTGTCCTCCTCCTACGCGCCGCAGGCCGGCCATCCGCGCCACGCGGCGATGCTGCAGGCCCTGCAACAGTTGTTCAACGACCATGCCGTCGACGGCAAGGTCGCCTTTGAGTACCAGACCCGCGCCTTCGCCGGCACGCTGAATTGAGCTTATGTATTCGATTGCCCGTCCCCTGCTGTTCACCCTCGACGCCGAACGCGCGCATGGCCTTGGCCTGTCCGCGCTGGACCTGGCCTGGCGCACCGGCACCACGCCGCTGCTGGCCGGCCGCGTCAAGCCGCTGCCCACCAAGGTCTGGGGCCTGGACTTCCCCAACCCGGTAGGCCTGGCGGCCGGGCTGGACAAGAACGGCGAGCACATCGAGGCCCTGTTCGGGCTGGGTTTCGGCTTCGTCGAGATCGGCACCATCACCCCGCGCCCGCAGGCCGGCAGCCCCAAGCCGCGGCTGTTCCGGCTGCCCAACCACGGCGCCATCATCAACCGCATGGGGTTCAACAACCTCGGCGTGGATGCGCTCGTGGCCAACGTGGAAAAAGTCCGCCATCGCCCCGGCCCGCTGGGCATCAACATCGGCAAGAACAAGGACACGCCCAACGAGGACGCGCTGTCCGATTACCTGGCGTGCATGGAGAAGGTCTACCCGCTGGCCGACTACATCACCGTCAACATTTCCTCGCCCAACACCGCCGGCCTGCGCGAACTGCAGGAGGAACAGGCGCTCAAGCACCTGGTCGCCGGCCTGCGCGAGGCGCAGGAACGGCTGGCCGCCCAGCATGGCCGGCGCGTGCCGATGCTGGTCAAGGTCGCCCCGGACCTGAGCGACCGCGACATCGACGCCGCGGCCCGGGTGCTGGGTGAACTGGCCGTCGACGGCGTGATCGCCACCAACACCACCATTGGCCGCCCATTGGTCGACGCCGACCCGATTTCGAAGGAAATCGGCGGCCTGTCCGGCGCACCGCTGCTGGGCCAGTCCACGCTGGTGCTGCGCCGCCTGCGCGCACGCCTGCCCGAATCGGTGCCACTGATCGGCGTGGGCGGCATCAGCTCCGGTGCCGACGCGGTCGCCAAGATGGCCGCCGGCGCCGCGTTGGTGCAGTGCTACAGCGGCCTGATCTACCGTGGCCCGGCCCTGATCGGCGATTGCGTCGACGCGATCCGCCGCCGCCGTGAATCCCCGTCGCGCGGCGCCGTCGCACCGCTATGACGACTGCTGTTGCCCCTTGGTCGCTCACCGAAAACGCCTCGCTGCAGCACCTGAACACCTTCCACGTCACCGCGCATGCGCCACACCTGTTGCGCATCGCCGACCCGGCGGCCCTGCCCGAAGCCCTGGCCACCGTCGTCGGGCAGGCGCCGCTGCTGGTGCTGGGCAGCGGCAGCAACGTGCTGATCGCCGCCGACCCCGAAGGCACGGTCCTGGCGTTCGACAACCGCGACATCACCATCCTCGAACACCGCGCCGACCATGCCATCGTCCGCGCCGGGGCCGGGGTGATCTGGCACGAACTGGTGCTGTGGTCGCTGGGCGAAGGCCTGTCCGGGCTGGAAAACCTGGCATTGATCCCCGGCACCGTCGGTGCCGCGCCCATCCAGAACATCGGTGCCTACGGCGCACAGGTCGGCGAGTTCATCCAGACCGTCGAAGCCTGGGATACCCGCGAACAGGCCTGGGTGCGCCTGGACCAGGACGCCTGCCTTTTCAGCTACCGCGACAGCGTGTTCAAGCAGGACGCCGACCGTTACCTGATCACCGCCGTCGAGTTCCGCCTGCCGCTGCTCAACGAACTGCGGCTGGACTACGCCGGCATCGGCGAGCAGCTGGACGCGATGGGCATCGCCCTGCCGGTCGCCGCCGACGTGGCCAATGCGGTGATCGCGATCCGTCGCCGCAAGCTGCCCGACCCCGATGTGCTCGGCAACGCCGGCAGCTTCTTCAAGAACCCGATCCTGCCGCTGGAACAGGTCGACGTGCTGCTGCAGCACTACCCGCAGTTGCCGGTGTTTCCCGGCAATGACCCGGGCAACCGCAAGGTCTCCGCCGCGTGGATGATCGAAGCCTGCGGCTGGAAGGGCCAGCGCGACGGCGATGCCGGCATCTCGCCGAACCACGCGCTGGTGCTGGTCAACCACGGCACTGCCAGCGGCGCGCAGCTGCTGGCCTTCGCGCGGCGCGTCTCGGCCTCGGTGCTGGAGACCTTCGGCGTCCCCATTGAGCCGGAACCACGGCTCATCGGCGCACGCTGGTGAGCCGCATTGCGGCCATCGCCCCCCAGCCCGCCCCCGTCCGCGCCGCGCTGCTGATGTTCGGCAGCGCGATGGCGTTCGGCCTGATGGCCATCGCCATCCGCTACGCCACCCGCTACGTGCCCACCCAGGAAGTGGCGTTCTTCCGCAACGGCTTCGGCCTGCTGGCGCTGTTGCCGGTGCTGCTGCGGCCGGGCCATGCCCCGTTGCGCACCCGGCAGCTGCCTCGCTACTTCGTGCGCAGCGCGATCGGGCTGGCCTCGATGCTGTGCGGCTTCTGGGCGATCGGCCACCTGCCACTGGCGCAGGCCATCTCGCTGTCGTATTCCACGCCGCTGTTCGTGACCCTGGCCGCGGTGCTGTGGCTGGGCGAGAAGGTGCGCTTCCGGCGCTGGGCGGCGGTGATCGCCGGCTTCATCGGCGTGCTGGTGATCGTGCGCCCCGGCTCGAACGGCTTCGCCGCTGGCAGCCTGATCGCGGTGCTGGCAGCCCTGCTCAGCGCGCTGGTGGCCATCCAGATCAAGCAACTCACCCGCGTCGACGGCCCGGATACCGTGGTGTTCTACACCTACGTGTTCTGGGTACCGCTGTCGCTGGTGCCGGCCCTGTTCGTCTGGGTCTGGCCCAGCGCCATCGCCTGGGCATGGCTGGTCGCCACCGGCGTACTCGGCACCGCCGGCCAGCTGTTGTGGACGCGCGCCCTGAAGCTCGGCGAAGTCTCCGCACTCACCCCGATCAGCTTCACCCAGCTGCCGCTGGTCACGCTGCTGGGCTGGTTGCTGTTCGACCAGGCGCTGGACCGCTGGACCGTGATCGGCGCACTGATCATCCTCGGCTCCAACGCCTACATCGCCCACCGCGAGGCGGTGCTGGCGCGCCGTGCCGCCACCCAGTCGCCCAGCGCCGCCGCCAAGCCCATCGAATGAGCCCTACAGCAGCATTGCCAACAGCGGTGCCGCAGCGACGTTGACCAGGCCGGCCATCACCATCACCAGCCCGGCGATGGCGCCTTCGCTCTCCCCCAGCTCGCGTGCCTTGGACACGCCCATGCCGTGCGCGCCCATGCCGAACAGCGCACCACGCGCCATCGCGCTGCGCACCGGCAGCACCTTGAGCAGCAGTTGCCCGAACAGGGAACCGCAGATGCCGGTGATCATCACGAACACCGCAGTCAACTCGGGGATGCCGCCGATGCGGCCGGACACGTCCATCGCGAACGGCGTGGTGATCGAACGCGGCGCCAGGCTCAGCCGCATTTCCGGCGACAGGTGCAGGGCCGTGGCCATCCACCATGCGGCCGTGATGGCGATGCCACTGCCCACCAGCACCCCGGCACCGAGCACTTTCCAGTGCCGTGCGATCAAGGCCCGCTGCGCGTGGATGGGCACCGCGAAGGCCACCGTCGCCGGACCCAGCATCGCCATCAGCCAATGGGTACCGCGCAGGTAGTCGTGGTAACTGGCATGCAACAACGAGGCCAGCGCCAGCAGCACCAATGGCGCGACGATCAGCGGCGATGCCCATGCCCGACCGCTGCGCCGGTACAGCTGCTTGGCGCCAAGGTAGGCCACGATCGTCGCCACGGCCCAGAACACCGGCCACAGCCACTGCACCAGGTGCGCAAACCCAGGGTCAACGTTCATCACGCTGGCTCCTGCGCAACAGCAGTTCCACCGTCATCGCCGTGGCCGCCATCACCAGCAGCGTGCCGCCGACCACCACCGCCAGCAGCTTCAGGCCCAGCCAGCCGAACATCTGCCGGTTGTCGAGCAGGATCATCGCCGCCGGCACGAAGAACAGCAGCATCTCGGCCAGCAGCCAGCGCGCGCCGCCGCTGAAGGTACGCGGTGACAACCAGCCCAGTGCGAAGGCCAGCAACAGCACGCACAAGCCAACGATCCCGCCCGGCACCGGCACGCCCCACTGCCGCATCAGGGCATCGGCCAGCAGCCAGACCGCGACCAGCGCCAGGATCTGCAGCACGCGGCTGCGCCGGAAGCCACGCCGCAGGCCCGCCCGGTGGCGGCGCAGGGAAACAAGGAAGGTATCCATGCCTCCTGTGTACGCCTGCCCATTGCATAATTAAAATGAATTGATTGAATCCAATAAATTCCAATTAAGAATGGATATCCGCCAACTCCGGATGCTGGTTGAAGTGGTCCGGCGGGACGGTTTCTCCGCCGCGGCCGAGACCCTGTTCGCCACCCAGCCCACGGTCAGCAAGGCCATCCGCCAGCTGGAAGAGGAGCTGGGTGAAACCCTGCTGGAGCGCTCCCGCCACGGCGTGCGGCTGACGCCCGCCGGGCAGATCGTCTACCGGCGTGCCCTGGCCCTGCTCGGCGAGCGCGAGGACATGCTGCGCGAACTGGAAGAACTGCGCGGCCTGCAACGAGGCGCGCTTCACCTGGGCCTGGCCTCGCTGGGCAGCGACGTGTTGTTCGCGCCCGTGCTGGCACGCTTCCGCCAGCAATACCCGCAGATCGAACTGCACGTGCAGCAGCGAGGCAGCGAGGCCCTGGAAGAAAGCCTGCGCGCCGGTGAGATCGAACTGGCCGCCAGCCTGCTGCCCGTGGCCGACGACCTGGAATGGCAGGCCGTGCGCACCGAGCCGCTGGTCGCGCTGCTGCCGCAGGCGCACCCGCTGGCACGGCGGCCGTCGCTGCAGCTGCAGGACCTGGCGCAGGTGCCGTTCGTGCTGTTCGAAAAGGGCTTCATGCTCAACCGCCGCATCGTCCAGGCCTGCCTGGCGCGCGGCTTCACGCCACGCGAGGCCACCCGCAGCGGCCAACCGGATTTCATCATCGCCCTGGTCGCCGCCGGCCTGGGCGTGGCCCTGCTGCCGCGCATGATCGCCGTGGCCCGGCCACGTCCGGACGTGGCCGTCGTGCCGCTGGACGCGCCCGAACTGGACTGGAAGATGGCACTGACCTGGCGCCGCGGCGGATACCTGTCCGCCGCCGCCCAGGCCTGGTTGCAGCTGGTCGCCGAATTCGCCCCGGAAGCCGGGCCCGGCTGACGCGGCGAGGCGGTGTCGGCACTGCATGGATTGCCACGCTGTCGCGACGCATTCCACGCACCCCGCGCGGGTCAGGCGACGCGTGCGCAGGCGTCCGCCGGTTGCCGCCAGGCCAGCCAAGCCGTCACTGCCAGCAGCACCATCACGGCCGGTGGAAACGCCCCCGCCCCGGCGTGCGTGAGCAGGACGCCACCGATCAGGCCGCCGCCGGCGATGGCCAGGTTCCAGGTGGTGACCAGCATCGATTGCGCCACATCGGCCGCCGCCCCGGCGGCTGTCGCCAGCGCGGTCTGGAACAGGGTTGCCGCGCCTCCGAACGCCAACCCCCAGATCGCCACCGCGGCGTAGACCACCACAGGCATGTCGCCCAGGACTCCCAGTGCAAGCGCAGCGGTGGCAAACAACCCCGTGCTGGCGAGCGTGAGCAGGCGCAGATGGTGGTCGATCCAGAGACCCACGCCGACGATGCCAAACAACGATGCGCTGCCGAACACCAGCAACACCAGGTCCGTCCGCGCCGCCATGCCCGCACGTGCCAGGAACGGCGCGATGTAGGTGTACAGGATGTTGTGCGCCAGCACGTAAGCCAACACCACGAGCAGCACCGTCCGCACCCCCGGCAAGGTGAACACCTGCCGCAGCGATGCCCTTCGACCGTTGTCCTGGCCGGGGAAGTCCGGCAGGCGCAGGCGTACCCAGGCCATCAACAACACCGCCAGCACGCTCATGATGCCGAAGCAGGTCCGCCAGCCCAGTACCTGGCCCAGCAGGGTTCCCGCCGGGATTCCCAGTGACAGCGCCAACGGCGTGCCGACCATCGCAATCGCGATCGCCTTGCCCTTCTGCGACGCCGGCACCATGCGCGTGGCATAGCCTGCCAACAACGCCCACAGCAGCCCTGCCGACACGCCGGCGCCGAAGCGCGCAAGCATCGTCAGCACAACGTTCGAAGAGAACGTGGTGACCGCGTTGGTCAGCGCGAAGCCGGCGATCGCGGCCAGCAACAACGCCCGTCGGCGCATGCCCTGGGTGGCGGTGGTCAGCGGGATCGCGGCGATCATCGAGCCCAGTGCGTAGACGGTGATGGTCTGGCCGACCCAGGCCTCCGACACCGCCAGCCCCTGCGCCATCTGCGGCAACAGGCCGGCCGGCAGCGCCTCGGTGAGGATGGTGATGAACCCTGCCAAGGCCAGCGCCAGCAGCGACGCCAGCGGCAGGCGGTCGTGCGAACCGGCCTTCATCGGGCACCGCCAGTGCCGGCGTACACCGCATCACGCACGTCGGCGACGAAACGCCCGGACATGCCCTCGTACAGAGTGTTGGTGAAAGCGACCACGCTCAATCGCTGCTGCCTGTCCACGAACCACGAATGCCCGTAGGCGCCGCCCCAGCGCCAGGTCCCGGGGCTTTCCGGCGAGCCCGCCAGCAACGGATCGCGCAGCACCGAGAAGCCCAGCCCGAAGCCGAACCCGGGGGCACCGGCCACCTCCGCTCCCCCGGTCTGGTCGCGCCCGGCCTCGTCCAGCAGCGCGGGCGGCAGCAGCGTTTCGCTGCGCAGCGCCTCGAGCAAGCGCAGGAAGTCGCCCGCCGTACCCGCCATGCCGGCACCCGCGGATGCGAATGCCATCGGGTCCAGGACGCGTGATGGACTGAACGGGATGCCGACCGTGCTTTCAAATGGGGCGACCACCTCGCCCTCGCCCAGCCGATGCGGCACCGGCTGGTCAGTCACATAGGCCACGGCCAGCCGCGCGGCATCGTCCACCACGAAACCGGTATCGCGCATCTCCAACGGGCCGGTCAGCAACGCGCGGACCGCCTGCGCCAGCGGTTGTCCGTGCACCTGTGCAACCAGCCGCCCCAGGACATCGGTGGCCAACGAGTACCCCCATCCGGCTCCAGGTGCATAGGCCAGCGGCACGCTGGCGATCCGGCGCAGGTTCTCGTCCAGGTCGAACCCGACCGCATCCATGCCGTCGGACACGCCGGCCCGTGCATAAGGCCCCTGCGTGTCTGCTTCGAAGAAGCGGTAGCCGAGCCCGGCCATATGGCTGAGCAGGTGCCGGGGCGTGATGACGGCCGGCTGTCCGTCGGCCAACCGAGGCTGGAACCACGGCAGCCATCGACGGATGTCCACGTCCAGATCCAGTTGCCCACGTGCAACCAGCAGCAGCGCCGCCATCGACACGATGGGCTTGCTGACCGAAGCAAGCCGGAAGATCGTGTCCAACTGCATCGGCCGGGCCGCCTCGCGATCGGCCATCCCGGCCGCCTGGCGGTGCACCCAGCGCCCATCCCGGCGCACCAGCACCACCGCACCCACCAGCCGATGCTCGGCGATGGCCTGGTCAACGACAGCCTTCACGGGTGCGCTGAGCGGCGAACGGTCGGGGGCTGGCAATGGCAAGGACGACGTCATCGTCATGGAAACACCTCACTGCTTGGGGGAGGTGTGACGATAGAAACCCTTCCATTCGGGAAAAAGTGGGCTACATTTCCGCTTTGTGCGGATACAAAAGTCCGCAATCACGCCACGTCAGGGAGCAGGGATGGACAGCCTCAACGGCTTCGTCGTGTTCGTGCAGGTCGCCGAGACCCGCAGCTTCGTGGCTGCCGGGCGGCAACTGGGCGTCTCTGCCTCGGCCATCGGCAAGAGCGTCGCGCGCCTGGAGGAAAAGCTGGGGGTACGCCTGTTCCACCGCAGCACGCGCAGCGTCACCCTCACCGCCGAGGGCGCGCTGTTCCTGGAGCGCAGCCGGCGCATCCTGGCCGAGATCGAAGCCGCCGAACTGGAGCTGTCCCAGGCCAGCGGCGCGCCGCGCGGGCGACTGCGCATCAGCCTGCCCCTGGTCAGTCCGTTGATGCTGCCGGTACTGGGCGAGTTCATGCGCACCTACCCGGACATCGAACTGGACCTGGACTTCACCGACCGCATGGTGGACGTGATCGAGGAGGGCTTCGATGCGGTGATACGCACCGGTGCCCCGGCCGACTCGCGGCTGTCGGCACGCCGCCTGGGCGCCTTCCGGCTGCAGGTCGTGGCTTCACCGGCCTATCTCGCCCGCCATGGCACGCCGCGCACGCCGGCCGACCTGTTGCATCACCAGTGCCTGCACTACCGCTTCCCCAACACCGGCAAGCTGGAAACCTGGGTACTGCGCCACCCCATCGCCGAAGGCGAACTGCAACTGCCACGGACCATGGTCTGCAACAACATCGAGACGCGGCTGTGCTTCGCGCTGCGCGGGCTGGGCATCGCCTACCTGCCCGACTTCGCCATCCGCGAGCCGCTGGCCGACGGACGCCTGCTGCCGTTGCTGGAAGACGCCATCGGCGCCACCGGCGTGTTCCACATCCTCTGGCCGGCCAGTAAGCACCCCTCGCCCAAGCTGCGGGCGCTGGTCGACTTCCTGAGCGAGCGGGTGTTCCCGGACAACCCGTAGCCAGCGCGGCAATAGCGGGCAACTGCAACCGTCGCGGCTGCCGGCAACCCGGGACAGCCCGACGCACGACGCCAATGGCCGTCAGAGATAGCGGACCACCATCGCGCCAAACACGCGACACAACAACACGGTCATCGCAAAGGCGGCCGCGAAGGAAAACAGCCAGTTCGTCTCGGCCTGGAGCAACCGCTTGCCTTCTTCATCGAGCAGCCCGGCGTCGCGCCGCCGCATCTGGCGCGACAGCAGCAGCATGGAAAGCAGCGAAAGCAGGACCAGCGGCACCCAGGCGAACAGCAGGGTCGCAAGGCTCCCTGCCGACGCCCATCCGGCGCTATGCTGCGCCAGGAAACCGCTGATGGCCACCTGGTTCCCGAAGGGCAGGAACACATGAAGCAAGGTCGCCATGCCGATGACCCGCAGGACGCCATGGCGCAGGCGCAACCCCCACGGCCAGCGCACGACCGGCGGCAGGGTCCGCCCGGCCTTCGACGGGAACGCGGTATCGACGGGGTTCATGCCGTCGGCAGTGCGCTTGCGGTCCTGATGCCAGAACTGGCGATAGAGCGCGCGATGCAGCACGAGGAACATGCCGGTCGCCATGAAGATGACCAGCACGATGTTGAAGGCAACTGCCCCGGCATCACGATCGGTTGACCCCCGCAGCAACACGACACCGATCCAGCCACCGAACACCAGCGTCCATCCGCCCAGGAACATCCCTGCGATGACCAGCCAACGTCGCCATTTCGGCCCGCGCTGCCAGATGCGCAGCCGGTCTTGCTGCACGCCCGTGTCCCGTTCTTCGTCCATCGCGCCTTCCTCGTGTGTGTCCCTGTTGCCTGCACACCCCCGCCGGTCCGGACCGAGGCGCAGGACTGCCATGCCGCATCACGGCCCACAAACGGGAACGGGCATCGACTTCACGCCAATGCCCGCCCGATTCATCCCGGCAATGCCCCGATCAACGCGGCCTGGCGCGGTTCACTCCCACTCGATCGTCGCCGGCGGCTTGCCGGAGATGTCGTAGACCACGCGCGAGACGCCACGCAGTTCGTTGATGATGCGGTTGGACACGCGGCCGAGGAAGTCATACGGCAGGTGTGCCCAGTGCGCGGTCATGAAGTCGATGGTTTCCACCGCACGCAGTGCGATCACCCACTCGTAGGCACGCGCATCACCGACCACGCCCACCGACTTGACCGGCAGGAACACCGCGAACGCCTGGCTGGTCTTGTCGTACAGGTCGGCCGCACGCAGCTCCTCGATGAAGATCGCATCGGCCTTGCCGAGCAGCTCGGCGTACTCGCGCTTCACTTCGCCCAGGATGCGCACGCCCAGGCCCGGGCCCGGGAACGGATGCCGGTAGACCATCGCGCGCGGCAGGCCGAGCTCGACGCCGAGGCGACGCACTTCGTCCTTGAACAGTTCGCGCAGCGGCTCGACCAGCTTGAGCTTCATGTCTTCCGGCAGGCCGCCCACGTTGTGGTGGCTCTTGATGACGTGCGCCTTGCCGGTCTTGCTGCCGGCCGACTCGATCACGTCCGGGTAGATCGTGCCCTGCGCCAGCCACTTGGCGTTGCTGAGCTTGTTCGACTCTTCGTCGAAGATCTCCACGAACAGGTTGCCGATGATCTTGCGCTTGGCTTCCGGGTCGCTGACGCCTTCCAGCGCCTTGAAGTAGCGGTCGGCGGCATTCACGCGCACGACCTTCACGCCCATGTTCTCGGCCATCATCTGCATGACCTGGTCGCCTTCCTGGAAGCGCAGCAGGCCGGTATCGACGAACACGCAGGTCAGCTGCTGGCCGATGGCCTTGTGCAGCAGCGCGGCCACCACCGACGAATCGACGCCGCCGGACAGGCCCAGGATCACCTCATCGCTGCCGACCTGCTCGCGCACGCGGGCGATCTGGTCGTCGATGATGTTGGCCGCGGTCCACAGCGTGGCGCAACCACAGATCTCGGTGACGAAGCGCTTGAGCAACGCCGAGCCCTGCTTGGTGTGGGTCACTTCCGGGTGGAACTGCACGCCGTACCAGCGCTTGTCCTCGTTGGCCATCGCGGCCACCGGGATGCGGTCGGTCACGGCGGTGATGGCGAAGCCCGGCGGCACGTGGGTGACGTGGTCGCCGTGGCTCATCCACACATCCAGGCGCGGCTCACCGTTGTGGTCGGACAGCCCGCCCAGCAGGCCGTCGTTGCCCAGCAGCTTCACTTCGGCATGGCCGAACTCGCGCTGATCGGCGGCTTCGGTACCACCGCCCAACTGCTTGGCCATGGTCTGCAGGCCGTAGCAGATGCCCAGCAGCGGCAGGCCGCTGTCGAACACTTCCTGCGGCGCGGCCGGCGCACCCGGCAGCGTGGTGGTTTCCGGTCCACCGGACAGGATGATGCCCTTGGCGCCGAACGCGGCGATCTCGGCAGGATCGTGGTCCCACGCCCAGATCTCGCAGTACACGCCGAACTCGCGGATGCGACGCGCGATCAGCTGCGTGTACTGGGCGCCGAAATCAAGGATGAGGATCTTGTCGTTATGGATGTTGGTCATAAAGCCCGGCAGGTGATCAATGAAAACGGGAAACGATGCAAAACGGATGGCGGATAGAGAAAGAGGAACGGGACAGCGTCCTCGTTCCTCTTCTGCTTGCCGCATCAGGCGCGGTAGTTCGGCGGCTCTTTGGTGATCTGCACGTCGTGGACGTGGCTCTCACGCTGGCCGGCGCCGCTGATCTTCACGAACTTGGGCTGGGTGCGCATGTCCTCGATGGTGGCGCAACCGACGTAGCCCATGGTCGCGCGCAGGCCACCGATCAACTGGTGGATGATGCCGCCGACCGGGCCACGGTACGGCACGCGGCCTTCGATGCCTTCCGGCACCAGCTTGTCGGCGGTGGCGGCGTCCTGGAAGTAGCGGTCCTTGGACCCCTTCTCCATCGCGGCCAGCGAGCCCATGCCGCGGTAGCTCTTGTAGGAGCGTCCCTGGAACAGTTCGGTCTCGCCCGGCGATTCCTCGGTGCCGGCCAGCAGGCCACCGATCATCACCGTCGACGCGCCGGCGGCCAGTGCCTTGCCGATGTCACCGGAGTAGCGGATGCCACCGTCGGCGATCAGCGGGATGCGGTCCTGCAGCGCTTCGGCGACCAGGTCGATGGCGGTCACCTGCGGCACGCCGACACCGGCGACCACACGGGTGGTGCAGATCGAGCCCGGGCCGATGCCGACCTTGACCGCATCGGCGCCGGAATCCAGCAGCGCCAGCGCTGCCTCGCCGGTGCAGATGTTGCCGCCGACCACCTGCACGTTCGGGAAGGTCTTCTTCACCCAACGCACGCGGTCCAGCACGCCCTGCGAATGGCCATGCGCGGTGTCCACCACCAGCACGTCCACGCCGGCGGCGACCAGCGCCTCGACGCGACGCTCGGTGTCGCCACCGACGCCCACCGCGGCACCGACCAGCAGGCGCGTGGCGGCGTCCTTGGCGGCGTTCGGGTTGTCGCTCTTCTTCTGGATGTCCTTGACGGTGATCAGGCCGCGCAGTTCGAACGCATCGTTGACCACCAGCACCTTCTCGATGCGGTTGCGGTGCAGCAGCTGCAGCACCTCATCGGAGGCCGCGCCTTCCTTCACCGTGACCAGGCGATCCTTCTTGGTCATGATGTGGCGAACCGGGTCGTCCAGCTCGGTTTCGAAGCGCATGTCGCGGTGGGTGACGATGCCGGCCAGCAGGCCGTCGCTGCCCACCACCGGCACGCCGGAGATGTTGTGCGCCTGGGTCAGTGCCAGGACGTCGCGGATGCTGGTTTCCGGGCCCACGGTGATCGGGTCGCGGATCACGCCGGACTCGAACTTCTTGACCTTGGCCACTTCGGCGGCCTGCTGCTCCAGGGTCAGGTTCTTGTGGATGATGCCGATGCCGCCGAGCTGGGCCATGGCAATCGCCAGGCGGGCTTCGGTGACGGTATCCATGGCGGCCGAGACGATCGGCAACTTCAACCGCAGGTCACGCGTCAGGCGCGTGCCGAGGTCGACATCCTTGGGCAGGATCGTGGAGTGAGCGGGGACGAGCGAGACGTCGTCGTAAGTGAGTGCTTCAGCCTGGATGCGCAGCATCGGCGTGCCCGATTTGTGGGGAAGCGCGACATTTTACCCCTATTCGGGGGCCGATGTCAGGGGGCTGGTGCGACGCAGTGTCGCGTCCGGGAGGGGTTGTTCAGGCGTCCGTGGGGGAAAGCCCTTCCCTCTCTTCGTCCCTGCGCCCATGGCTAAGGGAAGGCGTGGTTCCTGCCGTGGATCAGGTCACGGCAGCGTCTGGCACCGGCTCCCTCCCCAGCGCCGCGGGCGCGAAGGGAGGGCTGGCGAGGGGCAAGCGCCCGCTCGAAATCAGCGCGCGGCTTCAGCGGCCTCGATGGTGTTCTGCATCAGGGTCGCCACGGTCATCGGCCCCACCCCACCGGGCACCGGGGTGATCCAGCTGGCGCGCTGCGCGGCAGCCTCGAAGCCCACGTCACCGACCAGGCGGCCGTCCTCCAGGCGGTTGATGCCGACGTCGATCACCACCGCACCCGGCTTCACCCACTCACCGGGGATCAGCTGCGGGATACCCACCGCCACCACCAGGATGTCGGCGTTGCGCACGGCCTGCTCAAGCACGTCCTTCGGGGTGAACTTGTGGCAGCTGGTCACCGTGCAGCCGGCGATCAGCAGCTCCAGCCCCATCGGACGACCCACGTGGTTGCTGACGCCGACGATGGTGGCATTGCGGCCGCGCACCGGCTGGTCGGTGTGGCCGAGCAGCGTGGTGATGCCACGCGGGGTGCAGGGGCGCAGGCCGAACTCGCGCAGCACCAGGTGGCCGACGTTCTGCGGGTGGAAACCGTCCACGTCCTTGCCCGGGTCGATCCGCTGGATCAGCCGGCTGGCGTCGGGGATACCCGGCAGCGGCAGCTGGATCAGGATGCCGTGGATCTTCGGGTCGGCATTGAGCTGGTCGATCAGGTCCAGCAACTGTGCCTCGGTGGTGCCTTCGGGCAGGTCGTAATCGAACGCCTCGATGCCCACCTTCTCGGCGGCACGGCGCTTGTTGCGCACGTACACCGCCGACGCCGGGTCGCCCCCCACCAGCACCACGGCCAGGCCCGGGCGTGAACGCCCTGCGTCCAGGCGCGCATCCACGCGGACCTTCAGGTCGTCGAGCAGTTCTTCGGCGATACGACGGCCGTCAAGGATGCGGGAGGTCTGCGCGGGTGCGGCGGAAACGGTCATGGGGCATGGGGGCGATGGCGGGGGAGCGTATTGTCCCCGATTACGGCAGGCGCGACACCTCGCCTGCGCCTATCCACGCCATTACCGGGCCGCATCGCCCTCCTCCTGCCCTGCCCCGGCCACCGCGTCGGGATTGAGCGTGCGCGATTCCCGGCGCGGCGGCGTGAACGGCGTGGGCTTGGGCCCGGCCGTGTTGCCGTACAGCAGACCAACGCCGGCCCCGACGCCGCCGGCCATCTCCAGCTCGAAGCGCTCGGCATCGCGGCGGCGGATCTCCTGGGCCACCAGGTCCGCCTCGAACTCCTCCACGCCCAGCTGCAGCAGCGCCGCCCGGCCGAACTCCACCGCCGATTCGAAGGTCTCGCGGATCTGGAAGTCCACGCCGGCGTGGATCAGCGACAGCGAGTGCTCGCGGTCATACGAGCGCACCAGCAGCTTGGCCTGGGGGAACTCATGCGTGGCCAGCTCGACGATGCGGTCGGCCGCGCCGCGGTCGTCCACGCATACCGCGATCGCCGCGGCGGTCTCGGCGCCGGACGCGCGCAGCACGTCCAGCCGGGTGCCATCGCCGTAGTAGACCTTGAAGCCGAAGTCGGCGGCGCTGCGGATCATCTCGATGTCGTTGTCGATGATGGTCACGTCCACGTCGCGCGCCAGCAGCGACTGGCTCGACACCTGCCCGAAGCGGCCGAAGCCGATCACCAGCACGGCACCGCTCAGCCCGTCGGCGGCCTCCACGCCATCGGTGGACACCTCCGCCTCCTTCACCAGGTGGCGATACACCAGCATGCACAGTGGCGTGAGGGCCATCGACAGCACCACCACCGCCGTCAGGTTGGCGTTGATCGGTGCATCGATCACGCCCGCGCTTGCGGCGGCGGCGAACAGCACGAAGGCGAACTCACCGCCCTGCGCCATCAGTACGCCACGGTCCAGCGCCTGCCGGTGGTCACTGCCCATCACCCGCGCCACCGCATAGATGCACAGCGCCTTGGCCGCCATCATCGCCGGCACCAGCAGCGCGATCAGCTTCCAGTTCGCCGCCACCACCGACAGGTCCAGGGCCATGCCCACGCTGAGGAAGAACAGGCCCAGCAGGATGCCGCGGAACGGCTCGATGTCGGCCTCGATCTGGTGGCGGAAGGTGGATTCGGACAGCAGCACGCCGGCCAGGAAGGCGCCCATCGCCATCGATAGCCCGCCCAGTTGCATCAGCAGGGCCGACCCCAGCACCACCAGCAGCGCGGCGGCCGTCATCACTTCCCGCGCCTTGGCCTCGGCCAGGATGCGGAACAACGGATTGAGCAGGTAGCGGCCCACGACTACCAGCCCGACGATGGCACCGGCACCGATGGCCACCCCCACCCAGCGCGAACCTTCATGCGCGCCGGCCTGCGTCGGCGCCATCCACGCCACCAGCGCCAGCAGCGGCACGATCAGCAGGTCCTCGAACAGCAGGATCGAGACGATCTTCTGCCCCGAGGGCAGGGTCAGGTCACCGCGTTCGGCCAGCAACTGCATCACCACCGCCGTCGAGGTCAGCACGAAGCCGGCCGCGGCGATGAAGGCGATCTGCGGCCGGTAGCCGAACAGCATGGCCACGCCGGTCAACACCGCCGCGCAGGTCACGATCTGCGCCGTGCCCAGGCCGAAGATCTCCTTGCGCAGGCTCCACAGGTGCGAGGGCCGCATCTCCAGCCCGATCACGAACAGGAACATCACCACGCCCAGTTCGGCCACGTGCAGGATCGATTGCGGGTCGGAGAACCAGCCGAAACCGAACGGGCCGATCGCCAGGCCGGCCACGAAGTAGCCAAGCACCGACCCCAGCCCCAGCCGCCGGAACAGCGGGACCACCACCACGGCGGCACCCAGCAGGGCGACGACCTTCACAAGTTCCGTCGAGGACTCGGCTGACATGTTGCTACTCCCAATCTGGAGGGCACACGATAAAGCACACCCTGTGCAAGCCGGATGCAGCGGCGCACGCGCCTGGCGGTCGCTGCGTAGTCAGCCTTGGTGCGAGCAGAAGGCCGCGTAGTCGATGTAGCCCGGGAACGGCACGCCGGGCGCACAGACCGGGCACGCCGGATCGGCGCTGATCCGGGTTTCGCGGAAGCGCATCTGCAGGGCATCGAAGCGCAACAAGCGCCCGACCAGCGGCTCCCCCATGCCCAGCAGCAGCTTGAGCACCTCGGTGGCCTGCATCACCCCGGCCAGCCCCGGCAGCACGCCCAGCACCCCGGCTTCGGAGCAGTTCGGCGCGAACTCCGGCGGTGGCGGCTCCGGGAACAGGCAGCGATAGCACGGTGCCACGCCGCGCTGGCGCCCTGCATCGAACACGCTCACCTGCCCGTCGAAACGCTCGATGGCGGCATACACCAGCGGCTTGGCGTGCTTGATGCAGGCATCGTTGAGCAGGTAGCGCAGCGGAAAATTGTCCGAACCATCCAGCACCACATCGACGTCCTGCAACAGCGCATCGACGTTGTCCGAGCTCACCCGCGCCTGCACGGCCTCGATGTCGACATGCGGGTTCAGGGCCAGCAACCGCTCGCGCGCGGAGAGCACCTTGGCCACGCCCACCGCCGCCTCGGCATGGACGATCTGCCGCTGCAGGTTGCTGCGCTCGACCACGTCGTGGTCCACGATGCGCAGGTGCCCCACCCCGGCCGCGGCCAGGTAGAAGCTGGCCGGCGCTCCCAGCCCGCCGGCGCCCAGCACCAGCACCCGCGCCTGCTGCAGGCGCCGCTGGCCCGCCTCGCCTACCTGCGGCAGCAGCAGGTGACGTGAATAGCGGTCGTAGAAGTCGCGGTCCGCCGCGTCCATCTGCGGCTGTACCAGTGGCAGCCCGGCCGTCCGCCAGGCCACCGTGCCGCCAGCGACCGAGGCCACGGCCGTGTAGCCGAGCGCCCCCAGCACCGATGCCGCATCGGCCGAGCGCCTGCCGCTCTGGCAGATCAGCACGATCTCCCGATCAAGCGCCGGCAGGTGGGTGCCCGGCGCAGCCAACAGTTCGTCCTTGGCAACGCCCAGGGCCCCCTCCGCCATCCCGCCGGCGCGCTCGTGCGCCTGGCGCACATCCATCAACAACGCGCCCTGCCGCTGCCGCTCACGGGCCTGTTCCGGGGTCAATTCACGAATGCTCATCCACTGATTATCGGCCAACAACCCCCGCAGGAGCGGCCTGGGCCGCAAAGCCCCCCCCCGCGGACCGCAAGCCCAGCCTCCACACCAGAGATTCCCACTGTCGCAGCCACGGGTACGGCATACGGGGCCCTGAATGCGAAAGGCGACCTTGCGGCCGCCTTCCGATGCATCACTTCTTGCCTTTCACGTGCTTCATCAAGCGCCGCTTGGCCTTGATCTGCCGCTCGGTCAGTACGTTCTTCTTGCCTTCGTACGGGTTGGCGCCTTCACGGAACAGGAACGTCACCGGCGTGCCCACCAGCTTGAAGCGCTTGCGGAAGAAGTTTTCCAGGTAGCGCTTGTACGAATCCGGCAGCTCCTTCAGGCGCGTGCCATGCACGATGAAGGTCGGCGGGTTGGTGCCACCCGGGTGCACGTAGCGCAGCTTGGAGACATGGCCGCGGATGCTCGGCGGCGGATTGGTCTCGTAGGCGATTTCCAGCGCCTTGTTGACCTCGCTGGTGCTGAACTCATGCGTGGCCGAGGCATGCGCGCGGTGCACCGCGCGGAACAGCTCGCGCAGGCCCGAGCCGTGCTTGGCCGAGATCCGGACCACTTCCGCCCACGGCACGAAGCCCAGCTTCAGCGACACCAGCGTTTCGGCCTGCTCGCGCTGGTAGTCGCTCAACCCGTCCCACTTGTTGATCGCGATCACCAGCGCACGGCCGGCATCGAGCACCGCACCCAGCACGCTGGCGTCCTGGTCGGTCACGCCTTCGCTGGCATCGAGCATCAGCACCGCGACCTGGGCCTGTTCGATGGCGCGCAGCGTCTTGACCACGCTGAACTTCTCGACCACCTCCTCCACGCGTGCCTTGCGACGCAGGCCGGCGGTGTCGATCAGGCGGTACAACTGGCCGTCGCGCTCCATGTCCACCGAGATCGAGTCACGGGTGGTGCCGGGCACTTCGGAGGCAATCATGCGCTCCTCGCCCAGCAGGCGATTGACCAACGTCGACTTGCCCACGTTCGGGCGTCCGCAGAAGGCAATGCGGATGCGGTTCGGGTCGTTGTCCAGCACCTCGGTCGTGCCTTCCTCGGGCAGACGTTCGATGATTTCCTCGACCAGGTCATCGATGCCCTGGCGGTGCGCGGCCGAGATCATCAGCATCTCGCCGAACCCGTAGCGGGCAAACTCCGAACGCACGGCATGCTCGTCCGTGCCGTCGATCTTGTTGATCAACAGCAGCGTGGGCCGCGCAAGCTTGCGCAGCCACGACAGGATCTCGTCATCCAGCGCGGAGGTGCCATCACGGGCATCGACCACGAATACGATCAGATCCGCCTCACCGGCGGCGGCACGGGCCTGACGCGCGGTGGCGCCGGCCAGCCCTTCCTCTTCACCGGCGATACCACCGGTATCGACGATCAGGAAGGGATTGTCCTCGTCCAAGCGGCAGACGCCGTAGTTGCGATCGCGGGTCACCCCGGGCTGATCATGGACCAGCGCATCGCGCGTACGGGTCAGCGCATTGAAAATGGTGGACTTGCCGACGTTCGGCCGTCCTACCAGGGCGACCAAAGGCAGCATCGCGTTTACTCCTTATTGGGCCAACCGGAATGCGGTCAGCTTTCCATCAACGTTCTGCACCAGCAGGATGCCGTCGGCGACGACCGGCTGCGCCAGGAGGGCGTCACCGCCACTCTTCGCGCGCGCGGCCAGCTCACCGTCACTCAGCCGCAACCAATGCACGTATCCCTTGTAGTCCCCCACCACGGCGTAGTCGCCCTGGATGGCGGCACCGGTGACCGAGCGACGCGCCAGCGCCTGCTGCGACCACATGGCCGAACCGGAATTCTTGTCCAGGCCGTAAACCGTACCCTTGCCGTCGGTCACCACCACGTTGCCCGACGAAATCGCCACGCCGCCAGCGCCACCATGGTCACGCGACCACAGCGGACGGCCGGTCGGGCCTTCGATCGCCATGGTCTCGTTCTTGAAGCTGGTGACATACAGCGTATTACCTTCCAGCACCGGTGCGCCGTCCACGTCGGCCATGCGCTCCAGCTCGGTGCGGCCTTCCGGCGTACCGACCATCTGTTCCCACAGCGGGCGGCCGTCCTGCATGGCCAGCGCGCTCAGGGTGCCGTCGTCGTTGCCGATGAACAGCACGCCCGGGCCGGTCACCACCGGCGCGTTGCCGCGCACGGTCAGCGTCGGCAGTTCCTGCGAATTGAACCAGCGCTGCTCGCCGGTGGCGGCGTCGAGAGCGGTGGTACGGCCATCGTTGCTGCGCACGAACACCAGGCCCTGCGCGACGGCCGGCGCGGTGATCACTTCGCCCGGCACCTTGGCCTTCCACTTCTCGCTGCCATTGGCCGCATCCAGGGCAATCACCTGCCCGTCCAGCGTGCCGATCACGACCAGGCCGTCACCCGCGCCCGGACCACCGGAAAGACGCAGCTTGGGCTGCTTCTTTTCCTTGGCCGGGACGTACTTCCAGATCTCCTTGCCGCTCTGCAGGTCCAGCGCATGCACGCCGCCTTCCACCGCCGCGGCATAGACGCGACCATCGTGCACCAGCGGCGCCTGACGCACGCCGATGCGGCCCTCGCCCTTGCCCACGCCGGTCGACCAGATGCGGTCGACCCGTACGCTCGGTTCGAACTTGACCAGCTCGGCCGGTTCCAGCGCCTTCTTGGCCGCCGCGTCCTTGCCCGCGAACCAGCCCTTGACGGTCGAGCAACCGGTCAGGGTCATCGCGACCAGCACCACGCCTGCAACATACTTGAGCTTCATCAGATCTTCTCCGCCGCAGGATCGGCCACCGTGCCGCCGGCATCCATCAACTTGGTTTCCAGCAGGCGGCGCTGCGGTGCAGCCACGTCAAGCTTGGCCAATGCCTTGGTGTAGAGGTCACGCGCTTCATCACGCTTGTCCTGCGCGACCTGGGCGTCGCCGCGGATCTCCAGGCTGGCGCTGTCCTCGGCGTTGCCGATCAGGGTCAGCGCCTCGCCGGCCTTGCCGGTCTCGATCAGCAATCGCGCGATGCGCTGGTCGATCAGCGTCTTGAACTCGCCTTCGGTCTTGAGCGCGCGCAGCGTCTTGATCGCGTCGTCGTTCTTGCCCGCCTCGACCTGGGCCTTGGCCAGCTCCAGCGACGCCAGGTCGGCGTAGATGCCGGCCTTGCCGCCTTCCAGCGCAGCGACTTCCTTGGCCGCCTCGTCCAGCTTGCTGGACTGCAGGCTGCGGGTCACCGCCTCATAGCGGACGTTGGCTTCAGCCAGCTTGCCGACCTGGTCCTTCTGCCACCATTGCCAGCCGGCGATGGCGCCGATGCCGAGTACCACTCCGCCGAAGATTCCGGCGCCATTCTTGCGCAGCCACGTGCGGACACGTTCGCTTTGTTCGTGCTCGTCGAGCAGGTCGTCAATCGCCATGCGTACTCTCGCCCACCCTGCCGGGGAGCCTTGTTGTATTGATCGGCGCCTTGCCTCAGGGTGAAACCGGCGCCACGGAACCGTCAGAGGATACCGTAAAGCGGGCGACATTACCGCGCTTGTAGGGCGTCAAATCGACGCTCCCGGCCGCCTGCTGGACCTCAACCTCGGCCGCATTGCCGAGCACCATGTGCCCGACCTGGCCGGCGTTGAAGCTACGGGTTTCACCAGCGCGGACCAGGGCCTTCTCGACCGTGGCACCGTCCGGTGCGGAAATGTTGACCCAACTGTCGCCCTTGAAGTTCAACGTCAGCGCCGAGGCCGCCGCGGCGGGCCGGGCAATGGGCGCCATCGAGGCCAGGTACGGGCCTTCCTGCCGTGCCGCGGACGGCACCGGCGCGGCAGCCGGCGACGCGGCGGCGCTCGCCGGGTCAGCGGCAACCGTCGTGGCGGCGGGCGGCACCACGTCCAGCGACGCGGTGCTGGGCGGCGCGCTGCGGGTGGTACTGCTGACCACGTACCAGATCGGCACGGCCAGCACGGCGGTGATGACCACGTAGACCGCGCGGCGGCCCAGGTTCTCGGCCATCCGCTTCATCGGCGGGGTATGGGTATGGCTGACCAGCTTGGGCGGCTCGACCGGCGCGATCCGCGCCTGCTCCAGCAACTGCCCCAGGTCCACCTTCAGCAGGCGCGCATAGCTGCGCAGCTGGCCACGGACGAACACCGGCGCCCCCAGGCGATCCCACTGCTCGGACTCCAGCGCGGACACAACCTGAATGGGCATTTTCAACTGACTGGCAACCGCTTCGAGCGACAACCCGGCACCCTCGCGCGCCTTGCGGAGCCGCTCACCACATCCCACCGCACTTTCGAAAGCGCTTACATCCGGATCATTGATCACAATGCATCAGCCCTGGGATTTCGAGGCCGCGTCCGAAGGGAACTCTTCGCGCAACCGCTGTTGGAATCGACCGACGGCACTCCTGTCGCCCAGCCGCTCTTCAATCTGAATGGCAAGTTGTAACACGGAAACCGTGGCCGGCGCAGCCGCCAAACGCCGCTGGTAGAAGGCCCGGGCCTCGAAATAGCGCCCATGGAGGACCTCGTTGCGCGCCATCGATTCCAGCGCGTAGGCGTTGTTCGGCGCCGACGCCAGCGCCTGGCGGAGGTTGTCCTCGGCGCGCTCGTTCTGGCCGGCATCGAGCGCACAGCCACCGGCGTTGGCCAACGCCTCGGCCCGGGAGCCGTAGTTGGCGTCGGCCAGGGCACGGTCAAACCAGACCAGCGCCTCGGCCGGATGCCCGTGCGAGCACAGCCAGACGCCGTAATTGTTCAGCTCCGCGCCCTGGGTCGGCGCCAGCTCGGCGGCCTTGCGGTACAGCGCGCCGGCCTCCTCGTCCTGGCCGCGCTGCGAGGCCACCAGCGCCTGCGCGGTGAAGGCTTCCGGGCGCGAGGCGTCCAGCTTCTGGGCGGAACGGGCGAACTTCTGGGCATCCTCCAGATCACCGCGACCGAAGCGATCGCCGGCCACGCCCAGCAGCTCGTCGTACTTCATCCGCTTGCGGGTCTGCGCGTCATCGCGCACCTCGTACACCGGCGCGACCGGCTTGTACCCCTTGATCTTGCCGATCCGCGCATTGCGCTCGCCGCAGCCGGCCAGCAGCAGCGCCACGACCGCCAGCAGGAGCAGCCGGTCAGGCCCGCGCATCCCCGTTTTCCTGTGCTTCCAGCAGACGGTTGAATTCGGCCTGGCGGCGGGTGCGGTCCATCACCTGGCCCTTGAGCTGGCCGCAGGCCGCGTCGATGTCGTCACCGCGGGTACGGCGCACCATCGTCAGCACCTGCGCGTCGAGCAGGATTTTCTGGAAGGCACGGATCTGCTCCTCGTCCGAACGCTCGTAGCGGGTACCGGGGAACGGATTGAACGGGATCAGGTTGACCTTGCCCGAATCCTTGGCCTGCACCGCGTTGTCGAACTGGCGCATCAAGCGCGCCAGCTGGCGGGCGTGCTCGGGCTGGTCGTTGATGCCCTTCATCAGGGTGTATTCGAAGGTCACCGAATCGCGCTTCTTGTTGCCGCGCAGGTAGCGCGCGCACGACGCCATCAACTCGGCGATCGGGTATTTCCTGTTGAGCGGCACCAGCGTTTCGCGCAGCTCATCATTGGGCGCGTGCAGCGACACGGCCAGCGATACGTCACTCTCGACCGAGAGGCGATCGATCTGCGGCACCAGGCCGGAGGTGGACAACGTCACGCGCTTGTTGGCCAGGCCGTAGCCCAGGTCATCGCGCATGATGCTCATGGCGCGCACGACATTGTCGAAGTTCATCAGCGGCTCGCCCATGCCCATCATCACCACATTGGTGAGACGGCGCATCTGGTGCGGCACGTTGCCCAGGTGGCGGGCGGCCACCCATACCTGGCCGATGATCTCGGCGGTGGTCAGGTTGCGGTTGAAGCCCTGGGTAGCGGTCGAGCAGAAGGTGCAGTTCAGGCCGCAACCGACCTGCGAGGACACGCACAGCGTGCCGCGGGTCTTGTCCGGGATGTAGACGGTCTCGATGGCGTTCTTGCCATCCACGCCCATCGCCAGCAGCCACTTGTGGGTGCCGTCGGCGGAGGGCTTGTCGAACACGACATTGGGGACGACGACCTCGGCATGGGCATGCAGCTTGGCGCGCAGCGCCTTGCCGAGGTCGGTCATCTGGTCGAAATCGGTGACGTAGCGGTGGTGGATCCACTTCATCACCTGGTGGGCACGGAACTTCTGTTCGCCGAGAGTCTCGACGAAGAACTTTTCCAAGCCCGCGCGATCAAGGTCGAGCAGGTTCTGCTTGCCAGCGGTCGGCGCCGTTTTCGGCAGCGGCTGGATGGCGGGTGTCTGTACGACCTCGTTCACGGCTTCAACCTTCTTTACTGCTTAGCGCGAAACCACTTCGGTGGCGGCGAAGAAGTAGGCCACTTCAATGGCGGCGTTCTCGACCGAATCCGAACCGTGGGCGGCGTTGGCGTCGATCGAATCAGCGAAATCGGCGCGGATGGTGCCCGGGGCAGCGTCCTTCGGGTTGGTGGCGCCCAGCAGGTCGCGGTGCGCCAGCACGGCGTTCTCGCCTTCCAGGGCCTGGATCATCACCGGGCCGGAGATCATGAACTCGACCAGAGCGTTGAAGAACGGACGCTCGCGGTGCACGGCGTAGAAGCCTTCGGCTTCACGGCGCGAGAGCTGCTTGTACTTGGCGGCCACGACCTTCAGGCCGGCCTTTTCGAAGCGGGCGTAGATCTCGCCGATCACGTTCTTGGCAACGGCGTCGGGCTTGATGATGGAAAGGGTGCGCTCCAGCGCCATGGGAATTCTCCGGTTGTTCAGGGCCGGTCGGCCCGAGGGTACATGAAAAAAACCCGCGTGCGGACGCGGGCTTAGCCTGAATTGCGGTGGCTAATTCTACCGGGTGCCCCGGCCCTTTGCACAGCGCCACGTGAATGATGTTGCGTCGCAGCATGACCAAGGCGCCCGGCCGGGCGTAGGATCCAAACAATCGTTTGATTGATTGTGACCGCCATGGGCAAACCTGCCAGCTTCTCCACCAAGGACCGCATCCTCGGCGCGGCCGAGGAACTGTTCGCCCAGCACGGCTTCGCCGGCACCTCGCTGCGCCAGGTCACCAGTCACGCGGACGTAAACATCGCGGCGGTCAATTACCACTTCGGGTCCAAGGAAAACCTGGTCAATGAAGTGTTCCGCCGCCGCATGGACGAGATGACCGCCGCCCGCCTGGGCCAGCTGGAACAGGCCCGCAGCAGCCAGCCCGGCGACCTGCGCGCGGTGCTGGCGGCCTTCGTCGAGCCGGCGCTGGCGTTGGCCCAGGACCGCCAGAGCGGCGGCGCCTTCGTCCGCGTGATCGCCCGCGCCTACGCCGAGAAGAACGACAACCTCCGCAAGTTCCTGTCCGACCACTACGGCCACGTGCTGCGCGAGTTCGGCAAGGCCATCGGTGCCTGCGTGCCAGGCCTGAGCAAGGAAGAGCTGTACTGGCGCCTGGACTTCCTGGCCGGCGCGCTCACCTACGCCATGGCCGATTTCGGCCTGATCAAGCGCCCGCACAACATCAGCGAGGCCGCCCACCGCAGCAAGGCCGCGCAGGAACTGATCCATTTCGCTGAAGCCGGTTTCCGTGCAAGCGCACGTACGCCGGATTCGTCCCTTACCTGATCCACCCGTCATCGCAGACCAAAGGTTTATCGATATGTCCAATTCCCTGCTTGTCCGCCGCGCCGCCGTCCTGGGCGCAGGCGTCATGGGTGCGCAGATCGCCGCCCACCTGACCAATGCCGGCGTCGACACCGTCCTGTTCGACCTGGCTGCCAAGGAAGGTCCGGCCGACGGCATCGTGCTCAAGGCCATCGCCAACCTGGGCAAGTTGAGCCCGGCACCGCTGGCGTCCAAGTCGCTGGCCGAAGCCATCACCCCCGCCAACTACGACTCGGGCCTGGAGCAGCTGCGCGACTGCGACCTGATCATCGAGGCCATCGCTGAACGGATGGACTGGAAGCAGGACCTGTACAAGAAGATCGCCCCGTTCGTGAACGAACACGCGGTGCTGGCCTCCAACACCTCCGGCCTGGGCATCAACAAGCTGGCCGACGTGCTGCCGGAAGAACTGCGCCACCGCTTCAGCGGCGTGCACTTCTTCAACCCGCCGCGCTACATGCACCTGGCCGAGCTGATCCCGGCCAAGACCACCGACAAGTCGGTGCTGGAAGGCCTGGAAACCTTCCTGACCACCAACCTGGGCAAGGGCGTGGTGTACGCCAAGGACACCCCGAACTTCATCGGCAACCGCATCGGCGTGTTCTCGATCCTGTCCACCATCCACCACACCCAGCAGTTCGGCCTGGGCTTCGACGAAGTGGACGGGCTGACCGGCCCGCTGGTCGGCCGCCCGAAGTCGGCGACCTATCGCACCTCCGACGTGGTCGGTTTGGACACCATGGCGCATGTCATCAAGACCATGGGCGACACCCTGCCCGACGACCCGTGGCACAAGTACTTCGCCGCCCCGGCATGGCTGGGCGCGCTGATCGGCAAGGGGGCATTGGGCCAGAAGACCGGCGCTGGCATCTTCCGCAAGGTCGGCAAGGACATCCTGGTCATCGACCTTGAAAAGCAGGACTACCGTCCGGCCGACCGCACCGCCGCACCGGAAGTGGTCGAGATCCTGAAGATCAAGAACCCGGCCGAGAAGTTCGCCAAGCTGCGCGAGAGCCAGCACCCGCATGCCCAGTTCCTATGGGCGACGTTCCGCGACCTGTTCCATTACAGCGCCTACCACCTGGCCGACATCGCCGAAACCGCGCGCGACGTGGACCTGGCCATCCGCTGGGGCTACGGCTGGTCGCTGGGCCCGTTCGAGACCTGGCAGGCCGCCGGCTGGAAGCAGGTGGCTCAGTGGATCGCCGAGGACATCGCCGCCGGCAAGAGCATGAGCAATGCCCCGTTGCCAGCCTGGGTGCTGGACGGCCGCGACGGCGTGCATGCCGCCGAAGGCAGCTACAGCCCGTCGCAGAATGCACTGGTGCCGCGCTCGTCGCTGCCGGTGTACCAGCGCCAGCGCTTCCCCGATGCGCTGCTCGGCGAGAAGTTCGCCCCGGGCCAGACCGTGTTCGAGAACGACGGCATCCGCCTGTGGACCGACGGTGACGGCATCGGCGTCATCAGCTTCAAGACCAAGATGAACACCGTCTCCGACCAGGTGCTGGACGGCATCCAGCACGCCATCGGCCTGGCCGAGAAGCAGTTCAAGGGCGTGGTGATCTGGCAGAACAAGGAGCCCTTCTCCGCCGGCGCCGATCTGTCCGGTGCGCTGGGCGCACTGCAGGCCGGCAAGATCGCCGAGTTCGAGGCAATGGTCGCCAACTTCCAGCGCACCAGCCAGCGCATCAAGTACGCCACCGTGCCGGTGGTGGCCGCGGTGCGCGGCCTGGCCCTGGGCGGCGGTTGCGAGTTCCAGATGCATGCGGCCAAGTCGGTTGCCGCGCTGGAAAGCTACATCGGCCTGGTCGAGGCCGGCGTCGGCCTGCTGCCGGCCGGTGGCGGCCTGAAGGAAATCGCCGTGCGCGCCTCGCAGGCCGCCGGTGCCGACGGCGACGTGTTCGCCGAACTGAAGAAGACCTTCGAAACCGTGGCCATGGCCAAGGTTTCCAACTCGGCGGTCAACGCCAAGGAACTGGGCCTGATGCGCGGTACCGACAAGGTCGTGTTCAACAGCTTCGAGCTGCTGCACATCGCCAAGGCCGAGGTCACCGCGCTGGCCGAGGGCGGCTACCGTCCGCCGCTGCCGGCACGCCGCATCCGCGTCGCCGGCGACGTGGGCATCGCCACCTTCAAGATGATGCTGGTCAACATGCTCGAAGGCCGCTTCATCAGCCCCTACGACTATGAGATCGCCGAGCGCATCGCCACCGTGCTGTGCGGCGGCAAGGTCGACCGCAACACGCTGGTGGACGAAGAGTGGCTGCTCACCCTGGAGCGCAAGCACTTCGTCGAGCTGGCCCAGCAGGAAAAGACCCAGGCCCGCATCGCGCACATGCTGACCACCGGCAAGCCGCTGCGGAACTGAGTGAGCGTGCTTCAGGCGCGACGCCACGGCGTCGCCCTCGCCCGCCCTCACGCTCACACCTATTGAAGAGATCACTGCAATGACCAAGCAAATCCAGGACGCCTACATCGTCGCCGCCACCCGCACCCCGGTTGGCAAGGCGCCCAAGGGCATGTTCCGCAACACCCGTCCGGACGACATGCTCGCCCACGTGTTCAAGAGCGTGGTCGCCCAGGCCCCGGGCGTGGACGTCAACCGCATCGACGACGCCATCATCGGCTGTGCCATGCCCGAAGCCGAGCAAGGCATGAACGTGGCGCGCATCGGCGTGCTGCTGGCCGGCCTGCCCAACACCATCGCCGCGCAGACGGTGAACCGCTTCTGCTCCTCCGGCCTGCAGGCCGTGGCCATGGCCGCCGACCAGATCCGCCTGGGCAACAGCGACCTGATGCTGGCCGGCGGCACCGAGTCGATGTCGATGGTGCCGATGATGGGCAACAAGATCGCGATGGCGCCGAGCGTGTTCGACAACGACCACACCGCCATTGCCTACGGCATGGGCATCACCGCCGAGAAGGTCGCCGAGGAATGGAAGGTCTCGCGCGAAGACCAGGACGCCTTCGCCCTGGCCTCGCACCAGAAGGCCATCGCCGCGATCCAGAACGGCGAGTTCAAGGACGAGATCAGTCCCTACGAGATCATCTCGCACCTGCCCGACCTGGCCGATGGCAAGCGCATCATCACCCGCAACAAGCTCGCCGACACCGACGAAGGCCCGCGCCTTGATTCCTCGGCAGAAGGCCTGGCCAAGCTGCGTCCGGTGTTCCGCAACGGCCAGTTCGGCGGCTCCGTCACTGCCGGCAACTCCTCGCAGATGAGCGACGGTGCCGGCGCGGTGCTACTGGCCTCCGAGCAGGCCATCAAGGATTACGGCCTGACCCCGCTGGCCCGCTTCGTCAGCTTCTCGGTGGCCGGCGTGCGCCCGGAAGTGATGGGCATCGGCCCGATCGCCGCGATCCCGAAGGCGCTCAAGCAGGCCGGCCTGAGCCAGGACCAGTTGGATTGGATCGAGCTCAACGAAGCCTTCGCCGCACAGTCGCTGGCGGTCATCCGCGACTGCGGTCTGGACCCGAGCAAGGTCAACCCGCTGGGTGGCGCCATCGCCCTGGGCCACCCGCTGGGTGCCACCGGCGCGATTCGTACCGCGACCATCCTGCACGGCCTGCGTCGCCGCCAGCAGAAGTACGGCATGGTCACCATGTGCATCGGTACCGGCATGGGTGCTGCCGGCATCTTCGAGTCGCTGTAATCCCACGCGCCGGATGACGCCGAAAGGGCGGCCCGCGGGCCGCCCTTTTTGTGCGCATCGACGTGATGCCTTGAACCCCACGCCCTGATGCTTCGCGTGATGCAGAAAGCAGGAAGGGCAGCCAGTGGCTGCCCTTCTGCCCGTCAACCTTGAAGGTCGACGCCCTGCAAGCGCGGGGCTTACTCGGCCAGCATCTTCTGCATGACTTCGCGCGCAGGGCCGGCCAGCTTCGGGTTCTCCAGCGCGAAACGGACCGTGGCCTCGACCAGCCCCAGATGCGTGCCGCAGTCGAAGCGGGTGCCCTCAAACCGATAGGCATCTACCTGCTCGCTGGTGAGCAACTGCGCGATCGCATCGGTCAGCTGGATTTCCCCGCCCGCTCCGGTCCCGGTGGACTCGAGCAGTTCGAAGATCTTCGGGCTCAGCACGTAGCGGCCGACCACGGCCAGGTCGCTCGGCGCGTCCTCCGGCCTGGGCTTCTCGACGATCTGGGTGATATGCCCCTTGCGCCCGTCGAACTTGTCAGTGGCGACGATGCCGTAGCTGCCAGTCTTCTCGTGGGGCACGTCCTCCACCGCGATGACGCTGGCCCCCGATGCCTCATTGAGATCGGCCATCTGCTTGAGTGCGCCGTCGCCACGATTCCAGATCAGGTCGTCCGGCAACAGGACTGCGAACGGCTCATCTCCGACGATCGGCTTGGCACACAGCACCGCGTGCCCCAGGCCCAACGCCTCGGTCTGGGTCACGAACACCGCGCGCACGCCCTTGGGCAGTACATGGCGGATCTGCTCCAACTGCTCGGTCTTGCCCGCGCGCTCGAGCTTCTGCTCCAGCTCGTAAGCCTTGTCGAAATAATCGGCCACCGCATGCTTGTAGCGGTTGGTGATGAAGATCAGCGTATCGCAACCGGCCTCGATGGCTTCATCCACCGCGTACTGGATCAACGGACGATCAATGATCGGCAGCATCTCCTTCGGCACGGTCTTGGTCGCAGGCAGGAAGCGCGTCCCCAGGCCCGCCACGGGAAACACCGCCTTCTTGATACGAACACTCATCAATGAATCCTTCCAGCTTCTTTGGTGGGGAACGGCACGACCTTGGCCGAGGTGCTGTGCATTCCCGGCTCCTCGATCGGCTTGAACTCGGGAATGGTGGTGGTCAGGATCTGCTGCATTGCCTCGAGATCATAGGAAGCAATGGCCTTGCGCAGCGCCGCCACGTTGCCAAGCACCAGGTCAGGCGAGAACTCACGCACGCCGGCCTCCATCACCTTGGGATGAACGGTCGGCTGGCAGTTTTCATCGTGGTAGAACAGGCTCTCGTGCAGCTTCTCACCGGCACGCAGGCCCGTGTAGACAATAGCGATGTCCGCGCCGGGCACCTTGCCGGCCAGCCGGATCATCTGCTCGGCCAGGTCACGGATCAACACCGGCTCGCCCATATCCAGCATGTAGATGGCGCCACGCGAGGACGAGGCGGCCGCCTGCAGGATCAGCAGGCAGGCTTCCGGGATCGTCATGAAGTAGCGGCTGACGTCCGGATGGGTGACCGTCACCGGCCCCCCCTTGCGGATCTGCTCACGGAAGAACGGCACCACGCTACCGACCGAACCGAGCACGTTGCCAAAGCGGACGGTGACGAAGCGGGTCGATGGCGCGCGCTTGTTCAGGCTCTGGCAGATCATTTCGGCGTAGCGCTTGCTCGCGCCGAGGGCGTTGACCGGATCCACCGCCTTGTCGGTGGAGATCAACACGAAATTCTCGATTCCGGCTTCCGCACAGGCCGAAGCCACGCACTCGGTTGCCAGTGTGTTGTTGCGCACCGCCTCGCGCAGCTGATCCTCAAGCAACGGCACCTGCTTGTAGGCGGCCGCATGAAACACGGTATCGGGACGGAAGGTACGCAAGGCATGGCGGATCACGGCCGGATCGCCACAATCGCCCAACACCCCCTGCACATCCAGGTCCGGGAAATTGCGCCGCAGCTCGGCCTGGATGTTGATCATCAGCAGTTCGCTGATTTCCAGCACGACGACACGGGTAACACCGTGCCGTGCGCACTGCCGGCACAGCTCCGAACCAATCGAACCACCGCCACCGGTCACCAGCACCGTGCGTCCCCGCAGCCAACCGCGGATCAGCTCCCAGTCGGGCAGGATCGGCTTGCGGCCCAGCAGGTCCTCGATGGCCACTTCCTTGAGTTCACCAGGAAGCGAGCTGCCCTCCAGGATATCGTTCAACCGCGGCACGGTCCGGAACGGCAACCCGGTCCGCTCGCACAAGCCCACGATGCGCTGCATGCCGGCGGCATCGATGGTTGGAATGGCAATCACGAGCAGTTTGCTGCTGGTCTCCCGGGCAACCGAGACCAAGTCATCGATCTTGCCAAGGATCGGCACACCATGCAGCTTCGCCCCTTTCAGATGACTGGAATCATCCACCAAGCCAACGGGCTCATAGTCGCCTGAGCGACGCAGGTCCTTGATCAGCCCTTCTGCCGCCTGCCCCGCACCGATGACCAGTACGCGACGTGCCCGCGCATCCGAATGCACGGACTGGTAGTCCTTCCAGGCCCGGTACAGCAACCGCGGCGTGCCCAGCAGCGCTGAAAGCGCAAACGGATAGACCACCAATACGGAGATCGGAATACCGTGAAGCCGCCGGTAGGTGAACAGCACAACGATGGCCAGCAGGCCAATGAAGCTCGCCTTGAAGATATTGATCAGGTCGGCAACGCTGGCGAAACGCCACAGGCCTTGATAAAGGCCGACCTTCCAGAACGCGATTCCTTGTATCGCCACCACGGCCAGCACGTCCAGCGAGAACAGCGGCTGGTCAGGCGCGTTGTCCAGCATCGCGTAGCGCGCGGCAAACAGCAGCTGCCACCCCAGCCAGACCATGACCAGATCGTGGAACATCACCGCATAGCGCAGACCACTACCGGGGAATCGATCATGCCAGGATGCCATTCAGTCGTCGTCCTTATTGAAAAGCCCGATGCGCAGGAAACCCCAGGCGGCTGCAAGCGCAGCCCCCCAGCCCAATCCCCCTGCCCATCCCCAACCTAGGGGAAGGCTTGAAAAGAATACCGTAAATGCCACTCCCGACAGCGTAAGACTGGCGTACATGACCGTGACAATGGCGTGACTTCGGCCACGTTTCACGAACCGCTGATACAGATGCTGGGTGTGTGGCTGCATCCAGCGCTCGCCTTTGAGTATCCGCGCCAACAAGGTGAACCCCGCATCAACAAGGAACACCGACGGCAATACCAGCCACAGCGGCGGGGCCAGCACTGTCGTGCACATGCCCAGTGCCAGCAAACCGGCTACGAGGTAGCCCAGCGCGCCACTGCCCACATCCCCCATGAAGATCCGGGCACGCGGGAAGTTGAACGGGAGAAACCCCAGGCAACCGGCCGCCAGCACTGCGCCCGCGACCCCCAGGGGCCAGGGCAAGAGCACTGCCACCCCGATGCCGACCAGCGCCGCCTGACTGGCGGCCAAGCCGTTGATGCCATCCATGAAGTTCCAGATGTTGATCAGCGACACCGCGAGGAAGGCACAGAACGCCGCCTTCAACGGGTCGCCGGTCGCCACCAGCACCACCCCGCCCAGCATCAGCGATGCAAGCAGGTGAACACCCAACCGTGGTAGCGCGGGAAGTGGCCGATGATCGTCCCACCAGCCGATTCCCGCCACCAACAGCAGCCCCGCCGCGAAGACCGGCAACGCGAACGCGTAAGCGGGGTACAGGAAAGCCAGAACGGAACAGGCAAACACCTGCGATGCAACGATCCCGACCCCGCCACCGCGTGGCGTGGTGACCTGGTGGCTGCGCCGCTCGCCGGGAAGATCGACCAATCGACGACGGATCGCATAGTGGATGGCCAGCCAGGTCACCCATGCCGCCAGCGCCAGCGTCGCCAGCGGCAGAAGTACGAACGGCATCGGCACGGTTCAGAGCACCGCGAAGTTCAGCAGCGGCTTGACCGTGCCCCACTCCTTGCAGCTCGGGCATTGCCAGTGGTGCGTCCTTGCACCGAAGCCACAACGCGTGCAGCGATAGGCCGGATTGCGGACCAGCAACTGGTCGGTGATGTGCTTGAGGTCCTGCAGCGTGGCAACCGGGTCAGCGCCCTCGGCCAGGGTCAGGTCGATCAGCGCGGACTCACCGCGCACCGAAGGACGATCCTTCAGCTGTCGTCCCAGATAGGCGCGTGCAGGCGCAGTGCCTTCCTGCTCCTCCATCAGGCGGGTCAGCGCCAGCACCGGCGCGATGCCGCGGTAGTGCTCGGTCATCTCAGCGAGGAACGCACGCGCGCCAGCCAGATCACCGACATTCCGGTAGTTCTTCAACAGCTGCGGCAGGATCTCCGGCAGGTAGTCCGGGTCATTGCGTGCCGCACGCTCGAACGCACGCACCGCGGCTTCGTCATTGCCGAAGTCGCTCTCCAGGCGGCCCTCGATGATGCCGGCACGCACGCTCATCGCATCCGCCGCATTGGCGCGGTTGATCGCCGCGCGCGCATCCTCCAGACGGCCCGCGGCGCGATAGCGTTCGGCCAGCTCGCATTCGAACTGCCCGATCAGCTTGCCCATCGGTTCGTCGGTGACCTGCTCGTAACGGGTGGCGTTCTCGATCGCCTTTTCCCAGTCGCGCTCGGCCTGGTAGATGCTGATCAGGTGCTTGAGCGCCTGCGGCGCACGCTGGTCCAGCCTGGCCAGGTCGGTGAACACGGTTTCGGCGCGGTCAAGCAGGCCGGACTTCATGTAGTCCTCGCCCAAGGCAAGCAATGCCTGCACACGTTGCGCATCGCTCAGGTCATTGCGGTTGACCAGGCCCTGATGCAGGCGGATGGCGCGATCGACCTCGCCACGACGACGGAATAGATGCCCCAGCGCCACCTGCGTCTCGAAGGTTTCCTTGTCCAGTTCGGCGATGTGCAGGAACAGCTCGATGGCCTTGTCCGGCTGCTCGTTGAGCAGGTAATTCAAGCCACGGAAATAGGTGCTGGAAAGCCGGCTGACCTGGTTCTCGCTATGCCGTTGCCCCCCACGGCGGCCCACGACCCAGCCGCTGAGCGCGGCAAGCGGCAGGAACAGGAAGAACCAGAACCACTCACTGATGAATTCCATCTGCGATCAGCGCCCGTCGAAAGGAGAAGGGGATTGCGTCGTTTCGGCCGGTGCTGCCGCCGCGTTGGCTGCAGCCACCACTTTGTTGGCACGGCGCAGCTTGGCGTACATCGGCACGACCAGGCCTGCCATCACCATGCCGCCGCCCACCAGGGCGCCGAGCAACAGCGAGGCGATGATTGCCACCCCGGAGGTGGTCTTGAGCATCCAGAAGGCCAGGCTGATCTGGATGGGTTGCGAGTTGAGCGAACCAATCACCAGTCCTCCGACGAGGACGGCCAGCAGGAGCACTAAACGAAAAATCTTCATGGCGCCGTCTGCTCCGATAACAAGAGCCGGTAGCTTACCGAATCAGCACATGAATTCGCAGCAGGAACCGGGCAGGCTCAGGCGGGATCGCTTTCCAGCGGGATGACGGAACTGACGCGCTCGCGCAATTCCTTGCCTGGCTTGAAGTGCGGCACGTGCTTGCCCGGCAATGCGACCGAGTCACCCGTCTTCGGGTTGCGACCCAGGCGCGGCGGGCGGTAATGCAGGGAAAAACTCCCGAAACCGCGGATCTCGATGCGATCCCCGGAGGACAACGAACCCCCCATCATTTCCAGCAAGGACTTCACCGCCAGATCGACATCATCGGCCTTCAGGTGCGCCTGGTGGCGCGCGAGGATTTCGATCAGTTCGGATTTGGTCATTGCGTACTCGCCAATGGCTGGTTCTCTAGCCTGAAGCGGCCCGGACTGATCGTCCGGGCCGCCCAGATACATCTACAACAAGGATGTCCGATTATTACTCGGACTTGTTGCCATTCAACTGCGCGCGCAGCAGGGCACCCAGCTGGGTGGTGCCGCCCGAAGAGGACTGGTATTCCTCCAGCACTTCGCGCATTTCAGCATCGTCCTTGGCCTTGATCGACAGCTGCAGGGTGCGGCCCTTGCGGTCCATGCCCACGAACTTGGCTTCGACCTTGTCGCCGACCTTCAGGAACTGGGTGGCGTCGTCGACGCGCTCGTTGGCGACGTCACGTGCCGACACGTAGCCTTCGATGCCGTCAGCCAGCTCGATGGTCGCGCCCTTGGCGTCAACTTCCTTCACGACGCCTTCGACCTTCGAACCCTTCGGGTTGGCAGCCATGTACTGGCCGAACGGATCCTGCTCCAGCTGCTTGACGCCCAGCGAGATGCGCTCACGCTCCGGATCAACCGCCAGCACGACGGCATCCAGGGTGTCGCCCTTCTTGAAGTTGCGGACCACGTCTTCGCCGGTGGTGTTCCAGCTGATGTCGGACAGGTGCACCAGGCCGTCGATACCGCCGTCCAGGCCGATGAAGATGCCGAAGTCGGTGATCGACTTGATCTGGCCCGACACCTTGTCGCCCTTCTTGTGGATGGCGGCGAAGGTTTCCCACGGATTGGCGGCAACCTGCTTCATGCCCAGCGAGATGCGGCGACGCTCTTCGTCCACGTCCAGCACCATCACTTCGACTTCGTCACCGACCTGCACGACCTTGGACGGGTTGACGTTCTTGTTGGTCCAATCCATCTCGGACACGTGCACCAGGCCTTCGACGCCCGGCTCGATCTCGACGAACGCGCCGTAATCGGTCACGTTGGAGACCTTGCCGAACACGCGGCTGTTGGCCGGGTAACGACGCGAGATGTTGTCCCACGGATCCTCGCCCAGCTGCTTCAGGCCCAGCGAAACGCGGTTGCGCTCGCGGTCGAACTTCAGCACGCGCACGTCCAGCTCGTCGCCGACGTTCACGACTTCGGACGGATGGCGCACGCGCTTCCATGCCATGTCGGTGATGTGCAGCAGGCCGTCGATGCCGCCCAGGTCCACGAACGCGCCGTAGTCGGTCAGGTTCTTGACGACACCCTTCAGGATCGCGCCTTCCTGCAGCTTGTCCATCAGCTGCTCGCGCTCTTCCGAATGCTCGCTCTCGACGACTGCACGGCGGGAAACGACCACGTTGTTACGCTTGCGGTCGAGCTTGATGAGCTTGAACTCCAGCTCCTTGCCTTCCAGGTAGGCCGGGTCGCGCACCGGGCGCACATCGACCAGCGAACCGGGCAGGAACGCGCGGACATCCTTGATGTCCACGGTGAAACCACCCTTGACCTTGCCGCTGATGCGGCCGGTGATGGTTTCGTTCTTTTCCAACGCTTCTTCCAGCTCGTCCCACACCATGGCGCGCTTGGCCTTCTCGCGCGACAGGACGGTTTCGCCGAAGCCGTTCTCGATGGAGTCCAGCGCGACCTTCACCTGGTCGCCCACGCCCACATCGATCTCGCCAGCGTCGTTACGGAACTGTTCGATCGGCACGATGCCTTCGGACTTCAGGCCGGCGTTGATCACGACCACGTCGCCGCGGACGTCAACGACGGTACCGACAACGATGGCGCCGGGCTTCAGCTTGGCCAGGTTGGCCTGGCTGGCTTCAAACAGTTCTGCAAATGATTCGGTCATTGGATTTACTCAGTTGAACACACGGACAGCGGATTCGTTGCGGAAACCCGGACTGTCCAGCCTGTTGTACGACCCCATGCAGGCGGCCGTGTGAATGGAAAAGCCCACCACGCACCATTGCGCAGCGGGGTTGTTGCAACTTCTCTTCGCGACTGCGGCCGGTGCACTGGCCACACTCAACACTGCGTGGATCACGGGCCCGTTGCGGGGACCAGATCCAGCACCTTGGCAACGACGTCGTCGATGCCAATTCCGCTGGTGTCGATGAAGACGGCGTCTTCGGCCGGCTTCAGGGGCGCCACTGCGCGCTGTGCATCACGGGCGTCGCGGGCCATGATCTCGCGCAGGAGGTCATCAAAGTTAACCGAAACCCCTTTTTCTTTCAACTGCTTATGCCGACGACTGGCACGTTCCTCGGCGCTGGCGGTCAGGAAGACCTTGAATGGGGCATCCGGGAAGATCACCGTCCCCATGTCGCGCCCGTCAGCCACCAGGCCCGGCTCGGCCCTGAATGCGCGCTGGCGCTCCTTCAGCGCCGCACGCACCTCCGGGATGGCCGCGATCGCCGAGGCCAGCGCGCCGGTGGTCTCCAGCCGCAACTCATCGGTGGCGTCGGTACCGTTGACCAGCACGCGCAGGCTTTCACCCTGTTCAGCGAACTGAACCCGGGTATCGAAGGTGCAACGCACCAGCGCCGAGGCATCGGAGGTGTCGATATCGGCCCAGCTCGCCGCCACGCCCACCGCCCGGTACAGCGCGCCCGAATCCAGGTAGTGCCAGCCCAGGCGGCGCGCGACGATGCGGCTGACCGTGCCCTTGCCGGCCCCGGACGGGCCATCGATGGTGAGAACGGGGGGGAGCTGGCTCATGTGGCTGCCTGAGTCTGAACGGGAATCGCGCTATTCTAACGCCCCGCGCGGACGCCCCGCGGCCCGATTTGCCGCAACCACTTGAACGCGCATGGAAATGCCCGGTAGAATGGCGGGCTTGAACGAGCGTCATCCTGCATATCCGCGGCCGCGCTCCTGAGATTCCCAACAGTTATCCGCCGAGGTATGCCATGAAAGTCCTGTCCTCCCTGAAGTCGGCGAAGGCTCGTCACCGCGATTGCAAGGTCGTTCGCCGTCGCGGCAAGATCTTCGTGATCTGCAAGTCGAACCCGCGCTTCAAGGCTCGCCAGCGCTGAGCCAACTGGCCTAGGCCAGCACCGGTCGCCGCAAGGCCGCCGGAATCCGCAAAAAGCCGCCTTCGGGCGGTTTTTTGCATCCGGCTTCCGGCAAAGACGTGTTCCAGCGCAACCAAACGACGCCAAGCCGGTTTTTCGTCGCCGTTTTTTGCTGTAATCGCCACTTGTCCTCTGGGGAGAAGCGACCATGAAGCAACTGTTCCAAGCACTGACCCTGACCACCCTGCTGGGCGGGGCACCGGCCGCGATGGCCGACACCCTGCTCATCGACCGCGCCCAGGAAAAGCCGGCCGGCGCCCTGCCGGCACGCGGCGACACCGCGCAGCAGGTGGAAGCCCGCTTCGGCGCACCGCAGGAGCGGCTGGAGCCGCGTGGCGGCCAGAAGCGCCAGTGGCCGACCATCAACCGCTGGGTCTACCCGGCGTTCACCGTGTATTTCGAACGGCAGCGCGTCATCGACGTGGTGGCCAACCAGGCCAGCCCCGGTGAAGTCGGGCCCAAGCCGCCGATCCGCTGACCCTTGTCCCGGCGGCCGGTGCCGGTCATCGGTCGCCGCCTACGCCCGCGCCAGTGCGTCGGGCCCTGAAACTGCAGGAAGAAATGAACGACACGCTCCGCTTCCCGGCCGAATGGGAATCCCAGTCCGGCGTCCTCATCGCCTGGCCACACGCCGACACCGATTGGGCCGAGCGCCTGGCCGAGGTCGAAGAAACCTATATCGCGCTGGTTGCCGCCATCACCCGCTTCCAGCCGGTACTGATCTGCGTGGCCGATGACGACGTCGAGACCTACGCCGAGATGCGCCTGCGCTCGAACCGGATCGACATGGCGCGCGTGCAGTTCGTCACCGCGCCGTACGACGACACCTGGCTGCGTGACTCCGGCCCGATCACCCTCACCCGCGCCGACGGCAGCTTCCAGCTGCTGGACTTCCGCTTCACCGGCTGGGGCGGCAAGTTCGACGCCAGCCTCGACGACCAGCTGGTCGGCGTGTTGCACGGCGCCGGTGTGTTCAACGCCAAGGCCGATGTCCGCAGCATTCCGTTCGCCCTGGAAGGCGGCGCGATCGACACCGACGGTGCCGGCACCCTGCTGACCACCTGGCAGTGCCTGCATGAGCGCCACCCGGAGCGTGACCGTGCCTCGCTGGGCGCGGACATGGCGCAGTGGATGCAGCAGGACCGCGTGCTGTGGCTGGACCACGGCTACCTGGAAGGCGACGACACCGACGCCCACGTCGATACCCTCGCCCGTTTCGCCTCGGCCGACAGCATCGTCTACCAGAACTGCGATGACCCTCAGGACTCGCATTACGCCGAACTGCAGGCCATGGGTGCAGAGCTGGCCGCACTGCGCACCGCCGATGGACAGCCCTACCGCCTGTTCCCGCTGCCGTGGGCACAACCGGTGCTGGACGAAGGTCGCCGCCTGGCGGCCTCCTACGCCAACTTCCTGATCATCGACGGCGCGGTACTGATGCCAGCCTATGGCGACGCGGCCGACGATGCCGCGCGCGACGTGCTGATGCAGGCGTTCCCGGGTCGCGAGATCGTGCAGGTCCCCTGCCGCTCGCTGATCTGGCAGAACGGCAGCCTGCATTGCATCACCATGCAGTTGCCGGCCGGCCTGCTCAAGCACTGAGCCGGCCGCGGAGGAGCCCGGCCATGCCCGGCTCCTCCGATCACCTTGAACACGCGGAAAGCCGCCGGACAACACCCGGCCGCACGCTGCCCGAAGTCGTTCAGCCCCCACCACGTCGCGCCTGCGCATCCGCGCTAACATGCGCGTTTTCCACCGCAGGATCCGCATCACATGAACGCGCGCAGCCCCCTTACCGTCGCCCTGGTCCAGGAGCGCAACCACGGCGATGCCGCTGCCAACCTGGCAGTGATCGAAGCACGCGTGGCCGAGGCCGCCGCGCAGGGTGCGAAGCTGGTGCTGCTGCAGGAGCTGCATAACGGCCCGTACTTCTGCCAGCACGAATCGGTAGACGAGTTCGACCTGGCCGAGCCGATCCCCGGCCCGAGCACCGAACGCCTGGGCGCGCTGGCGAAGAAGCACGGCGTGGTGATCGTCGGTTCGCTGTTCGAACGCCGCGCCGCCGGCCTGTACCACAACACCGCGGTGGTCTTCGAGAAGGACGGCACCCTGCTGGGCAAGTACCGCAAGATGCACATCCCCGACGACCCGGGCTTCTACGAGAAGTTCTACTTCACCCCGGGCGACATCGGCTTCAAGCCGATCGACACCTCGGTCGGTCGCCTCGGCGTGCTGGTGTGCTGGGACCAGTGGTATCCGGAAGCCGCGCGCCTGATGGCGCTGGCCGGCGCCGACCTGCTGCTCTACCCCACCGCCATCGGCTGGGACCCGGACGACGTGCAGGACGAGAAGAACCGCCAGCGCGATGCGTGGGTGCTGAGCCATCGCGGCCACGCCGTGGCCAATGGCCTGCCGGTGCTGAGCTGCAACCGCGTCGGCCACGAGCGCTCGCCACTGGGCGCCTCGGGCATCGACTTCTGGGGCAACAGCCACATCCTCGGCCCGCAGGGCGAGTTCCTGGCCGAAGCCGGCACCGAGCCGACCCTGCTGGTCTGCGACGTCGACCTGCAGCGCAGCGAACACGTCCGCCGCATCTGGCCGTTCCTGCGCGACCGCCGCATCGATGCCTACGGCGACCTGCTCAAGCGCTACATCGACTGACCCAAGGGTGCCCGTGAGCCTGCAGCTGCGTCCGGCCACCCCGGCCGATATCCCCGCCATCACCGCCATCTACGCGGCGGAGGTGGAAGAACTGGTCAACACCTACGAATACGAGGTGCCGGACGAAGTGGAGATGGCACGGCGCATGGCCGACATCACCGCGCGCGGCTACCCCTACCTGGTCGCCACCATCGACGACCAGGTCGCCGGCTATGCCTATGCCAACAGCTACCGTGCCCGCATTGCCTACCAGTGGACGGTGGAAAACTCGGTCTACGTCGATGGTCGCTTCCAGGGCAAGGGCGTGGGCAGCGCGCTGATGCAGGCGTTGATCGATGCCTGCACCGCGCGCGGCTACCGGCAGATGGTGGCGGTGATCGGTGAACCCACCAACACCGCCTCGATCAAGCTGCACGAACGTTTCGGCTTCCACCTGGTCGGTATCTTCCGCGGGCTCGGCCGCAAGCATGGCCGCTGGCTGGACACGGTGCAGATGCAACGCGCCCTCGGCGACGGCACCGACAGTGCCCCCTCCAATGAATGACGCAATGAACGACTCCTCGCAACACGCCGGCACTGAACTGCTTGCCGGCCAGCCGGTCCGCATCGTCGAACGCGACGGCGTGCGCTACACCCTGCTCGGCACGGCCCACGTCTCGCTGGCCAGCGTACAGGCAGTGGAAGAAGCCATCGGCAGCGGCCAGTTCGATGCGGTCGCGGTCGAGCTGGATCCGCAACGCCTGGTCGCACTGACCAACCCGAATGCGATGGCGCAGCTGGACCTGGTCGAGGTCATCCGCAAGGGCCGCGTGGCCCTGTTCGCGGCCAACCTCGCCCTGGCCGCCTACCAGCGCCGCCTCGCCGACCAGCTGGGCATCGAACCGGGCGCCGAGCTCAAGCGTGCGGTGACACTGGCCAAGGAAAACGACCTGCCGGTGCACCTGATCGACCGCGACGTTGGGCTGACCTTCCGCCGTGTTTCGCAGCGACTGGGCTTCTTTGGCAAGATCAAGCTGATCGCCGGCCTGGGGGCCGGATTGTTCTCGTCCGAGGACGTCGGCGAGGACGAGATTGAGAAGCTCAAGCAGGGCGACATGCTCGAGTCGAGCTTCGGCGAGTTCGCCAAGGAAAGCCCGGCGTTGTACGAGACCATCATCGGCGAGCGCGACCGCTACATGGCCACCCGCCTGCGCCAGGAGCACGACAGCGCGCAGCGCAACGTGCTCGCCGTGGTGGGCGCCGGCCATCTGGCCGGCCTGGCCCGCTATCTGGAAACCGACAACGAGCCGCCGGCGCAGTTGCGCGAGCAGCTCGAATCGGTGCCCAGGAAGCGCAACATCCCGTGGATCACGCTGACCATCCTCGCGGTGGTGCTGGCCGGCATCGGCATCGGCTTCTGGAAGGGTGGCATGAACATGGGCGCGCAGATGCTGGCGATCTGGGCGCTGTACACCGGCGGCCTGGCCGGCCTGGGCGCCCTGCTCGCCGGCAGCCACCCGCTAAGCATCCTCACCGCCATCGCGGTGGCCCCCTTCAAGCCGTTCCGCCTGAGCATCCCGACCGGTGCATTCGCCGCACTGGTGGAAACCCGGCTGCGCAAGCCGACCTACCAGGACTTCCTGCAACTGCGCGACGACGCGCAGACCCTGAAGGGCTGGTACCGCAACCGCGTCACCCGCATCACGTTGACCTTCATGCTGACCAACCTTGGCAGCATCCTGGGGCTGTGGCTGACGGGTTTCAGCGTCTATGGAAAGTTGGCTGGCTGAGAGACTCCCCCTTCTCCCACGCGCGCGAAGGCGGTGCAGTGCAGCGGATGAAGGTGCTTTGGTCTTTCGGCATGGATTATTCAAAGCCTGCCCTCACCCCAACCCCTCTCCCGCATGCGGGAGAGGGGCTTTGAGCGGCCTCCCTGCCATCCAGCTACACGATACGTCGGCAGGCGCTTCCTTCTCCCGCATGCGGGAGAAGGTGGTGCGGAGCGCCGGATGAGGGAGCTTTGGCCTTTCGGCATGGATTACTCAAAGTCTGCCCTTACCCCAACCCCTCTCCCGCATGCGGGAGAGGGGCTTTGAGCGGCCCGGCCTGCCATCCAACTCCACGCCAAGCCGGCAGGCGCCACCTTCTCCCGCATGCGGGAGAAGGTGGTGCGGAGCGCCGGATGAGGGAGCGTTGGCCTTTCGGTATGGACTATCCAGAGCCTGCCCTCACCCCAACCCCTCTCCCGTGTACGGGAGAGGGGCCTTGAGCAGCTTCAAGCGACCGCGGCGTTCACTTCGTCGCAATGAAAAGGCCCGCATCGCTGCGGGCCTTTTCAATTTCAACTTCGGGATGGATCAACTCTCCAGCGCCACCTCGCGCTCCGCCGGCAGACCGCGCGCGCGACGCACCGAACGTGCGGTGCCCCGGCGCAGGTCGTCCAGCAGTGCGTAGATGGTCGGCAGGAACAACAGGCTGACCACTGTCGAGAACGCCAGGCCACCGGCAATCGCGCGGGCCATCGGGTAGTACGGCGGCATGCCGTCGGCGGTCTGCGTGTTCAGGGCAATCGGGATCATCGCCAGGATCGCGGTACCCATCGTCATCATGATCGGGCGCAGGCGCTCGCGACTGCCTTCCACCAACGCATCGGTGCGCGCCATGCCACGCCGTCGCAGGTTGTTGATGTGCTCGATCATCACGATGCCGTTGTTCACCACCACGCCCATCAGCACCAGGATGCCGATCACCGCCATGATGTTCATCTCGGTGCCGGTCAGCCAGAACAACCAGTACACACCGAAGATGGAGAACAGCACGCAGGACATGATCGCGGCCGGGAACAGCAACGACTCGAACACCGCCGCCATGATCACCATCATCAACACCAACGCGATCACGATGGCGCGCAGCATCTGGTCCATGCCATCGAAGTTGATGTTGAAGCCGGCGCCATTGAACGTGTAGCCGTAACCCGGCGGGAACTCCATGTCGCCCAGCGTGGCCTCCACCGACTTGCGCGCGTCCTCCATCGACACGTCCTTGGCCAGGCCGGCCTCGATCCGCAGCATGGTCTGCCGGTTCAGGCGCTGGATCGCATTGGCGGCCGGGTTGACGTTGACGTCGACCATCGCCAGCAACGGGATCTCCTTGCCGGACGCGCTGCGCACCATGAACGAAGACAAGTCCTCGATGCTGTAGTGGTCCGAGCCGGCGAAGCGCACGTTGACCGGGATCTCCACATCGTCACGGTGGAAATCCCGCAGCGACGAGCCGCGCAACGCCATGCCGACGAACTGCGCCACCTGCTGCGCGCTGAAGCCGTAGGCCGCCGCGCGCTCGCGGTTCACCTGCACCGCCAGCTCGGAATTGGCATCACCGATGTCCACGCGCACGTCACGCAGCTTCGGGTTGCGTGACAGGATCGGCATGATGTCGTCGGCCAGCTCGCGCAGCGTCTGGCTGGAATCACCCACCAGGCTGAAGCGCACGCCCTGCCCTTCGCTGCCCATGCCGCCGGGCCAGCCGATGCCGATCTTGGCCCGCGCCGACTGCGGCAGGCCCTTGCGAACCTCCTCCTCGATCTTCTTGCTGATCTCGCGGTCGTCGATGTTCAGGTACAGGCGCGTCTGCGCCCAGCCCTGCTCCGAATAGCGGCTGTACACCCGCTTGACGTGGAACTCCTCGCGGTTGGCGTTGACGAAGTCCTCCACCCGCTGCACTTCCTTGCCCATCTCCTCCTTCGAGTAGGAGCCCTTCCACTGGTAGAAGATGTTGATCTCGTCCGGGTCGTTGTCGTCACCGCCACCGGCCGTGTTCATCATCGGGAACACGCTGATCGCCGAGATCAGCACGATGCCGGCCACGCTCCAGCCACGGTGCTCCAGCGTCCAGCGCAGCACGCGTGCATAGCGGGTCTGCAACCTGCTGATCAACGGTGACTTCACCGCCGGCGGCGTCTTCATGCGTGCCGACAGCATCGGGATCAGGCTCACCGCCACCAGCCACGATGCAAGCAGCGAGAAGGAGATGGTCACCGCCAGCTGCGACAGGTAGATGGTGATGATGTTCTTCTCGCCGAACATCATCGGCAGGAACACCACGCAATGGCACAGCGTACCGGCCGACAGCGCGATGGCGACGTGCCGGGTACCGATGATCGAGGCCAGCTCCGGCTGGTTGGGAAACTTCTCCCGCTCCTGGTAGATGCTCTCCACCACCACCACGGCGTTGTCGACGAGCATGCCAACCGCCAGCAGCAGGCCCATCATCGAGATGATGTTCAGGCTGATGCCGGTGAAGTACATGAAGCCCAGCGTCATGATGAAGCAGATCGGGATCGCCATCGACACCATCAGCGTCGACGGCCAATGCCGCAGGAACGCGTACAGCACGATCACCGACAGCAGCAGGCCGATCGCACCGGCCTCGGCCAACGCGAGCAACGAACTGGTCACCGCCTTGCCCGAGTCGTAGGCCACCTCGACGTCGACCCCGCGCATCGCCGGGTCCTGCTCGAGCACCTTGATCTCCTGGCCCACCGCACGCGACAGGTCCACCAGGTTGGCCGAACGCTCCTTGTAGATGTCCACGCCGACGCTGGGCTTGCCTTCCATCTGCCGCACGTAGCTCATGCGCTGCGGCTGCAGGCTGACATCGGCGACATCGGACAAGCGCGTGCCTCGGTTGTTGACCGGCAGGTTGCGCAGCGCCTGCAGCTCCAGCAGCTCGCCGCGGGGCTGTACGCGCAGGCGTCGTCCATCCTCGGTGATCTGCCCTGCGGACACCGAGAAGTTGGCCGCCTGCAGCTTCTCGACCAGTTCATTCAGGGCGATGCCATGCGCGCTGATGCGGTCCTTGTCCAGCGCCACCAGCACTTCCTGCTTGGCCACGCCTTCCACTTCCACGCGCGCCACGCCCGGCAGGCGCTCCAGGTGCTGCTTGATGCTGCGCTCGATCATGTCCGCGCGCGCGGTCAGGTCCTCGTTGCTATTCAGGCGCAGGCTGATCGCCTCCTGGTCGCTGGTGCTCCAGCGCTGCACGTAGTAGCGGCGGAAGTCATCCGGCAGCTGGTCGCGCACCGCGTCGATGCGCTCGCGCGCTTCGGACGCGGCCATGGCGATGTCGCGGCTCCAATCGCTGAACTCGACCTGGATCTGGCCGCCTTCGGCATTGGCACGCGAGTTCATCGTTTTGATGCCCGGCATCGTGGCGATGGCCTCTTCCACCGGGCGCAGCAGGTTGCGCTCGACTTCCTCCGGCGTCGAGCCTGGATAGGGCAGCGAGACAAAGAAGAACGGGATGGTGGCTTCCGGTTCGGACTCCAGCGGCAGCCGGAACGAGGCGATCAGGCCGATCACCACCATCGACACGAACAGCATGATGGTGGTGACGGGACGGCGGATGGACAGCTCGGTGATGTTCATCCGGTTCAGTCCCTGGCGCCGCCGATGGCATCGTCTTCGTGCGCGATCACCTGCTCGGCCTGCTCGGCGGCCAGGCGTGCACGACGGCCACGCTCGGCATAGAACTCATCCGGCTTGCGGTCCAGCAGGTCGTACACCACCGGGATCACCACCAGCGTCAGCAGCGTGGAGACCAGCAGGCCGCCGATCACGGTGATCGCCATCGGCGAGCGCACCTCGGCGCCCTGGCCGAACGCCAGCGCCAGCGGCAGGAAGCCGAACACCGCGCACAAGGTGGTCATCATGATCGGGCGCAGGCGCGAACGCGCACCCTCCACCAATGCCTGGCGCTTGGCCACGCCGTCCTCGCGCAACTGGTTGACCTTGTCGATCAGGATGATCGCGTTCTTCACCACCAGGCCCACCAGTAGGATCAGGCCGATGAACACCACCACCGATACCGGCGAACGCGACAGCAGCAATGCCGCCACCGCACCGACCAGCGCCAACGGGATGGTGAACAGGATGACGAACGGGTGCAGCAGCGATTCGAACTGCGATGCCATCACCAGGTAGACCAGGAAGATCGCCAGCCCGAAGGCGAACAGCAGCGAGCGGATCGATTCCCCCAGTTCCTCGCCCTGGCCACCGATGCGCATGCCGACATCGGTGCCCAGCGGATTCTTGGCGACCATGCTCTGCACTTCGGTGATGGCCTTGCCCAGGTCGATGTCACGCAGGTTGGCCGAGACGATCGCCACGCGACGCTGGTCGGCGCGGTGGATCTCGCTCGGGCCGGTGGTGGCAATGACGTCGGCCACCGAGATCAGCTCCACCGGCTTGTTGCCGCTGGGGTTGACGATCAGCCGCCGGATGTCATCCACCGAGGCACGCTCGGATTCCTGCACGCGCACCAGCACGTCGATCTTGCGGTCACGGAAGCTGTAGCGGGTGGCGACGTTGCCGCGCACCTTGTTGACCACCGCATCGGCGATCTGGCGCGTGGTCAGGCCCAGCGCGGCGGCGCGGTCCTGGTCGAACACGATCTGGATCTCCGGGAAGCCCTGCTCCACCGTCGACTTCACGTCGGCGTAGTGCGGGCTCTGGCGCAGCATCGCGGCCAGGCGGTTACCGGCCACGCGGATCGATTCGAGGTTGTTGCCTTCGATCTCGATCTCCAGCGGCGCGGCCAATGCGAACAACTCCGGCCGCGCGAAGTCCACCTGCGCTTCCGGCCACTGCTTCATGGTCTGGCGCAGGCTTTCGATCAGCGCCGGCTCACGCCGGGTGTCGCTCATCACCACCGAGAGCTTGCCGATGTTCTCGCCGCTTTCGGTCGGGCTGGCGTCCAGGCGGGTACCGGTACCGGACACGCCGTACAGCAGGCGCACGCCTTCTTCGCCGGCATGCTGGCGCTGCACTTCGCGCACCAGCGCATCGGTCCTGGCCAACGGCGTACCCGGCGGCAGCTTGGCGGTCATGTCGAAGCGGTCCTGCGCCAGCTGCGGGATCAGGTCCACGCCCAGCAGCGGCAGCGCAGCCATGGTCAGCGCGAATGCCAGCGCGGCGCCACCGAGCACCGGCCAGGGGCGCTTCAGCGCCGCCGGCAGGATCCGCAGGTAACCGGCCTCGGCACGCCCGTACGGCGCCATCGCCAGGTCACTGGCCTTGCGCATCACCGGACCCACCACCGCGGCGATGCCGCGGAAGATCCGCACCACCAGCCACGCCAGCGAGAAGAAGCCGTAGCGGAACAGCGCACCCACGCCACGCCCGGCGTAGGCCGCCGGCTTCTTCCAGCGGCTTTCCGGACGCCACGGCTCACGCACCGCCTCGGACGGGAACTCCAGCGGCGGACGCCCCTTGAGCGCGCTCAGCATCGGGATCAGCGTCATCGACACCACCAGCGACACCGCGATGGCGATCGACACGGTCAGCGCCTGGTCGCGGAACAACTGGCCGGCGATGCCTTCCACGAACACCAGCGGCAGGAACACCGCGATCGTGGTGAGCGTGGAGGCGACCACCGCCATGAACACTTCGCGCGTGCCCTTGATCGCCGCTTCCAGGATGCCCATGCCGCGCTCGCGCGCCTTGGCGATGGATTCCAGCACCACGATCGAGTCGTCCACCACCAGGCCGGTGGCCAGTGCCAGGCCGCCCAGCGACATCACGTTCAGGCTCAGGCCCAGCTGGCCCATGAAGAAGAACGTGGCGATGATCGAGATCGGCAGCGACAGCGAGATGACGAAGGTGCTCCAGCCATCGCGCAGGAACAGGAAGATGATCAGGATCGACAGGATGCCGCCGATGACCGCATCGATCTTCACGTCCTTGATGGCGTGGCGGATGAAGACCGACTGGTCCTCCACCATCGTCATCTCGATGTCCTTGGGCAGCTCCTTGCGGATCGTCTCCAGGCGCTTCTCCAGCGCGTCGGCCGTGGACACCGTATTGGCGTCGCCTTCCTTGTAGATGGCCAGCTCCACCGCCTCGTGGCCGGCACTGCGGATGACTGCCTCGCGTTCCTTGTACCCCTGCCGCACGTCGGCGACGTCCTTCAGGCGCACGCTCGGCGCACCGTTGCTGGTGTCGCTGCGCAGCGCGGCGATCACGTTCGGATCGCTGCTGCCCAGGATCGCCGTCATCAGCTGCGGGTTGGTGCCGGTCGAGCTGCTGGACGAGGCGCCCGCCGTGGTGGTCAGCAGCATTTCGCGCATCTGCTCGACCGTGGCGAACTGGTTGACCGTACGCACCAGGTAACGCTGCGAACCTTCCTCCAGGCGTCCGCCGGACAGGTTCACGTTCTCCTGCTGCAGGCGCTGGATCACGTTGTCCAGCGACAGGCCCAACTGGGCCAGCTTGCGCTGGTCGATGTCGACCTGGATCTCATCCTCCAGGCCACCGCCCACCTTCACCGCCGCCACGCCGGAGACCGGTTCGAGCTTGCGCTTGAGGTCCTCGTCGGCATAACGGCGCAGTTCCATCAGGCGACGGATCGCATCGGCCTCGTTGCCGGCGTCCTGCCGGGAGGACAGTGCAAGGCGCATGATCGGCTGGGTCGACGGGTTGAAGCGCAGCAGCACCGGGGCCTTGGCCTCCAGTGGCAGCTGCAGCGTCTCCATCTTGTCGCGGACGTCCAGGCCCGCCTGCTGCATGTCCGTGCCCCAGGCGAACTCGAGCACCACATCGCTCTGCCCGGTACGCGAGATCGACTTCAGCTTGCGCAGGCCCTTGACGATGCCCAACGCTTCTTCGGCCGGCTGCGAGATCAGCGTTTCCACTTCCGCCGGTGCCGCGCCCTCATAGTCGGTGCGCACCGTCAGCGTCGGGTAACTCAGGTCCGGCAGCAGCTCGACCTTCAGGCTGGACAGCGAGATCAGGCCGAACAGCACCAGGGTAAGCGTCATCATCGCGATGGTGACGCGGCGGCGCGTGGCGAACTCGATCAGGTCGAAGCCACCGCCGGACGCCGATGGTCCGTGCGCACTCATTGCTTGGTCGCCCCCGCGGCCGGTGCCTGGGCGGCCGCGGCCACCTTCTTCTCCTGCCCGATGACCTGCACGGCACTGCCTTCGCGCAGCGCCGCCTTGCCGGCAATCACCACTTCATCGCCGCTCTTCAGGCCTTCACGCACTTCGATCCAGCCGGCATCGTCGTAGCCCAGCTTCAGCGTGGCGCGTTGTGCCTTGCCGTCGCGCACGACGTACACGGCCGGCTCACCGCCGTCCTCCAGCAGCGCGCTGCGCGGCACCACCAACGCGTCGGCACGCTGGTCGTAGTTGATGCTCAGGCGACCGAACATGCCCGGCTGCAGGTCCCCTTCGCCGGAGAACGAGGCGACCACGCGGAAGGTGCCGGTGCCGTTGTCCACCACCGGCGCGACGCGGTCCACCGTACCGGTGAACGGCTTGCCCGGCAGCGCGTCCACCGCCAGCCCGACCGCCTGGCCCGGCTTGAGCTTGGCGATCTCGCGCTCGGGCACATTCAAGGTCGCTTCCAACCGGGAGCTGTCGACGATGCGGATGATCGGCGAGTTGATCTGCACGAAGTTGCCCGGCTTGATGTCACGCGAAGCCACCACGCCGGCAATGGGTGCCACCACCGTGGTGTAGGACAGCTCCAGCGTCGCCATGCGGTACTGGGCACGTGCGTTCTCAAGGTCGTAGCGCAGCTGGTCCACGTCGGCGGCGCTGACCAGCTGCTGCTGCACCAGCTTTTCGGCGCGGTGGTAGCTGTTCTCCAGCTTGCGCATCTGTGCCTCGCTCTGCGCCACGCTCAGGCGCGCGCGGTCCGGATCCAGCCGCACCAGCGCCTGGCCGGCACTGACCTGCTGTCCTTCCTCGACCAGCACTGCCAGTGCAACGCCCGACGTCTTGGCCACCACCTGTGATTCGGCCCGGGCCTCGAGCGCGGCGGTACCGGCATAGCTGGCGGCGATCGCGCGATGGACGGCCTTGGCCACCTCGACCGGAACCGCGTCGGACGCCTTCTGCTCCTCCGGAGCCTTGGCCTTGGCCTCTTCGCCGCCTGCCTTGCATCCGCCCAGCAGCAGAGAGGTGGTAATGAGAAGTGCAGCGGCGCAGCTTCCGGTGCGGCCGTGCTGAGAGAAGAATCGCGACATCGTCAGGTCCCTGGGGATGCATTGGCGGGGTGTTGTAGCAAAGTATTGCACCACCCCACAGGGACACCATGCCCCAAAGGTCATGCCCACCCCCTGCCTGCCCACAAACACTGACGCGCCGCAGCATCGGACCGGGTACCGGACCGGTAAATACGCGGGCTATACTCGGCCCGTTCCGTGTCCCCCACGGCGGAACAACAGACCCGCTTACCGGACAAGGAAACCATGCGCCCGCAGCCGCTCGCCGCTTGTTTCGTTCTGGCTTTCGCCCTGACCACCGGGGCCGCCCTCGCAGAACCGCCGTCTGATCCACCCGCCGCACCGGCCCCTGCACCCGCAGCCGCCGCGCCTGCAGCCCCCGTGGGGAACCCCGAAGCCGGACGCACCCTGGCCTATACCTGCCAGGGCTGCCACGGCATCACCGGCTACAAGAATGCCTATCCCAGCTACCGCGTGCCCAAGATCGGCGGCCAGTCGGCGCAGTACCTTTCCCAGGCGCTGACCGAATACCGCGAAGGCAAGCGCAAGCACCCGACCATGCAGGCCCAGTCGATGAGTTTCAGCGCGCAGGAAATCGCTGACCTCGCCACTTACCTGTCCACCGTCAAATAGGCATCGCCCATGTCGAAAGCAACGCACGCAACGCGCTTGTCCATCGTCCTGCTCGCTGCCCTGGCGCTGGCAGCGTGTACACAATCGGAAGTGGAATCGGCCAGCACCTCCGCCGGCGATCCCGGCCATGCCAGCGGCGAACACGGTTCGAGCTCCTCCGCCGGCCTGCCACAGGGCCGCATCGCCATCGGCGAACAGTTGGCCAATGCCAAGGGCAAGGCCACCGGCCAGAGCTGCATCGATTGCCACGGCGCGGACGGCAACGCCCCGATCGACCCCACCTACCCGCGCCTGGGGGGCCAGTACGGCGATTACCTCGCCCATGCGCTGCAGGCCTATCGACGCGGCGACCGCGACCACATGCTGATGACCCCGCAGGCCGCCAGCCTCAGCGACCAGGACATCGCCGACCTTGCCGCCTACTTCGGCTCGCGTCCCACCCAGTTGCGTGACCTGCACGGCGTGAACTGAGCCGGCCCGGCAACCGAACCACTCCGACAGACGCAAAAAAGCCGCCCAGGGGCGGCTTTTTTGCATGCCGGCGTGTTTGATCTCGCCTGCTTGAGCCTCTCTCCCGCCAGCATGCGGGGGACTGGTGAGCGGTTGGGTTTACGCCTCAAGCCGCACCAGCCGCGGGCAACCAACTCAGCGGCTGCCGTTGTCTTCCTGCAGTTCCTTCTTGAACGGGATGTCCGGTGGCGGCCGCGCTTCGGCCGGCTGCTCCTGCATGTTCGGGTTGGTCAGGCCACAGCCACCACCGAACTGCAGCATCGACACCACGCAGGAAATCTTGCTGCTGCTGCCGGGAATCGGAATCTCGATGCTCTTGATGCCCTTGCGCACCCATTCGGCCAGCAGCGACTCGTTGGGCACCCAATACTTGTCGAACGAGGTCGGAGTGAACTCATAGGGCGGCCGCTTGAGCCAGGTACCGGACTCGGCGATACGTTCGCGCGTCCAGCTGTCCGAATCACCGCCCGGTGCGCCCCGCTTCGGCTCCTGGCCCTTCTCGCCGTCCCCGGCTAGGCGCACGCTGCCGTCGGCGTTGAACAAGCCACGGCCCTGGTCCGACTGTCCGCCGGCGCTGCCTTCCACCTGCCGTCGGGAAGCCCCCCAATCATCCCCGCGCGTGGCCGCGGCCCAACCGCCGGAGCGGTCCTGCGCGGCGGGACCGGCACCGGCACTGCTGCCGGAGCGCGACGATGCCGCATTCGCCGCCGGGTTGCCGGCGGACGGCGCGCTGGAGGCGGTCGCTGCCGTCGTCGCACCCGTGGCAGCCGTCGACGTCGCCTGCGCAGCCCCCTCGGCACTGCGGGCCGCCGGTGCCTCCGCAACACCCGGTATCTGCCGCTCGCGTACGGCCATGCCCGGTGACTTCACCTGCACCTCGGGCGCATTCGAGCGCACCTGCGCCATCGATACCGCTTCGCGGGGCGCCGCCTCTACCTGTCGCTCGCGTACCGCGATCTCGCGCGAACGCACCTGTACCTCGGCGCCGCGCGCCTGCACGGCCGCCATCTGCACCTGCTGCCGTGGCGCGACCTCCACCTGGCGCTCACGCACCTGCATGTCGGGTGCGCGCACCTGTGCCTGGACTTCCGTCGGCTGGCGCACCTGCGGGGTCACCAGTGGTCGCTCGGTCGCCGTTTCCACCGTCCGTTCGCGCACGCGCACTTCCGGCGTGCTCACGCTGGGCAGGCTCACCGACGGCACCTGCACCGTGGGCGGGGTCAGCACGAAATCCGTGGTCGGTTGCGCGGTCTCGGTGACCTGCAGCGGTTGCGCGACGGGAGGCGCAGGCGTGCGGGTGGGGCTCTCCTCCGCCGGCATAGGCGATGGCTCGGAAGCCACATCGGCCGCCGCGTCGACTGGCACGTCCTGCCCGCGTTGCGGCTGCGCGGCAGCTGCCATGGACGCGGCATCGCCCGACGCCGCCGGTGCAACCGGGGCACCCGGCGCCCCCTGTGCCTGCGGCGCGCCGCCGCCTTCCGTGTCGGGAGTGCCGCGCCCGATGTATTCGACCTGCACGCGCTCGCCTTCCTCGGCGCTCGCATCCGGCGCATTGCTGCGGATCATGGCCACCCACAACAGCAACACCGCGAACAACAGATGCAGGCCAGCGCTGAAGAAGCCGGAGAACCAGCGCAGCCCGCGCTGGTCGCGCGGCGGCGGATCGTCGCCACCGTGCCAGAACATCAACGCGATGGCCTGCCACAACGGCATCAATTCCGGCACCGTGCCACGCGCGGGCGCAGCGCGCGCACCCATCAGCGCGCGCACGTCCTGGTCATTGAATTGGCTGCCACCACGCGATGCACGCGTGCGCAGCCAGTTGCTCCAGCTGTACGGCATGCCGGTGCGGCGATCATGCAGGATGCTGGCCTGCCGGCGGCTGGCCAGCAGGTTGATCAACTCGGCAACTGACGTCACCGGCATGCGGCGCTCAACTCAGCCCGCGCTGCCGCGCGGAATGTAAGGCGCCTGGCCACTGTCGTGGTCGGTGGCATCGCGCACGGCGGTCACGCCCGGCACACGGCCCATCAAGGTCTTCTCGATCCCCTGCTTCAAGGTCACATCGGCCATGCCGCAGCCATGACAACCGCCGCCGAAACGCAGCAGCACTACGCCATCGGCGGACACTTCCTGCACCGCCACACGGCCACCGTGCGAGGCCAGCTGCGGGTTGATCTCGTTCTCGACCACCCAATGCACGCGCTCCACCATCGACGCAGCATCGCCGGGTGCCTCACCCTTGATCTTGGGCGCCTTGATGGTCAGCTGCTGGGTACCGGCGGACTGGGTGACGAAGTCGATCTCCGCCCCGTCCAGCCATGCCACGCTGGTGGCGGCCACGTACAAGGTGAAACCATCGCAATCCACCGCCCATTCGTCACCGAGCAGTTCGGTCGGCTCGGCGAACTCCAGGCGCGCATCGGCACGCGGCGTTCCGGGCTCGACCGCGCTCAGGCGCACGCCCATGCCGGGCACGGCCTCGCGTTCGATCAACTTGCGGAAATAGCTTTGGGCGGTATCTGAGATCTGGATCATCCGGGTATTCTAGCCGTGTCTTGGTTGACGCTGATGGGACACTGATTCCAGGCGCGATACCGTTCATCAGTCCCTTGCCTTGAAGGAGGCTCCCATGGCCCCAGATCTGATCCCGCTCGTCCAGGCACACTGCATTCCCCGCCGCGGCCACGAAAACCGACTGGGCCAGGCGCGCCTGGCGGAGCTGCTGCCACAGGTCCCCGGCTGGGAACTGGCGGAGAACGGCCAGGCCCTGCTGCGCACCTTCCGCTTCGACAACTACCACGCCACGATGGCATTCGTGAACGCGCTGGCCTGGATCGCCCACCAGGAAGACCACCACCCCGACCTGGGCGTGCATTACGACCGCGCGGTGGTGCGCTTCTCCACCCACGATGTCGGCGGCCTGAGCGAGAACGACTTCATCTGTGCCGCCAAGGCATCCGCACTTACGGAGCAATGACATGAACCTGCGTCTGCTGTTGGGCGCGCTGGCCACCGCCACCGCCCTCGCCGCCTGCAACGGCTCCGACCAACCGGCCGCACCGGCCGTCGCCCCCACCGAAGTAGCCGCCGTGCAGACCCCGCCACCGGATTACCCGGCCGAGCTGGCCTGCGCCGGCGTGGGCGGCAAGAGCGTCCTGCGCGTCGTCGTCGGCCCGCAGGGCACGCCGACCGATGTCACCCTGGTCACCACCAGCGGCAACAGCCAGCTGGACGACTCGGCCATCGCCCGCGTGCGGGAATGGAAGTTCAAGGCCGCCACCCGCAATGGCCAGGCCGTGCCGACCACCATCCAGGTCCCGGTCAGCTTCAACCCGCCCCAGCCCAAGCCGGACGAGTGCTTCGCGATCGAGGAGCGTGCGCGTCGCGGCGGCTGATTGCCCCTGCCCGGCGCTTCCTCCATGCACGCCGTTTCCCTCGACAATCTCTGGGTCGCGTTCGGGCTGACCTTCGCTGCCGGCCTGGCCACGGCCATCGGCAGCCTGTTGGTGCTGTTCTCCAAGCGGCCCAACCCGCGGCTGCTGGCGTTCGGGCTGGCCTTCGCCGGCGGCGCGATGGTGTACGTGTCGCTGTCGGAGATCCTCAACAAGTCGGTCGCCTCCTTCGCGCTGGCCTATGGCGAGCGCCTGGGCTTCACCTACGGCACGCTCTGGTTCCTGGCCGGCGTGATCCTGGTGGTGCTGATCGACCACTTCGTCCCCAACCCCCATGAGACGCTGGACAAGCAGGACCCCGCGTTCAAGGAAAAGAACCGCAGCAGCATCCGCCGAGTAGGCCTGCTCAGCGCGGTGGCGATCACCGCCCACAACTTCCCTGAAGGCCTGGCCACGTTCTTTGCCACGCTGGAAAGCCCATCCGTCGGGTTGCCGCTGGCCTTCGCCATCGCCATCCACAACATTCCCGAGGGCATTGCCATCGCGGTACCGGTGTACTTCGCCACGGGCCGCAAGTCCTACGCCTTCGGCGCCAGCCTGTTGTCCGGGCTGGCCGAACCGGTGGGTGCGGCGATCGGCTTCTTCGCCCTGGCCGGTTCGCTGTCCAACGCCACCTTCGGCGCGGTGTTCGGCCTGATCGCCGGCATCATGGTGTTCCTGGCACTGGACGAGCTGCTACCGGCCGCCAAGCGCTATGCCAAGGGGCACGAAACCGTCTACGGACTGGTGATCGGCATGGCCACCATCGCCATCAGCCTGGTGCTGTTCAAGTGGTGAGATGAAGAAGGGGGTGATGCCCGCCCCCTTCCCTGCGCCTCACAGCCGGTCCAACGCCTCGGCCAGCTCCGGCGCCAGCGGCGCATTCAATACATAAGGTGTCTTGCCAGCGTCCAGCGCGAACTCCAGCGAAGCGGCATGCAGGAACAGGCGTTTCAGCCCGATCTGCTCACGAAGCCGCTTGTTGACCGCCGGATCGCCGTACTTGTCATCCCCGGCGACCGGGTGACCAATGTGCTGGGCATGCACGCGGATCTGGTGGGTACGCCCGGTTTCGATCCGCACCTCGCAGTACGAATGCCCGCCCCGCCGTTCCAGCACCCGGAAGTGGCTCAACGACGGCTTGCCGCCCTGGTTGACCTGGACATGGCGCTCCCCGCCCTGGCGCAGCCCCACCAGCAAGGGGGCGTCCACGCTCATCACGCCATCGGGCATGCGCCCGACCAGCAGGGTCAGGTAGCGCTTCTGGATGCCGCCATGGTCCTCGCGCAGCATCGCCTGCAGCTCGCTCAGGGCCGAGCGCTTCTTGGCCAGGATCAGCAGGCCGGAGGTGTCCCGGTCCAGCCGGTGGACCAGTTCCAGGTTCAGGTTCGGGCGCAGCGCACGCATGGTCTCGATGGCGCCATGGCTGATGCCACTGCCGCCGTGGCTGGCCACCCCCGAGGGCTTGTTGATCACCAGCAGCTTGGCATCCTCGAAGACGATGGCCTGCTCCATGCGCTGCAGGAAGCTGGCCGGCGGCGGCGCCTTGTCTCCGACCTCACTGAGATTGACGGGTGGCACCCGCACCTCTTCGCCGGCCTCCAGCTTGCGGTCGGCCTTAGCGCGACCACCGTTGACCCGAACCTGGCCGCTGCGGACCAGCTTGTAGACCAGGCTGCGCGGGGCACCCTTGAGCTGGCCGAGCAGGAAGTTGTCCAGGCGTTGGCCTGCCCGGTCCTCGGGGACCTTGATCATGCGCACGCTGGTCTTGCCCGCGGGCGGTGCTTGGCGGTGTTCGGAGTCAGTCATCTGCCTATTTATTCTGCTACACTCGGGGGGCGATATAAGGGTTTGATTTCGTTGGAAGTTGGTCAGGGCCAGAAGCCCCGCTCCCTACGAATCCGGCACAGTGCGCGGCCACCGCCCCCGGGGCGGCCATGTTAGCGGCTCGTCGGCGTTCCCGGCCATCGCCGGGTGTCAAAAGCACCTGAGCTGGACGAAACAAATGTCCCGTGCGACGCCCCGGCCATGGCCGGATGCGGCCGCCGGCCCTGAAACACCTAAAACAAAAATGAGAAGCGCTCCCGCGGCCTGCCGTGGTGTCGTAGCGCTGGAAGCCCAAGCCGCCCTGTCCGCGCCTGCGCGAATGGGCGGCGACCCGTGACCAGAGGCGAAACCCCATGGCGTTCCGCGCGGTAGCAGCGCGCGAGGAACGCACAATGAAGCGAATGCTGATCAACGCCACGCAGGCAGAAGAACTGCGCGTGGCCATCGTCGACGGGCAGAACCTGTACGACATCGACATCGAGCAACCGTCGAAGGAACAGAAGAAGTCCAACATCTACAAGGGCCGCATCACCCGCCTGGAGCCCTCGCTCGAGGCCGCCTTTGTCGAGTACGGCGGGGACCGCCACGGCTTCCTGCCGCTGAAGGAAATCTCCCGCGACTATTTCCAGGCTGGCGTCGACCCGCACAAGGCGGGCCTGAAGGAACTGCTGCGCGAAGGCCAGGAAGTGGTCGTGCAGGTGGACAAGGAAGAGCGTGGCAACAAGGGCGCTGCCCTGACCACGTTCATTTCCCTGGCCGGCCGCTACATGGTGCTGATGCCAAACTCGCCCTCCGCCGGCGGCGTCTCGCGTCGCATCGAGGGTGAAGACCGCGCTGCCCTGAAGGAAGCGCTGGACAAGCTCAACATCCCCGACGACATGGGCGTGATCATCCGCACCGCTGGCGTCGGCCGCGATGCCGAGGAGCTGCAGTGGGATCTGGACTACCTGCTGCAGGTCTGGCGCTCGATCGCCGAAGCCGCGCTGACCAAGCCGGCCCCGTTCCTGATCTACCAGGAATCGCGCCTGATCGTGCGCGCCCTGCGCGACTACCTGCGCTCGGACATCGGCGAGATCCTGGTCGACACCGAGGAGCTGTACGAGACCGCGCGCGAGTTCATGCAGCAGGTGATGCCGCAGACCCTGCGCAAGCTCAAGCACTACAAGGACGACATCCCGCTGTTCAACCGCTTCCAGATCGAATCGCAGATCGAGGCGATCTACGAGCGCAACGTGCGCCTGCCCTCGGGCGGTTCGATCGTGGTTGACCAGACCGAAGCCCTGACCGCCATCGACGTGAACTCGGCCCGTGCCACCAAGGGCACCGACATCGAGGACACCGCGTTCCAGACCAACCTGGAGGCCGCCGAAGAGGTCGCCCGCCAGCTGCGCCTGCGCGACCTGGGGGGCCTGGTGGTCATCGACTTCATCGACATGTCCTCGAACAAGCACCAGCGCGAAGTCGAGAACCGCCTGCAGAACGCCCTGAAGTACGACCGCGCCCGCGTCCAGCTGGGCCGCATCTCGCGCTTCGGCCTGATGGAAATGAGCCGCCAGCGACTGCGCCCGAGCCTGGGCGAGTCCAGCCAGATCGTCTGCCCGCGCTGCGACGGCCAAGGCCGCATGCGCAGCGTCGAGTCGCTGTCGCTGTCGATCATCCGCGTGGCCGAAGAACACGCCATGAAGGAAAACACCGGGCAGGTGCTGGTCCAGGCCCCGGTCGAGATCGCCAACTTCCTGCTCAACGAGAAGCGCGGCGCGCTGCGTGAGATCGAGCGTCGCCACGACGCGCCGATCATCATCGTCGCCGACGAGCAGCTGCACACCCCGCACTACGAAGTCACCCGCCTGCGCGAGAACGAGCTGGGCGAGGAATCGGGCAAGCCGAGCTACCAGCGTGGCACCCCGCGCAAACTGCCGGTGCACGCCCTGACCAAGGCCCAGCTGAACATCCCGCCGGCACCGGCGGTGACCCACGTCAAGCACAGCCAGCCGGCACCGGTCCGCGAAGTGGTCGAGACCGCACCGACGCCGGCACCGGTCGCCCCCGCACCAGCCCCGGCCGCGGGCGGCGTGATGGGCTGGCTCAAGCGCATCTTCGGTGGCGAAGGCACGGCAGCCACCGCGCAGCCGGCCCAGCCGCAGCGCCAGCACGAAGGCGGTCGCAACAACCGCAATGATCGCAACCAGCGCCGCGACAACCGCAACGGCAACAACGCCCAGAAGGCCGGCAACGGCAATGCCAACGGCAACCGCCGCGAGGACCAGCGTCGTGACGAACGCCGCGAAGACCGTCGTGAAGAGCGCCGCCAGAATGGCAACGCGCCGCAGCAGCAGGCCCAGAACCAGAACAACGGCCAGCAGCAGCCCAAGCAGCGCAACGAACAGCAGCAGCAACAGCCCAAGCAGCCGCGCAACGAGCAGCAGCCCAAGCAGCCGAAGCAGCCCAAGCAAGCCAAGCCGCAGGACGCCGACAAGGCCGTCCAGCAGCAGCCCGCTGCCGAGAAGCCGGCACGCCAGCCGCAGGCCGAGGCCCCCCGCGCTGCCGCCGCCGTGACTGCCGCCGTCGTGGTTGCCACTGATACCGTCTCGACGGACGTGGCGCCCAAGGAAAAGGTGTTTGCCGCTGAAGTCGCCAAGCCGGTCGCCGTCAGCGACGCCCCACTGGTCGTGGACAGCACGGTTGCCAGCGACGATGCCAACCCGGCCGCCGCTGCCGGTGACGAAGCCGCCGGTGAAGCCGGCAGCCGCCGTCGCCGCGGCCGTCGTGGCGGCCGTCGTCGTCGTCGTGGCAACGCCGAAGGCGCCGCCGCCGGCGAGGTGCTGGGCAATGAGTCCGACGAGGACAGCATCGATGAAATCGACGATGGCGAGGTGGCGGACGTTGCCCCCCATAAGTCAGCGGCCGCCCAGCCGGAGTTCGAGTTCGATGACGAGCCGGGTGAAGCCGCTGCCGTGAAGCCCGCTCCGGCTGCAGCTCCGGCCAAGGACACCGTTGCCGCACCGGCACCGGCACCGAAGGCAGAAGCCGCATCCGCAACCGTGGTCACCGAGCCGGTGGCGGTCACCCGCCCGGTGGCTGAGCAGGCCGCCCCGGCCGCACCGGCGACGGTGACGCCAGTCGTCGAACCGGCCCCGGTCGTGATCGAGCCCGCGAAGCCGGAAGCCGAGGCAGCACCGGTCCTCGCCGAGGTCCCGGCTACGGAAGCTCCCAAGGCAGCGGCGGAGGCTCCGGCGGCGGTTGACGCACCGGCCGTCGAAACGCCCGTCGTGGAAGCAACGCCGCTCGCCGCCGAAGCCACTCCCAAGGTGGAAGCCGCTGCAGCACCGGCGGTTGACGCACCCGCGCCAGTAGCCCCCGCAGCTGTCGAAGCACCGACAAGCAGCGCGGTCGCACCGGAAAACGGCCAGCTGTTCGAAGCAGCACCGGCCACGGTCGAAGTCACCGATGCCCCGGAAACCCGGAAGCCGGAAGCCATCGCCCACGTCGAACCGGTCAAGGTCGAGGAAAGCGACAAGGTGGAAGCCGAGTCCGACCAGCCGCGCAACGGCTGATCTCCTCGCCTCATCGCTGTAGCAAAAAGGGCGGCCACTGGCCGCCCTTTTTCATGCATGCAGGCTACCCGCCTCACCGCCGCAGCCTGCAACACCCACCACCGCTCGTGCATGCCTCCTGCATCACCGGCCCTGCCCTTTCATCCGCGGGCAAAAAGAAAGGGCGGCCTCGCGACCACCCTGCCTTCCATGCGATTTGAATTGGCTCAGAGCGCGCGGGCCGGATCACCCACGCCGTACTGCGTGGCCAACCGCGCCAGGGCGATGTTGTCCTGTACCCCCATCTTCTGGAACAGCCGCGCCTTGTGCGTATTGACCGTCTTGGCACTGAGGCTCAAGCGCCGCGCGATCTCCTCCTGGCGGTGGCCCTGGATCAGCAGCAACGCCACCTCCAGCTCACGCGGGGACAGGGAATCAAATGGCGACAGCTCGCCCTCCAGGTTCGACAGCGCCAGGTTCTGGGCAATGCTGTTGGCCAGGTAACGCTTGCCGGTGGCAACGTCATGCACCGCGCGGATCAGCTCGCGCGAATCGCCGGCCTTGCCCACGTACCCCGACGCACCGGCCTCCAGCAACCGCTTCGGCATCGGCCCATCCTCCAGCACCGACACGATGATCACCCGCGTGCCATGGTCGCCCTTGACGATGCGTTCGGTGATCTCCAGCCCGCTCAACCCGGGAAGGTGCAGGTCGCACAGCACCACGTCGGGGCGCAGCCGACGGATCTGCGGCAACGCGGCTTCGCCGCTGTCCGCTTCACCGACGACCTCTATGTCGGCCTGGCCGGAGAGGATCATCCGGATGCCCGTGCGCACAAGCGCATGGTCATCGATGAGAAAAACGCTGATGGTCATACCGCAGTCCTCGTACCGAGGTGATAGTTGAAGCCAGAGCCATTGCCCGCCGGGGGCACACGAGGCGACGGTCCCCACCGCCACCCAAGACCAAGGCCTTGCGTATTATCGACCAGAACCCGTCAGAACACTCTGCAACCGGATCAGCGCTTCGCTGACCGGATCACGCGGCGCATGACCTGCATCCCGTGCCGTCACGACGCTGAAACACTGCAACGACGCCGTTGGAGCTACTATCGCGTGATGCGCGGAGCTGATCCATCAGCCCTTTTCCCCCGCGCATTTAAGACTTTTCTTAGTAAAAATCGCTGACAATCTGACAGCGAATCATGGTGCCGGAAGCGACCAGCGGCGCCGGAACATCACCGTGTGGACGCCGATCACCCAGACCAGCGCGGCACACCAGCCTCCCAGGATATCGGAGGGATAGTGCACGCCCAGGTACACCCGTGACAGGCTGACCAGCCCCGCGAAGGTGATGGCGGCCAGCAGCACCGGCCAACGCCAGCGGGTGTGCCAGGTCAGCAGCACCGCCGTGACGGCCAGGGTCATCGAGCCCATGGCGTGCCCGCTGGGAAAGCTGAACGTGCTCTCCGGGGCGATCGATTCCCACAGGCTCGGGCGTTCACGCTGGAACAGCTGCTTGCTGCCCAGGTTCAGCAGCGCCGACCCCACGAACGCGGTGGCCGCGAATGCTGCCTTGCGCCAGCGCCGGCGCAGCAGCAGCACCGCCACGATCAGCACATCCAGCGGGATGACGCCCCATTCGTAGCCCAGCTTGGACAGCACCACGAAGAACGTGTTGAGCCCGGGCGTGGCCAGCCCATGCAGGTGCAACAGCAGCGCATCGTCGAAATGGAAGGCTTCGGCCTCATGAATGTCGTCGGCGAGGGTGACGAACCCCGCCAAGGGCAACAGCACGCCGACGAACAACAGCACCAGCCGCCACGCATTGTGGGCCAGCCAGCGCCGCACACCGGCGGCTTCGCTCCGGGACTCAGCCGAAGCTTCGCGCATACCGGGTCTCGACGTAGTCGTCGATCAGCGCGACGAATTCCTGGGCGATGTTCTCACCACGCAGGGTCACTTTTTTCTCGCCATCGACGAACACCGGCGCGGCCGGCGTCTCGCCGGTGCCTGGCAACGAGATGCCGATGTTGGCGTGACGCGACTCACCTGGCCCGTTGACGATGCACCCCATCACCGCCAGGGTCATGTTCTCGGCCCCCGGGTGGCTGACGCGCCACACCGGCATCTTCTCCCGCACATGGTTCTGCACCACCTTGGCCAGCTCCTGGAAGAACTCGGAGGTGGTGCGACCACAGCCCGGGCAGGCGGTGACCATCGGCGCGAACGCACGTTGGCCGGTGGTCTGCAGTAGTTCCTGGGCGACGATGACTTCCTGCGTGCGCGCCTGGCCCGGTTCCGGGGTCAGCGAGATGCGGATGGTGTCGCCGATGCCTTCCTGCAGCAGCACCGCCAGCGCCGCCGACGAGGCAACGATGCCCTTGCTGCCGATGCCCGCCTCGGTCAGGCCCAGGTGCAGGGCGAAATCGGAGCGGTTGGCCAGGTCGCGGTAGACCGCGATCAGTTCCTGCACGCCACTGACCTTGGCCGAGAGCACGATGCGATCGCGCGGCAGGCCCAGCTCCACGGCGGTCTGCGCCGAATCCAACGCCGAGCGGATCAGCGCCTCGCGCAGCACCCGGCCGGCATCCCAAGGCTGCTCGCGCTGGCTGTTCTCGTCCATCAACTTCGCGGCCAGCGCCTGGTCCAGCGAACCCCAGTTGGCGCCGATGCGCACCGGCTTGTCGTACTTGATCGCGAACTCGATCAGCTGCGCGAACTGGGTGTCCTTTTTCTTGCCGAAGCCGACATTGCCCGGGTTGATGCGGTACTTGGCCAGCGCCTCGGCACAGGCCGGTTCATTGGTCAGCAGTTGGTGGCCGTTGTAATGGAAGTCGCCGATCAGCGGCACCTCGATGCCCATCATCCGCAGCTTCTCGACGATGCGCGGGATGGCGGCGGCCGATTCGGGGTTGTTGACGGTCAGCCGCACCATCTCCGAGCCGGCGCGCCACAGGTCGGCGACCTGCTTGACGCTGGCCGCCACGTCGGCGGTATCGGTGTTGGTCATCGACTGGACGACCACGGGATTGCCACCGCCCACCTTCACACCGCCGATGGTCACGGCCTGGGTGATGCGGCGGGGCCACGCGGTGGCGTCGGTGGGCGGGGTTGGGCGAGTGACGGCGTCGTACATGGGCGGCATTTTAGCGCGCCGGCCGCCTCGCGGGCATGAACCCTCCATTGCACGACAACCGGCCCGACAGCATACGATGGCGCCCATGGAATCCCAGGACACCTCCTTCCTTCGTACCCTGTGCAGCCTGCGCTGGCTGGCCTGCGCGGGCCAGGCCGCCACCATCTTCGTCGCCACCTGGCTGCTGGGCCTGGAACTGCCGCAACAGCAGCTGTGGGCGGGCGTGTTCGTACTGGCCCTGTTCAACCTGTACGTCCAGCTGCGCGTGCACGACTCCAACCCGGCCCCGGTCACCGCCTTCGGCCATATCCTGGTCGACGTGACGGTGCTGACCTGGATGGTGGGCTGGAGCGGCGGCATCGCCAACCCGTTCGGTTCACTGTTCCTGATCCTGATCGCGCTGGCCGCGCTGGCCCTGCCCCTGCGTTGGACCCACGCGGTGGCCGCCGCCTGCGTCGGCGGCTATGCGCTGAGCGCGGTGTTCGGCCTGCCGCTGCAGGGTGGCTACTTCAACTCGATGGACCTCCACCTGTGGGGGGCGGCGGCCAACTTCCTGCTCTCCAGCGTGGTGGTGCTGGTGTTCTCCACCCGACTGGCCGCCGCGCTGCGCGAGCGCGAGAACCAGCTCGCGTTGCTGCGCGAGCGCTTCGTCCGCAACGAGGGCATCGTCGCGCTGGCCACGCATGCGGCCTCGGTCGCGCATGAATTGAACACGCCGCTGGCGACGATGACCCTGCTGGTCGATGACATCGCCGAACAGGGCAACGACAACCTGGAAATGCGCGAGGACCTGGAGACCCTGCGCGGCCTGCTGGTGCAATGCCGCGAGCGCGTCCTGGCGCTGGCCGCCCCGGCCGAAGGCGCGCGCAGCCGCGCCGACGTCTCCATCGGCCATATCCTCGAACAATGGCGGCTGGTGCGCCCGACCATCCAGCTGCGCCGCAATGCCAATGCCCCGCTCGAGCTGAAGCTGGACCCGGGCGTGGGCCACCTACTGCAGGTGCTTCTCAACAATGCCGCCGATGCCGGCGAGCGCAGTGGACGGGCGCAGGTGGACCTGGACATCCGCGTACGTGACGGCCAGCTCTACGGTGAAGTGCGCGATTACGGCCCCGGCTTCAACGCCAACGATGCGGCGTTGCCGGGCACACTGTTCAACAGCGGAAAAACCGATGGCATGGGCGTGGGATTGGCCCTGTCCCATGCCACCATGGAGCGCCTGCATGGCGAGTTGTGGATGCGTCCGGCCGAAGGCCAGGGAGCACGCGTCGGCTTCCGCCTGCCGTTGAACACCACCGAGGTAAATGCATGACTGCTCCCGCTTCCCACGGCCTGCTGGTCGATGACGACCCGCTGTACCTGCGCACCCTGCAACGCACGCTGGCGCGGCGCGACATCCAGACCGTGACCGCCACCGACACCGTCAGTGCGCTGCAGCTGGCCACCCAGACGCCACCGGCGTTCGCCCTGATCGACCTGAAGCTGGGCACCGAATCCGGCTTGAACCTGATCCAGCCGCTGCGCGAACTGCGCCAGGACATGCGCATCCTGCTGGTGACCGGCTATGCCTCGATCGCCACCGCGGTGGAAGCGATCAAGCTCGGTGCCGATGACTACCTGCCCAAGCCAGCGACCGTGCAAATGATCCTGCGTGCGCTGGGCGAGGACGACGAGGGCGGCGAAGAGCCGGACGACGTCGAGCCACCGGATTCGATGACCCCGATCAGCCGCCTGCAGTGGGAACACATCCAGCAGGCCCTGCATGAAACCGGCGGCAATGTCTCGGCCGCCGCACGCCTGCTCGGCATGCACCGCCGCTCGCTGCAGCGCAAACTGACCAAGCGCCCAAGCCCGGAACGCGACCCGAACCGATAGGCCCGGCAGCAGCGACTTCAGCCGCGAAGCAAGCGTCGCTGGCGAGCCCCCAAAGCCCCTCCCCAGCCCTCCCCTTCGCTGCGCGAAAGGGAGGGGGCGAAAACAAAAACGCCGTGCATCGCTGCACGGCGTTTCCATTTCAATCCATCCGCAGCAATCAGCGCAGCAGCGCCAACGCCTCGCGCGTCACCGGATCGGCGATCTCCACCGCCTCACCCTGCAACGCCGGCAGCAACTGGTTGGCCAACTGCTTGCCCAGCTCCACGCCGAACTGGTCGAACGCATTGATGCCCCAGACCAGCGACTGCACGTACACCGCATGTTCGTACATCGCGATCAGCGCACCCAGCGACTGCGGGGTCAGCGAATCCAGCAGGATCAAGGTGCTCGGACGACCGCCCGGGTACTGCCGGTGCGGGTCTTCGCTGTCCTGGCCGTTGGCCAATGCCTCGGTCTGCGCCAGCAGGTTGGCCAACAGTGCCTGGTGGTTGACCGTGTACGGATCATCATTGCGCACGCAACCGATGAAGTCGGCCGGCACGATGCTGGTGCCCTGGTGCAGGGCCTGGAAGAAGCTGTGCTGCACGTCGGTGCCTGCACCGCCCCACCACACCGGCACGGTGTCCACGTCGACCGGGCTGCCGTCGAGCTTGACCCGCTTGCCCAGGCTTTCCATCACCAGCTGCTGCAGGTAGGCCGGCAGCAACGCCAGGCGCTGGTCGTAGGTCATCACCGCGTGCGTGGCATAGCCGAGCACGTTGCGGTTCCAGATGTCGGTCAAGGCATGCAGCACCGGCAGGTTGCGGTCCAGCGGCGCACTGGCGGCGTGGGCATCCATTTCCGCCGCACCGGCCAGCAACTGGCCGAAGCGCTCGAAGCCGATGGCCAGCGCGATCGGGAAGCCGACCGCCGACCACAGCGAATAGCGCCCCCCCACCCAATCCCACATCGGCAGCACGCGCTCGGCGGCGATCTCGAACGCCTTGGCCGCGCGCTCCGGATTGGCGCTGACCGCGTACAGGCGCGCACTGCCACCCAGCCAGTCACGCAGGATCGCGCCGTTGAGCAGCGTCTCCTGGGTACCGAAGGTCTTGGAGATCAGGATGCCGGCAGTGGTCGCCGGGTCCAGTGTGGCCAGCGTGCGCTGCATCGCCGCGCCATCGACGTTGGAAACGAAATGCACGCGGAAGCGCGCGCCGCTGGCCGGACGCAGCGCATCGGCCACCAATCGCGGCCCCAGGTCCGAACCGCCAATGCCGACGCTGACGATGTCGGTGACATTGCTCGCTTCCAGCTGCTGGATCAGCGCACCCATGCGCTGCTGCACCGCCACCGCCTCGGCGTTGGCCGCAACCGCGACCGGCGCCTGGCTGGCGTTGCCGCGCAGGGCGCTGTGCAGCACCGCGCGGTCCTCGGTGATGTTGATCCGCTCACCGCCGAACAGGCGCTGGAAGCCGCCGGTGACATCGCGCGCGGCGGCCAGCTCCAGCAACGCCTGCAGGGCGGCGGCGTCGTACTTCTGCCGTGCGAAGTTCACATACAACGGACCGACCTTGAGCGCCAGGCGTTTCACCCGGTCCGGCTCGGCGGCCAGCAGCGTGGGGATACCCGTGCCCTGCAAGCGCTGGGCGTGGGTGCGCAATACGTCGAATCCGTTGTACGTGGTCATGCGGCCTGTGTAGGGATGCTGTCGTTGGTGTGGGAAATGCGGTTGTCGCCGTCGACGTAGACCAGCTTCGGCTTGAAGCGGCTGGCTTCTTCCTCGCTCATGCTGGCGAAGGCGGCGATGATGATGATGTCGCCCACCTGCACGTGGCGCGCGGCGCCGCCGTTGAGCGAGATGATGCCGCTGCCGGCTTCGGCACGCAGGGCGTAGGTGGTGAAGCGCGCACCGTTGGTCACGTCCCAGATGTGCACCTGTTCGAACTCGCGGATGCCGGTGGCCTGGAGCAGGTTGTCATCGATGGCGATGGAGCCTTCGTAGTTCAGCTCCGAGTGCGTGACGGTGGCGCGGTGGATCTTGGTCTTGAGCAGGGAAAGTTGCATGGCAATGCCGAAAACTGCGTGTGAAAGCGCGCAGTCTAGCACCCGCATGGCGGCTTGCCCGCACTGCAACAAGCGTGTTCCCGGGGACGGGGCCCGAAGACGCCGATGGCGCCACGAGGGCGCCATCGGCAGTCAGGAACAGGCATCGGCGGGACAGGCGAAGTCCCCTTGCTGCCCCATTCAGAACTCGACGTTGTCGATCAGGCGGGTGCTGCCCAGCTTGGCGGCCACCAGCGCCACGCGGGCACCGTCATGACTGTTCCCCGGCTCGCCCAGATCCGGCAGCCGCACCACCGCGTAGTCCACCTGGAAACCAGCCGCTTCCAGCTGTGCGGCGCCCTCGGCCTCGACCTGCTCGCGCGTGGCGCCCGCCAGGTAGGCCTCACGCATGGCCAGCAGCACGCGCCGGATCACCGTCGCCTGCGGACGGACCTCCGCGGTCAGGTACTGGTTGCGCGAACTCATCGCCAGGCCATCGCCTTCACGGACGATCTCGCCGCCGAGGATCTCGATCGGGAATGCCAGGTCGGTCACCATCTGACGGATCACCGCCAGCTGCTGGTAGTCCTTGCGGCCAAACGCGGCCACGTCGGGCTGCACCTGGTTGAACAGGCGGCTCACCACCGTGCAGACCCCATCGAAGTGGCCGGGGCGGAAAGCCCCTTCCAGCAGGGCGCTCACGCCCGGCACATGGACATTGGCGGCCAGACCCACGCCAAACGGGTACATCGATTCGACCGTCGGCAGCCACAACACGTCACAACCGGCCTGCTCAAGGCCGGTTGTATCGGCCTCCGGGGTACGCGGGTAACGGGTGAAATCCTCGTTCGGACCGAACTGGGTCGGGTTGACGAAGACGCTGGAGACGATCCGGTCAGCGTGCTGGCGCGCCAGCTTGACCAGCGAATAATGGCCAGCATGCAGATTGCCCATGGTCGGCACGAAGCCCACGCGCAGCCCATCGCGCTTCCAACCGGCAACGATGGCACGCAGCCGGGCAAGGTCGGTAACGGTCTCGATCATGATGCGTACGCATGCTCCGCGTCGGGGAAGGTACCGGCGCGCACGGCGTCGGCGTAGGCCTGTACGGCACCGGCGACCGAGCCGCCTTCGGCCAGGAAGTCCTTGACGAACTTGGGCCGGCGATGGCCGCTGTCCAGGCCGAGGAAGTCGTGCAGCACCAGCACCTGGCCATCGCAGTCCGGCCCGGCACCAATGCCGATGGTCGGCGCGCTGACCGCGGCGGTGACGCGCGCGGCGACCGGGCTGGGCACACATTCGAGCACCAGCAGGCTGGCGCCGGCGGCGACCACGGCCTTGGCGTCATCGACCAGTTGCTGGGCGGCATCACCTCGGCCCTGCACGCGGTAGCCACCCAGGCGTAGCACCGACTGCGGGGTCAGGCCAAGGTGCGAGCACACCGGGATTTCACGCTCGACCAGGTGGCGGATGATGTCCAGCTTGAAGCCGGCACCTTCGATCTTGACCATCTCCGCGCCGGCCTGCAGCAGCTGCAGCGAGGCCTCCAGCGCGCGCTCGGGGGTCGCATCCGCACCGAACGGCAGGTCGGCCACCAGCAGCGCACGCTGCAGCACGCGCGACACCGCGCGGGTGTGGTAGACCATGTCGGCCACGGTCACCGGCAAGGTGGAATCGTGCCCCTGCACGACCATGCCCAGCGAATCACCGATCAGGATCAGGTCCACGCCGTTGGCATCGAAGGCGCGGGCGAAGCCGGCGTCGTAGGCGGTCAACATCACCAGCTTCTGGCCGTTGCGCTTGGCGTCGGCCAGGGCCGGGACGGTCCAGGGTTTGCTGTCTGCGTGTGTGCTCATATGGGGGTAACGCTTGGTGATAAGCCGAGCATTATCCCCCTATCGGCGCGATGTCGCAGGTTTTGATGACAGCAAGTGTGTCCCGCACCGTTCCATGGCCCGGGATAAGCGCCAGCGGTGCCACGTCGGCCAGCGGCAGCAGGGCGAAGGCACGCTCGTACAGGTAGGGATGGGGCACTGTTAGTTGCGGCAGGTCGATGACCTGCTCGCCATAGAGGAGCAGGTCCAGATCCAGCGTCCGCGGCCCCCACTGCTCGCCCGGGTTGCGGATCCGCCCGAAGGCCTGTTCGGTGGAGAGCAGCTCGGCCAGCAACTCCGGCGCCGGCAGACTGGTCTCCACCGCGGCGGCAGCATTGATGAAGTCCGGCTGGTCCTGCTTGCCCCAGGCCGGGGTGCGGTACAGGCGCGAGGCCGCCAGCAGCCGCGTCTGCGGCAGCCGGCCCAGCGCCTGGATCGCGGCGCGCACCGTGCCGGGCGCGTCGCCGAGATTGGCGCCGAGCCCGATGCAGGCCATCACCATCGTGGCTTACTCGCCCGATACCGCGCCGCCGGGGCGCCGGCGGCGACGGCGGCGGCGACGCGGCGCCTCGCCGTCCTGCTCGGCATCGACCTCGGCGTGGATCGACTCCAGGCTCGATTCCAGCTCGCGGCCGTTCTGCTGCTGTGCTTCCTGCCAGAACACGATGTCCTGCTCATGCTCCGGCGAGGCCACCTGGCGCAACACCAGGAAGTCGAACGCGGCCCGGAAGCGCGGATGGGTCAGGGTGCGGAACACGCGCTTGCGCTGGCGCGAGGCGAAACGCGACTGCAGCAGCCAGATCTCCTGCATCGGCAGCGAGAAGCGGCGCGGCAGGGCGATCGTGCTCAACTGGTGCAGGGTCACCCGGTCGGCGGCGCGACGCTGCGCCTCTTCCGGGGCCAGGCCCTGCTTCTGCAGCCCGATCAGGGTCCTGCAGAACGCCGGCCACAGCAGCAGCGCGAACAGGAAGGCCGGCGAGACCGGCTCGTCGTTGGCCACCCGCTCGTCGGTGCTGCGCAGGCCGGCGATGACCATCCGGCGCAACGCGCCGGTACGGTTGCTCTTCAGCGCGGCGGCGCTTTCCGGGAACAGCACCTGCAGCAGGCCGTAGCGCTCCAGGCCCTCGAAGCTGGCCACGCCGTGGCCGGCCAGGAACAGCTTGAGCACTTCCTCGAACAGTCGTGCCGGCGCGGCCTCATTCAATAGCGTGGCCAGGCGCGGGATCGGCTCGGCGGTCGGCCCGTCGATCTCGAAGCCCAGCTTGGCGGCCAGCCGCACCGCGCGCAGCATGCGCACCGGGTCCTCGCGGTAGCGCTGCTCGGGGTCGCCGATCAGGCGCATGCGCCGGGCCATCACGTCCTCGAAGCCGCCGACGTAGTCGCGGACCGAGAAATCCTCGATGGCGTAATAAAGCGCGTTGCAGGTGAAGTCACGGCGGACCGCATCGTCCTCGATGCTGCCGTACACGTTGTCGCGCACCAGCATGCCGTTCTCGACCTCGCGGTCGCCGCTGCCGTCATCGCTGTTGGCGCGGAAAGTGGCCACTTCGATGATCTCGCGGCCGAACACGACATGGGCCAGGCGGAACCGCCGCCCGATCAGCCGGCAGTTGCGGAACAACTGCTTGACCTGCTCGGGGGTGGCGTCGGTGGCCACGTCGAAGTCCTTGGGCCGCCCGTCCACCAGCAGGTCGCGCACGGCGCCACCTACCAGGTAGGCACCAAAGCCGGACTCGCGCAGGCGGTACAGCACCCGCAGCGCATTGGGGCTGATGTCCTTGCGCGAAATGGTGTGCTGGTCGCGCGGGATGACATGCAGCGTGAATGGTGTTGTAACTGGGGAATTGATGGTGGCGCTTCCAATTGGGTTTACGGGATTGCCGAACGGCAACCAGGTGCATATACTAGCGCGCTCGCCAGACGCGACCAAACGCTCCCTTCGTCTAGTGGTTAGGACGTGGCCCTCTCAAGGCTAAAACAGGGGTTCGAGTCCCCTAGGGAGCGCCAACTCCGTCTGCGATACATCAAGAGCCCCGCCCTGCGGGGTTTTTTGTTTTGCGGCCCAGCCCCCCCCTGCCAGGCCCCGCGGCCTGCCGCGAACGAACATCCCCCCGCCCTGCCACGGCATCCTGCACTAGAATTGCCGGGCTCAAAGCCGGACCCCGCCATGCCTTTCGTCGTTACCGAAAACTGCATCAAGTGCAAACACACCGATTGCGTTGAAGTCTGCCCGGTGGATTGCTTCCATGAAGGCCCGAACTTCCTGGTCATCGACCCGGATGAATGCATCGACTGCACCCTGTGCGAGCCGGAATGCCCGGTCAACGCCATCTTCCCGGAAGACGACGTGCCGGCCGGCCAGGAGGTCTTCGTCGGCCTCAACGCCGAGCTCGCCAAGGAGTGGCCGGTCCTGACCGTGCGCAAGGACCCGCCGGCCGACGCCGCCGACTGGGACGGCAAGCCGGACAAGCTGAAGCTACTCGAGCGCTGATCGCGCCGCAGCTCCCCCTATGAAAACGGGCGCCCTGGGCGCCCGTTTTCGCTGCTGGCGGCGGCCCGGCCTCAGCCGGCCAGCTTGGCCTTCAGCGCGGCGATCAGCTTGACCGCGGCCGCGTCCGTCGCCGGCATGCCGCGCGGGTCCACCGCCGACACGTAGGCACCGGCATCCACGGCCACCACGCGCACCAGGAAGTTGCTGCCTTCGTAGCCGACATCATAGGAGCCCAGCAGCTGCGCACGGCTGGCGATGGTCACCCCTTCGATGCCGCCAAGGGCGTCACCCACCTTGCCGAACACCTCGTCGCGACTACCGGCGGCGGTGAAGCCGCTCTGCGAGGAGGCCACGCTCGCCTGCGAAGCGGCCACCGGCTTGTTGGCCGAGGCCAGCGCCGGGATGGCCGCGGCACCGGAGGTGTTGGGCAGGTTCAGATCCGGCGGGACTTCCAGCGGGCGAGCTTCCGGCGCCAGGGCGTAATCGCCGCGCGCACCGCGGTGGCAGCCGGTGGCGGCAATGGTCGCAACGGCCAGCAACGCCAGCGAAAGCACGCGAACAGTAGAGGTTTGACGCATGGGTGAATCTCCGAGGTTCAGGCCGCTGCGATCAGCGGCTGGATAGTTCTTCCAGCGCACCCACGTCGGCGGCCAGATGGTCGGCAGCAGCGTGATGCGGCGCGGAAAGCGGGAGCAGCGGCAGGCGCAGCCCGTGACCGATGCCAATGCGCTGCAGCAGCGCCTTGACCGGGATCGGGTTGGACTCGACGCCACAGAAATCGTGGTACGGCTGCAGGCGGGCATCCCAGGACTCGGCCGCCTCGTGCCGGCCGGCACGGGCCAGGTCGCACAGGGTCCGGTAAGCGCCCGGCAGGACATTGGAGCCGACCGAGACCAGGCCATCGGCACCGGCCAGGATCGAGCGCGCGGCGGTGCCGTCATCGCCACTGAGCAGGGCGAACGTGTCGCTGCGCAGCTCCAGCAGCGCCTTCAGGCGCGCCATGTCGCCCACCGCTTCCTTGATGCCGACGATGTTCGGGTGCGTGGCCAGCTGGGCCACCGTCTCCGGCAGCAGGTCGCAGCCGGTGCGGCCCGGCACGTTGTACAGCACCACCGGCAGCCCGCCCTGCTCGGCCACCGCCAGGTAGTGCTGGCGCAGCCCTTCCTGGGTCGGCCGCACGTACGGCGGGGTGACCACCAGCGCGTGGGTCGCGCCATTGGCGGCGGCACGCCGGGTCAACGCGATGGTTTTCGCGGTACCGGACAGGCCGGTGCCGGCCATCACCGGAATTTTGCCGCCGAAGGTCGACACGGCGCTGCGCAGCAGGCTGTCGTACTCCTCGTCGGACAACGTGGCGGCCTCGCCGGTGGAGCCGGCGACGACCACGCCCTGCACGCCGGCCTGGCGCTGCAATGCGAGCAGCCGCTGCCAGGCGTCAGGATCCAATGCGCCGTCTTCCCTGAACGGGGTGGCCAGCGCGGTGATGAGACCAGTAATGGACAAGGAATCGTCGCTCTTCGTGGGGGTAAAGAAGCCCGCCAGACGGCGGGTTCGTGACCAAAAGCATGTTACTTGCCGGTCGAAAGCAGGGGCAAGTATGCTGGACGCCAGTGAACGGGCCGCCAGCGGCGCCGTTCAGACTCTCCAGCATTCCGGAACCACCTTGACCGACACCACGCCGCGGCCGCTGCCGACTGAAAACCACCTCCTGATCAACGCCTACACGACGCATCCGGAGTCCCCCCTGCTGTCCGTCACCCGTCGCATCGCCGACAGCGGCTGCAACCTGGTCGACGCCCGCCTCTCCACCGTCGGCCGTGATGTCTCGGTCACCACCCTGGCCACCGGCTCATGGGATGCCGTGGCCAAGCTGGAAGCCATGCTGTCGCGCCTGGAGCGCGAGGAAGGCCTGAAGCTGGTGTGGTACCGCACCGCCGCCAAGCAGGTGCAGTCCAACCTGCTGCCGTACATCGTCGAAGTGATCGCCGCCGACAAGCCGGGCATCCTGTTCCAGCTGGCCGACTTCTTCGACCGCCAGGGCATCACCATCGAGAACCTGCAGAGCACGCGCTACCAGGCCATGCAGACCGGTGCGGAGATGTTCTCCGCGCAGATCACCATCGGCGTGCCTTCCAACATGCACATCGCGGCATTGCGTGACGACTTCCTCGAATTCTGCGACCACCTCAACCTGGACGCGATCATGGACCCGATGAAGTTCTGACATTCGCGCGCCCGTCACAGGCGCGCGGCGTTTCATGTGATTGCAATCGAATTACCCCAGGCTCCGGAAAGGATCCAATGAACATCGGCGACACCCTGGACCGCACGACCCTCGACCTCCCGCTGGCCCTGTCCGGCGGCGCCACCACCACCCTCGCCGAACAGGCCGGCCACTGGCTGGTGCTGTACTTCTACCCGAAGGACAGCACCCCGGGCTGCACCACCGAGGGACTGGACTTCAACGCCCTGCTGCCCAGGTTCAAGCGTGCCGGCGCGCAGGTGTTCGGCGTCTCCCGCGACTCGGTCAAGTCGCACGACAACTTCTGCGGCAAGCAGGGATTCAAGTTCCCGCTGATCAGCGACGCCGACGAGGCCCTGTGCACCGCCTTCGACGTGATCAAGCTCAAGAACATGTACGGCAAGCAGGTGCGCGGCATCGAGCGCAGCACCTTCCTGATCTCGCCCGACGGCACGCTCGTGCAGGAATGGCGCAAGGTCAAGGTTGCCGGCCATGCCGACGCCGTGCTGGACGCCCTGAAGGCCGCCCAAGCCAAGTGACCCACCTCCCGTACCAACCCACGCCACCGCCCTGCCCCGCAGGCGCGGTGGCGTGACCCTGTCCCGCCACCAGGAATCGACGATGACCCGAGGCAAGCGCATCTACGTACTGGATACCAACGTGCTGATGCACGATCCGACCGCGCTGTTCAAATTCGAGGAACACGATGTCTACCTGCCCATGCAGGTGATCGAGGAGCTGGACAACGGCAAGAAGGGCACCACCGAAGCGAGTCGCAACGCCCGCCAGGTGAGCCGCTTCCTCAACGAGCTGATCGAGGCGGCCGGCATCAACAGCGTCAACGAGGGCGTGCCGCTGCAACGTCCGCAGGGCCTGCAGCTGCGCGGCGCGCAGAGTGCCGGCCGCCTGTACTTCCAGACCAGCCATTTCGATGCCGGCAAGAGCTTTGGCAAGGTCATCCCGGACAACGCCATCCTCGGCGCGATCCTGGCGCTGAAGGAGCAGCACCCGGAAACACCGGTGGTGTTCATTTCCAAGGACATCAACCTGCGCATCAAGGCGGCCATCGCCGGCATCGACTCGGAGGACTACGAGAACGACCGCGCGCTGGACGACTTCAGCCTGCTCTACACCGGCGCCAACGCACTGCCGGAAGACTTCTGGAAGAAGCACACCGACGACCTGCGCAGCTGGAGCGACAAGGGCCGCACCAGCTACGAGATCCGCGCCACCGACGACGAGGACTGGCATCCCAACCAGTACGTCTACCTGCCCGGTGACGACGAGGTGGAACTGAAGGTCGCCAAGGTCGAGGGCGATGGCCGCGTCGTGCTCAGCCTGGTGGATGATTTCCGCCATGGCTCGCATTCGGTCTGGGGCATCACCGCGCGCAACCGCGAGCAGAACTTCGCGCTCAACGCACTGATGGACCCGGAGATCGACTTCGTCACCCTGCTCGGCACCGCCGGCACCGGCAAGACCCTGCTGGCGCTGGCCGCCGGCCTGGCCCAGACCATGGATACCCAGCGCTACCGCGAGATCATCATGACCCGCGCCACGGTCAGCGTCGGCGAGGACATCGGCTTCCTGCCCGGCACCGAGGAAGAGAAGATGACGCCGTGGATGGGCGCGCTCACCGACAACCTGGAAGTACTCACCCACAACCAGGAGGGCGGCGCCTGGGGCCGCGCGGCCACCAACGACCTGCTCGCCAGCCGCATCAAGATCCGCTCGCTGAACTTCATGCGCGGGCGCACCTTCCTGTCGCGCTACCTGATCCTGGACGAGGCGCAGAACCTCACCCCCAAGCAGATGAAGACGCTGATCACCCGCGCCGGCCCGGGCACCAAGATCGTCTGCCTGGGCAACGTGGAGCAGATCGACACGCCGTACCTGACCGAAACCACCTCCGGCCTCACCTACGCGGTGGACCGTTTCAAGAATTGGCCGCACAGTGCGCACATCACGTTGCGCCGGGGCGAGCGTTCGCGCCTGGCCGATTACGCCTCGGAGGTCCTGTGAAGCACCTGCATGTCCTGCTGTCGGCCGGCGCGATCCTCGCGCTGGCCGCCTGCACCCCGTCCAACGTCAAGCCCGGCGCCCTCGTGCCGACCGCGATCAAGGCCGGGCAATCCTGGGTGGTCACGCGCCCGGTCGTCGCCGCGCAGGTGCTGGACACCTGCTCGCGCGACAGCCCGGCCCGCCATGCCGGCGCGGTAACCGGCTACTGGGCCCCCAGCCGCAGCGATGTCGATGCGCTGGAAAGCCACCTGCCGCAGCTGTCCGCCTCGGTGCCGGATGCCGCGCAGTCCAACCGCCAGTACGTCGGCTTCGAATCCGAAGGCAGGCGCCTGATCTACGTCAACGCCTTCCCGCTGCCGGACCACAGCGAGATCAACCCCGCCCGTGAAGCCATCCGCGTCTGCGATGGCGGTCGCCAGTTCTGGGGCGCGGTCTACGACCCGCAGGCCGGCAGCTTCTCCGACGTGCAGTTCAACGGCCCGCCCGCGACGCCCTGAGTGCGAGGGACGTGGGAATACGCCTGCCCACCTGGGTCTGGATTGGTGCCGTCGCACTGTCGTGCGTTGCCGGCATGGTCAACGTGGTCGGCTTTCTCGGCTTCGAGCACCAGGCCGTCAGCCACCTGACCGGCAGCACCAGCCAGCTGGGCATGGCACTGGCCCAGCGCGACTGGCGCAGCGTCGGCCACCTCTGGGGCCTGCTGATCGCCTTCTCGCTGGGCGCCATGCTCAGCGGGCTGCTCATCCAGGACAGCACCCTGCAACTGGGGCGCCGCTACGGCGTGGCCCTTGCGCTGGAATCGATGCTGCTGTTGCTGGCCATTCCCCTGTTCAAGCAACACCAGGTGTGGGGCGCGATGTCCGCGGCCATGGCCTGCGGCCTGCAGAACGCGCTGGCCACCACCTTCAGTGGCGCGGTGGTGCGCACCACCCACCTCAGCGGCATGTTCACCGACCTGGGCATCGGCCTCGGGCATCTGCTGCGCGGCCTGCCACTGCAATTGCGACGACTGACCCTCAGCGGCCTGATCATCAGCGGCTTCCTCGCCGGCGGCGTGATCGGCGCCTGGCTGTTCGTGCGCTGGCAGTACGACGCGCTGCTGGTCCCGGCCCTGCTGACCGGCCTGACCGGCCTGGGCTACGTGCTGTATCGCCAATGGGCGCTGTTCCGGCATCACTGAGGCAGGCATCGCGCAAACACTGCACAATCGGCGCATGACTCCTTCCACGCCCGTTTCCGCCCTGACCATCGCCGGCTCCGACAGCGGCGGCGGCGCCGGCATCCAGGCCGACCTCAAGGCCTTTGCCGCCCATCGCGTGCACGGGCTGTCGGCCATCGCCGCGCTGACCGCGCAGAACACCCGCGGCGTCACCGCCGTGCATGTTCCGCCGCCGGGCTTCCTGCGCGCCCAGATCGACGCCTGCTTCGACGACTTCGACATCCATGCCGTCAAGCTGGGCATGCTGGCCAATGCCGAGGTGATCCATCTCGTCGCCGATGTACTTGAGCAACGCCGTCCCGCCCACGTGGTACTGGACCCGGTGATGGTCGCCACCAGCGGCGCCAAGCTGCTCGAAGACAGCGCCCTGCAAGCCATGCGCGAACGCTTGGTACCGCTGGCTACGCTGCTCACCCCCAACACCCCGGAGGCCGAGTTGCTGCTCGGCCGACGCATCACCCATGCCGGTGACGCCGAGGACGCCGCCGCCGCATTGATCCAACTCGGGGCCGGCGCCGTCCTGCTCAAGGGCGGCCACCTGCACGAAGGCAGCCGCGTCATCGACCGCTATTTCGACGGTGTCAGCAGCGAGGAGTTCAGCCACGCACGACTGCCGGTGGACGCCCATGGCACTGGCTGCACGCTTGCCTCGGCCATCGCCGCCCAGTTGTGCCGCGGCCTGAGCGCGGCCAACGCCTGCGAAGCGGCGATCGACTACGTCGCACGCGGCCTGCGCGGCGGCTACCTGCCCGGCCGCAGCGAGGTCATGGTGCTGGATCACTTTGGCGCGGCACCCTCCGCATGATCGGCGAGGCCCGCTTGGACGTCTCCACGACCGATGGGCACCGCTTCGAACTGCTGGCGCAGTTGCCTGACCGCCCCGTTGCCAGCCTGCTGTGGCTGCCCGCCCTGGGTGTCGCCGCCCGCCACTACCTTCCCTTCGCCGAAGCATTGGCGGCACGCAACATCGCCGTGTTCCTGCATGAGTGGCGTGGCAACGGCAGCAGCAGCCTGCGCCCGGGCCGCCACCAGGACTGGGGTTACCGCGAGCTGCTGCAGCACGACCTGCCTGCCGCCGAAGCCGCGCTGCACGCTGCGCTGCCGGGCCTGCCGATGCGCCTGGGCGGGCACAGCCTCGGCGGACAGCTCGGCAGCTGTTACGCCGGCCAACGGACCGACGAACTGGATGCGCTCTACCTGGTCGCCAGCGGCACGCCATGGTGGCGCAGCTTTCCCCCGCCCCGTGGCTACCTGCTGCCCTTGGCCTATCGCTTCCTGCCCTGGCTCGCCGATCGCAATGGCACCCTGCCCGGGCGTCGCGTGGGTTTCGGCGGTACCGAGGCCCGTGGCCTGATCCGCGATTGGGCCCGCGTCGGCCTCAGCAACCGCTACGCCGCCGCAGGACTGGATACGGACCTGGAGGCAGGGCTGCGCCGCATCCAGGCGCCGGTCGCGGCCGTTGTGTTCGATGCGGACTGGCTGGCGCCGGCCAGCTCCATGCGCGCCCTGTTGGCGAAGATGCCGGCCGCTCCGAGCACGCTGCAATTACTCTCTTCGGCCCAGCTCAACGCCCGTGCAGATCACTTCCACTGGATGAAATCTCCGCAGGCCGTCGCCTCGGCATTGCTTCATCACGATGATTAAGAAAATTTCACAAAGGCGTTGACGCAGCCGCAGCATATCCGCATAATCTCGCTCCTGACGACGCGCCCGTAGCTCAGTTGGATAGAGTACCTGGCTACGAACCAGGCGGTCGGGAGTTCGAATCTCTCCGGGCGCACCACGTCAGAAAGCAGAATTCAATTCTGCATGCTTCAAAACCTAATGAAATATGCGCCCGTAGCTCAGTTGGATAGAGTACCTGGCTACGAACCAGGCGGTCGGGAGTTCGAATCTCTCCGGGCGCACCATTTCAATAAAAAACAGCAGGCGCAGCCTGCTTTTTTTATGCCCGTCGTCCGGGCAGCCCTACCTATCCCCCCTCCCTCGCACGCGCCGCCGCAAGGCAGCCGCGCGCACCCGGCACGAAACAGCCCTCAGACGCGCGCGATCACAGCGCCACGCGCAACATACAGCTCCGTCGCACAACCCCAGGCCGCCTGCATCACCCAGGCAGGCGTCGTGCACACCCTGACGCGCACCAAGCAAGGCAACAGGACAGCGCACCACTCGCCACCACGGCACCCTGCCGCTTCATGCTTCGCCGTGCGCACCACGCATGCAAGCTCCCGCCTGAAAACGCCCTCAAGGGCATGCCCCAAGCAATGCATGCAATTCACCACGGCATCGCCTCAACCCACCCTCGGCACTGATGAAGACGAAGCCGGCACGCTTCGAACATACCGGCATGCATCGCACGCCGAGGCAATATCACGGGCAATAAAAAAGCCCCTGAAAAGGGGCTTTTTTAGACTGGCGGAGTGAGAGGGATTCGAACCCTCGATAGAGCTTTTGACCCTATACTCCCTTAGCAGGGGAGCCCCTTCGGCCTCTCGGGCATCACTCCGTTTTTCTTGCCCGCTGCGTATTCCGTAGCGGGGCGCGAAGAATAACGTTAAACGAGGTGAAAGGTAAACCCTTATTCGGAAGTTTCTTCACTTCCCGATGCACCCGCATCATCGCCACGCTGGATGCGCTGGAAAATCTCCTCGCGATGCACTGCCACATCCTTCGGCGCGGTGATACCGATACGTACCTGGTTGCCCTTGACACCGAGCACGGTCACGCTGACCGAGTCGCCAATCATCAGGGTTTCGCCTACACGGCGAGTCAGGATCAACATTTTTGCGAATCTCCATGGAACCGGGGGGCTTCCCGCCGGCATTGGCGCGCTTTGAAGCGATGCGCCCCACGACAAAGGGAAAAGACTCCCAATGTTAACGGCAGGGCGCAAAGACCTTCAAGGCAGATTTCTGTTCATGTTCAGGTCAAATGCGGCTTTATCCACGCCAGCACACCGTCAAGGGCCGACACGAGCTTCGGACCATCCTCACCGCCACCTTGGGCCATGTCTGGACGGCCGCCGCCCTTGCCTCCGATCTGACCGGCGACATGGGAGAGCAGTTCCCCGGCCTTGACCTTGCCCAGTGCGGCGCCGTTCACACCGGCGACCAGCGCCGCCTTGCCGTCCTGCACGCCCGCCAGCAGGATCACCGCGTCGCCCAGTTGCTGCTTGAGGCGGTCCATGGCGTCGCGCAGGGCCTTGGCGTCAAAGCCTTCCAGGCGGGCGGCAAGCACCTTCACGCCGCCAACCTCAATGGCCGAGGCGCCCAGGTCCTCGGTCGCACCGGAGGCCACCTTGGCCTTGAGTGCTTCCAGCTCGCGCTCCAGCTTCTTCTGGCGCTCGCCCAGCTGGCGGATCTTGTCCACCACGTCCCCTGCACTGCCGCCCAGCAACTGGGCCGCATCGTGCAGGCGCTGCTCCTCGTCGGCCACGTAGTCCAGCGCGCCCTGCCCGGTCACCGCCTCGATGCGGCGCACGCCCGAGGACACACCGCCTTCGGAGGTGATCTTGAACAGGCCGATGTCACCGGTGCGCGACACGTGCGTGCCACCGCACAGTTCGGTCGAGTACTCGCCCATCTTCAGGACACGCACGTGCTCGCCGTACTTCTCGCCGAACAGCGCCATCGCACCGAAATCCAACGCTTCCTGCATGCCCATGTTGTGCACTTCGGCCGCATTGTTGGCACGCACCTGCTCGTTGACCTTGCGCTCGATGACAGCCAGCTCTTCGGCCGTGATCGGCTGGAAGTGCGAGAAGTCGAAGCGCAGGCGATCCGGTGCCACCAGCGAACCCTTCTGCTGCACATGGGTACCCAGCACTTCGCGCAGGGCCGCGTGCAACAGGTGGGTAGCGGAGTGATTGAGGATGGTGGCGCCACGACGCTGGGCATCCACCTGCCCGGCCAGCACGTCGCCGATCTTCAGGGCACCCTGCTTCAACGTACCGACATGGCCGTGGAACTGGCCCGCGAACTTCTGGGTGTCGCCGACGGCGAACTGCAAGCCGTTGCCCACCAGCGTACCGGTATCACCGACCTGGCCACCGGACTCGGCGTAGAACGGGGTCTGGTCAGTCAGCACGATGACCTCATCACCGGCCTGGACGCTCTCCACCGGACGGCCATCCTTGAGCAGCGCGACCACGGTCAGGCCATCGGCCTGCAGGCGGTCGTAGCCCAGGAACACGGTCGGTTTCAGCGTAGCGACCAGTTCGGCGGACAGCGTCACGCCACCGCCGAACTTGCCGGCTTCGCGGCCCTTGCGGCGCTGGTCTTCCATTGCGGCGTCGAAGCCGTCGGTGTCCACGGTCAGGTCACGCTCGCGCGCGATGTCCTGGGTGAGGTCAAGCGGGAAGCCGTACGTGTCGTACAGGCGGAACGCATCCACGCCCGGGATCACGCCATCGCTCACCTTGGCGGCGACGTCGTCGAAGATCTTCATGCCGGCGTCGAGGGTTTCGGCAAAGCGTTCCTCCTCGGCCTGCAGGGCACGCACGACCGTATCGACCTGCGCCGGCAGCTCCGGATAGGCCTCGCCCATCTGCTCGACCAGGGTCGGCACCAGCCTGCTGAAGAACGGCTGGCGCACGCCCAGCATCCACCCATGGCGCAATGCGCGACGGATGATGCGGCGCAGGACGTAACCACGGCCTTCGTTCGACGGCAACACGCCATCAACGATCAGGAACGAACAGGCGCGGATGTGATCGGCGATCACGCGCAACGACTTGTTCTCCAGGTCGGCCGTGCCGGTCAGCTCGGCGGCCTTGCGGATCAACGCCTGGAACAGGTCGATTTCATAGTTGGTATGCACGTGCTGCAGGATCGCCGCCAAGCGCTCCAGGCCCATGCCGGTATCCACGCACGGCGCCGGCAGTGGCTGCAGCGAGCCGTCAGGCTGGCGGTCGAACTGCATGAACACCAGGTTCCAGATCTCGATGAAGCGGTCGCCATCCTCGTCCGGCGAGCCCGGGGGGCCACCGGCGATATGCGCACCATGGTCGTAGAAGATCTCGGTGCAGGGGCCACACGGGCCGGTGTCGGCCATCTGCCAGAAATTGTCCGACGCGTACGGTGCACCCTTGTTGTCGCCGATGCGCACGATGCGCTCTTCCGGGATGCCCACCATGTCACGCCACAGCGCATGGGCTTCGTCGTCGGTGTGATAGACAGTGACCAGCAGGCGCTCGGCCGGCAGCTTCCAGACCTGGGTCAGCAGCTCCCACGCCCAGGCGATGGCTTCCTTCTTGAAGTAGTCACCGAAGGACCAGTTGCCCAGCATCTCGAAGAACGTGTGGTGACGGGCGGTGTAGCCCACCGAGTCGAGGTCGTTGTGCTTGCCACCGGCACGCAGGCAGCGCTGGACGTCGGCCGCGCGCACGTAGCTGCGCTTTTCCGCCCCCAGGAACACGTCCTTGAACTGCACCATGCCGGAGTTGGTGAACAGCAGGGTCGGGTCATTGCCCGGCACCAGCGGCGCCGACGGCACGATGGTGTGGCCCTTGCTCTTGAAGAATTCGAGGAAATCGCTGCGGATCTGGGAGGTAGTGAATTTGACAGGTGTATTCATGGGGACTGGCAATAAGCTGGCAGACGGGTCCCGACCACCCTGGCGGGCACGGGAATTCGGGACAACCGAAACCCTGAAAGGGTATCAGGCCCAGCCCTCTCAGTCCTCTGGATCGTATCGGGTGGCGCTGCGGATACAGCTGCCGTCAAACCCGCGCCGGGCCAACAGGTCGGCGGCCTTGCGCCGTTGTGGCAGCTCCTGCGGGCCGTCCTCGCCAAAACGACGGCATACCAGCTCACGGGCGTTCTCCGCCCAATCGCCCTCGAACGTGGCCATCGCGGCCTCGATCTGCTCCCCGCTCAACCCATGGGTGCCCAGTTCGGCCCGGACATGCAACGGCCCATAGCCGGTATTGGCCCGGTTGCGGACCAGCGCTTCGGCGAAGCGGGTATCGTCCTGCCAGCCCTCCTCCGCCAGCCGGTTCACGGCGGCGTCCACCGCTTCGGCCTCGATGCCCCGGGCCTTCAGCTTGCGGCCAAGCTCCTTGCGCGAATGCTCGCGGCGCACCAGCAGGCCCAGCGCCCGCTGCAAGGGGGTTTGCTCACGGCGGCGCTTGCCCTTGCCGGCCGCTGGCTCCTCAAATTCGCTCATTGCGTCCATCACCCTCCAGGATGGCGCCATCCCTGGCACAACGGCTCCTGGATAAAATGCCGCGGGAGCGGGACGACGTCACTGACGATGCGCCGCCCGCCCCCACGGGAAACTCATTCCTCGTCCTGCTCGTCGTCGCCTTCTTCACGCGCAGCTTCGGACGGCTGGAACTTCTCGCGCAGCTCGGCTTCCAGGCGCGCGGCGACCTGCGGGTTGTCGCGCAGGTAACCACGGGCGTTGTCCTTGCCCTGGCCGATGCGCTCGTCGCCGTAGCTGTACCAGGCACCCGCCTTCTCGACGAGCTTGGCGTCCACGCCCATGTCGATCAGCTCGCCTTCGCGCGAAATGCCCTCGCCATAGAGGATCTCGGTGATGACCTGCTTGAACGGCGGGGCCAGCTTGTTCTTGACCACCTTGATCTTGGTCTGGTTGCCGATGATCTCGTCACCCTTCTTGATCGCGCCGATGCGACGGATATCCAGGCGCACCGAGGCGTAGAACTTCAGCGCATTGCCGCCGGTGGTGGTTTCCGGGCTCTGGCCCGGCATCATCACGCCGATCTTCATGCGCAGCTGGTTGATGAAGATCACCAGCGTGTTGGAGCGCTTGATGTTGCCGGTCAGCTTGCGCAGCGCCTGGCTCATCAGGCGGGCCTGCAGGCCCGGCAGCTGGTCGCCCATCTCGCCTTCGATTTCCGCCTTCGGGGTCAGTGCAGCCACCGAGTCGATCACCAGGATGTCCACCGAGCCCGAACGCACCAGCATGTCGGCGATTTCAAGCGCCTGTTCACCGGTATCGGGCTGGGACAGCAGCAGGTCATCCACGTTCACGCCCAGCTTGGCGGCGTAGATGGGGTCCAGCGCGTGCTCGGCGTCGATGAAGGCGGCGGTGCCGCCCAGCTTCTGGCACTCGGCGATGGCCTGCAGGGTCAGGGTGGTCTTGCCGGAGGACTCCGGGCCGTAGATCTCAACGACGCGGCCCTTCGGCAGGCCACCGATGCCCAGTGCGATATCCAGCATCAGCGAGCCGGTCGGGATGGCCTCGACGGGCTCGACCACACGGTCACCCATGCGCATCACCGAACCCTTGCCGAACTGCTTTTCGATCTGGCCCAGTGCAGCGGCGAGCGCGCGCTTCTTGTTCTCGTCCATCGGGTTCGTCCTCGTCGTTGATTTCGTAGATTTCGTCATGGGGTCCACTGTAGGGGTGTCGTATCGCAAAGGCTGAGACTGGCGGCGAGGCGACAAAATTATTGGGTCGGCAAGGATACCGGCAGCAGCACAACCAGCCCTCTAACGTAAGAAAAACAGGTGGTTATGGCTGCGCAATCCGTCCCCATCAGCGGTTCGGCCGGAGCAGGCCGCAATACAGGCCTTCGATCGAGAAGTCCTGGTCGGGCAGCACTTCGATCGGTGCGTAGTCGGGATTGCGGGGCAGCAGGCGGATGCGGTCCTTGGCGATCTTGAGCAGCTTGACCGTGATCTCCTCATCGATCCGCGCCACCACGATCTGGCCCGAGCGCGCGTCACGGGTGCGGTGCACGCCGATCAGGTCGCCATCGAAGATGCCCTCGTCGATCATCGAATCGCCCTGCACCTTGAGCAGGTAGTCCGGCGCCGGCGAGAAGAACACCTTGTCCAGCACCACGAAATCATCCGAGCCGATGTCCGCGCCGATCGGCAGGCCCGCAGCCACGCGCCCCAGCACCGGCAAGCGCAGGATCTGGTCGTTGGCGGCAAGCACGGCAGGCACGGCGGCATCCGTCCCGGCAGAGGGGCGTACCACGCGGATACCACGCGCCCGACCCGGCACACGCTCGATGGCGCCGGCCGCTTCAAGGGCATCCAGGTGATATTGGGCCGAGCGCACGCCCTTGAAGCCAAAGGCACGTGCGATCTCGGTCTGCGATGGGGGCACGCCCTCGGCTTCGATGCGCTCGGCGATCAGGTCGAGGATGGCCTGCTGGGTATCGGTCAGGTTCATGGTTAGTAGTATTGCTACTAACAAAACCCGCCGTCAACAGGGCAGGAGTTCAGTTGGCTGAACAGCCACGACGTTCCGGCCGGCCAGGACTTCATCCCGACCTGAATGCCCTCACAGGGTTTCCAGGCCGCGCAGCGCGGCGCCCACGGTCTGCCGTCGCACAGCTTCGCGGTCACCCTCGAAATGGAACAACTCGGCGCGGGTGTAGCCCCCGCGACGCTTCCAGCCGATCCACACGGTGCCAACCGGCTTGTCCTCGCTGCCGCCACCCGGCCCCGCGATCCCGGTCACCGCCACGGCTACGCTTGCACCCGAGCGCACCAGTGCGCCGGAAACCATCTCGATCACGGTTTCGCGACTGACCGCGCCATGGCTTTCCAGCGTCTGCGGGCTGACGCCCAACAGTGCCTGCTTGGCCTCGTAGCTGTAGACGACCATGCCGCTGTCGAACCAGTCCGACGAGCCCGCAACGCCGGTCATGGCCTTGGCGATCCAGCCGCCGGTGCAGCTCTCGGCGGTGACCACGTGATCACGCGCCGCGCGCAGGCGCTCACCCAGCTGGGTGGCCAACTGGTCCAGGTCGAAGTCGGTGGGAATGCTCATGGGAACGTCCGTGGGGGATGACAGCGTTGTAACGCAAATCACCGCCGGATGCGTCCCTTTGCCGCGCACTGGATGGCAGAAGGGCCGCTTGGCGGCCCTTCGATGTCACCACTCCGGTTCCGGCTCCGGCAGCAATGCGCGGATCACCGCACCGTCGGCGCCGGCCGCCAGTTTCTCCGCCTCCGCAATGGGCAGGTCTACTTCGATCAACCAGCCCTCCTCGTCGGCCTGCTCGCTACGGATCACCTCCAGCTGATGCAGGCGCGAACGCAGGCGGCCCGCACTGGGCGGCAGCCGGATCGTGCCGGTCACGTGCTGCAGGCCGAGTCGACGGCCCAGCACGGATTGCAGCAGTTCCAGCCCGCGTCCGTCGCGCGCCGAAATCCAGACGCGCTCGCGGCGAGACTCATCCGGCACGCCGTCCTGCGCGTCATGACGCACCTCGGCACCTTCGATCCGGTCGATCTTGTTGAACACCAGCAGCTGCGGCAGCTCGCCGGCACCCACCGCCTGCAGCACCTCGTCGACCTGCGCGATGCGCTCCTCGCGCAGCGGATCGGCCGCATCGACCAGGTGCAGCAGGAAGTCCGCCTCGCGCGCCTCGGACAGGGTGGAACGGAAGGCAGCAACCAGTTCGTGCGGCAGGTCGCGGACGAAACCCACGGTGTCGGCCAGCATCGCCTTGCCGCCGGGCAGCGCGATGCGCCGCACGGTCGGGTCGAGCGTGGCGAACAACTGGTCCGCCGCATACGCACCCGCACCGGTCAGTGCATTAAACAGCGTGGACTTGCCGGCGTTGGTGTAGCCCACCAGCGCCACGCGCGGCATTTCGCTGCGCACGCGCGCGCGACGCATCTGGGTGCGCTGCACTTCGACCTTTTCCAGGCGCTTCTGCAGTTGCTCCACCCGCTTCTGCAGCAGGCGGCGGTCGGTTTCCAGCTGGGTTTCGCCCGGGCCACGCAGACCGATGGAACCGCCACGCTGGCGCTCCAGGTGGGTCCAACCGCGGACCAGCCGGGTGGCCAGGTGGCGCAACTGCGCCAGCTCGACCTGCAGCTTGCCTTCATGGCTGTGTGCACGCTGGGCGAAGATGTCCAGGATCAGGCCGGTACGATCAATCACGCGCCGTTCCAGGAAGCGCTCCAGATTGCGCTCCTGCACGGGGGTGAGCTGATGGTTCACCAGCACCAGGTCGGCGCCGGTGGCGTCGGCCGCAGCCTTCACCTCGTCCAGTTTGCCGCTGCCGATCAGCGTGGAGGGGTTGGGCCGATCCATGCGCGCGGTGATGGTCGCCGCGATGCTGGCACCGGCGGAGCGGGCCAGATCGGTGAACTCCTCCAGCACATCCTCTTCCAGCCGCCCTGCATGCGGCTGGATCAGCAACGCATGTTCGCCCCGTTTCGAGCGGTCAAACATGCGCCGCCACCTGCTTATTCGTTGTCGTCATCGCCTGCCTGGGAACTGCTGTCGGCGGACTGCACGTAACCACCGCCCGGGCCAACCTTGACGTTGCGCGCCGGCACCACGGTGGAGATGGCGTGCTTGTAGACCATCTGACTGACGGTATTGCGCAGCAGCACCACGAACTGATCGAACGATTCGATCGTGCCCTGTAACTTGATGCCATTGACCAGGTACACCGAAACCGGCACGCGCTCGCGGCGCAATGCGTTCAGAAACGGATCCTGCAAAGACTGCCCCTTGGACATCGTCTACTCCTCGTTATTGTTCTTATGGGCCGGATGGCCGGCACTCCCCTGCCGATCCGGAACCCCGATGGTAACACCGGCCGGGGGCCTCTCAGTTTCCCAAAAACAGCGAAACCGCGTTCCGCAGGCGGTCCATTTCGTGCTGCGGGTCAAACCAGCGGGCATCCAGTTCGCCGCGCAACCAGGTCAACTGACGCTTGGCCAGTTGGCGGGTGGCGAAGACCCCCTTGTCACGGAACTCGGCCACGCTGCCCTGCCCGTCCAGGAACTGCCAGGCCTGGCGATAGCCGACCGCGCGAATGGCCGGCAGGTCCAGCGGCGAGGGCACCTGCGTCATCTGTGGCAGGGCCCGCAGCCCACGCACCTCATCAAGGAAACCGTGCTGGAGCATCAGGTCAAAGCGCTGCTCGATGCGTTGGTGCAGCACCGAGCGGTCCGCCGGTGACAGCACCAGCTTGAGCACCCGCGCCGGCAGGCGGGCGATGCCGGGCTGGGCCTGCCAGTAACTGATCGGCTTGCCGGTCAGACGATAGACCTCCAGGGCCCGCTGGATGCGCTGCGGGTCGGTGGCATGGATGCGTCGCGCGGCCACCGGGTCGATCCCCGCCAGCTGCGCGTGCAAGGCTTCCCACCCCGTTTCCCCGGCCTCGGCGGCGATCTGCGCGCGCATGGCCGGATCCGCCTCGGGCATCGGCGACAACCCCTGCAGCAACGCCCGGAAGTACAACCCCGTTCCACCGGCGAGGATCGGCAACTTGCCGCGCGCGACGATGTCACGCACCGCGGCCGCGGCATCGGCGGCGAACTCCGCCGCCGAGTACGTCTGCCACGGGTCGCGCAGGTCCAGCAGGTGATGGGGAATGCCCGCCTGCTCTGCAGCATCCGGCTTGGCTGCGCCGATCTCCAGGCCACGGTAGACCAGCGCCGAGTCGACGCTGACGATCTCCCCGCCATGCGCCTTGGCCAGGGCGATCGCCGCCGCGGTCTTGCCGGAGGCGGTCGGGCCCATCAGGGCGATGGCCAAGGGCCGCTGGTCGACGGCCATCAATCCTCGTCCGGCCAACGCGGCATCGTCGGCGTGTCGGCTCGCGGCGCCGGTACCGCATCGACTGCAGCCAATACTTTCAATGCATCCACGGTCGCGGCGACATCATGCACGCGCACGATCTTTGCGCCGCGCTGGACCGCCAGCAGGTGCGCCGCCAACGAACCGGCAACCCGCTCGGCCGCCAGCGCACGCCCGGTCACATCGCCGATGCAGCGCTTGCGCGAGAAGCCTGCCAGCACCGGCACGCCGAGCGTCAGCAGGCGTTCCTGGGCCGCCAGCAGCGCGAAATTCTGCGCGGTGTCCTTGTTGAAGCCATAGCCCGGATCGACCACCAGCCGGTTACGGGCAATCCCCGCCATCTCCGCGGCGAACACGCGTTCGGCAAGGAAGCGCTGGACGTCACCGGCGATGTCGTCATAGGCCTGCGCCTGCCCTGCCGCGTACGGCCCACCCACCGCATGCATCAGCACCACCGCTGCGCCGGCGCCGGCCACTGCATCCATCGCCCCGGGCTGCTGCAGCGCCTGCACGTCATTGACCATCCCGGCACCGACCGCCAGCGCCGCCTGCATCACCTCCGGCTTGAAGGTATCCACGCTCAGCGGCACCCCGGTACGTTCGTGCAGCGCGGCGATCACCGGCACAACGCGATCAATTTCCTCCTGCACCGATACCGGCGTGGCGCCCGGGCGGGTCGACTCTCCCCCGATATCGAGCAGGTCCGCACCCTGCTCCACCAGCGCCAGCGCGTGTGCGACCGCGGCGTCCACGCTGAAATGCTGGCCGCCATCGGAGAACGAATCCGGGGTGACGTTGACGATGCCCATCACCTGCGGGCGGTCCAACCGCAGCTTGCGGCCGGCGCAATCGAACATGGGGGCGATATCGAACATCAGCGCTTGTTCCTCGAACGGATCCTGTTGCCGATCAGGCTCAACACCACGCCCAGCACCACGCCAACGAAGATGCCGGTCAGGTAGTTGCCGGTCTTCACCCCGAAGGCAACGCCGGCCACGGTCGCGATGACCATTTCCGGCATGTTGAGCGGTGGTGGTTGCTGCGGCTTGGGGGTGTTCATGTCGGTACCGGGATAACAGGAGTCGCGCCTATTCTCGCCCAGCGCGGGGCGGCCGCAAACGGAAACGGGCCGGAAGACCGGCCCGTTTCGTCACGCTCATCACTGGACGGTCAGTGCTGGCCGGCCGGATCGGTGATCGGCGTCACCGGGCGCTGGTCGTCGCCGCCCTTGCCGTCACCGGTGCGGTCGTTGTTGCCACCCTTGGCCACCCAACCGGCCGGCGGCGACGGCTCGCGGCCTTCCATCAGCGCCTTCACCTGCTCGGCGTCGATGGTTTCCCATTCCAGCAGCGCCGCAGTCATGGCCTCGACCACGTCGCGCTTTTCTTCCAGGATCTTGTAGGCAACGGCGTACTGCTCGTCGAGGATGCGACGGATCTCCGCATCCACCTTCTGCTGTGTGGCCTCGGAAATGGTCTTGTTGTGCATGCCATAGCCGCCTTCGTCATCGGCGTAGACCATGGTGCCCAGCACATCGGACATACCGTACTTGGTGACCATGCCGCGGGCCAGCTTGGTCGCACGCTCGAAGTCGTTGGACGCGCCGGTGGACATCTGGCCGACGAAGATCTCCTCGGCGATGCGGCCACCAAACAGGATCGCCAGCTCTTCCAGCATGCGGTCCTTGTACTTGCTGATGTGGTCGTGCTCCGGCAGCTGCCAGGTCACGCCCAATGCCCAGCCGCGCGGCATGATCGTCACCTTGTGGACCGGGTCGGCCTTGGGCAGCGACATCGCCACCACGGCGTGGCCGGACTCGTGATAAGCGGTGTTGCGACGCTCATCCTCGCGCATGACCATGCTGCGACGCTCCGGACCCATGTAGATCTTGTCCTTGGCGTCCTCGAAGTCCTTCATGTCGACTTCCTGCTTGTTGCGACGAGCCGCAAACAGGGCGCCTTCATTGATCAGGTTGGCCAGGTCCGCACCGGAGAAGCCCGGGGTACCCCGTGCCAGCACTTCCGGACGCACGTCATCGGCGGCCGGTACCTTGCGCAGGTGCACGCGCAGGATCTGCTCGCGGCCCTTGATATCGGGCAGGCCAACCATGACCTGGCGGTCGAAACGGCCCGGACGCAGCAGCGCCTTGTCCAGCACGTCCGGACGGTTGGTGGCAGCGATCACGATCACGCCCTCACCGCCCTCGAAGCCGTCCATCTCGACCAGCATCTGGTTCAGGGTCTGCTCGCGCTCATCGTGGCCACCGCCCATGCCGGAGCCGCGATGGCGGCCGACGGCATCGATTTCGTCGATGAAGATGATGCACGGCGCATGCTTCTTGGCCTGCTCGAACATGTCGCGTACGCGGCTGGCGCCGACACCGACGAACATCTCGACGAAGTCCGAACCGGAGATCGCGAAGAACGGCACCTTGGCCTCGCCGGCGATGGCCTTGGCCAGCAGCGTCTTGCCGGTACCCGGCGGGCCCACCATCAGCACGCCGCGCGGGATCTTGCCGCCCAGCTTGGTGAACTTGGTCGGGTCACGCAGGAACTCGACCAGCTCGCCCACTTCCTCCTTGGCCTCGTCGCAACCGGCGACGTCGGCGAAGGTGACCTTGATCTGGTCCTCGCCCTGCAGCTTGGCGCGCGACTTGCCGAAGGACATCGCGCCCTTGGCACCACCGCCACCGCCCTGCATCTGGCGCATCATGAAGATCCAGAAGCCGATCAACAGCAGCACCGGCAGGAACTGCAGTACCAGGCCCCAGAAGCCCGGGCCGGTGGCCGGCTCCTGGCGTGCCACTTCGACGTTCTTGGAATACAGCTGGTCCAGCAGCTTCGGGTCGGCCGGTGCGAACAGCTGGCCCTCCGAGCCGTCGGAGCGCTTGAAACGCAGGTGGTTGGTGGTGAGCGTGGTCTTGTCGGTGTACTCGACCGACTTGATCCGGCCCGAGTCCACTTCCTGCAGGAACTGCGTGTAATTGCGCGCATCGCCTGCAGCGACGGCTCCGCCGCGCGGGGCGAAGCTCTGGAACACCACCATCAGCACGACGGCGACAACCACCCAAAGCAGGAGGTTCTTGGTCAGGTCGTTCATCCTCATCGGCTCCGATGTCCCTCTAATTTCTTAACGCGGTCGTATGGTTGAGCTTACTTGATCTGCTTGCGCTTGCCCTGGCCCAGGGCATACACCTCGGGCGAACGCTTGCGCGAGGCCTCCGGCTTGCGGATGGACACCTTGTCATAACGCCGGCGCATCTCGCGCACGTAGTCATCAAAGCCAACGCCCTGGAACAGCTTGATCAGGAACGCCCCACCCGGCTTGAGGTGGTTGTCGGCGAAATCCATCGCCAACTCGGCCAGGTGCATCATCCGCGGCTGGTCGACCGCATCCATGCCACTCTTATTGGGGGCCATATCCGACAGCACAAGGTCTACCGGCTGATTCCCCAGCATGGCTTCAAACTGGGATAGGACGGTTTCTTCCCTGAAGTCACCGTGAAGGAACTCAACCCCGGCCAGCGGCGGCATCTCCAGGATGTCCAGGGCAAGGACCCGGCCGGTGTCGCCCATCTGTCTCCGCACCTGCTGAGACCAACCACCCGGAGCGGCACCGAGGTCGACCACCACCATGTTCGGCTTGAGCAGGCGGTCGCGCTCCAGCAGCTCTTCCAGCTTGTAGGCCGCACGCGAGCGCATCCCCTCCTTTTGTGCCTTTTTCACAAAGGGATCGGAAAAGTGTTCTTTCAGCCAGCGCTGGCTGCTCTTGCTATGGGAAGGCATCGAGAATGGGGCTTACAGGGGTGGTCATGATACCCTGAACCCCCTTGATAACCCGTATTCCTGCATGTCCATTGTCCTGACCCCGGCCCAAAACCGATTCCTGCGCGGCGTGGCGCACGATCTGAAAGCACTACTGCAGATCGGCGGCAAGGGGGTTACTCCCGCCTTCCTGGCGGAGCTGGACGAAGTGCTGGAACGCCACGAGCTGATCAAGGTCAAGGTGGGCGCCGAGGACCGCGAAGCCCGTGAAGCCATCGTCGCCGAACTGGTCCAGGCCAGCGGCAGCGCGCTGGTGCAGCGCATCGGCTTCGTTGCCGTGCTGTACCGCCCGGCCAAGGAAAAGCGCCAGATCGTGCTGCCCCGCGGCTGACCGCCGAGGATTCCCCACATGTTGCTCAGCCGTGAACTGCCGGACTACACCTACTCCCTGCGATCGGCCGATGGCCACCAGGCCCGGGTAAACGACCAGACCCTGCAGCACAGCTTCGTGCTGGCCCCCAACCAGCTGATCGAGAACTGGCCGGTCACCTCCGCCAGAACACTGACGCCCGAGCACCTGGATGCCGCGCTGGCGCAGGACCCGGAGCTGGTGATCCTGGCCACCGGCGAGAAGCAGGTGTTCCCCGCCCCGGCGGTGATGGCGGCTTGCCTGACCCGCGGCATCGGCATCGAGGTGATGAACAATGCCTCCGCCGCCCGCACCTTCAATGTGCTGGCCGGCGAGAACCGCAAGGTCGTGGTCGCGTTCATCCTGGAACCCGCCGCCTGAGCATTCGCCCATCGCCCCGCGCTCGCCCAACGCAAAAAGCCCGATGCATCGCATCGGGCTTTTTGTTTGATCGCGTCGATACCAAACAGCCGGGAGCGTTCTGTACTTCATCCCGGCCGACGGCGATGCATCAGCGGCTGGGCAGGTACTGCAGCGGGTCGACCGGCTTGCCGTTGTAGCGGATCTCGAAGTGCAGCATGTCGCGCGAGGTGCCGGTGCGGCCCATCTCGGCGATCTGGTCGCCGGCCTTCACGCTCTGCCCTTCGTTGACCAGGCGCTTGCGGTTGTGGCCATAAGCCGACAGCCACTGGTCGTTGTGCTTGATGATGATCAGCTCGCCGTAACCGACCAGCCCGGCGCCGGAGTACACCACCACGCCCGGACCGGCCGCACGCACGGCCTGCCCGCTGGAACCGGCGATATCAACGCCCTGCTTGGTGGTCTCGCCGGCCACGAAACGCCCGACCAGTGCGCCGTCAGCCGGCCAACGCCAGCTGATGCCGCTGTTGACCGGCACGGTGACCGGCGCCGTCGGGGTCGGCGGGCGCGTCGTGGTCGTGGCCGAACCGCTGCCGGACGGCCGCGTGGCGGCGGTGCCGCTGCCCTGCGGATACAGCTTCAGGGTCTGCCCGGGGTAGATCGTGTTGGGATTGGACAGGCCGTTCCACGCAGCCAGGTCACTCGGGGTGATGTTGTTGATGCGGGCCAGGCCGAACAACGTATCGCCGCGGCGTACCGTCACCGTCTGTCCCGGCCGCGGCACCGAGGTACGCGGCGTGGTCGACGCGGCGCCCGCGGACGAGCCACCTGCCGGCTTCTTGACCACCGTGGCCGTACCGCAGGCCGCCAGCGCGATGACCATCGCCGCTGCCGCCGCACCGCGGATCCCCTTGCCCAACTTCTTTGCATTCATGCGAATTTCGCTCTCCAGACCAGCCAGCCCACCAGGCCCACCACCAGCGCGGTGGCAATCCAGCCCAATGGTTCGATCCAACGACGCAGCGCCTCGACCGCGCGCGCGCCACCGAAGCGGATTACCGCCGCCAACAGGTACACGCGCTTGCCGCGCCCGACCAGCATGCTCAACACGTACTGCGGCAGCGGCACGCCCACGATACCCGAGGCCCATGTGAAGACCTTCATCGGAATGGGCATGAAACCACCCAGCACCAGGAAAGTGAACACCGCCCACGGCGATTCGATCATCTTTTCCTGCAGCGTGGCGATGCCCGACTCGATCGCCGGCAGCATGCCCATCCACTCGAAGACCGGCTTGAGCACCTCGAAGGCGTAATGGCCCAGCGCGTAACCGACCAGGGCACCGGCCATCGAGCCGATCAGGCTCAACGTGGCGAACCACCAGCCCTTGCGCGGCTGCGCCACGCACATCGGCATGAGCATCACCTCCGGCATCACCGGAAAGATGATCGCCTCGACGAAGCTGAGCACCGTCAGGTAAGTCGGCGCGCGCTCGTGGTTGGCCCAGCGCATCGCACGGTCGTACAACGGCCCGAAGATCTTCATTGCAGTCCTTGTTCCCGGTTCAATCCAACATGCCCGACAGCAGGGGCACGAAGCTCACCGGCGCCAGTTCTTCCTGGGCGATGGTGCCATCGGCCTGCCGGGTCAACTGCAACAACACCTGTCCGCCCGCACCGCCCACCGGCGCGACCAACCGGCCACCCACGGCCAACTGGTCGATCAGCGCGTCCACCAGCGCCGGCGCGGCGGCGGTCACCACGATGGCGTCATACGGACCATGTTCGGGCCACCCGATACGGCCGTCATCATGCTTGCTGCGCACGTTCATGCCCAGCTGGCGGAAGCGCTTGCGGGCCTGCCGCAGCAGGTCGCCAATACGCTCCACGGTGAACACCTCCAGCCCCAGCGCGGCCAAGATGGCGGCCTGGTAACCCGAACCGGTGCCGACCTCCAGCACGGTCCTGGGCTCCACCGCCAGCACCGCCTCGGTCATGCGCGCCACGACCCAGGGCTGGGAGATGGTCTGGCCATGGCCGATCGGCAGCGCGGTGTCCTCATAGGCGCGTGAGGCCAGTGCTTCATCGATGAACAGATGACGGGGCACGACGCGCACCGCGTTGAGGGCCGCTTCGTTGACGATGCCGGCTTCGCGCAGGCGGTCGACCAGGCGGTCGCGCACGCGCTGGGAGGTCATGCCGATCCCGACCGCCTCCGGCTGCAGGCGCAGGCGCGGGGTCATTCCGCCTTCCCCAGGGATTCGGTGAGCCCACCCACCCAGCCGGCGACCTTTTCCAGCGCCTCGTAGCGGGTCAGGTCCACCTGGATCGGGGTGATCGAGATATGCCCGGTGCGCACGGCGTGGAAATCGGTGCCAGGCCCGGCATCCTGCTCGCTGCCCGCCGGGCCGATCCAGTACACGGTGTTGCCGCGCGGGTCGGTCGCCGGTACGCAGGCCTCGGCACGATGGCGGTTGCCCAAGCGAGTGACCTCGAAGCCACGGATATCTTCCCAGGCCAGGTCCGGCACGTTGACGTTGAGGATGGTGTCGGCCGGCAATGGATCAGCGATCAACCGCGCCACGATCTCCACCGCCGCACGTGCCGCGCTGCGGAAGTGCTTGGCCTCGTGCTTGTGGGTGACCAGCGAGACGGCCACCGACGGCAGGCCGAGGAAGCGTCCCTCCATCGCCGCGGACACGGTCCCGGAATAGATCACGTCGTCGCCGAGGTTGGCGGCATTGTTGATGCCCGACACGACGATATCCGGCTCGTATTCGAGCATGCCGGTCAGGGCAAGGTGGACGCAGTCGGTCGGCGTGCCGGCCACCGCGCAGGTGTAATGGTCGATGCGACGCAGCCGCACCGGCTGGTCGAGGGTGAGCGAGTTGGAGGCGCCGGAACGGTCACGGTCCGGGGCCACCACGGTGACTTCATGCCCTGCATTGCGGAGCTCCTCGGCGAGCATCTTGATGCCGGGGGCGTCCACACCGTCGTCATTGCTTACAAGTACGCGCATTAAAGACCTGGATCACTGGATCAACACGCGGCGCCCCCTGCGCGCCGCAACCGCCGGACCGTCCTGCGCCTGGCGCCAGGCCGGCCGACCTGAAGGGCCATGATACCGGAATGCGCCCGGCCACTTACCCTGCCATTTGCCGGATACATGCCGCAGGTTACGCTGTGCGCATGTCGTACCCCGAAGATGAAGATGACAGCGCCCTGTTCCGCTCGGCCATCGGCGAAGTGACGCCGATGCGGCCAGTGGAGACACCGGCCACCGGCAAGCCGCGCCCGAAACCGCGCGCACGCATGGCTGAACAGGATGAATCGGAGGCGTTGGGCGAGTTCGCCCGGCTGCTGCGCTCCAGCGCGCCACTGGAAGCCGGCGACACCGCCAGCTACCGGCGTGACAACCTGCCGGCGCGGATGTTCCAGCGGCTCAAGCGTGGCCAGTACTCGGTGCAGGACGAACTGGACCTGCACGGTGCCACTGCCGCCCAGGCCGAAGGGTTGTTGCGTCAGTTCCTGGGCGAAGCGCGCGACCATGAACACGGCTGCGTGCGCATCATCCACGGCAAGGGCCTGCAGGCCGATGGCGGCGCGCCGGTGCTGAAGAACCTGGTGGACCGCCTGCTGCGCCAGCGCAACGACGTGCTGGCCTTCCATTCCGCCCCGGCGGCACAGGGCGGCACCGGGGCGGTGTTGGTGTTGTTGGCCCATCGCTGACAGGTACCGGCAATCCAAGCGACGGGGCTTTCATCGGCTTCGCGGCCGAGGCCGCTGCTACTGGCGGGGCTACTCCGCGCGGCTGGCGTCGTTGGTCTGGCCCAGTTCGTGCAGCACCGCCGTGGCGTAGCACCCCGGCGGCAGCGCGAACGACAGTTCGAGCACGTCCGTGGCCAGCCACTGGTGCTGCATCAATGCCGGACGCAAGCGCAGGGCACGACGCTCCTGCTTCAAGCCGGCTTCTTCAAGCCCGGCCCGCAATGCCAGCGCCTGGTCGTCGGACAGCGCCTGTTCTTCCAAGGCACGCGCGGCATCGGCGGAACGCAGCTCGCCGACGCCCCACAGCGGCGCGCTGGGATGGATATCGAAACGCGCCAGGCGCTCGGCCAACACATCACTCATCGGTTCCGGGCCGAACACCGAGCGGCTGCCGTCCAGCATCCATACCTCACCGTCCAACGGCGTGCCCCAGTTGCCCTGCTCCACGCGCGCGGCCAGGACGCGATTGAACAAGGCCGAGCGCGCGGCCGACAGCAGCATCGAACGCTGGTCCTTGCGCACGCGACGTCCAGCAAACATCTGCAGCGCGGCCGGCACGTTGCCGCCATCGCGACCGAAGCGCTGTTCACCAAACCAGTTGGGCAGGCCACGTGCGGCGATCAGTCGCAGGCGCTCATCGATGGCCGCCGCATCACCCTGCAGGTCACGCAGCACCAGCTTGAACCGGTTGCCCGCCAACGCACCGCGCTGCAGCTTGCGGTTGTGCCAGGTCGAGGCCAACACCTGCACGTCGTCGGACGCCAATGCCGCCAGATCGGGGGCGACCCGCTTGGGCAGGTGCACGCTGAAGCGCTGCGTGGTCACCGCGTGGCGATCCTTCTGCCCGGCATAGCTGACCGCCATTTCCGGCAGGCCGGCCCACTGCGCCAGTTGCTTGGCGACGGCAACGGTGTTGGCGCCGCGCTTGCGGATGTCGAGCAGCAGGTGTTCCCCCTCGCCGGTGGCTTCGAACGCCGGCAGCTCGTCCACCTGGAAATCCTCCGGCGTGCTGCGGATCGAGGCCGTCAACAGCGGCGCACCGAACGCCAGCGGCAGCGCACTCACAGCGCCACCAGCAGCACCGTCGCCTGCGCAGCGATGCCTTCCTCACGACCAGTGAAGCCCAGCTTCTCGCTGGTGGTGGCCTTGATGCTGACCCGGTCCAGCGTGATGCCCAGCAGCTGCGCCACCGTCTCGCGCATGGCCAGCGCATGCGGCCCGACCTTGGGCCGTTCGCAGATCACGGTGATGTCGGCGTTGCCGACCTGCCAGCCCCGTTCGGCCAGCAGCGCATTGCAGTGGCTGACGAAGCGGCTGCTGTCCGCGCCCTTCCAACGGTCATCCGACGGCGGGAAGTGCACGCCGATATCGCCCAGCGCCAGCGCGCCCAGCATGGCATCGCACAGCGCGTGCAGGATCACGTCGCCATCGCTGTGGGCGAGCACGCCGCAACGGTGCGGCACGCGCACCCCGCCCAGCATGATGTGGTCGCCTTCGCCGAAGGCATGGACGTCGTAGCCCTGTCCAATGCGGATGGGCGGAAACGGAGTGGAAGCATTCATGGCAACACCGTACGTCAGAACTGTGCCGGCGCAGCGCGCCGAGCGGGGATATCAGCTGCCGCGGCGCGACAGCTCGAACTCGAAGCGGGCCAGATCGGCCGGCGTGGTGACCTTGAAGTTGCCCTCGGCCCCTTCCACCAGCAACGGACGCACCCCCTGCCGCTCCATCGCCATCGCCTCATCGGTGACGTCGATGCCGGCAGTGGCGGCGTCGATCAGCGCCCGGCTCAACTGGTGGCGTCGGAACAACTGCGGGGTCAGCGCGCGCCACAGGCGTTCGCGCGGCTCGGTACGGTCGATGCCGCCATCGTCGCCGGCCCGCTTGAGGGTGTCGCGCACCGGTGCGGCGAGGATGGCACCCACCGGATCGGCACGGCCGACCTCCAGCAGGCGGGTCAGATCCACCGCGTCCAGGTTGGGACGCGCGGCGTCGTGCACCAGCACGAAGTCATCGGCGCGCACGCTGTCCGGCAAGGCCTGCAGCCCCGCCAGCACCGACGCGGCGCGGGTATCGCCGCCGACGCAGGTGAGCACCGGTTTGTCGGCAAAGGAGGTCCAGCCCGGCCAATCGGCATCGTTCTCGGCAATGGCCACCATCACCCCGGCCACCCCGGGATGGGACAGCAGGGCATGCAGCGTATGCGCCAACAACGGCTCGCCATCGGCCAGCAGGTACTGCTTGGGCACCGGGCCGCCGAAGCGGGTGCCACGGCCGGCCGCCGGAACCACCGCCCAGACCTGGGTCATCATGGCACCGGCTCCGTTCCATGCTCGACCGCGGTCGCCGCCGGCGGCGGCGCAGCCGGTGCGACCGGCGCGGCCACGGGGGCGTCCTCCACCACGCGATAGAACTTCTCGCCGGGCTTGATCATGCCCAGCTCGCTACGCGCGCGCTCTTCGATGGCCGCCTCGCCTTCCTTCAGGTCCTTGACCTCGGCAGCAAGCGCATCGTTGCGCTGCTGCAGGCCGTCGTTGTCCCGCTTCTGGTTGGCGACCTGGGCTTCGAGCATCATTACTTCACCCGAATTGCCCGGGCCGAACCAGAAGCGGTACTGCAGCAAACCCAGCAGTACCGCGAGCACCAGCAGCAGCCAGCGCCAGTTGCGCATCAGCGTCAGCGCTTCAGCGACACGAACGCGTCACGGCCGGCGTAACGCGCGCCGGCACCGAGGGCTTCCTCGATGCGCAGCAGCTGGTTGTACTTGGCCACGCGATCGCTGCGGCACAGCGAGCCGGTCTTGATCTGTGTGGCGGTGGTGGCCACGGCGATGTCGGCGATGGTGGTGTCTTCGGTTTCGCCCGAGCGATGCGAGACGATGGCGGCGTAATGCGCCTTGTCGGCCATCGCGATGGCTTCCAGGGTCTCGGTCAGGGTGCCGATCTGGTTGACCTTGATCAGGATGGCGTTGGCGGTGCCCGACTCGATGCCTTCGGCGAAGATCTTCGGGTTGGTCACGAACAGGTCGTCACCGACCAGCTGCACCTTGCTGCCGATGCGCTGGGTCAGCAGCTTCCAGCCTGCCCAGTCGTTCTCGGCCAGGCCGTCCTCGATGGTGATGATCGGGTACTGGCTGGTCCAGTCGGCCAGGAAGTCGACGAACTGCTCGGAGGTCAGGCGCTTGTTCTCGCCGACCAGGTTGTACTTGCCGTTCTCGTAGAACTCGCTGGACGCCACGTCCAGGCCCAGCAGGATGTCTTCGCCGGCGGTGTAGCCGGCCTTGCCGATGGCTTCCAGGATGGTGTCCAGTGCCTCGACGTTGCTGCGGAAGTCCGGTGCGAAACCGCCTTCATCGCCGACCGCCGTGCTCAGGCCATGGCCCTTCAGCACCGACTTCAGTGCATGGAAGATTTCGGTGCCGGCGCGCAGCGATTCGCTGAACGAGCTGAAGCCGACCGGCAGCACCATGAACTCCTGGAAGTCCACGTTGTTGTCGGCATGCGCACCGCCGTTGATGATGTTCATCATCGGCACCGGCAGCGACGGCGTGGCGCCGGTCTTGCCGGCCAGGTACTGCCACAGCGCCTGCTTCTTCGAGGCGGCGGCGGCATGCGCGGCGGCCATCGAAACACCCAGCAGCGCGTTGGCACCCAGGCGACCCTTGTTCTCGGTACCGTCCAGGTCGATCAGGCGACGGTCCAGGCCCTGCTGGTCGTCGGCATCGAAGCCGGCCAGTGCCGTGGCGATGGTGCCGTTGATGTTGGCCACCGCGTTGCGCACGCCCTTGCCCAGGTAACGGGTCTTGTCACCATCGCGCAGTTCCACGGCTTCCTTGGTGCCGGTGGAGGCACCCGAGGGCACGGCAGCACGGCCGAAGGAGCCGTCGGCCAGGGTGACTTCGGCTTCCAGCGTGGGGTTGCCACGGCTGTCGAGGATTTCACGGGCGTGGATCTTGGCGATAGTGGTCATGATCTGGGGGATAGGCTCGTTGGTTGAGTCTGAATTCGACGGGTTTCGTAAAACTGCGGGGCAGTTTAAACGATGGGAAGGCCGGCGCGAGGCGTTGCTTTCGGGTGAAAGCGGCCCGCTGCCGGGCCCTGAAACGCCGATGGCCCGTGAAACACGGGCCATCGGTTCAAGCAGCTATCAGACGGTGGATTCGAGGAAACCGTTCTTCTTGGTGATCGAATCCAGCGCCAGCAGGGTTTCCAGCAGCGCCTCCATCTTGTCCAGCGGCCAGGCGTTGGGGCCGTCGGACAAAGCCTTGGACGGATCGGGATGGGTCTCGGCGAACAGGCCGGCCACGCCCACCGCAACCGCGGCACGCGCCAGCACCGGCACGAACTCGCGCTGGCCGCCGGAGCTGCTGCCCTGCCCGCCCGGCAACTGCACCGAGTGGGTGGCGTCGAACACCACCGGGCACTGCGTGTCGCGCATCACCGCCAGCGAGCGCATGTCGCTGACCAGGTTGTTGTAGCCGAAGCTGGCGCCGCGCTCGCAGACCATGATGTCGTTGTTGCCAGTGGACTTGGCCTTCTCCACGACCGGCTTCATGTCCCACGGCGACAGGAACTGGCCCTTCTTGATGTTGACCGGGCGGCCGGCCGAGCAGACCTTCCTGATGAAATCGGTCTGGCGCACCAGGAACGCCGGGGTCTGCAGCACGTCCACCACCGAGGCCACTTCGTCCATCGGGGTGTATTCGTGCACGTCGGTCAGCACCGGCACGCCGATCTGCTTCTTCACTTCGGCCAGCACCTTCAGGCCTTCTTCCAGGCCCGGGCCACGGAAGCTGGTGCCGGAGGTACGGTTGGCCTTGTCGAAGCTGGACTTGAAGATGAAGTTCATCCCCAGCTTCTGGGTGATTTCCTTGAGCTTGCCGGCGGTATCCAGCTGCAGCTGCATCGACTCGATCACGCAGGGTCCTGCGATCAGGAACAGCGGCTGGTCCAGACCTACTTCAAATCCACAGAGCTTCATTCAATCACCTCGTGATGGTGGAACCTCGCCCCCGTCGGGAACGAAGCTGGAATAAGGGCAGGACGCAGTGAAATCAAGCCGACCACTGTCCCTGCCCTCATCCGCCCCTTGCGGGGCACCCTCTCCCGTCGGGAGAGGGACGAACCTCAGGCGCGTGCTTCCTTGAGCAGCGCACCGCCGGCCTTGCGCTCGCGCGCGGCGCGGATGAACCCGATGAACAGCGGATGCCCGCCGCGCGGCGTGGACAGGAACTCCGGGTGCGCCTGGCAGGCCAGGAACCACGGGTGCTGGTCACGCGGCAACTCGACCACTTCCACCAGCGTGTCGTCCATCGACTTGCCGGAGATCACCAGGCCGGCGTCTTCCAGCTGGGTGCGATAGCGGTTGTTGAACTCGTAGCGGTGGCGGTGACGCTCGGCGACCACGTCCTTGCCGTACAGCTCGTGGGCCAGCGTGCCCGGCTTCAGGCGCTGCTCCTGCAGGCCCAGGCGCATGGTGCCGCCCAGGTCGGACTTCTCGTCGCGCTTCTCGACTTCGCCGCTGGCGGTGCGCCATTCGGTGATCAGGCCGATCACCGGGTTCGGCGACTGGCGGTCGTTCTCGGTGCTGTTGGCACCGTCCAGACCGGCCACGTGGCGTGCGTAATCCACCACTGCCGCCTGCATGCCGTAGCAGATGCCGAAGTACGGCACCTTGTGCTCGCGGGCGAACTGGGAGGTCAGCACCTTGCCTTCGAAGCCTCGGTCGCCGAAGCCACCGGGCACCAGGATGCCGTCCACGCCGTCCAGGCTGGCAAGGCCGGACTCGGCCAGCTCCTGCGCCTCGAGCCACTTCAGGTTGACCTTGGTGCGCTGGCGCAGGCCGCCGTGCTTGAGCGCCTCGCCGACCGACTTGTAGGCGTCCTGGTGGTCGACGTACTTGCCGACCACGGCGATGGTCACTTCATCCAGCGGATGCAGCGCGGCGTCGAGCACCGACTCCCATTCGGACAGGTCGGCCGGACCGGCCTTGTCGCCCAGCTTGAGCTGGTTGACCACGATGTCGTCCAGGCCCTGCGCATGCAGGCCCATTGGCACGCGGTACAGCACTTCCACGTCCGGCACGCTGATCACGGCGCGCTCGGAGACGTTGGTGAACAGCGAGATCTTGCGGCGCTCCGAATCCGGGATGGCGTGCTCGGAACGGCACAGCAGCACGTCCGGCTGGATGCCGATCGAGCGCAGCTCCTTGACCGAGTGCTGGGTCGGCTTGGTCTTCAGTTCACCGGCAGCGCCGATGAACGGCACCAGCGTCAGGTGCATGAACAGCGCCTTCTCCGGTCCGCGCTCGGTGCGCACCTGGCGGATGGCCTCAAGGAACGGCAGCGACTCGATGTCGCCCACGGTGCCGCCGATCTCCACCAGCGCCACGTCGAAGCCTTCGGTGGCCTCGTCGATGCAGCGGCGGATCTCGTCGGTGATGTGCGGGATCACCTGCACGGTGGCACCGAGGTAATCCCCCCGGCGCTCCTTGCGGATCACGTTCTCGTAGATGCGCCCGGTGGTGATCGAGTTCTTGCGGCTCAACCGGGTGTGGACGAAGCGCTCGTAGTGGCCCAGGTCCAGGTCGGTCTCGGCACCGTCGTCGGTGACGTAGACCTCACCATGCTGGAAGGGGCTCATCGTGCCTGGATCGACGTTGATGTACGGATCCAGCTTCATCATCGTGACCTTCAGGCCACGTGCCTCGAGGATGGAGGCCAGAGACGCGGCTGCAATGCCCTTGCCAAGCGAGGACACCACACCGCCAGTAACAAAAATAAGGGGGGTCACGGCTCACTGCCTCCCGGAAAGCCCTAGTTTAAAGGTTGTCGCCCAAACACCCAAGCGCAGGATGCGGCGAGATCAAAAAAAAGACGCCCCGGCCTGCGCCGGGGCGTCTGTCATCCAGCGGGAAACGCGTCAGCGACGGCGACGGGCTTCCTCTTCCTCTTCTTCACGCGGCGCCGACTGGTCGCCCTGCGCCCTGTCCTGGGCGGCAGCGGCGGCACGGCGTTTGGCCTTCTGCTCGGCCTCGCTCTGGGCCTTGTCTTCCGGCGCCTTCTGGGCGGTCTCGCCCGCCTTCGGCTTGCCGGCGTCCTGCGCCATCACGAAGGGAACCGCCACCACTACGGCAGCAACAGCAGCCAGAGCCAGCATTTTCGACGATTTCATCCGATTCCTCCTGGGAACACCCCGTCCGACGGGACCGGGCTCTTCTTGGACCGGGCATAGGATACCCCGATCCGGCTCGCCCGCCCCTGAATGCCCTGCGTGCAAAAATCGTCGGCAGACCGCAAACTCGCACGTCGCTTTGCGCCTTATCGAGATACATGAACGCCCGCTATAACGCCGCCGACATCGAAGTCCTCTCCGGCCTGGACCCGGTCAAACGCCGCCCCGGCATGTACACCGACACCGCGCGCCCGAACCATCTGGCGCAGGAAGTCATCGACAACTCGGTCGACGAAGCCTTGGCCGGCCACGCGAAGACGGTGGAAGTCACCCTGTTCAAGGACGGCAGCTGCGAGGTCAGCGATGACGGCCGCGGCATGCCGGTGGACATCCATCCGGAAGAGAAGATCCCGGGCGTGGAGCTGATCCTGACCCGCCTGCATGCCGGCGGCAAGTTCAGCAACCGCAACTACACCTTCTCCGGCGGCCTGCACGGCGTCGGCGTGTCGGTGGTCAATGCACTGTCCAACCTGGTGGAGATCCACATCCGCCGCGAAGGCAGCGAGCACCGCATCACCTTCCGCGACGGCGACCGCGCCAGCCCGCTGGAAGTGGTCGGCAGCGTCGGCAAGAAGAACACCGGCACCCGCCTGCGCTTCTGGCCGGACCCGAAGTACTTCGACACCCCCAAGTTCAACGTGCGCGCCCTGCGCCACCTGCTGCGCGCCAAGGCCGTGCTGTGCCCGGGCCTGACCGTCAAGCTGACCGACGAAGCCACCGGCGAAGTCGACACCTGGTATTTCGAGGATGGCCTGCGCGACTACCTGAAGGCCGAGCTGGGCGAGCGCGAGATGCTGCCGGCCGAGCTGTTCACCGGCAGCCTGAAGAAGGAAACCGAGGTGGTCGACTGGGCCGTGGCCTGGCTGCCGGAAGGCGAGCTGGTCCAGGAGAGCTACGTCAACCTGATCCCGACCGCCCAGCACGGCACCCACGCCAACGGCCTGCGCACCGGCCTGACCGAGGCGCTGCGCGAGTTCTGCGACTTCCGCAACCTGCTGCCGCGCGGCGTCAAGCTGGCCCCGGAAGACGTCTGGGACCGCGTGTCGTTCGTGCTGTCGCTGAAGATGACCGACCCGCAGTTCAGCGGCCAGACCAAGGAGCGCCTGTCCTCGCGCCAGGCCGCCGGCTTCGTCGAGGGCGCCTCGCATGACGCCTTCAGCCTGCTGCTCAACCAGAACGTGGAGCTGGGCGAGAAGATCGCCCAGATCGCGATCGAGCGCGCCAGCGCGCGATTGAAGACCGAAAAACTGGTCACCCGCAAGAAGGTCACCCAGGGCCCCGCCCTGCCCGGCAAGCTGGCCGACTGCATCAGCCAGGACCTGTCGCGCACCGAGTTGTTCCTGGTGGAAGGTGACTCGGCCGGCGGCAGCGCCAAGCAGGCCCGCGACAAGGACTTCCAGGCCATCCTGCCGCTGCGCGGCAAGATCCTGAACACCTGGGAAGTCGCCTCCGGCAGCGTGCTGGCTTCCGAGGAAGTGCACAACCTGGCCATCGCCATCGGCTGCGACCCGGGCAAGGACGACTTGTCCGGCCTGCGTTACGGCAAGGTGGTGATCCTGGCCGACGCCGATTCCGACGGCCTGCACATCGCAACCCTGCTGGCGGCGCTGTTCCTGAAGCACTTCCCGGCCCTGGTCGATGCCGGCCATGTGTTCGTGGCGATGCCGCCGCTGTTCCGCGTGGACGTGGGCAAGCAGGTGTTCTACGCGCTGGACGAGGAAGAAAAGCGCGCGATGCTGGACAAGATCGAGCGCGAGAAGATCAGGGGCCAGGTCAGCGTGACCCGCTTCAAGGGCCTGGGCGAGATGAACCCCTCGCAGCTGCGCGAATCCACCATCCACCCCGATACCCGCCGGCTGGTGCAGCTGACCGTGGACGACAGCGAAGCGACGCGTTCGTTGATGGACATGCTGCTGGCCAAGAAGCGCGCGGCCGACCGCAAGGGCTGGCTGGAGAGCAAGGGGGATCTGGCTTCACTGGAAGCCTGACGCCCGGCTACTCATTGCCCCCAGCCGTGGCGACGGCGCAAGCATTCCCGCAACGGATGTGACTGCTTGGCGCGGTTGGAGAGCAAGGGCGACCTGGCCTCGCTGGAAGCCTGATCGCCGGACTCGCCCAAGAGCGCCGGGATTGCATCCCGGCCTGCGAAGCCCGCCACCATGGCGGGCTTTTTGTTGGCCGCTTCAGCCGCCTGCCGGCAGCGCGGCGCCTCGCTCCGCCACGAGCTTGCCAGACAAGCCTCATTCCTTCCCCTTGGCTTCGCCAAGGGGAGGCGCCGGGAACCGGAGCAAATGCCGGAAGCAGAAAGGCCCGCCATTCCTGGCGGGCCTTCGCACTTCTTCGTCGATCAGCGACTGATCAATTCCAGCCGATCAACGCGAACAGCTTGAGGATCAGATAGGCGCAGCCGCCGGCGGCCGGGATGGTCAGGATCCAGGCCCAGATGATGCGCTCGATCACGCCGATGCGCAGCGACTTCGGGTTCTTGGCGAAGCCCACACCCATGATCGCGGTGGAGATGCTGTGCGTGGTCGAGACCGGCATGCCGAAGTGGGCAGCCAGGGTCAGGATCGTCGCCGAGCTGGTCTCCGCGGCGAAGCCGTGGATCGGGTGCAGCTTGACCATCTTGTGGCCCAGCGTCTTGATGATCTTCCAGCCACCGGAGGCGGTACCGGCAGCCATCACCACCGCACAGGTCAGCACGATCCACATCGCGATGCCGTCACCGGCATGCGCGTCCGGGTGCATGAAGGCCAGCCAGGACGGCAGGTCGTTCAGCGCACCGGTCGCTTCGGCACCGATCAGGGTCATGGCGATGATGCCCATGGTCTTCTGCGCATCGTTGTGGCCGTGGGCGAAGCCCATGTAGGCCGCCGAGACGATCTGCGCCTTACCGAAGAAGGCATTGACCCAGCGCGGACGGGCCAGGCGGCCAAGCACGCCACCGGCGCGCGCCATGCCGGCGATGATCGCCCACAGCAGGCACATCACCACGATGCCGAGCAGGAAGCCCGCCACCGGCGAGGTGATCATCGGCACGAACACCTTCCACAACAGGCCCTTGTTCTGCGCCCAGTCGCCGACGTTCTTGGACCAGATCAACGCGTCCCAGTTGTTGTGCGCGGCCGCCAGGCCGGCACCGCACAGACCACCGATCAGCGCGTGCGAGGACGAAGACGGCAGGCCTTTCCACCAGGTGATCAGGTTCCAGACGATGCCGCCGAGCAGCGCGCACAGGATCACCTGCGGGGTCACGTCGACCACGTCGGTATTGAGCAGGCCGTTGGCGATGGTCAGCGCCACCGCGGTGCCGGTCAGCGCACCGATCAGGTTCATGCCTGCAGCCAGCATCACCGCCCAGCCGGGCGAGAGCACCTTGGTCGCCACCACGGTGGCGATGGAGTTGGCGGTGTCGTGGAAGCCGTTGATGAACTCGAAGACGAGCGCTGCCAGGATCACCACCAGTACGAGGGTGAGCATCTACCCGCCCCCGTCAGCTGTTTTTCAGCACGATCTGGTAAACCACCACACCGGCCTCGCGGCAACGGTCGATGGCCTTTTCCAGGATCTCGAAGAATTCCTTCAGCAGGAACATCTGCAGGTTGTCCAGGCGACCGGAATAGATGTCGCGGTACAGCTCCAGCATCAGGCGGTCGGCTTCGTTCTCCAGCGCACGCAGCTTCTCGTTGAGCGCGGTCATGCGGTCCAGGTTCATGTGGCGCAGGTCGTTGACCATTTCCACCACCACCCCGGCCGCCTGCTCCAGCATCGCCGCGCGCGGCGCGAAGTCGATCTGGTCCAGGTGCTGCACGGCCAGCGAGTAGCGATCGGCGAACTTCTCGATCTGCTTGGGAATCTTGTACAGCGCCGAACCCAGCGCTTCGATGTCCTCGCGCTCGATCGGGGTCATGAAGCTGTCCACCAGCGCCTGGCTGATCTTGTCCGAGGCGGCGCGCTCGCGCAGACGGGCGAGCTTGAAGGCATCCAATGCCGGCTGACGATCGGCTTCGCGCATCATCCCGTGCAGCGCCTTGGCACTGTCATAGGCGGCCTGCGCGGCCTCGTCGAGGTAGGTGTAGAACTGCTTGCCGGAGCCAAAGATGGTCTGCAACGAAAACATGGGGAACCTATTCGCCGTCGCGGGAGGGACGGCACCGGGGGCGAATTATGACGACTAGATGGCAATCAGGGTATTCCTGCGTCCCACCTGAACGAGAAATGTGAACACGGCGTTGCCGCGAAAGGGGCCCGGTTTGCTACTATTCGCCAGCGCCTTCACGGCGCACCCTATGGACGACGACCCTTATCCCCCGCCGCCGCGCCGGATCCCGCTCCTGAGCGCCCGCCGCCATCGCATGCACCCGCCCTCCCTGCCACCAACCCGGGGAGACGCCCGTGTTTGAACTGATCATCGTACTTGCCCTGATTCTTGTGAACGGGTTCTTCGCCATGTCCGAAATGTCGGTCATGACCTCGCGCAAGAGCCGCCTCAAGCAGCAGGCCGCCACCAGCAAGCGCGCCCAGCGCGCACTGGAACTCTCTGAAAAACCTGAGAATTTCCTGTCCACGGTGCAGATCGGCATCACCCTGATCGGCATCCTTACCGGTGTCTACGGCGGTGAATCGATCGGCCTGATGATCGCCGGCTGGCTGCATGAGCTGGCCCCGGGCTTCGCCTATTCCGATTTCACCGGCAAGGCGCTGGCCGTTGCTCTGATCACCTATTTGACGCTGATCTTCGGCGAACTGGTCCCCAAACGTCTCGCCCTGACCCGCTCGGAGAACATCGCCGGCTTCGTTGCGGTGCCGATGAGCTGGCTGGCCCGCATTGCCGCCCCCGGCGTGTGGCTGCTGTCGCGTTCCACCCAACTGGTGCTGCGCGTGCTCGGCCTGGGCAAGACCGAGTCGGCGTCGGTCACGGAAGAGGAGATCCGCATGCTGGTGGCCGAGAGCCACGAGGCCGGCGTGATCGACACCCATGAGCGCGACATGATGAACCGCGTGATGCGCCTGGGCGACCGCACCGCCGACAGCCTGATGACCCCGCGCAACCGCATTGCCTGGCTGGACACCACCGCTGCGCCGGAGAAGAACCTGCAGGCGATGCGCGACCATGCGTTCTCGCGCTACCCCGTCTACCGCGGCCACGACCAGGACATCGCCGGCATCCTCGAGGTGAAGTCGCTGGTGACCCGCCTGGACGGCGGCAACGGCTCGCTGTTCGAGAACCTGCGCGAAACGCTGTACGTGTCCGAATCCACGCATGCGATGAAGCTGCTGGAAATCTTCCGCGAGGAACACCAGTCAATGGCGCTGGTCGTCGACGAGTACGGCGAAATCCAGGGCCTGGTGACCATTTCCGACCTGATGGGCGCCGTGGTCGGCCGCCTGCAGGCGGCCGAGAACACCGACGACGACGCGCTGGTGGTGACCCGCGCCGATGGCTCGCTGCTGGTCGACGGCTCGCTGCCGGTGGACGACCTGCAGGAGCTGATGGACGGCGCCAGCCTGCCCGACGCCGAGGATGGCGACTACTACACCCTGGCCGGCATGTGCATGCACTATTTCGGCCGCATCCCGCACGCCGGCGAGTTCTTCGACTGGGCCGGCTGGCGCATCGAGATCGTCGACCTGGACGGCGCCCGCATCGACAAGCTGCTGTTGCACCGCCTGCCGGAAGAAGATGCCGATGACACCACCGGCTGAGCAGGACGACCCGGCACTGGACAACGCCTATCAGAACGAGGGCATCCGCACCCTGCTGGGGATGTTCGAGAAGGGTGACCCGGCCGAGCAGCTGTCGTTGGGGCAGGTGCTGCACGGATTGGAGCAGAGCGCCTTCGGCATGTTCCTGTTCATCGCCATCCTGCCCTCCTTCATCCCGATCCCGGGCGTTGGCGGCGCGGTCAGCGGCCCGCTGGTGCTGCTGATCGGGTTGCAGTTGATCATCGGCCTGTCGCGCCCCTGGCTGCCGGGCTTCATCGCCCGGCGCGGCCCCAGGCGCAGCACGATGCACAAGTTCCTCAACCGGATCAGCCGCCCGCTGCAGCGCCTGGACCGGATGCTCAAGCCCCGCCTGCCGCTGCTGATCGACCCGCTGCCGGCACGGATCCTGACGGGCCTGCTGTTGATCCTCACCGGCATCCTGCTGAGCCTGCCGATCCCCTTCACCAACTATCTGTTCGGCTTCCAGCTGCTGTTGTTCGCGCTGGCACTGATCGAGCGCGACGGCGCGTTGATGCTGTTCAACTGGATCGCCGCCATTGCCGGCGGCGTGTTCTTCGGCATGGGGTCCGGGCAACTGGTGAGCAGCATGCTGGAGCTGTTCCAGCGCTGGACCGGCGGCTGAGCGCCCATCTGCAACGCCTATCAGGGTTCACCGGCTTCGCGGCCAAGGCCGCCCCTGGCGGCCCATCGTAGGAGCGCTTTCAGGCGCGAAGCAGGCATGAGCCCTACGTGCATGGCCCCTGTGACCGGATGATCCGTCGGCTTCGCGGCCGAGGCCGCTCCTGCGCTGCGTCAACGATTGGCTTCGGTCCAGGCCTGCATCGCCAGCTCGAACGAACGCAGCCGCGCGCGGTGCTCGAAGATGTTGGCGGTCACCAGCATCTCGTCCGGGCGATGCCGCTCGGCGAAGGCCTTGAGCCCTTCGGCCACCTGCGCCGGATCACCCAGCACGGTGCAGGCCAACGCCCGCTCCACACCCGACTTCTCGTGCGGCTCCCAGAACGCCTCGATGTCGTCCAGGGGCGGCGGAATCAGGCCCGGGCGACCGCGACGCAGGTTGACGAAACTCTGCTGCTGGGTGGTGAACAGCCGGCGTGACTCCGCCTCCGACGCGCTGGCAACCACGTTCAAGGCGAGGATCACGTAGGGCTGTGACAGGCGTGCCGACGGGCGGAACTCGCGGCGATAGATCGCCACCGCCTCGTCCATGGCGTCCGGCGCGAAATGCGAGGCAAAGGCAAACGGTAGGCCCATGGCCGCCGACAGGCGCGCACTGAACAGGCTGGAACCCAGCAGCCACACCGGCACCTCGACGCCCGCGCCCGGTACCGCGCGCACGCTCTGCCCCGGCTCGGCCGGTTCGAAGTAATGCAGCAGCTCGGTGACATCCTGCGGGAACTGGTCGGCGCTGTCGAAGTAGCGGCGCAGCGCCCGCGCGGTGGCATGGTCGGTGCCCGGTGCACGGCCCAGCCCCAGGTCGATGCGGCCGGGATACAACGACGCCAGCGTGCCGAACTGCTCGGCCACCTGCAGCGGGGAGTGGTTGGGCAGCATGATGCCGCCGGCGCCGACACGGATGGTCGAGGTCCCACCGGCCACATGACCGATCAGCACCGAGGTCGCCGCACTGGCGATGCCCGGCATGTTGTGGTGCTCGGCCAGCCAGTAACGGCGATAGCCCCAGCGCTCGGCGTGCTGGGCCAGGTCGAGCATGTTGGCGAAGGCCTGGCGCGGGCCGGCGCCTTCGCAGACCGGTGCGAGATCAAGGATGGAAAGGGGGATCATGGTGCGGCTTCCAAAGACGATGCACGCAACATGGGGGAGCTGGATCGATTAAGGAACAGGCGAAGCCTGAACGCTGTTTTCCGCAGAACTCCCCTGCCCTGCCGCTTCAGGTGTACGCCCGCAGGGAAATGCGCCTGCCCGGAGCCGGCCTCGCCGCGCCGCTACCGGCCAACGGCCCTCGGGACGCCTCAGGCGACCTGGCTGGCGTCGTGGTCGACCAGCGGCTGCAGCTGCGGGTCCAGCGCCACGCGTTCGTCGAACACGAAGCAGCGGCCGTCGTAGCCTTCGCCACCCACTTCCTCGAAATAGCCCAGGATGCCGCCATCGAGCTGCAGCACGTTGTGCATGCCATCGTTCTGCATCCACAGCGCGGCCTTCTCGCAGCGGATGCCGCCGGTGCAGAAGCTGACCACAGTGGCGTCGGACAGTGCATCGCGGTGCGGCGCCAGGGCGGCCGGCAGGTCGGTGAACTTGGCGATCGGCAGGGTCAGCGCGCCGGCGAAGGTGCCGTGCGCGAACTCCTGCTCGTTGCGGGTATCGAGCATCACCACGCGCTTGCCAGCATCGTCATGGCCCTGCCGCAGCCAGCGCTGCAGCGTGGCCGGGGCCACGCTCGGCGCGCGCGGGTAGTCCAGCGGCTGACCGTCGTCACGGCGGAAGCTGATGATCTCCGGCTTGACCTTGGCCTTGAGCCGCGCGAACGGCTGCATCTGGCTGTAGCTGTACTTCACCCGCATGCCGGCGAAACGCGGTTCGGCGGTGAGCTGCGCATAGAACGCATCGATGCCTTCGCCGCTGCCGGCCAGGAACAGGTTGATGCCCTCTTCCGCCACCAGGATGGTGCCGCGCAGCGCCAGCGCCTCGGCGCGCTCGAGCAGGGTGGCGGTCAACGCCTCGGCATCGGCCAGGGCAACGAAATGGTAGGCGGCGGTATTGACGATCATGGCCGCATTGTACCGGCCGGCCGGGTTCAGCCGCGCAGCAGCATGAATGGCAGCAGCACCAGCGCAGCGGCCGCCAGCATGCCCAGCAGCACCAGGATCACGTACAGCGGGCGCTGCCTGAACAGGGAGCCAAAGGTTTCAGCGGTGCCATCGCGCCGCGCTGCCTCACGCTCGCCGCGCACCCGTCGCGAGCGCTCGGCCTGGTAGTCGGCCATCAACGCCTTGGCACGCGGATGGTCGTCGTTCTCGCGCAGCCAGATGCCGCCATGCGAGATCCCCCACGGGCTGGGTTCGGTGCGGTACCAGGCGATGCCGTTGCGGTCGAGCAGCTCGCCGACTTCCTGGCGTTCGTCCTGACCGACATTGCGCAGATTGAGTAGCAGTTTGGCCATCGCGCCATGATACCCGGCAGTGATGCGCTACCCTTGCACGCCCTTTCCGCCGGAGCCCGTCATGCGCCGTCTGTTCATCCCGCTTCTGCTGTCCCTGCTCGCCGCTGGCTGTACGCCTCCGGGGCCGCCACCGGGGGGCAGCATCGCCACGTTCGAGCGCATCGACACCCAGCCGGGTACCGGTGCCGAAGCGGTGCCCGGCACCAAGGTCACCGTGCATTACACCGGGTGGCTGTACGACGAACGCACCGCCGACAAGCATGGCGAGAAGTTCGACAGCTCGCTCGACCGCGGCGAACCGTTCGCCTTCAACCTGGGCGAGAAGCAGGTCATCCGCGGCTGGGATGAAGGCGTTGCCGGCATGAAGGTCGGCGGCAAGCGCACGCTGATGATCCCGGCCGAGTATGGCTACGGCAACCGCCGCACCGGGCCGATCCCGGCCGGCTCCTCGCTGGTCTTTGACGTTGAACTGCTTGATGTCCAGCCCCGCTGAAAAACACGCCGTGGTGATCGGCGGTGGCCCGGCCGGGCTGTTCGCCGCCGAGCGGCTGCGCGCCGCCGGCCTGCAGGTGGACCTGTACGAGACCAAGGGTTCGCCGGGACGCAAGTTCCTGATCGCCGGCAAGGGGGGGCTCAACCTCACCCATTCCGACCCGCGCCCGCTGTTCGACACCCGCTACCGCGAACGGCAGGCGCAGGTCGGCCGCTGGCTGGACGGCTTCGATGCCGAGGCACTGCGCCGTTGGGCGCAGGGGTTCGGCGTGGATACCTATGTAGGCAGTTCCGGGCGTGTGTTCCCGGTGGACCGCAAGGCCGCGCCATTGCTGCGGGGCTGGGTGCGTCGCCTGAAGGAACAGGGGGTGCGCTTCCATGTCCAGCACCACTGGCTGGGCTGGAATGGCGACGGCAGCCTGCGTCTGCGCAATGAGGACGGCGAGATCGGCGTGCACGCCGATGCCACCGTTCTGGCGCTGGGCGGCGGCAGCTGGCCGCAGCTCGGCTCCGACGGCGGTTGGACGACGGTGCTGCAGCAGCACGGCGTGGCCGTGGCACCGCTGCAATCGGCCAATTGCGGTTTCGACATCGACTGGAGCACGCATTTCCAGCAGCGCCATGCCGGTGCACCGCTCAAGCCGGTGATCGCGCATTGGTCGGACCTGCAGGGCCAACCGCAGCAGCTCCAGGGCGAGTGCGTGATCAGCGAGTACGGCATTGAAGGCAGCCTGATCTATGCGCTGGCAGCCGACCTGCGCGAGACGCTCAACCGGCAGGGCCGGGCGCAGCTGGAACTGGACCTGGTCCCGGGCCGCGAGGAAGCACGCCTGCTCGCCGACCTCGGCCGGCCGCGCAAGGGCCGCAGCTTCGGCGAGCACCTGCGCCGTGCGGCGGGGCTGGATGCGGTCAAGGCGGGGCTGCTGTTCGAAGTGCTGGGCAAGGACGCCGGCAATGACCTGCACGCGGTGGCGCGTACGCTCAAGCGCCTGCCGCTGCGTCTGCTGCGCCCGCGCCCGATGGCAGAGACCATCAGCACGGCAGGCGGTGTACGCCTGGAAGCCATGGACGACGGGCTGATGCTGACCGCCCTGCCCGGCGTGTTCTGCGCCGGCGAGATGCTGGACTGGGAAGCCCCGACCGGCGGCTACCTGCTCACCGCCTGCTACGCGAGCGGGCTGCGCGCTGCCGAAGGCGCGATCACCTGGTTGGCGCAGCGGTAAGGCGCAATACGCGGACGCCATCCCGGCCTGCCGGGAGCACATCGTCGCGAGCGCGCCGAGCCATGCGCGACGATGCTCTCCCGGTAGTACCGCAGCGGAGCATGGCTCCGCGCTGCCGGGGTCAGCGTTCCTTGCTTGCGCGCAGCGCGGCGATGCGCGAGGGCGGATTGAACGAATCGCTGCGTGCATCGGCCCAGTAGTCGCGGAACACGACGTGCTCCGGCACCTTGTTCAGCAGTTCACCCGGGGCCAGATAGCGGTACAGGCTGGAAAGCGAACGGATCTCCACCGGCGAAACGCGGCGCAGGATGTGCTCCGGGCCCAGCTCGGACGGATCGTTCAATCCGGCCGCGCCCAGCAGGTCGCGCAGCGCGCGCAGGGTGTTCTCGTGGTAACGGAACACGCGTTGCGCCTTGTCCACCGGCTCCAGGTGCCGCCAACGGCTGGGATCCTGGGTGGCGATGCCGGTCGGGCACTTGTCGTTGTGGCAACTCAGCGACTGGATGCAGCCCAACGCGAACATGAAGCCACGCCCGGCATTGCACCAGTCCGCGCCCAGCGCGATGGTGCGCGCGATCTCGAACGCGCTGGTCACCTTGCCGGCAGCGCCCAGGCGCACGCGGTCGCGCAGGTTCAGGCCCACCAGCGTGTTGTGCACCAGGATCAGGGCTTCGTTCATCGGCACGCCGACGTGGTCGATGAACTCGGCCGGGGCCGCACCGGTACCACCTTCGGCGCCGTCGACGACGATGTAGTCCGGCAGCAACCCGGTTTCCTGCATGGCCTTGGCGATGCCGAACCATTCCCACGGATGGCCGATGGCCAGCTTGAAGCCCACCGGCTTGCCGCCGGACAGCTCACGCAGCCGCGCCACGAACTGCAGCAGCTCGACCGGCGTGGAGAACGCCGAATGCTTGGATGGCGACACGCAGTCCACGCCCATCGGCACGCCACGCGTCTGCGAGATCTCGGCACTGACCTTGGCCGCCGGCAGCACGCCACCATGGCCCGGCTTGGCGCCCTGCGAGAGCTTGATCTCGATCATCTTGACCTGCTCAAGCCGGGCGTTCTCGACGAAGCGCTCCTCGCTGAAGCGGCCATTCTCGTCACGGCAGCCGAAGTACCCCGAGCCCAGCTCCCATACCAGGTCGCCGCCCTGTTCGCGGTGGTAGGGCGAGATCGAGCCTTCGCCGGTGTCGTGGTAGAAGTTGCCCAGCTGCGCGCCCTTGTTGAGTGCGCGGATCGCATTGGCCGACAGCGAGCCGAAACTCATCGCCGAGATGTTAAACACGCTCGCCGAATACGGCTTGGCGCAATCGGCACCGATGACCACGCGGAAATCATGATGCGGGATGCTGGTCGGCGACAGTGAATGGTTGATCCATTCGTAATCCACCGCATAGGCACTGCGCAGCGTGCCGAACGGCACCACGTCCATCTCGTTGCGTGAACGCTGGTAGATCAACTGGCGCTGCTGGCGCGAGAACGGCACGTCCTCCAGGTCGCTCTGCACGAAATACTGGCGGATCTCCGGCCCGATCGACTCGAAGCCATAGCGAAAATGCGCCAGCACCGGATAGTTGCGCCGCAGGACACTGCGGCGCTGCAGCACATCCCAGGTGCCGAGCACCGACATCAGGCCAAACAGGGCCACGCCCCAGTACCAGGCAGGCCATTGGCTTGCCAGGGCCAGCGATACCGGCAACAGGATCAGTGCCAGCACATAAACCAGATAACGATGCATTACCGTCCTCGCGGTCGGGGATGGCGGATTCTACAACCGGTCGTCCACTGCCTGCCGGGGCCAGGCCGATTTCACGTCGTAGACCACCACGTCCGGCACACCCAAGGCACGGATGGCGTCGACATCCAGTTCACGGAACTGCCGGTGCGCCACCGCCAGCACCACCGCGTCGTATGCGCCGGCCGCGGGTTCATCGGCCAGCGTCACCCCGCCCATGTCGTGCGCGCCGCGCGGATCCGCCCATGGGTCGAAGGCATCGACCGAAGCACCCGCCGCGGACAGCATCTGCACCAGGTCCAGTGCGCGACTGTTGCGCAGGTCCGGACAGTCCTCCTTGAAGGTGACGCCAAGCACCAGCACGCGCGCACCGGACAAGGCCTTGCCCTTGCCTTCGAGCAGCAACCGCACCCGCGTGACCACGTGCGCCACCACGCGGTTGTTGACCTGGCGCGCGGTATGGATCAAGTCCGGGTGATAACCCACGCTCTCGGACTTGTGCAGCAGGTAGTACGGGTCCACGCCGATGCAATGTCCGCCGACCATGCCCGGGCGGAACGGCAGGAAGTTCCACTTGGTGCCCGCCGCCTCGAGGACATCGAGGGTGTCGATCTCCAGCTTGTCGAAGATCAGCGCCAGTTCGTTGACCAGCGCGATGTTCACGTCACGCTGGATGTTCTCCACCACCTTGGCCGCCTCGGCCACGCGGATCGACGGCGCCGGCCAGGTACCGGCGGTGATGATGCGCCCGTACAGCGCATCGACCACATCGGCCGCTTCAGGGGTGGAACCGGCGGTGATCTTGCGGATGTCCGGCAGGCGCCGCTGGCGGTCGCCCGGGTTGATCCGCTCGGGACTGTAGCCGCAGTAGAAGTCCTCGTTGAAACGCAGCCCCGAACCCTGCTCCAGCAGTGGCACGCAGACTTCCTCGGTGGTCCCCGGGTACACGGTGGACTCGTAGATCACCAGGTCACCGCGCTTGAGCACGCCGGCGATCAACGCGCTGGCGCGCCGCATCGGCTCCAGGTCCGGCTGCTCGTAGGCGTCGATGGGCGTGGGCACGGTGACGATGTAGACGTTGCGTGGTGCCAGCGCGGCGGCGTCGGCCGTGTAGCGGGCATGCACGCCTGCGGCCAGTTCATCGTCTTCCAGTTCCAGCGTGTGATCGTGCCCGGCCTGCAGCTCGGCCACGCGTGCGGCATCGATGTCGTACCCCAGCACGTCCAGCGTCTTGCCGAACTCCACCGCCAGCGGCAGGCCGACGTACCCCAGGCCGATGATGGCGATCCGCGGCTCGGCCGCAGCAGTAATCCGGGCGCTCATGCCGCTCCTGACAATACGAAGGTGGTGCCCGGGGCGGGGATCGAACCCGCATAGCCTTTCAGCTGAGGGATTTTAAGTCCCTTGCGTCTACCAGTTTCGCCACCCGGGCATCGCGATAGCGTGCCTGATCCGGCCGCAATTGTGAATTGCGGCCGGCGTGGCGGGCGGCGCCGGCATCAGATCGCGCGTGAATAGCGGGCCGGTTGCCGGGGCGCCTTCAGGTAACGGTCAAAGCACATCGCGATCAGGCGCAGCAGGGGGCGCCCCTGGCGCGTGGCGGCCACCACGCCATCCCGGCAGCTGGCCAGCCCGTCCTGCTCCAGGCGGCGCAGCGCCTGCAGCTCGTCGGCGAAGTAGCGGTCGAAGTCCACGCCATGGCGACGGCCCAATGCACGTCCGTCCACCCGGCCATGGCACATCAGCTCCTGGATCAGTGCCGCGCGCAGCACGTCATCGGCATCCAGTTCCAGGCCACGCCAGACCGGCAAGCCACCCGCTTCCAGGCGCGCCTCCCAGTCCTTGAGATCACGCGGGTTCTGGCTGTAGCTGTTGTCGATGCGGCTGATGGCGCTCACCCCGAGCCCCAGCAGGTCAGTGTCGGCGTGCGTGGTGTAGCCCATGAAATTGCGATGCAGGCTGCCCGCCCGCTGGGCGCGCGCGAGATCCTCTTCCGGCAGGGCGAAATGATCCATGCCGATGTACTGGTAACCGGCCGCCGACAGCCGTTCCACCGCCAGCCCCAGCAGGGCCAGCTTCTGGTCCGGATCGGGGAGGTCGGCATCGAGGATCTGGCGCTGCGCCTTGAACATGTGCGGCAGGTGCGCGTAGCCATAGATCGCCAGGCGATCCGGACGCACGGCCATCACGGTGTCGAGCGTGCGCCCGAAGCCGGCCAGCGTCTGCTTCGGCAGGCCGTAGATCAGGTCCACGTTGACCGAGCGCATGCCGCTGTCGCGGCAGGCCTGGAGGATGGCCATCGTGTCATCGACGCCCTGCACGCGGTTGATGGCGTGCTGCACGTCCGGATCGAAGTCCTGCACGCCAAGGCTGGCGCGGTTGAAGCCCAGCGCCGCCAGTCCGGCGATATCGGCCACGCTGACCGAACGGGGGTCCAGTTCGATGGAGAAATCACGCTCGGCGCGCGGGCTGAAACGAAAGCGCCTTCCCAGCCCTTCCAGCAGCCGCCGCAGCTGCGCCGGCTCCAGGAAGTTGGGCGTTCCGCCGCCGAGGTGCAGCTGGATGACTTCGCGGGCCGGGTCGAACAACGGCGCGGCGCGGTCCGCCTCGCGCAGCACCTGGTCCACGTAGTGCTCGCCCTTGCTGCGGTCACGGCTGATCACCCGGTTGCAGCCGCAGTAGAAGCAGGGGCTGGTGCAGTACGGGACATGCACGTAGAGCGAGAGCGGCCGCGCCGAGGTATTGCTGCGCGCGATGGCGGCCTGCAGCTGCGATTGGCCGTAGCCGTCATGAAAGTGCGGCGCCGTGGGATAGGAGGTGTAGCGCGGCCCGGGGCGATCATGCCGGCGCAGCAGCTCCGGGTCGAAGGTCCAGCCCAGCGGGTTCAGCAGTACGGGATTCGTGTCCATGGCGCCAAGGATCTGCCAGCCGGGCTGGCCGCGCCTTGAGCCAGATCAATCCGGCCGCGGCCCATGGCTTGATCCAGATCAAGGCCTTCGGCGCGATCGCCTTCTAGGCTGCGGTCCTCGTCATTGCGCCCATCCATCGCGTACCCGCCTCCCCCACGGGCGCGCGGCACCGGCCCCGCTCCTCCCTCCGGAACCCATGAACGACATCGACCCTGCGCCGTCTTCATTACGCCCCGCCGCACAGCAACTTGGCGCGGTGCTCTGGCCCAGCTTCTTCGCCGCCGTGGTCGCCGCTGCGCTGTTCTTCTCGGTGGTCGACCCCCTGAAACTGGCCGCCACCAGCCTGCCGCAGCACGGCATCAGCCGCGAACTGGGCTACACCATCGGCTTCCTGCTGCTGTGGCTGGCCACCGCCTCGGCCAGCGCCGTCACCGCGTTGTTGCTGCGCCCGCGCAGGGATGCCGACGACGGAAGCGCCTTCGAATGAGCCTGTCGCAAGGCAAGCGCGCCCGCACCGCGCTGCGCACGGCCGTCGCGCTGGCGCTGCTGGCCGCGTTCTACCTGCTGCCGTGGCTGCGGCTGGATGGCCAGCCGATCCTGCTGCTGGACCTGTCGGCGCGGCGGTTCCATCTGTTCGGGTACAGCCTGCAGCCGGAGAACGCCCTGCCCCTGTTCTGGCTGGTCACCGCGGCCGCCGCATTGCTGTGCCTGGTCACGGTGATGTGCGGCCGGCTGTGGTGCAGCCATGTCTGTCCGCAGACCGTGCTGACCCGGGTATTCCGCAAGCTCGACCAGCTCACCGCCTTCGATGGCCCGGCCGCCCGCTTCGGGCCGGCGCTGCGGCACGTGCTATGGGCCGCCATCGCGCTGTGGACCGGCATCAGCTTCGTCGGCTACTTCAGCCCCATCGGCGGCCTGATCCATGACCTGACGCATTTTTCGCTGGGCATGTGGGAAGGCTTCTGGATCGTCTTCTACGCATTGGCCACCTGGGCCAACGTGGTCTACCTGCATGAACAGGTCTGCAGCCACCTGTGCCCTTACAGCCGCGTGCAGCACCTGATCACCGATGCACGCACGCCCACCGTCCGCTACATCGCCGCGCGCGGCGAGCCGCGCGGCCCACGCCCACACGGCGGCCCGAGCGTGCTGCATCGCTCGCGCGGGCTGCTCGACCCGGTGACCGCCAACGACTACGTGTTTCGTGCCGCCCATCCGACCATTGCCGGCGCCTTGCCCAAATTCAACCCCGAGCACCTGGGCGACTGCACCGATTGCGGGGCCTGCCTGCAGGCGTGCCCGATCCGGCTGGATATCCGCAATGGCCATTCCAGCCATTGCATCGAATGCGGCGCCTGCGAAGACGCCTGCGACGAGGCGATGGTGCTCCGGCATTTCCCCGAAGGCCTGATCCGACGCATGGCGCCGGAGCCGGACGGCGGGCAGCCCCCGCCCGCGCTGCGCGTCAAACCCCTGCTGTTCACGGCCGCCATGCTGGTGGCGCTGGTACTGACCATCGTTACCGCGGGGGCGCCGTACTGAGCCCCCCCTCCTGGAGGGCAGACACGAAAAAGCCGGCCCTGGGCCGGCTTTTCTGTTTCCACCCCCGCTGCGGGGAGTGGTGGGCGGTACAGGGCTCGAACCTGTGACCCCTACCATGTCAAGGTAGGGAAATGGGGATCCAGGAGCCACCATGACACCCTATGCCATTGATTCATATAACCATGAACAACCATGCTCACCACTATCTTTTCCGTACATTTTCCGTACCAGCTGAAATGCGGGTAGACTGCGCCGCCCTCGCCGCATTCGATAGACCACGTGCCAGACCTGTCCCTTGTCAAAACCCGAGAGAAGCTGAAAGCCAATCGAGAGCCGCATTGGCAGAAGTTAGGGGCCGGACAATTCATCGGATATCGCGTGCCAGCAGGCACATGGATCGCTCGCCACTACGACCCTGTGGCAATCAAGTACGTATCCCGCTCACTGGGCGACTACGCCAACCTGCCACCGAACGAGCGTTACGGCGCGGCGGTCAAGGCAGCCCGCGAATGGCTCGACCATCTGGCACGTGGTGGTTCCAAGGAGGTCCTAACAGTCCAGGACGCCTGTGAACGGTATGCCGAAGAAAAACCCGACGCCGCCAAGCGCTTCCCGCGTTACGTCTATAACGACCCCATCGCGCACATCCAGCTGCAGAGGCTGACCGACCGGCACGTCCGGGCATGGCGCAAGCGGCTGGAAGCAACCCCTGCTGAGGTCTCCAAGAACAAGAAGGGGCCAAAGGTCACCCGCCCACGCAGCCCTGCGACTGTAAACCGGGACATAGTGCCCTTTCGGGCCGCTTTGAACATGGCGCTTGATAGCGGCGACGTTCTGACAGCTAACGCATGGAAGAAGGCGCTGGAACCAGCCGAAGCGAACCAGCGCCGCGAACTCTATTTGAACAAAGAGCAGCGAAAGCGACTATTGGACACCATCACCGGGGACACCGCCATCCTCGCCCGCGCCCTTTGCTTGCTCCCGGTGCGCCCTGGTGCGCTCGCCGATGCTGACGTGTCGCACTACGACAGCCACCTTGGCTTCCTCTCCATCACTGCCGATAAAGCAGGTGCTGGCCGCAAGCTACCTCTGTCACAGGGCATGAGAACCATGCTGGACAGCCTGTGCCGGAACAAGCTGCCGAACACCCCGCTGTTCATGCGCGACGACGGAACACGCTGGAACAAGGATAAATGGAAAAAGCCATTCAAGCAGGCAGCCGCGTTGGCCAACCTCCCGAAAGAAACCTCCGCGTATACCCTCCGACACTCGGTCATCACTGATCTGGTGTCCTCCGGGCTAGATCTGTTCACCGTCGCTCAGCTGGCGGGCACCTCCGTACGAATGATCGAAAAGCACTACGGCCACCTCCAGCAGCATCTAGCCGCCAAGGCACTCGAAACACTCGCCATCTGATCAGTATCGCCACTCCTCATGACTGACACATCCGCGGGCGGATAACGCTGTAGAAGCCTCCATTCACTTGATGCAAATGGGGATCATGTAATTTTCTTTCTGCTTTTCGCGCATCAATCCATGCGTTAACTTCTGACCCAGCCCAGGCTACTGCCCTAGGGCCAATCGTTACCTTTATCGGGAACCTCCCTGATCGCTCAAGCCGATCAAGCGCAGTAGCACTGAGCCCCGTCCTTCTCAGAACTTCGCAACGCCGAATCAAGCGATCCTCCATGCCCGCATCAACGTCAGGGCCATTCGGGGAAGTATTTTCTGTTTGCTTTTCCATCTTCTTATTTAACGAACACATGGGTACATGCTTAGGATTTAATTTAACCAGTTCAGTCTGTAGCCAAGCCCGCGAAAGAACCCCGAATTTCAATGTCATTCAATAGCATCTGACCATCACCCCGGCTCTAACTTGCCCCAACGAGGGCTGGAGAAAGGACTACCTCGGCGATGCTCTGGTCAGCGCCTGCCAGGTGAAGTACATGGCCATGCCCGACGACTTCACTCGTAAGCTGGAGTCAGTTACTAGGGAAGGTCTGAACAATTCCCCTGAAGATGTCAGACTGCGCTCCACGATTTGAGAGCCTGATTCGCCCATGCAACTGACCTTTGGCGACGCTGAACAACAAGGCCGAAGCAAGCGCACTCGACGAGATATCTTCCTGTCGGAGATGGAGCAGGTTGTGCCGTGGAAGGCGCTGTTGGCGCTGATCGAGCCGCACTACCCGAAGACAGGCGGCCCAGGCCGGCAACCGTATCGGCTCGAAACCATGCTGCGTATCCACTAGCTGCAGCAGTGGTCTCCTTGGGGCTAGTTTGCCCGGAGACCTCTAAAAATGACTGGATCAAGTTTACGGGGAGGCGACAGGTAGATCTGCGAGTAGACATCAGCAACTGATCATTCGTTAGAATCAAGGCTCAGTCTGTAGTGCTCAGGGGGAACTAGAAGGTATGTCAGCGATTGTGTCGAGCAATTTCGCTTTCCTTTCCAACCAAGAGCCGCTCCTGCATCAGATTGCGACGGCAGCGGAAGCCTCTTTCTACTCAGACTCAAACGTTACGCTGGTCAAGCTACGCCAGCTGGCAGAGCACCTGACACGGAACGCTGCTGCCAGGCTTGGTATAGCCTCGGGCACAGATGAAAGCTTCTTCAGCCTAATCGCCTCCCTCAAGTCACGAATCGACGTTGACGAGAAGGTCACACGACTTCTGCACCACCTCCGCAAGAGCGGAAACGAAGCGGTGCATGAGTACCGGCACGACCAGGTCGAAGCTGAAAGAGCATTGCGCTCCGCGCGCGAGGCTTGCATCTGGTACTACCGCACGTTCTGCAGTCCTCATCCAACCTTCAAGCCCGGTCTGTTCATCAAACCACGCGACTGGAAGCAGGAGGAGGGGGATCTGCGAGCGGAAATCGCTCGCCTCAAGGTCGAGCTCGAGGAACGGCGAAATGACTCCGAGAAGAGCAGAGAACTCGTCCGAAGTCTCAAGGAACAGGAGGATCGCCTGCACGCCATCGTCAACGAGCGCACATTTGACGCCGAAGCCTCGCTCGCCTTGGCTGAGGAGCAGGAGAAGAAACTGCAATCACTCGCGGCCGAGTACGAAGAACGTCTGGCTGAGATCGCGCACCGGATGCAATGGGACGACGATGCTGCGACAACCATTTCGGAGCGATCCAGGCAGGCGGGCAAGCACGTCCAGGCAGAGTGGGCACCGGAGATCCGGCTGCGAGATGCGTTCGATAGACACCACCTAACCGCCAATCAGGAGAGCCTCGTTCTTGACCTTGAGGCGTTCCTGGTCGCCAAGAACGAGCACGTCTTCATCCTGTCCGGCCATGCCGGCACTGGCAAGACCTTCATCACCAAAGGGCTTTCCGAATTTCTCGCCGCTGCAGGTAGACAGTGCGTCCTGACTGCCCCGACCGGGAAGGCTGCCCGTGTCATCACGCAGAAGTCGGGGCGAACCGCGACCACGATCCACAAGAAGATCTACTCCATGGATGACATCCGGGAGTACAAGGTCGACGATCTGGACGGTTCCGAGACATACAAGCTGTATGCAGAGCTTGAGGTCAACAATGACGCCGACAATACCGTGTATGTCGTTGATGAATCATCAATGGTTTCCGATGTGTACTCGGAAGGAGAATTCTTCCGCTTCGGCTCGGGAAAGCTACTAAGTGACCTAATAAAGTATGTGAATCTCGATCACAATGACCACGCCAAGAAGGTCATCTTCATTGGGGACGCCGCCCAGCTTCCGCCGGTGGGAATGAATTCCTCTCCGGCACTTGATCAACGGTATCTTGCCAAGACATTCGGCGTGACCACTATCCGCAGATTTGAGCTGTCAGAAGTCGTTCGCCAAGACGCTGACAGCGGCATACTTTCGTCCGCCAACACGCTGCGGGACTCGCTCTCGAAGAAGATCTTCAACAAGCTCGCTCTAGCTACAGACGCTCCGGACGTGCAGACATGCCCCGAGGCCGACGACATTGTTACTGGCTATCTGACAGCGAGCGGCAACAAAGTCTCTGACGTGGCCATGATCATTGCCAGTTCGAATGCCGACGTGGCGTCGTTCAATGAACAGGTACGCCGCCGGCTTTTCCCTGATAACAAGTATGTCACCCAAGGCGACAAGCTTGTTGTGGTAATGAACTGCGTCGTGGACGGAAACACTCTCAACAACGGCGATCTCGTTTACGTTACGCGCGTTGGAGACGTGCCGGACTCCAGGTCGGTCACGCTCCGAAACAAGAACAAGTCAACAGGAAAAGTGGAAGAGACGGAGGTGACCCTCCGGTTCAGGGACGTGCAGATCGGTTTCCGACTTCCCAGCGGCGAGGTGGTGCGTGCGAACGTCAAGATCGTCGAGAGCCTGCTGTACAGCGGTCATCCCAACCTTAACTCCGACGAGTCGAAAGCACTGTACATCGACTTTAGGCGTCGCAATCCTCACCTGCCCAAGGGAGGGAAGGAACTGCGTGATGCGCTTCGAGATGATCCATACTTCAACGCCTTGCGTGTGAAGTTCGGCTATGCGCTGACTTGCCACAAGTCTCAGGGAAGCGAGTGGGCGGACGTATTCGTCCAGTGCAAGACCCACCACGCGAATCCCCGCACCGAGGAATACTTCCGCTGGCTGTACACGGCCATTACCCGCGCAAGCAAGCGAGTCCACCTCCTCAACCCGCCTCACTTCCGCCCTTGGCATGACTTTGGCGGCGCTGGCAAACCTGGCCAGCCGCGACCTGCAACGCCGCTCTCGAATCCGGACCCTGACGCACCGGCTACTGAGGACTCCGTTCCTCCTCCCGTGCCGCCATCCGAGCCTGATCTCGCTCGTTCAGATATAGCTGGCGAAAGCACTCCCGCCCCACGTACTGGCGATCTCATCCTGGATGGCATCTACCACGCAGTGTCCAACAGACTTGCAGACATGGCGGGGGTAAGAATCGAAAGGATCGATCACCATGCCTGGCAGGAGGCCTACTACATCTCCGACGGAACGCGCTTTACCAGAATCAACATCGCGTACAACGGCAAGGGCATCGCCGGCAGCATCATGCCTGTCCCAAGGGACGAGTTCGGCCTCGAGATCGCCGATCGACTTTCAGGGATCAAAGGCCGCCAGTTCCACCATCCAAAGCCACCCAATGCCCAGGAATCGCGGTTCACGCGCGATGTCTTCAATGAGTTCTTCCCAGTGTTCTCCAAGGCAGCCGTCTCGAACGGCCTCCAGATAATCGGGGTCACCGAGGAGGCTTGGAACCTGCGCCTCGTGCTGGCCAGCGGCACCACAAGAGGTGAACTCGCGATCTACTGCGATGGCAAAGGGCGCATCAACAAGCACGCTTGGATCGGTCGTCCGCCACAGGATCCGTCCCTGCATCAGGTACTGGACGCAACCATGGCCAACCTCTGACCCACTAAGGAGCCGGCTTAGCTCGCCGCCGAGATCCGCACCGCCCGCCAGCTATATCCCTCCTTCTTGGGGTGACGGGCGTAGACCGCCACAACGCCGACCTCATCGACGTGCTCTGGGACAGTCTTCACCACATGGGGCGGCACGAAAACATCTTCCACGAAGGCATGCGCCGAGGACTCGGCGCGCCGCAGCCGTCCCTGAATTTGCTTCACATCCGTATCAGTCAATTGAGCGGGACTAGCGGCGAACAGATCGATGCGACCATTCCTCGGATTCGTCGTCATCCGGAACGACACTCCGTCGCCAGCGCCCATCTTGTTGCCCGAAGTGGAGTGATTGTCGACAGTGAAATCACCAAGATCACGGCCGGCAAAGATCCGCATGGGCTTCCCGTCGGCGGCCTCCTGAACAACAACCCCGCGGCCAACGGTCGTACGATCCCACGCCTGTCCGTCCGGACGAGGGATGATCTGAACAACCGTCTCCTCGGTCTCGCCGGCTTGCCGGCCAAGCACCAAGGCCACGGGCTCCCCCTGCCTCCATGGAACCTTGCGAAGATGCGGCCCAAGGGTGCTGACCGACTTGCCTTCTTCGCGCATGACTGCAAATCGTGTCCGAGGTCGTGGCTTCCATCCCGGCTTGGCGTCCGGCGGAGGCGGAAGATTCAGCACACCGAGGAACGTTGCCGGTCGCGTTTCGACTTCATCGAAGCAAAGGGCGAGTGCCAGCGGGGCGTGTTCCGCGTAATAGCGCTTCGGATCCTGCGCATCCGTCGTTTCAGGACCGTACCAAGGCTCGCGCATGAGACTTTCCAGCTCGTCTCCCAAGCGCCACCCTTGCTCCTCCCGACTGGACGCTGCGATCCTGATTTCGACGGAGGCTTGCGCGAACTCACCACGCTCAGCCAGCATCTCTGCCAGCTCCCGGTGTGCCTTGGCCACAAACTCTGGAGATGAAGGACACAAAAGGGCTTGGCAAAAGCAAGCATGCGCTAGGTCGGGGTCATCCGTTACGTACAGCCGACCTGCTTCGGCCCAGACCCAGAACTCATTCCGCTTGGCCTTGATCACGGCCGAAAGAGCACGCGCTGCCTCATCGTAGCTCTCCAGCCGTCGCAGCATGCCAGCCCTATCCCACTGCAGCCACAGGCTGTCGTCACCTTCGGCAACGGATGTCGCGGCGTCCAGCCACTGCACCGCTTCTTCTATGCGCTGAACCGAGGCGTCGCGGGCTTTCGTCCATTTCGTTAACGCGCGCGCGATCGATACAACTAGGGCCGGCCAGGTTCCGTCATTGGATGACTGGGCACTCCAGTCCTCTTCTCTGAGCCCTTCGATGCCAACCCATTTGACGAAGGCGGCGAACCTGGGGAACTCGGGGCCAATACGGCACAGCTGTTGCAACACCACCGAGCAGGCCATGCCGGGGCGTTGGGCCGGTAGCTTTGTGAACTCCGTTAGCGCCCGATCGATACGGTGCAAATCGGTTTGCTGGGGGCGCTTGTCGGCCTTTACTGCATCAGTCGCATTCTTGAGTGCAGGCTTGGCCTCAAAGTAGATCAACCATTCCAGCTCAGAGCGCGTACGAAAATCGCGAGGATCAGCCTCCAGAAGGTCGTATCCAAGCTTCTTTCCTTCGACGAAGTTTTCTTGCTTTCGCAACCCTCGAACGTCTTTCCAATCCACCACATTCCCCAAAATGGGCTGACACTGTCATACATAATAATCAATAAAAGACTCACGCCGCTGATTACTGACGTTGTAACGTCCGCCATTGCAACTTCTGGAGTTACCGGGATTTAGTGGACACTTGGGCGGCGAGGTCGATGTGCCGCTTCGAACTCGATGGGGCTAACGCCACCGAGGTGGCTGTGTCGACGTATTCGATTGTAGAAGCCCGATGTACTCGGATACGTCCAAGACCTTGTCCCCAGAATGCTGGTAACTCCAGACTGAGCCGCCAAATAAAGCCTCATACGGAACGATCAGCCTTTAAGAATGAGCCATGTAGGGCATAGTTAAGACAATCGTTTTCCGTTGAAAGGTAATGCTATGGCTTCCAGCACTCCGCAGATGCGCCGCTTAGCCCGCTTAAAGCTTGACCAGACGGGCGATTGGCTGCGTCAGGTTCTGCCTAAGCTCCGTCCAGTACCTTGTGGTGGCTGGATTGCGGCCACGCGTGATGCCTTGGGGATGTCGCGAGTCGAGCTTGCACGACGGCTGGGGATGTAACCCAGCTCGGTGGTCAAGCTGGAGAACAGCGAGCGCGCCGGCAAGGTACAGATCGACACTTTGCGCCGCGCAGCTGCGGCCATGGATTGCGAAGTGGTCTTGCTTGTGGTGCCAAGACAGCCATTGCAAGTCAGTGTGGATCAGCAGCGCCTGAAGCTCTACAACACCATGTTCAACCGGGTTGCGGCCCACATGAAGCTGGAAGACCAAGCGGTCTCCGAGGATCTAAGTCGTCATCTTCTACAGCAGGCCGAAACCGTGATTCCAGACTCCGCACTGTGGCGAGCGCAGGAGGGAGAGTAATAAGGTCTACCTGAAGTCACGACTGCTTGCCTCTATATCGCCAAGCAATTGATTAAGGTTGGTCATCCGTTCGGCGATCAAGTGTGAAACGCCCTCCACCCGCTCCCATCGCCCTTCGATGCCGAGCAACCGACTCTCGACCAGCGTCCGGCGCTGCCGCTGCATCACCTGCTGCCAGACGACGACGTTGATCATGCCATTCTCATCTTCCAGCGTCACGAAGATCACCCCGCTGGCCGCGGGAGGCGATTGCCGCATGCGCACGATGCCGGCACGGCGCACGCGCCTGCCGTGGGGCAGCGCTTCCAGTTGCGCCGAACGCAGGTAGAGACGCGCCTCCAGTTGCCGGCGAATGAAGCGCATCGGGTGCCTGCCCAATGTGGTCCCCGTGGTGCTGTAGTCCGCTTGCGTGTCCTGCCATGGGGTGGGCAGCGGCAAGGCCGGTGCGGGCTCGCAGGTTCCCGGCAGGCCCTCGAACAGCGGCAGCGTCTTTTCCACGCCTGATGCCTGCCAGCGTGCGCGATGGCGATGCCCGGCCAGCCCCTTCAATGCGCCCGCGTCGGCAAACAATGCAAGATGGCGGGAATCCAGATCCACGCGATGGCTGAGGTCGGCCACATCGGTGAAGCCCCGATGTGGCCGTTGCCCTGCCAGCCTCCCGGCCACAGCCGACTGGAACCAGTCAATCATCCGAAGTCCGAGGCGGACTTCAGGATTTCCCGATCCATCATCGCGGGCAAACTCCAATGTGCAATCCCACTGGCTGTAGCGCACCTCCACCGGCCGTACCTTGACACCATGGCGGCGGGCGTCCTGCAGGATCTGGTCCGGGGTATAGAAACCCATCGGCTGGCTGTTTATCAGGCTGGCCGCAAACACCGCCGGTTCGTGACGTTTGAGCCAGCAACTGGCATACGTGATCAATGCAAAGCTGGCGGCATGGCTCTCGGGAAAACCGTAACTGCCGAAGCCCTTGATCTGGCGGAAGAGCTGCTCGGCATAGTCGTGGCTGTAGCCGCGCTCGAGCATGCCCTGCGTCAGCTTTTTCCGGTACGGCTCCAGCCCGCCCCGGCGCTTCCATGCCGCCATCGAACGACGCAGCGCATCGGCCTCGCCCGGGGTGAAACCGGCCGCCGCCACCGCCAGCTGCATCACCTGCTCCTGGAACAGCGGCACGCCCAGCGTGCGCTCGAACACATGATCCAGTTGCGGGGGGTATCCGAAGCCTTCGCCCTTGGCGACGTTGTTGTAGATCGGTCTCCCACCACTAGATCCGTTGGGCTTGGTCTTGGCCTTCAGCAACGACCAGTTGATCTCCAAGCGGCCCTTGTGGAGACGGGTGTGGAAGACAAGGGGGCAAACTGAGCCTTGTGCTCTTCCCTGGTGGTCGCTTCGCCAGGTAGGTCCTTGGTGCTCTTTCGGGCTTCCTTGAAGGATGAACCCAGCTGCTTAGCTTCGATCTCGATCAGTGCCTCTAGGACAGTAACCTGCTTGCTCAGGTCTTCGATGATGTGGGCCAGCTGGTCCAGGTCCAGCTCGTAAAGTTGGTGCTGCATATTTCTCCTGTTCCCCATATATCTACTTGCTATGGGAATGGAAAATTTCCCACACAGGGAAAGCAGGCAGAAGCGGGTTTTCAGGGTTAACAAAAGATCGTTTCCCCGTGCATGGGGGAGCCCCACCGTCCCCACGCATTGCATGGGAATGGAGATGCGTTCACAGACTAGGGCGCTCGTCCCAAGCATGGGGACGGATACGTTTTCCCATGCAGCAGTAGTGTGTGAACGAGGGGATTTTCCCATAGCCAATTTCGCGGATTTCGCTATGGGATGGTCATCCCCGGCAACGCGGTTAGAGCTGGCCCCAAATGCTCCGCATCCCACGTCACCAGGCCTACAGGTGATGCTTGCGGCCGCAAATTGAGGTCCAGGACTGCTGCTGAGTCATCATTGCCTTCACCGTCAGGAAGCATGCCGGCTAAAAGGGTCGAGATTCTTCATTCCTCAAGACTATTGCTACGCGGGGCTTTCGCCGTGGTTTCGCCTGCGGGTCACACCGATAAAGGTCGATATTTTTTCGATACCATACCCAACACCCTCATTTTTTGGGCCTTACAGGGCTGAAAAGATTGAATTTATTTGGCGCTCGTTTCCCTTGCGCCCCAAGCCTTTCGGGTAGAAATTCGCTCCACCTGCCCCGCCAAAAGGTCGAGATTGTTTGCGGCGCCCCAAGGAAGGTGGCTCTTTGACCCCTCACCCCAGTGATTTGGTCGAGCTTCTTGGCAGCCCGAGGAGCTTGAAATCCGGCTCGCAGCTCCGCGTCAGTCGACAACTACGCCTCAATGTAATCGCCCACTGAAAGCGGGAATCCCGTCAGTGGTGAGGTTGCCTTTGAGTGCTGGCGTAGATCATCACAGAGCGGGATCCATACGCGAAGCCGCGATTTTCCGGTACAGCTGATGGGAGAGGATTGGATGCAATCATTTCTCCCCCGGATTCGTCGGGGGTGCGATCATTTCTCCACGCCCCCTACTCGTAGCAATCGGCCTGGATTCGGGGGGAGCCCCCCCTTCACAACTAGCCCCATTGGGCTCTAGGAGGTGTGGAGAAATGATCGCACCCCCTGGGGTTCGCGAGGCCTCTCAGCCCTACTCGGCGGCCCCAGGATATGTATCCCTTTCCGCGCCTCGTCACTCGCCGCACCCTGAAGAAACCCTAGATATAGTACCTATCCGGAAATTTTCACCATATATCTAGCGATAATTCACAAGAAATGATCCCCACCCCTGACGACTCAGACCGGTGAAGCGACAAGTCGGCAGTCCTCTTTGGACGCTTGGGTGCGATCGTTTCTCCACGCCAAATTCGTGGGGGGGGGTGCGACTATTACTCCACATCCCTACATGTCGCAATCGGCCTGGATTCGGGGACCGTACGCACTTCACAACTGCCACCACTGGGCTTTATGAAGTGTGGAGAAATGATCGCACCCCTGGGATCAGTCCTGGATCGCCTTCAACAGGCAATCCCTGGCATCTGCGTAAAACTGGATGTCGATCCGGGTTGCCATGTCATCGGATAAGTCGATCAGCTGACGCCGACAAGAAACCGGCATCAATACCGCGTTGGCCCCTTTCTCCACGCCGAGCTCCACCAGATTGACTGGATCGTGCACTGGCTCGATCGATCCACCCAGATTGATCTCCCCAATCACGATCAGACCACCGCGAACGCTGCGTTTGAGCAGCGCCGTGCACAGGGCCACCAGGCAACCAACACCGACCTTCCCACCCGCCTTCGCTGCATCAAAAGCCCGCAGCTGTGCAGTGAATTCGTGCTGGCGCGGATCCTTGTCTCCAACCAGCTGCTGCGAACGCGCGTACAGGTTCTGCTCGGCGTACCCCATGCTCTCGCGAAAGGCAGGCGGTACAGGCTTGTTGAGGATCTTCACCCCCGAACCGGGCCCTTCATTCACCTCGATCCTGAAGAGCCCTGGATGCTCGTCGTCCGTACCCGGGCTGATCGTCCATACCTGCCCGGGCTCAAGCGGATCATCGCCAATCCCTCCGGAGCTCTGGATTTCCGGCGTAGACACGAAACGCTCGATGCCGTCCTCGCCCAACACGTAGCTGAAATGCGTATTGCGGAACTCGGCAGCACCGATCCGCTTCTGCTGCTCCTTAACCCGGCGCCTGGCCTCCAATGCGATGCGAACGGCCCACTCGATGTCCTCATCCGGAACATCGGCGGCAACCGGGTACAGGAGCTTCAGCAAACCACTGACCGTTTTGTTCACTGCGGTCGTGTCCCGCCCCGACAAGGCACCGCCATATTGCACGCGCCCTTGCAGCACACCCACTCGACTCTCCCCCCGCAGCTGGCTCCAGCACTCTGACAAAAAATCGCTGACCAGACCGAAATGACTGGTCAGCAGGTCGCGATTGACCTTGGGCACGTCCCAGCCCGGCAGGAAGGCATGGATGCGGTCCATGAACGCCGTATCGTCCCGCATCTCGGGCGGCATGGGTCCGAACAGGTGACCCACCCGCTGCTGATGTTCAACATCCACATCAAAATTGCCCACCAGCACGATGCTGCCATCGGCTCGGATGCTTTCCTTGCCGCGACTGAACTCACCGGACTCCATGTAGCCCTTCATGATGTTCACGCCGTCCTTCTGGTCAAAAGAGACACCAGACACTTCATCAAAGCAAACCACGTCGTACTGGCAGACCAGGCCGCGCTGGCCAGTCGAGTTGTTCACGAACATCTTCGCCACAGTGGCCTTGCCACCTGAAATCAGGTGCGCATAGGGCGAAACCTGCTGGAAAAGATGGCTCTTGCCAGTCCCGCGCGGACCCAGCTCTACCAGGTTGTAGTTGCGCTCGACGAAGGGGACCATGCGCAACAGCAGCGCATCCTTCTGCCGGTCGGACAGATTGCCCGATTCCATGCCAATTGAGCGCAACAGGAAATCTTTCCACTGTCCCGTTGAGAACCCTGCCCTTGCCCGACCAAGCTTCTCCAGTACATCTCGACTGGACAGCTGGATTTCCCGGATCGCATCGACGCCGAACGGTCGCCCGTTTTTCTCCTGGGCGATAGCCGCGTCATAGTCCAACGTGACTTCGGCGTAGAAGCCGCCCGTGAGCATGCGCTCATGCCGGCTCACTTGCTCGGCGGAGATTCGCACGTCCTTGAGCTGAAGGCTGGGTAGCGTGGCCAAATAGCTGTCGGTCTTTGTATCCAGCCGTGCAGTGACCAGATCGATCAGCTTGATCTGTCCCTGCTCACGCGCCCGGGATTTGAACAACTCCTGCTCGCCCGCCTTGACGGTCTTGGACTGCAGCTGTCGCTGCACGACCTCCAGCCCTTCCTCGATCTCATCTGGATCCACGCTCGCGCAGTAGCGGCCCAGCAGAAACTCGACTACGTAGGTTGGTACCGGGAACTGGCGGCTGAAAGTCCGGACCAGATCCTTACGGACCAGATAGCCGTCCAAGGCTTCGATAGCGAAGCGATCGATTTCATCAAGCTCAAGGTTCATTCGTTCACTCCAACCGTGACCGGCCGCTGCGAAAGCAGCGCCCCATCTGCATCAACAATCACGAGGTAAGCCTCCCGGCCTTGCAGATCCTCGTCTTCCACGATCAGGGAGCAAGCGCCATGTGTGGAGAACGGTTTCCTGGTCACCACGACGCTGCTTCCTGAGTCCCCTGCCTCAAGCCTGACATCGGCGGATGCGCCCGCCGCTGGCTCTTCCAGCGACACCGAAAGTCGAAGACCTTTCCAGCTCATGTCACCAATTCGCACCTGCCTCCGCGTCGGGCGGCCCCGAGAGGTCACCGTCAGCTGCAGGACCAAGCATTCCTGCAGGCTCAGCCCGCCATGGGCGTACTCCTCGCCATTCTTGTAACAGGCCACCCCGTCCGCCAGCGCAACAAGCTGTGCAGGATCCCAGTACCAGGGATATAGCCGCTCGTCCGAGTGGGCGCCTTCCTTGAGCACCGCGCAGCGCCCCCATTTGGTTGAAGTCAGAACCTTCGGCAGATCGACCTTCGGCAGGTTGCCGGGCAGCAGCAGCCATCCGTGATCGGTAACCACACGCACCTGCTCCCAACCGGCTGCCAGCAGAGCCGAGATTCGCTCGGCAATCTCCGCAAGCAGGGATTGTGCATGCAACGCCAGCTTCCAGCCTCGCGTGTGCCCCTCTTGGTCAATGTCGCCGAACTCGCACCAGGCCTGTCCGCCCGGCACGCCCACTTCTGCACCGGTCAACAGCTGCCACCCCGCGTCCGTCAGGGCCTTGCGCAACTGCTGCGTCGTCAATGCCGCGCCAGTTGCCGCAACTCCGGGTACGAAGTCTTCCGCCCCGACCCTCCCTCCGAACCGCTCGGCCACCGGTGCAACGGCTGCCTTGCCGGTGGCGGTCACGCTGGGCAATGCCGTCCAGGCGGGGTGTTCGGCCACCTCCAGCCCTCCGGAATCGAGCATCTCGATCAAGCGTCGGCCAAGGTCGAACCGCAGTCCATCCACAAACATTACGCACTGGTTCCTGGTGATATACGCCGGTGGCTTGCCTTCGCGCACACCGCCCGGCGACTTGCTTGCACTCACCAACTCCTGCAACCGCCTTGCCCCATCCGTCATCCACGGCAGATAGACACTCCGAATGGCTGCGGTGATCGCCGCGAGGCTGTCTGCCGATATGGCGTGCTCCAGAGCGCGCAGCACGGCGTCATCAGCCTGCCAACCGGTCGTCACGTAGACCGTCTGCATATCCTCTACGGTACTGGTCTCCAGAGATTGACCAGTCGCCTCCGCCAACCGGGCGAGCGGCGCCATAGCCATGGCCAGCGGTGCTTCACCCAGCGTCGCCCACACCAGGTCGCGCCGATGACGATGTTCCCGCTCCAGCCGCCGCAAGACAGCGCGGGCGTCATGCGGCGCCTGCTGGAACAGCGTTTTCAGGGAGGCCCGCAGGTCGGCTTCGCGCGCATCGTTCCACTGCGGCCAGCCACCCGCTGTTGCCGCATCGGTCAGCATGTCGAAAACAGGGGGAGTGCTGCGCCGGATCTGCGCCGGAATGTTGGGATAACGCACAGGAGCTTCGGCGAACCGCTCCCACACCAGCTGCCAAGTCCCCGTGCGGGCGGCGAGCTTGGCTGCTGCTGCCAACTCCCCGTCCTTGGGCTGGAATGCAAACTGGGCCTGGCAGACACGCAAGAATGCCGCCCAGGCATTCTCGTCGCGGGCAGCCCGGAACGCCGCAGGTGCGTCCATCCATTGCAGCAGATCACGTACCGGATCCCCACCGGTCAACAGAGTGTTGAACCAGGCGCCATCCAGACGCCGCGCCCGCAGCACCTCCAACGGTTGATCCATGATCTGGCCGAGGGCCAGCAACATGCTCTCCTTGGACTCCTTGTCCTGCCCGACATCCAGACCCAGCCCACCCTGCTCCGACTTCAGGAAGGCCAAGACCGTCCAGTCCTTGGCGTTGACCTGCGAAAACATCTGTCCGCGGTACTGCAACTCGGCCAGCGGTCTCAACTGGTCCGGGCAGTGCTCAATGGCACGCAGATCCTGACGTCCAACCTCGGGCAGATAGAGGATCGGAGGATGCGAGCCATCCAGTTGGATGGCGGGAACCTGCCCCGCCATAGCGCATCGCAGCCAGATACCCGGCCCGGTCCGGCGGGCCTCATCCAACGATCCGAGCACCAGCAGCTCCGGCAGCTCCGCCTGAAGGGCTCCGATGATGGGCCGCCACTGCGCATCCTTGTCCGGCCACAGAATGCAGTGCGGTGCACATTCTGCATCTTGGTTGAAGCGCTGCGCGCGACGCAACGCTTGGGCCAGCGCCTGCAGTGGCGTGGACGGCTCGGTCATGGTCATGCCTGTACTCCAAAATACCTGCGCACGCGCTCGATCAGGGCATCCGGCGCCTCAGCGATCTCCAACTGGCCCAGCAGCTGGGGGGAAATGTCCGTAACCACTTGCCGACAGAAGCTGGCGATATCGGCACGGATCGCTTCGGCCACCTCGATCCTTTCGTCAGGCGACAACAGTTGCGACAGCCGCAGCACGTCGCTGCGGTGCTTGCCGATATGTCGACTGTCGACCGCCTCGGAGTCGGCGGCTTTGCGTGCAGTGAGATCCAGCCAGGCCCGTGCCTTGAGGCCGATCAATGCCGGCTCGGTCACGATCCGTACCCCTGCAAGCTGCCGGGTATGAGCATGCAGAAAGTCGTAGTAGTCCTGATCGAGCAGGATGGCCGACAAGCTCTCAACCTGCTGATCAAACGGGACCGGGGTCAGGTGCGCATCTGCAGCGAGAGGCAGATGACCAGGCTCACGTGCGAAGAACTCAAGCATCGAGGGATACGCAGGATCAGCAGGCTTTGCGAAACGGTAGAAGCGTCGCCCTTCTATCCCCTCCTGGCGTACTTCATAGCCACCAGCGCGGATGAACGCCCACAGCTTTTCGCCGAACGCCGCATCAAGTGCCTCCACGCATAGCACGATGTCGAGATCCTTGGTGGCGCGAACCGGCAGACCGGCCTCTTCCAGCACCAGTTGCGTCGCCACGCCGCCGATGAGGACGTAGTGCGCCTCGTCGCCGGCAAAGAAGGCCGCAAACGTATCCAGTCCCCTCACCATGCCATCTGCTCCATCAGCGCCTCTAGGGCCAGTTGTACCCGCTCATCTTTGACATTCCCCAGACTCAGGAACAGCGACAGCGGATCCACTCGCCCCTGCGCGGCCGTTGCGTCGGGCCGATAGCGCCATAACTCAACCACACAGGTCCCGGCATCCGGCGTCGGAATGGCCGCTGGCGCGTCCTTCCGCTTCGGCCAATGGCGGCTGGCCATGGCATAGACTGGTTCGGACGGCTCGGCCAGATCGGTGGCCGCCGCCAAGGCACTTTCGCCCGCCAGAAGGTGAACGTCATGCGGCAGATCCTCCAGCCGTATCCGGATGCGCTGCCGCACCGGCGTGCGCAGCAACGGCTGGGCCTGTCGCCATACTTCGCTGGGCGCATCCGCCAAGACGAATATGCGCTCACGCCCCTCGGTCCGGCTCTTCACCAGAGCACTGGCCTCCAGTGCTTTCACGGCCTGGCTGACGCTGGCAGCCGTCCAGCCCAATGCCTCGGCAACTGCCGTGATGGCAAGCGGCGGCAGCACGCGCTGCAACAGCAGCGCGATCAACAACTGCTGCGCCACCGGCCCCAGCATATCCACCGGTTCTGGCCGCAGGCGCTGCGGACGCTGCACGGTCTCCGCGCTGCCTATCGCCGGCCAGAACAGCTGTCGGCCCGGCACCACGAACGGCTGTCCCAGCTCCACGAGGCGAGTCCGCAGATAGGGGGACAGGTGTTCAGCCACCAGGCTGGTGCCGGCAACGGGTGGATCGATACGGGTCTGAAGCTGGTCCAGCTGTTTGAGCAACTGCAAGGGAGTTGGCGCATCCGGTTGCCGCAGGAACACCACCAGCCAGGTCTTGCCGGCCAGCGTAGCCAGATGCGGCTCGTAGCGCTGCTCCAGATAGCTGGGCAGCGCGCCTGTCCACGGCTGCCATACAGGCGCCTGCCCGGTGAGCTGCTGGACGTAGGCTTCAAATTTGCCGGTAATCGGGGTCATGCGCGCCACTCTAATGCAATACAACACTAAAAAAAACAAATTTAGTGTAAATAAGTTGCACCAATACCCGGATGCAAGTGAGCTCAGATGCCGTTGAGACCAGCAGTCCGCAGATCGAAGCGCGCCATCACTTCCCCGGCCAAGGCGCGGGTACGTGCATCGATCTTCTCCGCACTCCAAGCCGCTGCCTTGGCCAGCTCGACATTGAGCACCAGGCCATTTCGATAGCCGACGTGACGCCCCTGGCGGTCAGTCCGGTCCCGTTTGTCCTCGAAACTCTTGTTGCCCAGTGCGCTGTTGAACCCGGAGATCGTCAGATTGCCCAGCCGGTGTACATGTACCTGCTGGAGCTCTTTGGCTTTGCCGCCATCACCAGCAGCCATCATGTCAACCCATGCATTGGGGATGTTCTCGCCCTGCGGAAAGATATGTTCGATTGTCCAGACGAACTGCTTGTTCTCGAACTTCCAAAGATCAACCCAAGTTTCGCGCGTCATTCCCTGCTCAGCCAAGCCGCACAGGATGAAGCGTGCAACTCCCGCGTTCTCGTCGTAGATGGCCCCCTCCAGCTTGCCGCGGAACACCTCATCAGAGGCGGAGACTGAAAGCAGTTCATCACGGATTGTCGCCTGGACATCATCGCCGGACTTGCCGGCAAGCTTGTCGACGATCGACATGAACAGTCTCGTCAGATCACGGGTAGGCGGCGTGTCTGTCAGATTGCGGCGAACGAAGAAGCACACCAGCAACTGCAGAATCGACCGGAGCTGCGCCAAATCCAGCTTTAGCGGCTTTTGCTCTGACAGCAGATACAACATGAGCAGATGCGAGGGTGCACCTTGAATGCGCTCAAGATCCCTCAGCGGCTTGTCCAGAGATGCCCAGACCTCCTCGTGATTTCGACCCAGCATCAGCGCATACAGCCGCCCTGCTTCACGAATCTCCCTCAAGTGCTGGGCGGCGTTCTGATTGATCAGCCTCTCGTAGATCTGGATCAGGTTGGAGCGCTTGGCCTCCGGCCCCAGCGGATCCTTCCGCTTGTCCTCATCACTGCGGAACGGAGCATTCAGCCGATCCTTGAAGGCGTTGTAGTAATGCCGGAAAAAGCGCTCCTGAAGTGCATAGTCGTCGCCCAGGTCTTCCAGCAATTTCTTCCAGACCTCGAAGTGGCGGTCCACCTTGCCGGGATCATCAACTTCCAGCCGTGCCAGCAGCTTGTTCTTGATCAGGTCGATTGCCGTCAACGGCACACCGCGGTTGTTCAAGGACTCGAACAGAATGTATGCATCCGCATGGTTGGCTACTTCGATCTTCACCAGGCAGGCCTGGCTAACCTTGTCGAGGAAGGCCATGATCGATCCGAGGCGATCCCCCTTCCCATCGAGCATCGCCTCGATACGAGACTGGAAGTAGCGGAATGCCTTGAACATCCGGCGATTCCCAGCATAGGGCGGCGTATCAACGTTACCGATGACCCCCACCTCCGCCAGCACGGCCCTGTAGTCATCCAGATTCCGGTTCTGGATCTGCGGCACCACCCGCAGCTCGTCCTCGCCCTTCTTCAGCACCAGCTTGCGCTTGAGATTGACGAGCTCCACGCGCTGGTCATCATCCAGCTCCTGGTCGTGCGCCCTCAACGTCTGGTACAGCGCGGCGAACAGCAACGACAGTGTGGTCAGTCGTTGCTGGCCATCAACAACCTCCAGACGCTGGATCGCCAACGTATCGGTGGTGTGATTGATGCAGATGACCGAACCCAGGAAGTAACCGGGATCGTTCTCTTCAATGTCATCGAAGAGCGCCTCCCACTGCTCCTGCCTCCATGTGTACTCGCGCTGATAGCGGGGAATGGCATAGACCACCCGCGCTTCGATGTCGAACAACTGCGAGATTGGAAAGTTCTTGACGTCCTTGATCACTGTTTTTGCTCCCGCGCCTTCTGCTTCTCGGCCAGGCTGAGGTGGTGATCGTTGATGCGGTCGCCTTCCTTGCCGCCGTATTCCAAGCCGAGGGAATACCACGGGGCCGAAGGGACGTCGCTGCCACGGTCCTTGTCCCATTTGACCTTGGGGCGTTCGCGCAGGATTCCGGCGCCCTTCTTGCCGACGTCGGGTACGGACAGGAAGGGGCGGATATTCAGGCGCACGCCGTCGTTGAAGTCGGGATCCCAGCCGATGGGCTGCTGGGCCAGCGGTTTCCAGCGCACGAAGATATCGTGCGGCTGCTCGCCCTTGAGGATCAGTTCCAATTTCTGCTTCAGCGCCTGGGCGGCGTGCAGTTTCTCCTGAGCACCATCCACACCGGCGGCCAGGTCCCGGGTCTGGCGGGTGATCCAGTCGCCGAGGTAGGTGTAGATCAGCGTTTCCAGGGCCTTGGTATCGAGGCGGTGGTAGTTGACCAGCGCGGCAAAGCCGTCGCGCAGGCCGTCCCAGACGTGCCAGATGAAGGGGCGCTGGTGGAATAGCTCGCAGTGCTGGGCGAAGAACCTCTCGCGCAGCCAGCTCTCCAGCGTCTTGCCAGCATGGCCGGCCGAAACCAGCAACCTGGCCAGCACGTCATTGTTCCAAGCCGGTCCGTAGGCGGCGGCGAGCAAGTTCAGCAGGCGGTCGGCGGCGGGCGCTTCCCGGCCCACCGGCGGCAGGCAGACGATGCCGTCGCGATCGGCAAACACCGCCAGCGCGTCGCAATGTTTGACCCAGGCGCGCTGTTCGTCGGCCAGCTCCATCGCGGCATCGGTTTCCGCCGGCCAGCGATAGCCCAGCAAACGGGCCACGGCGATCTGCAGCACGTTGGCGTCTGTGCGCAGCGCGCCGTCGGCGGTGTGCTTGCTGCCCTCGTCCCAGACCACGGAACCGCAAGGATGGCCATGGAAGATCCATTGGGTGGGATCGTCGGAATAAGGCTGTGGCAGCCCGTGTGGGTAGCGTTCGGCTGCAACTTGCTGCCAATGACCAAGATCAAAAGGAACTTTGACGAGAGTTCCGTTGGCAACGATAACCGACTGCTCGATTTTTCGAACGACCTCGTTGAACTTGGGGTCGGAACAATAGGCCCAAAGAGCAGGCAGATGACTTTCCTTCCGAGGCACGAGCACAGCCTGCGATTTGTCGTATCGAAACCCTTGATAGAACGACGCCTTTAGGTCGCGCATCAAGGCAATTGAAATGCCGGGCCTCCCCCACGCCTGTTGTCCACTCTGATCTTGATTGTGGATACGCTCCCTATGAAGTGCATCCATGCCACGTACTCGCATCTCTGTCGAGTCCCATGCAACAAGATGTGACAAACCCTCAAAGGCACCATGCGAATCTGGTGAGCACTGCAGGTAGCTCCACTCCGTGAAACCGTCGCCAGCAAGCTCCCAAAACACACGACCGAACTTTTCGAAGTCCCCAGTCCCCAACCCTAGAAACGAATCCGCATGAATCGATAGCAGCGCCCCGCGTTCGATGTCATCTAGAGAAATCCTGGCATCAGGATTGTCCAACTGCCTCTTCTGGCTCACCTCCACCAACTCACCATCGCGCAACAACGTCGCCTTCTCCAGCGCCACCTTGGGTGCGCTGGCATCGACGCCGCGCAGCTTCAACCCGTCCGATGGCTTGGCGCGAGTTTGGGTCAGCAGGACAGCCTGCACGACCTCGCCGCTGATGGTTTCGAAGGCGCCGGGTCCCAACCTCGCCAGCAAGTTCCATTCAACTCGCTTGAGCAACGACTCGCGTTGCTTCTTGTAGCTGCCAAGAAACAGCCAGTTCTGCGGCATCACAATCTGCACCACACCACCGTCGCCGCACAGCTCCAGGCAACGCTCCAGGAACACATTGGCCAGGTCGTTCTTCGCCGCGGGGTAGTGGACTGCGCAGTAGTCGCGCAGCGCTTCGCTCTGCTTGCCGCGCGCCAGATACGGCACATTGGTGATCACCAGCTGATAGCGCACGTCCAGCAGCCGTGCCGCATCCAGCAGGCCCAGCGCACTGAGCGCCGATTCACGCCGCCCACCGGCCTCCTCGCCACCGCCTTCCTGCTTCAAGGCTGCCAGCAGCAGCGGTTCCAACTGCGCGTAGTCCGCGCTGTACAGGTCGCCCTTGTGCCGGCTGGGCGAGAGCAGGCTGCCCAGCAGCGGCGCCTGCGCGAACTGCTGATGCAGCCGCGCCAGACCTTCGCGCAGCGCCTTGGCATTCACCGCACTGTCCGGCACCAGCGCCTGCCAGTCCTCGGCTTTGCCGGCCACTTTCAATCCGCAACAGGCGATATGCGGACTGGGGATTTCACGCACGCCCAGCGGCTGGCCGCGTTCGTCCGGATAGCGCCAGGCTTCCAGCGCCACCGCAAACACCGCGATCTCCACGCAGCGGGCATCCAGCTCCAGTCCGTGTAGGTTCTGTGCCAGCACGCGATCCACCGCCTCGCGTGCGCTCAGCCCTTCGGCCGCCATGCGCATCGGCACCAGCATGAGGAAAGCCGCGACGAGGAAATGGCCCGAGCCGCAGCTCGGGTCCAGCAGCTTGTAATCGGCCAAGGTGTCCGGCCAGGCCTCGAAGGTGCCGGCGGCGGGCGTGCCGTCTTCCAGCCTGCGCAGATAGTCCAGCGTGACCGGGCACGGCGTGTCGGGATGACGCGTGGCCCACCAGGCACCGAGCGCGTTGTCCAGCAGGAAGGCCACCATGTACGGCTCGGTGAACAGCTGGGTGACGGCCGACAGCTCGTCGGCGCCGATCTTTACTTCCGACTTGTTGATCGCGTCCTTGTTGTCGGCCTGCCAGAACTGGTAGACCCAGCCCAGGCTGTCGGAGGCGGTGAACACTTCGGCCGGCAGGCTGGCCAGCAGGGCTTCCAGCGGAATCTGCACGTCGGCCGACAGGGGCAGCTCGAACACCGGCGAGCCGGCCTTGAAGACCTGCGGCAGCATGCGTTCGGCCAGCCGTCCGGCCAGCTCCCAGCCGTTGCGGGCGCCTTCATCGGCAGCCAGTTCCTCGCACTCTTCCAGCGTCACCGCGACGCCGTCGTACATCAGCAGTTGGTTCTCGGCCAGGAAGCGGGCAAACAGCATGCGGTGCCAATGCTGGTAGGCGACCTCTTGGGTAAGGTGCGCCATAGTCTGCACCTTGCCGCCGTTGAGACTGTCGCCCAGCTGGCGGCCATGTGCGCGCAACCGCACGCGCAGATCGCGTTGCGCCTCGCTCAAATGCGTCGGCCGGCTGGCCTCAGCCACGCCTATTTCATTCAGTGCTGCGTGCGCGCCGGCTTCGGCTTGCCGCCGCGCCTGCTTGACCGCAGCCTCCAGGCGGCTGCGTAAGCCGCGTTCCAAGGGTTCCGTCACATTATTCTCCTTAGCGCGGGCGCACGGGGCCGTTGGCCAGCGCGACCTTGAGCATCTCAGCCGCCTCAGCCACCCAGGCATCCACGTCGGCGGCGTTTTGCAGGATGCGCTGGGACAGCGCGATGAACTGCACCTTGGGCTCGCACAGCTGCGCGGTGTCTTCGGCTACGCGGGCAAAACGCTCGGGTAGCGCGACGACGCGATCCACCAGCCCTGGCAGCGGATACGCCTGCAAGGTGGCCAGCACGTCCTGGGTGGTCTGCACCTTGACCGGAGGGACATCGGCCAAGGTCAGTCGCTGGGTGGCAAGCAGGTCATGGCGCTGTTCTGGTTCCAGCCTGACCCAGTTGGGGTCAGCCTCCAACGCATTCATGCCCGCCTTGTGGCGTTCGGCATAGGCGCTCGCCTGCTGGTTGAGCTGCTCGCGCAGCGCCTGCGACAGCGCTGTACTGAGCCCGGGCACGGGGTCAGGATCGGCCAGGAGCTGGCGCGAGGCCGCAAGCGCTTCGACCTGGGCCAGCGCGGCTTCGGCACCGTCCAGCCCGGATGCGTGCGTTGCCAGTTGCCTGAGCGACTGCCAAGGCGCCCAACGTGCCTCGATCTTCTCGGCATCGCGTTGCCACTCACCGATCAGGGTGGTCAGGTCGTCGCGCTGGTTGTACAGGGCCAGCAGCTGTTCGTTGCCGGCGCTGTAGCGAAGCTCGTCGATGACCGTGGTATCGCGCTTCTCGGGTTTGGGCGCTTCACCACCGGCACGCTCGGCGAGCACGCGCAACTTCTCCAGAAACACCCCGACCGCCGACAGCTCTTCGTTGGGTCTGGCGATCACATCCAGTGTCTGCAGCAGCTTGCGGATCTGGATGCGCTGCGGTGCGGTGATGGTGGTGGCCTCGACCCGGAAATGGGTCTTGCCGATGGTCTTGCGCTCCAGCGTCTTGAAGTCGACCGGCTGACCGCGTTCGTCTTGGGCACGCAAAGCACCCGCTACCAACAGCGCGAACAGGGCGCCATCAACTGTATCGCCCGACCAGCCATAGGGCGCGCCTTCAAAGCGGCTACGGATCTCGGCGCCGGTCTTGCCTACCGCAATAAAACCCAGCACCGCCTTGCAAACCAGGTTTTTCTCCGATTCACCTTCATCACCTACGGCTTTCAGCGCATCCGGCGCACCTTGGCGGGCGCGGTCGAACACTTTGCCCCAGCCGGCATGGTCCCCCATCCCGAACTGCGGATAGAGGCGGTGCAGCGCACTTTCCGCAGCCTCCTTCGCCATCGCCTGCACATCGGCGCCAGTGACTTCGGCACCGCCCCCCTGAAACACGCGGGCATCACCGAAACAGTCGCGCAAAATGGCCTGGATGCGGTTCTCTGCATTGCGTGCCGTGGTCTGCATGGCCTCGAAGGCTTCACGGGTGTCGGCAGCGGCATTGGCGCCGGGAGTACCGCGCTCACTGATGGTGTTGCTGGCCGCCTTGTACTCCATCAGCTGCTGATGCAAATCGTCGCCATGGCGCTTGGGTAGGAAAAGGAACACTGTGGGCGACTCGCTGCCCGCCTGCCGGGCCTCGGCCCGTACCGCGTTCTCGTCGGTGCTCCAGCCGTCGCGCACCCAGACGTAGATGCGTTGATCCGCATCTTTGGGCAATGCGGCGTCGAACAAGGAGCTGACGTCGCGGGGCACCTTGGCATCACCCTGGGTCAGCGACAGCCGCCCGACGACTTCGCCAAACATTTTGCGGATGCGGGTATCGCGCTCGTGCTCGAGCGCATGCCCCTGGCTAGCAAGGATGGCACGCTGGTTCATGAAGCTGTCGTTCCAAGCCGCGCTTTCTTCGGTTTGGATGCGGTACTCGGCATCGACCTTGATCAGCAGTTCGCAGCTATCCAGCAGCTCTGGCAGGCGGCTGCGCAACGCGCTGGAGCCAGCCGGAAGATCCTCCAGCAGCAAGTCGGCCAGCGTGTCCACGGTGGCGCGGATGCCGATATCGGTATTGGCTGCGGCGACCTTGTTGATCAGGAATACCAAGCCGGTGGCACGGGCAATCAGGCGCTCGTCGTCGCTGCCGCGCATCCAGGCACTGGTCTTTTCATGCACCTTGCGCGGTAGCTGGCGTGACTGCAGCAGGTTGTCAGCGCTGTCGAAGAACACAAAGTCCGCAGCCACCACTGAGCCCAGCGGAGCGTCCAGGTTGGTCTGGATTACCTTGTGCACCACGGACAGCTGGTTGCGCAGCTGCGCGGCGGTACCGGTCTGGTCGAGCACCTTGAGCGCGGCCTCCCAGAAGCGCCGGCGAACCGGCAGCAGCGGGTAGTCCTGCGGGAACACCGGCACGTCATTTGAACGATGCGCCAGCGCCGTGCCCGACAGGTGGCGTGAAATTTCGCCAAGGTTGCGGTCGAGGGTGCTGGCAATCTCGGGGATGGCTTCCGGTTTCTTGGCCAGGATCACCTTGCGGATCACGGCATCGACATCGGAATCGGACAGCTCGACTCGAACGGTGAAGCGGCCCTGCAGGCGCTGCAGATTGGCGGTGCCGGTCACGGCGGTCTGGCCGGTGCCGACAAACAGCAGCTTGCCACCGATATTCTTGCTGCAGGCCTCGACCGTTTCCTGCACGTCCAGCGAGCGCTGGCTATCGCTACCGATGTACTGCTGCACCTCGTCCATCACGACCAGGGTCAAGGGGAACTTGCCATCCCGGATCAGTGCCTGGCGGATCGCCTTGATCATTTCGTCGCTGGAGACGTCGGCTACTGCCGGGAACATCTGGGTCAGCGTCTCGACGCAGGCATTGCGGGAAGAAAAGCGATCGGGCCAGACCTGGATGAGTGCATCGGCGATGCCATCGGCCACGTAGAAGTTGTCCAGCTCCTCCTGCCAGTCGTAGCCGGCTGCGGCGACCGCGGCACGCACTTCGTCCAGCCGCCCCTCCTTCATCAGCCACATCACGAAGCGCGCCACCGGATACTGCTCTGGCAGCCCGGCAGACTTGAAAATGATGCGCAGCAGGGCCAGTCGCACACTGCCGGAAGCACCGGCCCCAAGGGTTCCAGATGCGGCATGCAGACCACCGTGGCGTCGGCCCTGCGCACTGAGCTCCTTGAGATGATCCTGTATGCCCTGCGGAAGTTCGGCGATTCCGCGCGGCGTGGCGCCATCGGGGAACGGCGCGTCCTGCCACAGCGCACGCATCATCTTCACCAGGTGAGACTTGCCCGAGCCGAAGAAGCCGCTGATCCACACACCGGGCTGCTGCGGCTGGTCGATGTTGCGCAAGAAGGTGTCGAGGATGTCCGAAAGGCCTTTCTCGTACTGGCCGTCGCAGACGAAGGTCTCCAGTTCGTAGCGGAGGACGGCAAGCGCATCGGCCGAAGCGTCGTCATTGACACTGGCCACACCTTGGTTGACCAGCTTCCGCTGGGCGGGATCCTTCAAATAGATGTCGCGATTGAGCATAACTACCCCTGGATAGCTCGATGTTCAGGCCTGGTCTGCAGTGATGGGGACAGCGAGGTAGTTCCAGCCGTCGTAACCGTCAAGCAGGCGATAGTTGTTGTTCTCGAAGCTGCCTGGGAAAAGCACAAGCAGCCGTCCGCTGACGCGGGGCGCAAAGGCATCGACCACATCCTTGACCTTGGACAGCCCGAACAGAGAGCCCACGCCGCTCACCGCCACCACGGTGTTGCTGTCAGCACCGACCTGTTCGGCAAAGGATGCGAACCGACTTTCCAGATATTCCAGATACTTGGGCAGCAAGGTGCCAAGCAGTTCGGGTTTCTCGAAGTACTTTTGCGCGTAGCGCTGCGTGCCCAGCCACTGCGCGAACGTATCGGTCAGGTCGAAGTGCTGCCAGCGATGTCCCGCAGCGGTAGTTGCCAGCTCGAATTCACCGATGCGGGAACGCAACGCACGCTCCTCAATCGGGTCGTACACGCAAAAGACCACGCGCTGGGCCGCCGCCACGTCGTCGCGCCACGGCGTCGCGATGAAACGTTCATAGGACTGCAGCAGGCGTTTAAGCTTGCTCACGGATCACAACCTCCTCCTCAGGACGGATAAGGCGGGGAAAGGCGACTTCCATCACGTCTGCGACGCGCTTGAACTCGATCCAGCCCTTGCGGGCCGCCTCTTCCGCGAAATCAATGCAGACAGCGACCGGCACGTCCTGTGCTTTCATGAAGCGAGTCTGGAAGAGCTCCGGGCCCCTGGCGCCGGAGGCGTATCCCAGCAGGAGGGCATAGGCGACCGATCCTGCTGTGGGGCGAGCTTGCTGCCGCAGCTTCCGCACCCGGCCCGAAAGGTGCCCTGCCTGGGTCAGGGTGGCATTGATGTTCTGCGCGACCGACTTCAAAGTCGCCGGGCTGAAGCGATCAGGGAACTTGCCGGCGATGAAGGTCTCCACGGACTCGCGAGAAACCGTTGACTCTAGGGCGGCCGCCCAGATATGCGGGGCAACCGAAGACAGCAGCCCGTCCCGCGCCAAGGCTGCGCCTAGGGCAAGCAATGGACGACCTTGGATGTCCCGATACCAGAACCAGCACATGCCGCGGTAGAGCAATTGCTCAGGGTTCACACCGTACAGATCGACCAGATGGCCCCAAGTCAGTGCTCTGGTATTGCCCGAACGCTTGCCAAGGCAGTTCATGTCCACGACCGCCTCGCGATAGTCAGCTTGGGCAGCCCCCTCCGGGCAGGCATCGAGCAGCAAGCCAAGCTCGGCCAGCATGATGGTTCGAGACGCATGTGCGCCCCCGGTAGTGGTCTTGAATCCCAAGTCTGGGAGAAGCATGAGCATAAATCCGGCCTGCGCCTTACGAGCCGAGGGGCATGCAGGTCGCGTCTCGACATTCGTTTTAGGGGGGGAGTAGATGCTAGCCGTTTTGGTCGCTATCAGTCGACATGATCGACAGTCGACCTCTTATATCTGACTGCAATTAGTGATGCCGAAATCAGCCAAGAGATGCACTCCAATGCTCGTATCGGACGCTGAAGGTGACACACTCCGAGCATGGAAGGCCATGTCACTAGCTCAGAATCGAGGCACAAAAAAAGCGGCGCTTATGCAGGCCGCTTTTCCGTATTTTTTCCGTACGTGCCACGAGTCAAAGTAGTAAGTCTTTGATTTCGTGGTGGGCGGTACAGGGTTCGAACCTGTGACCCCTACCATGTCAAGGTAGTGCTCTACCGCTGAGCTAACCGCCCCTGTCGCAACACGCGTGCATTGCGGTGGTGCTGCCCGCACCGGGGTACTGCTTCAACAAAAAGGCCGACCCGATGGCCGGCCTTTTTGGATGCCCACTCGACCCGATTCCGGGGAGTGGTGGGCGGTACAGGGTTCGAACCTGTGACCCCTACCATGTCAAGGTAGTGCTCTACCGCTGAGCTAACCGCCCGTCGCTGCAACAATTCACCGTTGCGAGGGCGCGTATCTTAACCAACCCGGCCCGGTTGGACAACCGTTTTCTGCAAAAATCTTCACGCTGGCCACCTCAGCCCAGATTGGCCTCCTTGAGCTTGTGGATCTGGTCGCGCACCCGGGCCGCGTCCTCGAACTCCAGGTCGCGGGCATGCTGGTACATCTTCTGTTCCAGCTCCTTGATCCGCGCCGCCAGTTTGCCCGGGTCCATTGGCAGGTAGTCGGCCTCCGGCTCGGCCACGCGACGCCCCTTGCCCTTGACGCTGGACTTGGCCGACCCCTCCTCGTGCGCCCCTTCCAGGATGTCCACGATGGGCCGCGCCACCGAGCGGGGCACGATGCCGTGCAACTCGTTGTACTCCACCTGCTTCTGCCGGCGACGGTCGGTCTCGTCGATGGCCGCCTGCATCGAGCGGGTCATCTTGTCGGCGTACAGGATCGCCTTGCCGCGCACGTTGCGGGCGGCACGGCCGATGGTCTGGATCAACGAACCGGTCGAGCGCAGGAAGCCCTCCTTGTCCGCGTCCAGGATCGCCACCAGCGATACTTCCGGCATGTCCAAGCCCTCGCGCAGCAGGTTGATGCCGACCAGCACGTCGAACTTGCCCAGGCGCAGGTCGCGGATGATCTCCACCCGCTCCACCGTATCCACGTCCGAATGCAGGTAACGCACACGGATGCCGTGCTCGCCCAGGTACTCGGTGAGGTTCTCGGCCATGCGCTTGGTCAGCGTGGTGACCAGCACGCGGTCGCCCATCTTGATGCGCGCATTGCACTCGGACATCAGGTCATCGACCTGGGTGCCGACCGGGCGGATCTCCACCTGCGGATCGATCAGGCCGGTCGGGCGCACCACCAGCTCGGTGATCTCCTCGCCGGATTCGCGCAGCTCGTACGGGCCAGGCGTGGCCGACACATAGATGCTGCGCGGCGAGCGCGCCTCCCATTCCTCAAACCGCAGCGGGCGGTTGTCCAGCGCCGAGGGCAGGCGGAAGCCGAACTCCACCAGCGTTTCCTTGCGCGAGCGGTCGCCCTTGTACATCGCGCCGATCTGCGGAATGGTGACGTGCGATTCGTCGATGACCAGCAAGGCGTCGGCCGGCAGGTAGTCGAACAGGGTCGGCGGCGGCTCGCCGGCGGCCTTGCCGGTCAGGTGGCGGGAGTAGTTCTCGATGCCGTTGCAGTAGCCGACCTCGGCCATCATCTCCAGGTCGAACTGGGTGCGCTGCGCCAGGCGCTGCGCTTCGACCAGCTTGTTCTGCGCGTACAGCAGCTCCAGCCGCTCCTTCAGCTCGACCTTGATGGTCTCGATCGCCGCCAGCACGCGCTCGCGCGTGGTCGCGTAGTGCGTCTTGGGGTAGATGGTGTAGCGCTGCATCCTGCGCAGGCTTTCCCCGGTGAGCGGGTCGAACATGCTCAGTTGCTCGATCTCGCCGTCGAACAGCTCGATACGCACCGCCTCGCTGTCCAGTTCGGCCGGGAACACGTCGATCACCTCACCGCGCACGCGGAAGGTACCGCGCTGCAGTTCGTACTCATTGCGGGTGTATTGCAACTGGGTGAGATGCTTGATCAGGTCACGCTGGTCGATGCGCTCGCCCTTGGACAGGATCAGGCGCAAAGACAGGTAGTCCTCGGGCGCACCCAGGCCATAGATCGCCGAAACGGTGGCCACCACGATCGCGTCCGGTCGTGACAGCAGCGTCTTGGTCGCGGCCAAGCGCATCTGCTCGATGTGCTCGTTGATCGAACTGTCCTTCTCGATGAAGGTGTCCGAGGCCGGCACGTAGGCCTCCGGCTGGTAGTAGTCGTAATAGCTGACGAAGTACTCCACCGCGTTGTGCGGGAAGAACGCCTTGAACTCGCCGTACAACTGCGCGGCCAGGGTCTTGTTCGGCGCCATCACCAGCGTCGGCCGCTGGATCTGCTGCACGACGTTGGCGATGGTGTAGGTCTTGCCCGAGCCGGTCACGCCCAGCAGCGTCTGCTTGGCGATGCCCGCGTCGAAATTGGCCACCAGCTTCTCGATGGCGGCAGGCTGGTCGCCGGCCGGAGCGTAAGGCGATACGAGCTGGAAGCTGTCGGACATGGGGAGGCCTTGCCTGCGTGGACTGCCCAGTATAGCGAGCGCCGTGATGACGACCCGGCAGGGACTAACCTCAAGTTCAGGGGCCAGCTCCCCCGAGTCCCGGCACACGCACACCCATGCAGCATGGGACGACCCGATCAGCACGGAAGCCCCGCCCCATGATGGGTCAACGACGTGTCAGCCACCCCGCCAGCAGGGGCTTTTCCCAGATCGAAACACTCGCATGCATTGTCGTGGCCTCCTTGTTGGCAGCGCTCGCCGCGCCGGCAATGAGCGGGCAACTTCGTCATTCCCGGGCAACGGCGTTGCAGAATGCCTTGGTGGGGCATCTGCATCTGGCCCGCCAGACTGCGATCTGGCAGCGCAAACCCACCCTGCTATGCCCCTCCATGGACGGCAAGCAGTGCACGTCAACCCGCAACTGGGCGGAGATCTGGCTGGTCTTCACCGATCCTGACGGCAACGGGCAGCCTGACCTTCCCACGGACATCATCCGGACCGGCAGACAGCTCGCGCCAGCAACCCTGAACCTGAGGAGCAGCGCTGGTCGGAGTCGGGTCCGCTACCTCCCCGACGGCCGCAATGCGGGCTCCAACCTGACCCTTTCGATCTGCACCACCACAGGCCAGCTGCTCAGGCAGGTGGTCGTCAACAACAGTGGGCGCGTCCGCAATGGACGGATCATCGAGGGAGCAACCTGCCCGCCCTGAACGGGGAGTTGCGCGGTCGGGCCGTGCTGAGTAGAATGCGCGTCCCCGCCCGAATAGCTCAGCCGGTTAGAGCACTTGACTGTTAATCAGGGGGTCGTTGGTTCGAGTCCAACTTCGGGCGCCAGATCAAGAAAGCGATAAAGCCCGCCGCAAGGCGGGCTTTATCGTTCCTGCGTCTGCGAGAAATGGATGCCATGCTTCCCGACGCAAGGGCACCGTTTCCTGCAACAAAAAAACCCGCCGGTTCCGGCGGGCTTCTTGGGGAATCGTGCGGCGCATCACCAGCAATCAGCAACCGTCGCCGTTCCGCTCTTCGTGCGCACCCCTTGCGCATTGACCGTCAACGTCCCGCACTTGGGATCCTTCTGGCTCGACGTCGGCACCGCCTGCAGGATGTAGGCACGCGCGGTCGGATCCCCTCCCTGGAAGCCTACCTGGTAGAACGCCGCCAAGTCCGCGTCACAACGCGGAGCCGGTGCACCGACATACGTCAGATTGGTTGTGTAGTAACGCTCCATCGTCTGCGCATGCTGCTGCAGGCAGCCTGCCACGGCCGTACGACGCGCCTTGACCACGTACTCCCGGTAGTTGGGATAGACGATGGCTGACAGGATCGCGATCACCGCGACCACGATCATCAACTCGACCAGCGTGAAACCCGCCGCCCGGCCCCTACCTGCAAGCACCGCCCCCCGTTGTGCACGAACCATCTTGTTCACTCCCTTAGTTCCCGATCAGTTCGCGCCAGGAAACGCGCTTGATGTTGCCGTTGTTGGTATTGGTCTTGGTCTTGTCGTAGGTGCCATCGTCAAGACTGGTATACATGTTGTCACCGATGAAGATCGGATTGTTCGGGCTGCTGCCGTAACCGATGCCCGATACCGGCACGCCATCCAGCGAGTCCTTGCTGTCGATCACGCCATCGCCGTTGGCATCGAAGAAGCCGCCGGACAGGCGCCCACCCGTGAACGGATCGATCGCCATCGTATAGCCCTTGCCGGTCGGGCTGCACACATCCGCTGAATCCGGGATGCGCGTGGTGCCGATCAGGGTCAGGCCCTGGAAGAAGTTCGGCACCACCATGCGCTCACCTGCCGCAGTACCCGAGGACGGAAGCAGGTTCATGTACCAGCCGTCCTCACCCGTCGTGGCCACGCGCTCGATGACACGCACGTCGTAGCCGCCGACCTTGCCTTCGTTGAGGACGCTCACCTGCTTCAGGCCGCCCGCTCCGGAAATGGTCGAACCCTTGTCGATCAGGCCATACCAGGTCTGCACGTTCTTGTTCGCGCGGTCCGCCGAATTCAGGTAACGGCCCGTACCGTAGAACACCCAGGTCTGCAGGGTCTTGGGGTTCACCGCGACCAACGGGGCCGCCGTGATGGGCTTGGTGGCCCCTGCCGCAAACAACAGGCTGGCGGTTCCCGTCGACAGCTTGAAGCGCCACATGTTGCCCTTGAGGTCACCGGCATACACGGTATCGACCAGGCCGTTGCCTGCAGCGGACCAGGCGTTGATGCCGGACAGGCCATTGTCGCTGCCAGTCGCCGTGGAAATGGTGGACATGCTCCCGTTGGACATGTTGATCACCACCAGCTTGGCGATCCCGTCACTGCTGTTCGGGCCGTTGCCCAGCAACACCTTCCACTCCCCGTCAGCCACCTGCGAAACGATCGGCTGGCCCAGGTTGTTGCCCAACGCTGCATCGTTCACTTCCCACATCAGGGTGGGCGACGCCGGGTTGGTCACGTCCAGCGCGAAGACGGTCTTGCCGCCACGCCCCATGGTGCCGACCAGCGCGGTACGCCAGTTCGCACCGTCATACCAGTCCGCCGCGGTCATGGCACCGTCAACCGTATAAGTGTGCTCGTAGGCCGGGTCGGTGTACTTCAACGCACCACTGAGCTTGGCCATGCCTTCGGTGGGAACGAAGGCAAACAGCTCCTTGCCACTGCTCGCATTGAACGCATGCAGCATGCCGTCGTTGGCCCCCACATACACCACCGGAGTACGTGTGGCCTGGACGGAAGCAAACGATGCGTAGTTGCTGGAACCGGCGAAGGTGCTCTTCATGTACAGACGGCTGTTGGGCGCGCCCACATACACCGGCTGCGAATTCACGATGTCGCCCAGCAGGCTCAGGCGGTTACGGAAAGTCCCGCCATTGCTCTTCTCACCGGAACGATCACCGCGCAGATAGTTCACCACCGCCGCGGACAGGCCGTTGACCGAACCTTGGAACGCGGCAAGCGATCCACCATTGTTGTAGAAGATCTTGCGCGCGTTGGTGGTGGCGTTGGTCGGCCCCCAGACCGGGAACTGGTCGGCAGCGGACCAGGCCTGCGTCAGCGCACCAGTGGTGGCATTGACGTCATACGCATACAGGCGCCCCGCCCACTCGCGATTCTGGCCGGTGACGAACTGCGCCTGGAACGTGCGTGCACCGGCATCCAGCTTCGTCGAGTTGCTGGCGAACGAGCTCGCCGAGCCCTCCGCCTTCTTGGCGATCGACTCGAAGGCCTGGCGCAGGCTGGCCACCATCTTGTCGGCCTCGCTGGCCACGTAGAAGTTGTCCGGACGCGGGTAGCTGTTGACGGTGCTCGTCACGCCGCCACCTGAACCACTGGTCAGGTAGTCGGTATTCGTATGCCACCACGACTCCTGCAACGCCTTGGTCGTCAGCGGATCGAAACCCAGCGGCACGTCGAAGCCACCGTATTTGGCAGTCAGCCAGTACTGGTTGGCGGTCTTCGGCTCCAGGATCTGGTTCTCGCGCACGTCCACCCAATAGGTCGAGAGCGTCTGCTTCCCGGTGGTGTTGGGCTTGGCCAGGTCATCCGGACGGATGTCGTTCGTATTGGCGTAGTACGCCAGGCCGGCGATGAAGGCCGAGTTGCCACGACCACTGAAACTGGAGGCATTGGCCTTGGTGGTAATACCTTCCAGGTCAAAGATCTTCTGCGTGTACTTGACCGCCAGGTCGTAGTCCTTGTCCGGCGTATTGGGAATATCGCGGTCTTCGTGGGTGTTCACGTCACCGATGCCCAACGCCGCGTTCACCTGGCAGGAGTACCGGATCGGATCATCCCAATCGGTGATGACCGGGAAACCGTCGGCGTAGGTGTAGTTGATGTTCCGGGTATAGGCATCGATGTTGCCCTGCCCACGGAAGTAACGCAGCGCCGCGTAGTACAGCTCGCTCACCGGGTCATTGCTCTTCGGCGAAGCCGTCGTCATCTGGCCGAACTTGTTCAGATAATTGATGACGCCGCTGTCCTGGATGCCGGTGGTTGCGGTGGCACTTGCATCGTCCGGGTCGGGATTACGGCGCAGCACGCCCGTGGTGGAATCCCATTCGGCGTTCGCGTTCACCAGCGTGCCGACTTCCGGGTAGTAGCTGTTGGGGCCGACGAACTTCTGGCGCGCACGCATCACGCCGCCATTCCGGGTATTCCCCGACTCGTTGAGGAAGCCGAAGATGCTGTAGCGGATGCGCTTGGAGTACTCCTGGATCAGGCCTTCAGGCTTCCAGCCCTGCGAGTACTGGACGCAATTACTCTCCACGCCCACGCTCGCATCGCAGACCTTCACGCGCACACTGACTTCATAGACGGTGCCGGCATCACCATTCTTCCCCGTGGTGAGGGTATGCACCGCCGGGTTGTAAGGCACCGGAGTGGCACCGAGATCGCCGCTGGAAGTGAAGCGCATCTTGTTGCCCAGCCCTGCGATGCGGATCTTCAGGCTGTTCCACTGCGCACCGGTCAGGTTGTTGACCAGGGTGGCATTGGTGGACGACGCGGGGATGGTGCGGTCCGGATACAGACCCGAGCCGTGGTGGCGCGCCTTCTCCAGAACCGTCGTGGTCGGGGTATCCACCACGCGGTACCCACCGGTAAGCCCGGAGCGGAACGGGTCGATGGTCTGGGTGGCCGCCCAGTTCATGTAATTGCCGCTCCACTGCTTTGCAGTGGCGCAATTGAACGAAACCGCCGCACCCACAGGATAGAAGTAGCGGTCCGTCTCGGTGGCACTGTAGTTGTACAGATAGCACTTGGCCGGATCGAAGTAACCCGAATACCGGCGCGACGTGTCGTAGTTGCCGATGTTCGCCTGGCTGATCAGGGTTGGATATTCCACCGACGGCACCAGCACCAGGTTGCCTGGCACGTCGCTGCCCACGTACATCGGTGACTGGGCGATCTCCACGGCCGGCGCCTGGGCCGAGCACAAGGCGGCGAACAGGCCGATGGCGAAAGCGCCAAATCGACTGCTCAACGAACGCGGCTGGACGATTGTTTCGATGGATGTCGTTTTCATGATCTTTCAGAGTCCCAGGACGACGGTACTTACTTGACCGTGATGTTGGATTGCAGGACCACAACCGCGCGATCCGTGACGGCGGCCGGATCATGGCTACGGGCGACGATGCGGTAGAACGACTCGAGCGTCACGCCACCACCGCCACCGTACTGGTTGGCGTTGGCGCTCTGGTTCTGCTGCAGCTCGTCCGTGCTTTCGCGTTGGCCGAGGTATTGGACGTAGTACTGCGGGCGCCCCGCCGCCAGCGTCTGCGTGGCCGTACCGTTGATCCAGCCCGCCCCGCCGCCGCTGTAGGTGTTGGCCGGCGGGATGGGGCACGCCGTGGCCGGATTGCTGCAGTCCACGCCGATCGTGCTGCCCGCCACGACCGCCGCCCGGACGGCGACCTCCGCCTCGCGCAATGCCGATTCGGCGGACTGGAAGGCCAGGCTGCGGTCATACATGTTGCCGCTCATACGCTCGCGCAGCAGCGTGCCGCGGATGCTCGCCAGCCCGATCAGGGTGATGACGATCAGGATGATCAGGACCACCAGCAGGCTTGCCCCCCCCTGCCGCACCGCGTACCCGCGCACGCGCTTGTTGATGTTCATTGCGCACGACTCCTCAGGGTGACCACGTACTCAAGCTGGCGCGACAACGGCGTGTTGCCCGTCCCCACCGCGCTGTCGCTGTTGACGGTGAAAGTGATCCGTATCGACGTCACGTCCTGCCAACCCGCCACCGCGCCGGCGCCGACGTAGTCGGTCGTCGCCGGATCCTGCAGAAACGCCAACTGCATGTCGTTGACACCTTCAACCATTTCCTCGCGGGCAGCACCATTGAGCACGCGGAACAACGAACGGCCACCGCGGCCGTTGTCAGCCACGAACCAGCGCACGCCATTGAGCCTGCTGATCACGGAATTGCGCGGGTAGATGTACGCCGGTGCGGACGCGTTGCACGGCGCCGGCAGCACATTGAGGCTGTTGCTGCAGTTGCCACCGTTCGAATGGCTCACGCTGGTCGCACTGGTCGCGCCCGCCCGGAACACCGCCAGCTGCTTGGTGTCGCAGACCATCAGCACGTCATTGGCCGCAAACCTGCTGCCGTTGTCGACGGTGAAGGTCGTGCCCGCATGTGCGCTGACATTGGCGATATCCGAGCCGACGAGCAGCAGCTGCAGCGCGTCGGTCCCGGCGGTGGAGCCGGACAGCGAACCATTGTCGTAGCCACGCACCGGCTGCGACCAGGTGCTCCACCAGTTCGTCCCGCCGAGGTCAGCCACATTGGCGACCGGCAGATCGATGTCGCACGGGTTGCCGCCGGCCTCGCGGATGTCCCGGGCCATCATCTCGAATCCGAACTGCATGTTCTCCTGCACCTTGCCCAGCCCATCGGTGGTCCGATACGCCTGCTGGCTGGAGAGGAAGATCATTGCCACCGCACCGAGCACGACCAGGCCGATGATCAGCGAGATCATCAGCTCGATCAGCGTCATGCCGGCCATCCCCGACCGCGACTGCATCTTCTTCATTGCACGTATGCCACTCATAGCCTGACCACCGTCTGCACCTGGCGCTCGGCGCCCCCCTCCACGTTGTCGGCGTTGTCAGCCGCCGCATTACCCTTGCTGCCGCGGGTGTCATCCCATTGCACGGTGACCGTGCATACCTCGGCCGCACAGGCGATCTGCCCGCAGACGGACTCGTCGTCGTCGGAACCGGCCATGCCGTTCTTCAGCGATTCGATCCAGCGACTCACATCGTTCTGCGCCAGGGTCCCGCCGTCGGGCACCGAGCACTCCATGCCGCCGGTGTTGTATGCGCCGGCCAAGGCCTCCTGCCGGTTGGCCCGCATTGCATCGATGACCGAGTAGGAATAGGCGACGACCTGGCTGCGCTCCAGCGAACTCTGCCCGTTCCGCAATGCGGTGGCCTGCATGGCAGCGATGCCCAGCAGGGCCACGCCCAGCACCAGGACCGAAACCATTACCTCGATAAGGCTCACGCCCACCTGCCGACGCTTCGAAGAGCCAATCCGCCCGGGGATTGCTGCGGTTCTCATCTGTGGAGCTCCCGTCTCAAGGACATGCGCCGCCACCATCGACCCGGCTGCTGTTGACGCGTGCAGCCGATGTCAGGGTGACGGTACGTTGGTTGTCCGCCGGGCTACCGGTCGGAATACAGAAGGTGACGGCACTGTTGACGGCCGTGCTGGACAGGCCGTCGGGACGGAAGGTGAACCGGGCCACATCGGAACTGACCTCGACCGGCGCCTTTGAGGTGCCCACGTGCAGCACGGTGCTGTCGGACTCGATCACGGTCAGCCAACTGTCCCAGCCCCCGCCACATGTCGCACCATCGGCGCTGCCACATACCGAAACCTGGGCATTGCGCTTGATGGCTTCGCTGCGGGCCAACTGCAGCGAGGCCACCAGATCATTGGACTGGGAGGTCAGACGGTTGGCGTTGATCACCGAACGAAATGACGGCACCGCGATGGCCGCCAGGATCGCGGCAATGGCCACGGTGACGATCAACTCGACCAAGCTGAAGCCCCGCGCGCGCAGGCGCAGAGGCCTTCGGCCGGTAGCTCGAAGATTGCTGGGCATATCCTTCCCCATTTGGACGACTTACTCTAATGACCGGCCACGTCCCGCTTCAATGTCTGGGGGACGAACGGGCCGATCCATCGCATGAATGGCAACCCCCCACCGCCCCTCCTGGAATCTGGCACGGCATGCCCGCATCCCCTCAGGCAGCACTGAACCCGCTGGACCCCCTCTCGCAGGCCCAGACCATCATCCGGATCATGCTGACCGGCGAGGCGCTGGCCGCCCTGCTGACCCTGTCACAGAGCGCGCGGGTGGACCTGCTGACCTATTTCGGGCTGGCTTCGTTCACCATTCAATGGGTCGCCCTCGCCTCTCTGGCGATGTTGTACCTGGCAAGGCGCCACCTGCTCCGCGTCAGCCCGACACGGATCGCGGCGGTCGCCCTGGCAGCCCTGCTATGCAGCACATGGCTGGTTACCACATTGGCATGGGTGGTACTGCACGACACCTGGCTGGTACCGGCCGAAGGCTGGCCTGTTTTTGCCGTGAAACTCACCACCCTGGCCCTGCTGGTGGGCCTGCTGGCACTCGTCGCCTTCCACAGCCATTGGCGACTGCGCCAACTCGCGGTCCGCGCCAAACAGGCCGAACTGGAAGCGCTGCAGGCCCGCATCCGCCCCCACTTCCTGTTCAACACGCTCAACACGGGCGCGGCACTCGTCCACCAGCGCCCGGAAGACGCCGAACGGCTGCTGCTGGACCTGGCCGACCTGTTCCGCGCGGCCCTGGCCGGCCCCCGGGCCATCCCGCTTAGCGAGGAAATCGCACTGTCCCGGCGCTACGCCGAGATCGAGGGGCTGCGCTTCGGTGACCGCATGCGCATCCACTGGGATCTCCCCGATCCGCTGCCGGGTCGCGCGGTTCCCACGCTGTCGATCCAGCCCCTGATCGAGAACGCGATACGCCATGGCGTCGAGCCCTCCCCGTCCGGAGGCGACATCCACGTCCGCCTGGACGTGGCCAGGGACATGCTGAGCATCCTGATCGAGAACGACCTGCCGCCCGCCGGCAGCACTGCGGCACGCACGGGCCACAAGCTCGGACTGGAGTCCTCGCGGGCTCGCATCCAGGCCCTGACCGGCGGCCTGGGCGACGTGGCGACGCGCATCGAGAACGGCCGCCACATCACCCTGGTCACGCTGCCGACCTGAGTCGACTCAGGCCACCACCTGGTAGCACGGCCGGTAATCGCCGGAGATCTTCATGCGGCGCTGCTCCACGAAGGCCCGCAGCAACGCATCCAGCGCCTGCATCATCTCCGGGTCGCCGTGGATCCTGAATGGGCCGAAGTCCTCGATGCGGCGCATGCTTTCCTCCTTCACGTTGCCGGCCACGATGCCGGAGAACGCGCGTCGCAGGTCGGCGGCCAGGTCCGGGGCCGGCCTGCCCTTGTGCAGGTCCAGCGCGGCCATGGCCTCGTGGGTGGGCACGAACGGCTGCTGGTAGGCCAGCGGGATGTCGACCTGCCAGTTGTAGAAGAACGAATCGCGGTGCGCCAGGCGGAACTCGCGCACCCGCTTGATCCCCTGCGACATCTTGCGCGCCACCGCGACCGGGTCGCCGACGATGATCTCGTAGCGCTCGGCAGCGCGATCGCCCAGGGTCAGGCGGATGAAGCGGTCGATCTGCTCGAAGTACGGCGCCGCGATGGCCGGGCCACTGAGGATCAACGGGAACGGCAGCTCGGCGTTCTCCTCGCGCAGCAGGATACCCAGCAGGTACAGGATCTCCTCGGCGGTGCCCACGCCACCCGGGAACACGATGATGCCGTGCCCCAGCCGGACGAACGCCTCCAGACGCTTCTCGATGTCCGGCATGATCACCAGGTGGTTGACGATCGGGTTCGGCGACTCGGCGGCGATGATGCCCGGCTCGGTGATGCCGATGTAGCGGGTGTTGGTACGGCGCTGCTTGGCATGGGCGATGGTGGCGCCCTTCATCGGCCCCTTCATCGCGCCCGGTCCGCAGCCGGTGCAGATGTCCAGCCCGCGCAGCCCCAGCTCGTAGCCGACCTGCTTGGTGTAGATGTACTCGTCGCGGGAGATCGAATGGCCGCCCCAGCAGACCACCAGGTTGGGCTCGCTCGGCTGCAGGATGCGCGCATTGCGCAGCACGCCGAACACCGCGTTGGTGATGCCGTCGGTGGTCTCTAGGTCCGAGGCGTACTCCGGCCCCAGCTCGATGGCCATGTAGGCCAGGTCGCGCACCACCGAGAACAGCAGCTCGGCGATGCCGCGGATGATCTCGCCGTCGACGAAGGCCGCCGCCGGCGCGTTGCTCAGGTCGATGCGGACGCCGCGGTCCTGCTGGGTCACCTGGATGTCGAAGTCCGGGTACAGGTCGCGCGCGGCGCGCGGGTCGTCCGAAGCGCTGCCGCTGGTGAGCACTGCCAGCGCGCAGCGGCGCAGCAGCTCGTGCATGCCGCCGCTGGAGGCATCGCGCAGGCGCGCCACCTCGGTCCGCGACAGCACGTCCAGCCCGCCACGCGGGTAGATGCGCGCGTCCTGTACCGGCAGCGCCCTCGCTGCCCCTTCACTCTTGGTCATTTCCACTGCTGCTCCTTCTCATTGGCGATCGACTTTAGCGCTGCCCCCATGAAAAGGAAAACGGCCGGGTTGCCCCGGCCGTTTTCGGTTTACATCCGATCAATCAACCGATCAGAACTTGTAGCGGAAGCCCAGCTGCAGCGACCACTGCGAGACACCGGTGTTGAAGCCGTCGGCGTCCGCGTTGGCGTAGGCACCTTCGGTGACCGTTGCCGACTGGTTGCCCACGCGGGCAGTGCGGAAGTCGTAGATGTACTTGCCGGTGGCCTGGTCGATGCCGATGAAGTTGGCAACGCCCTGGTCAGCATAGAAGCCGTAGTCGTAGATGCGACCCCACTTCTTGTTCAGCATGTTGCCGATGTTCTGGATGTCCAGCCAGATCTCCGACTTGTGGCCCTTCATGAAGCCCGGCAGCTGCTGGGTGATGCGCACGTCAAAGGTGTTGACGAAGCCGGCACGGCCAGCGTTCTGCGGGGTGACCGAACCTGCATAGCGTGCCAGTTCCGGGTTCGACTCCAGCCACTTGAAGAACGCGTCTTCCATGGCCGCGCCGCCCTTGAACATCACGTCGCCACGGCCCTTCGGCACGTAGAACAGATCGTTGAAGGTACGGCCGTCGCCGTTCATGTCGTTGGCGTACACCCAGCTGTAGGCGCGACCGGTACGGCCTTCATAGAACAGGCCAACCTGGGTCTCGTAGTCCGAGAAGAACTTGTGCTTCCAGTTCAGGGCACCGGAGATACGGTCACGGACTTCGTAACGCGAACGGGCCAGGGCGTCTTCGTTGGCCTGGAAGATGTAGTTGTTGTTCCAGTTCGAGGTCGCCACCGACGAGGTGTTGCTCGCCACTTCCTTGGCATCGGTGTAGGTGTAGCCCAGGCTCCAGGCCCAGTCGCTCTGCTCGCTGAACGGCTTGGACAGCGAAGCGGTGAACTGGGCGGTACGGCCCTTGTCGGTGTTGTCCAGCAGCACGGCGTCGCTCGCCCAGCTCGGGCCGGTCGACTTGGAGCCGGAGGTGGTGCCGTAGACGCTCTTCCAGAAGAACTCACGGCCATCCGGGGCACCGACGAAGCTCGGGTTCTCCAGTTCCAGGCGCTTGAAGAACAAGCCATCCTTGACCTTGGAGTACAGGAACTCGGCCGAACCCACGATGCCGTACCACGGCAGCTCGTGGTCGAACGCCAGGTTGGCCTTCCACACCGACGGGGTCTTGAAGTCGTCGGAGACGAAGTTCACGACCTGCTGTGCGTCCTTCGAGGTGCCCTTGATCGGGTACTCGGTGGTCTGGCTGTAGTTGATGCCGGTGTTGGCGAAGATGTTGCCCAGCCACACCTGCGGCGATTCACCACGGAACAGGCCAACGCCACCGCGCAGCTGGGTCGGACGATCCGAGTCGAAGGTGTAGTTGAAGCCAACGCGCGGCTGGAACAGGAAGCTGTTGTCGCCGATCGAGGTGTTGTTGTAGCCGAAGTACTCCGACGCCTGCTGGTTGTACTGCGGGCGATGGTTGGTGTCGTACTTGTCGGCACGCAGGCCCAGGGTCAGGGTCAGGTTGTTGTTGACGTACCAGGTGTCCTGCACGAACAGGCCCAGGGTTTCGTACTTGTACTTCGCGGCCAGGCTTTCGGCGCCGCCGGTGGCCGGGTCACGCCAGATGGTCTGGACCGGGGTGTCGTTGCGGAACGCATCGATACCCAAATATTCCAGGTAGCCATCAACGTACGGCGCATAGACGTTGTTGATGTCGTTGCTGCTGAAATCGGCACCAAACTTCACGTCGTGGTCGCCCAGGGTCAGGGTGCCCGCGCCGAAGTAGTTCCAGGTCTTGGTGTACAGCTCGTTGTACTGGGTGTTGCTCTCGGTGCCCAGCCACAGGTACGGGCTGTTGCCGTATTCCTGGCTGCTGTGGATGCCGCCGAAGTCGATCTTGATCGCCGGGGTGCCCTTGGCCGACGGATTACGCACGGCCTGGAAATCACGGTAGCTGACCTTGAACTCGGTCGAGAAGTTGTCCGACCAGTCGCTGAACAGCTGGCCGACGTAGGACTCGATTTCCTTGTCGTGCTGGTACCAGTACGAGCTCACCGAGGCAGCAGTGGTCGAGAAGCCGTTCACGCGCAGCTTGCTCTGCTCCAGCTTGCTGTAGCGGAAGCTGGCGCGGTGGTCGTCGTTGATGTTCCAGTCGATCTTCAGCGCGTACTCTTCCAGGTCCGTGTCCGAAGCCGAGGAGTAGTCGCCAGCGGAGACGCCATAGCGCTCCTGGAAGATCTTCTGCGCTTCAGCGACGTCGCCGAGGCTGATGGTGCCCTTGCCCAGCGGGCTGCCTTCAACGTCGGCGCCCGGAGCAGCCTGCTCGTACTTTTCGTAGTTGGCGAAGAAGAACAGCTTGTCCTTGACGATCGGGCCGCCGAAGGTGACGCCGTAGGTCTTCTCGTCCTCGAAGCCGTCGAACTTGCCGCCGCCCGGGTTGTCGCCGAACCAGGAGCCATCGCGCATGTAGCCATAGACCGAACCATGGAACTCGTTGGTACCGGACTTGGTCACGGCATCAACCACCGCGCCGGTGGCGCCGGTGATGGTGATGTCGTAGCTGGACATGTCGACGTTGATTGCTTCCAGCGCTTCCATCGAGACCGGCTGGCGCTTGGTCGGCATGTTGTTGCCTTCCAGACCGAAGGTGTCCGAGGCGTTGACGCCGTCGATGCGCACCGCGTTGTAACGCGGGTTCTGGCCACCGGCCGAGATCGAGCCCGAGGCGCGGTCAACGAAGGCCACGCGCGGATCCAGGCGCATGTAGTCCTGGATGTTGCCGTTCATCGACGGCAGCGCTTCGATGGTCTGGCGGCTCACCGAGGTGCCGGTGCCCATCTTGGTCGCGCTGAACACTTCCGAACCACCGGCAACGGCCATGACCTGCACGGCTTCCAGGGTGGTGGCAGCCATGTCGCCGGTCAGGGCGGCGTTGACGGTGCCGTTCTGGTTCACGCCCAGGTAGATGCCGTCTTCGGTCTTGGTGCCTTCACCGGACTTGGTGATGGTGACGCTGTACGGACCACCCACGCGCAGACCGCGGGCGTTGTAGCGACCAGCCGCGTCGGTGGTCGCACGGCTGACCGTGCCCGACTCGACGTGGGTGATGGTGACTTCCGCACCAGCGACCGGCTGGCCGGCGGTGTTGGTGACCTGGCCGCCGACGCCGGCGGAGGTGCTCTGTGCGAAAGCCGGAGCAGCCGCGAGGGCGGCAATGAGGCCAAGGGTGAGCTTGGACATCCGGATGCGAGGATGATTCATGGGTAGGTAGCCTCGAAACGAGTTGGCGATTGAAAAAAAACGCGATCCATCAGCCCCGGGGTCAACCGGGCGCCTGATCGGCTTGAATCTGGGGGTCCCTTCCGGAGCGGTTTCAGCCGCAACGGTTAAGATAAGGTTAACACGGTAATGACAGTTTATGACTGCAATAAGACAGTCCTGCGGCAACACGATCGGACAAGAACCGACAAATCAATCGGTTATTGGAGTGACCCGAGGTAGGTGGCCAGGCCATCGAGCAGCATTTGCACGGAAATAGCGACCAACAGCATGCCCATCAGCCGCTCCAGGGCGGTCAGCGCGCGGGCACCCAGCAGCTTGTACAGCAGGGTGGCCGACATCAGGATGGCGGCGGTCGCGCCCCAGGCCAGCAGCAGGGCCAGGCTCCAGTCACCCAGCCGGTCGGGCTCGTTGCTGCCCATCAGCATCACCGCCGCCATGCCCGAGGGGCCGGCCACCAACGGGATCGCCATCGGCACGATGAACGGCTCGCCGTCCGGCACCGCCCCCATCAGCCCTTCCGGCTTGGGGAAGATCATGCGGATGCCGATCAGGAACAGCACGATGCCCCCGGCGATGGCCACCGATTCCTGGCGCAGGTGCATCAGTTCCAGCGCGTACTTGCCGCCCCACAGGAAGGCCATCAGCACGGCCAGGGCGATCAGCAGCTCGCGCACAAGCACGATGCGCTGGCGACGCGGGGCCAGGGGCTTGAGCAGGCTCAGGAATACCGGGATGTTGCCCAGCGGGTCCAGGATCAGGAACAGCAGCAGGGCCGCCGAGAGGATGGTCACCCGGCCGCGTCCAGCACCTGCCCGCGCCAGGCCGAACCGGCGGCCGACAGCAACGTGACGCAGGCCGCGGCATAGGCCGAAGGATCCTGCGCGGCGGTGTCCTCGCCATGGATAAAGGCCCGCGCGCGCAGCGCGGTCCGCATCGGCCCGGGCTGCACGCCACTGATACGCACCGGGCCATTGCGCAGCTCGTGGTGCAGCGTGTCGATCAGGCCACGCAGCCCGTACTGGGCCACGCCGTAGCCGCCCCAGAACGCCTGCCCTACCCGCGCCGGATCATCCAGGCTGAACACCACCGCCGCGTCGTCACGCTGGCGCAGCAGCGGCAGGCAGGCCTGGGTGAGCCAGGCACGTGCGGTCAGGTTGACGTGGATGGCGCGCGAGAACGCCGCCGGGCTGGCCAGGTCGAACGGGGTCAGCCCCGGGAAGTCCGCCGCGCAGTGCAGCAGCCCGTCCAGGCCGCCCAGCTCCGTGGCCAGCCGCTCGGCCAGTACCGCGAAGTCGTCCGGGGTCGCCCCTTCCAGGTCCAGCGGGTAGAGCAGCGGCTCCGGCCCCAATTGGGCCACCGCGTCGTATACACGATTGAGCTTGGGCAACTTGCGGCCGAGCAGCACCACCGTGGCGCCGGCCGTGGCGCACGCCTTGGCGGCCGCCGCGCCCAGGCCACCGGCCGCGCCGGAAACCAGCACGACCCGCCCCGCCAGGTCCGTTTGCGCCCAACCTTCCGGCTGGGCACTCACGCCTGGCCCGCCTCGGCGACGATGCGCTTGAGCTCGCCGGATTCGAGCAGCTCCAGGATGATGTCGCAGCCGCCGATCAGCTCACCGTGGATGAAGAACTGCGGAAAGGTCGGAAGGTTCGAGAAGCGCGGCAGGTTGGCCCGCACTTCGGGGAACTCCAGCACATTGACCGTGCGCAGGTGCGCGGCACCGGCGGCCATCAGCGCCTGCACGGCGCGGCTGGAAAAGCCGCACATCGGGTACTGCGGCGTACCTTTCATGAACAGGACGAGGGGATGCTGCTCCACCTCTGCCTGGATTTGCTCCATCACCGGCATTCGAATTCTCCTGCTGCGAAAGAACGGCCCGTCCTGGTCGGATAGACTTTCCCGTGGCCACGGATTGTAAGCCGAGCCGACGCATTCCCGGCGCCTTTGCCCTGAAAAGAAATATTCCATGCCCGTCCAACTGCCTGACCTGCCCTACTCCCGCACCGCACTGCAACCGCACATTTCGGCGCAGACGCTGGAACTGCACCATGGCCGCCACCACCAGGCCTACGTGGATGCGGTCAATGCCCGCATCGCCGGCACCGAGATGGACGAGATGCCGCTGGAGGAGATCGTCCGCAACAGCCAGGGGGCGCTGTTCGAGGCGGCGGCACAGGCCTGGAACCACGGCTTCCACTGGCAGTGCCTGCACCCCCGGGCCGGCGAGGAACCGCACGGGGTGCTTGCCGACCGCATCAACCGCCAGTTCGGCGACGTGCAGAAGCTGCGGGAAGAGTTCAACCGTGCGGCAATGGCGGTGTTCGGCTCGGGCTGGGCCTGGCTGGTGCAGCATGCCGATGGCCGGTTGGCGGTCGTCACCACCCGCAACGCCAATACCCCGTTGACCGGCGACAGCACCCCGCTACTGGTCTGCGACCTGTGGGAACACGCGTATTACACCGATTACCAGAACGACCGCCTGCGCTACCTGCAGGCGTTCTGGAAGCTGGTGAACTGGGACTTCGCGGCCAGCCAGCTGCGCTGATCACCGGCTGGAGCGGCCTCGGCCGTGAGGCCTGTAATGGCCGAGCCCCCACGATCAGGCTCGCCGCGGAGGCCGTCCACGGCCCGGAGAGGTCGATCCGTCGCCTGTGCAGCATTGGGGCGCGCCGACTTTGCGGCCGAGGCTACTCCTGCCGAGGTCAGGTGTCGTGGGCGGCGACCGCATCCAGGACGCGGGCCGAATAGACCATCGCCGCGCCGGCGTTGAGGGCCACCGCCACACCCAGCGCCTCGGCGATCTCCTCGCGGCTGGCGCCCTGCTTCAGGGCGGCATCCACGTGCGTGGTGATGCAGCCGTCGCAGCGGGTGGTGACGGCCACGGCCAGCGCGATCAGTTCGCGGGTCTTGCCGTCGAGGTGGTTGGTCTGGGCGCCGGCACCACTGAGGGCCAGGTAGCCCTTGAGGGTGTCGGGCGAAAGCTTGCCCAATTCGCCGATGCGGCCCTTCAGTTCACGGCGGTACGCATTCCAGTCGAGCATGGTGGTTCTCCGGGGATGGACCCGGAGAACCTTACGCCCGCCCGGCTTACGCCGGCGTTACGCCGCCGTCCCGAAGGGACTGGACCACCGGTGCCACCTGTGCCTGCCGGCCCAATGCGGCCCCGATGCGCTCCAGCGCACCGGCCAGCGCCGCGGTCGAATCCTCGCGCAGGTTGGCGTGGCCGACCTTGCGCCCGTCGCGCGGCTGCTTGCCGTAGTCATGCCAGTGCCCGGCGGGCTCGGCCAGCACCGGCGCCGGGTCGGGCATCCGGCCGATCCAGTTGAGCATGCAGGCATGGCCCAGCACCCGGGTGTCGCCCAGCGGCAGGCCGAGCACGGCCCGGACATGGTTCTGGAACTGCGAGGTCTCTGCGCCATCGCTGGTCCAGTGGCCGGAATTGTGCACGCGCGGGGCCATCTCGTTGGCCAGCAGCTCCTCGCCACGGCAGAACAGTTCCAGCGCGAACACGCCGACATAGTCCAGCCGCTCGGCGACACGGCGCGCATAGCTGATCGCCGTCTGTTGCTGGGCCGCGGACACGGTGGCCGGCGCCAGGCTGGCCGACAGCACGCCATCCACATGCCAGTTGCCGGTCAACGGCCAGGCACGGAATTCGCCGTCGCGGCCGCGCACCGCCACCACGCTGACCTCGCGATCGAAGGCGACGAAGCCTTCCAGGATCAGGCCGGTCTTGTCCGCCTGCGCGCCCAGCGCCTGCCAGGCGGCATCGATGTCCGCCTCGCTGCGCAGGCGGAACTGACCCTTGCCGTCGTAGCCCAGTCGGCGGGTCTTGAGGATGCATGGCAGGCCGAACTCGGCGACCTTGGCCGCCAGTTGCTCACGGCTGCCAATGTCGGCAAACGGCGGCAGCGGGATGCCCAGTTCCCGGAACAGGGTCTTCTCGCTCAGCCGGTCCTGCGCCACCGCCAGCGCGGCGGGGTTGGGGAACACCGGCTTGCGCTGGGCCAACCAGCGCGCGCTTGCGGCAGGCACGTTCTCGAAATCGAAGGTGACCACGTCCACGCGGCCGGCAAATTCCTCCAGCGCGGCCAGGTCATCGAACGCACCGACCTGCAGCGGCGCCACCTGGCCGGCGCAGGCATCGGCGGCCGGGTCGAACACCACGAAGCGGATGCCCAGCGGCGCAGCTTCCAGCACCATCATGCGGGCCAGCTGCCCGCCCCCCAGAATGCCGACCGTGATCATTGACGCGGATCGTCCGCGGCCATCACGTCGTGGGTCTGGCGCTCGCGGAACGCGTCCAGCGCCGCGCCGATCTGCGGCTGTGCCGGGGCCAGCATGGCCGCGGCGAACAGCGCCGCATTGGACGCCCCCGCATTGCCGATGGCGAAGGTCGCCACCGGGATGCCGGCCGGCATCTGCACGATCGACAGCAACGAGTCCATGCCGTTCAGCGCCTTGGACTGCACCGGCACGCCAAGCACCGGCACGACCGTCTTGGCGGCCAGCATGCCCGGCAGGTGGGCCGCGCCACCGGCACCGGCGATGATCGCGCGCAGGCCGCGCGCTCCGGCCTGTTCGGCATAGCTGAACAGGACATCCGGCGTGCGATGCGCCGAAACAACCTTCACTTCATACGGAACACCCAGGGCATCAAGCTTCTGGGCTGCGTGCTGCATGGTTTCCCAGTCGGAACGGGAACCCATGACGATGCCGACAAGCGGCTCGGAGGGGTTGGGGGTCATTGGCCGTCACCTGCTGCAAAGACGTATTCTAGCCGTCTTCCCCGCAAGACCACGACCTGATGGACCGCAAACTGCTCGACCTGCTCGTCTCCCCCGACACCCGCCAGCCGCTGGCCCAGCTGGAAAGCGCCGGCCTGGATGCCCTGAACCGCGCGATCGGCGCCGGCGGCGTCACCCGGGCCGATGGCAGCGCCCAGGCCCAGCCGCTGCGCGAGGCACTGGTCACCCGCGACCGCAAGCAGGTGTTCCGGGTGGAGGACGGCATCCCGGTGCTGCTGGCCGACGAGGCCATCGCCACCGCCCAGATCACCGACTTCCCGGCCAAGTAATGCTGCCGCATCCGCCGCTTGCCCCGCCGCAGGAACAGATCGACGCCGATGTCGCCCGCGCCCTGGCCGAGGACATCGGCAGTGGCGACGTCACCGCCGCCCTGCTCCCCGACAGCGCCGACATCGCCTACCTGCTGTGCAAGCAGGACGCGGTGATCGCCGGCCGCCCCTGGTTCGACGCCACCCATCGCGCGCTCGACCAGGAGGTGAAGATCCACTGGCGGGTACTGGAAGGCGACCGGGTCAGCGCCGGCACCGTGCTGGCCACGCTGGAAGGCCGCAGCCGCAGCCTGGTCAGCGCCGAGCGCACCTCGCTCAACTTCCTGCAGACGCTGTCCGGGACCGCCACGATCACCGCCCGCCACGTCGAAGCGGTAGCCGGCACCGGCGCGCGCATCCTCGACACCCGCAAGACCCTGCCCGGGCTGCGCCTGGCGCAGAAGTACGCGGTGCGCTGCGGCGGTGGCGACAACCACCGCATCGGCCTGTTCGACACGGTGATGCTCAAGGAAAACCACATCCGCGCCGCCGGCTCGCTGGGCGCGGCGGTGCGCGCCGCCCGGGCGCAGCAACCCACGCTGCCGCTGGTGGTGGAGGTGGAGGACCTGCAGCAGCTGGAGCAGGCCCTGGCCGCCGGCTGCGAACGCATCCTCATCGATGACTTCAGCCCGGCGATGCGCCGCGAGGCGGTGCGCATCGCCGCCGGCCGCATCCCGCTGGAGGTGTCCGGCAGCGTCGACCTGTCCATGCTGCGCTCCATTGCCGAAGATGGCGTGGACTGCATCTCCATCGGCGGGTTGACCAAACACGTGCAGGCGATCGACCTGTCGTTGAAGCTCGGCCCGCCGCCGGCCTGACTCACGCCGCCCACACGGCCTCGCCTGCAACACTGGCTTCCTCCACCCCCACGGAGTTCGATGTGGTCTACCGGTACCTGCTGTGCGGCGTTGCCCTGCTTGCCCCCGCCTTTGCCGCGCACGCGGTGGAGGCCTGTGACATCCCGCCCCGCTTCGGCGTGAGCGAAACCGCCAAGGCGGTGGTGCGCGCGGCCTGCGACGAGCACCGGCTCTGGTACCGCCCCTTCATCGACCGCGATGGCCGCATCGCCAGCCTCGGGGTCACCGAGGCCGAAGCCGAGCACCTGGCCGACAACGGCCTGATCGCCTGGCAGCGCGTGGCCGGCTACTGGCGCGAGAGCGGGACGCTGTCGCCGATGGGGGCCATCCCCGGTGCCACCAGCTGCATGCAGCCGGCCGGCAACCGCTATACCGACAGCGACTGCCGCGCCTTCCTGATCGACAACCCGTGGTCGGCGGCCTTCATCTCCTGGGTGATGACGCGTGCGGGCGTGCCCGGCTTCAACCGTTCACCGCGCCACATCGACTACATCCGCGCGGCCTACCAGGGAGGCGCCAACGCCTCGCCGTACCGGTTGGCCGACCCGGCCAACGAAAAGCCCGGCCCCGGCGACATGCTGTGTTTCCTGCGCGATCGCAGCACGTCACTGAACCATGCGGGGCTGATACAGGCGCTGGGCAGCGGCCGTGCCGGCAACTGGAAGTCCCATTGCGAGGTGGTGATCGGCGCCAATGTCGGCGGTGACCGCACGCTGTACCTGGTCGGTGGTAACGTCGCCAACACCGTGGCGATGCGCAAGCTCACCCTGGACCGCACCGGCATGATCGAGCTGCCCAAGCCGTCACAGGCCGCCGCGGACGCGGTCGTCGAAGCGGGCTGCTCGCCGGGCCATGAAGAAGAATGCAACCTCAACCGCCAGGACTGGGCGGCCTTGTTGAAGCTCACCGCCAACGTGCCGATGCAGGGCCCGACGCCGGTGTTCGACGGCAATGCGCCGCTGCCACCGCCACCGGATGAACCGGTCCCGGCGCCACCAACGCGTTGACCGGGCCAGGCTGCGCCGGGCACGGCGAATCGCCTAAAGTGTCGGCATGCCTACCCTGCTCATCCTGATGATCGTCGGCGCGATCGGTTTCGCGTTCTGGGACCGTTCCCGCGCCGCCGCCGACCGCGCCACCGAACTGGGCCGCAATGCCTGCCGCGCCGCCGACGTGCAATGGCTGGACCAGAGCGTGCATGCCACCGGCATGCGCCCCTGCCGCCTGCCCAATGGCTGGATCGGTTTCGAGCGCAGCTTCCGCTTCGACTATTCCTACGACGGCATTGATCGCCACACCGGGCGCATGGTGCTGCGCGGCGGCCAGCTGGTGTCCTTCACCGGCCCGGCCGCCGCCCAGATCGGGCGCCTGCGGCAGAGCACGGAAGACGCCGAGGACGTTTGAGCGTCCGGGTTGGCGGGCGCCGCTACGGACTGATTCCCTCCCTGCTTCGCGGCCGTGGCCGCTCCTGCCGTCGGCGCCGCCCCTGAGTGCGCGCATCCCTGTGTCTTGGGCCGTGGTCACATCCGCCGCGACGGCGCGTCCTGTTGACCTAGTGACTTCCGGCGCATTGCCGTCAGCCCGACGGCAAACGGAAAGTGTCCTCATCCGTCCATACAGGGGCTTGGTCCATGCTGCAGATCCGCGGTTTGTCGAAAACCTACGCCAATGGCGTCCATGCACTGAAGAACATCGACCTGGACATCCCGCGCGGCATGTTCGGCCTGCTCGGCCCCAACGGCGCCGGCAAGTCGTCGTTGATGCGTACGCTGTCCACCCTGCAGGAGGTCGACAGCGGCAGCGCCACGCTGACCACCGCCGATGGCACCCGGATCGACGTGCTCAAGGACAAGGACGCGCTGCGCCGCCGGCTGGGTTACCTGCCGCAGGACTTCGGTGTCTACCCCAAGGTCAGCGCACTCGACCTGCTGGATCATTTCGCCGTGCTCAAGGGCCTGACCGCGCGCAGGCAACGCAAGGAAGTGGTCGAGGGCCTGCTCCAGCAGGTCAACCTGTGGGACGCGCGCAAGCGCAAGCTCGGCACCTATTCGGGCGGCATGCGCCAGCGCTTCGGCATCGCCCAGGCACTGCTCGGCGACCCGCAGCTGGTGATCGTCGATGAACCCACCGCCGGCCTTGACCCGGAGGAGCGCAACCGTTTCCTCAACCTGCTGGCCGAGATCGGCGAGAACGTGGTGGTGATCCTGTCCACGCACATCGTCGAGGACGTGACCGACCTGTGCCCGAACATGGCCATCATGAACAAGGGTCAGGTACTGCTGACCGGCCGGCCGGTCGATGCGATCGGCGCGCTGCAGGCCCAGGTCTGGCGCAAGCAGGTCGGCAAGGCCGAGCTGGCCGACTACGAATCCCGTTTCACCGTGCTGTCCACGCGCCTGGTGGGTGGCCACCCGGTGATCCACGTGTTCAGCGCCACCCAGCCGGACCAGGGCTTCGTGCCCGTCGAGCCCGGGCTTGAGGACGTCTACTTCCAGCGCCTGCGCCTGCAGGCGCTGGCCGCCTGACGGAGACGGCCCATGACCCTGAACTTCCTGCGCTTCGAGCTGCGCGAGCAGCTCCGTTCCCCGCTGTTGTGGCTGCTGGCATTGTTCCTGGCGCTGATGGCCTTCGCCGCGGCCTCCAGCGATGCGGTCCAGATCGGCGGCGGCATCGGCAACGTGCATCGCAATGCGCCGTCGGTGATCACCTCGCTGATGACCGCCTTCACCCTGCTTGGCCTGCTGGTCACCACCTTGTTCGTCAGCAACGCGCTGCTGCGTGACTTCGAGCTGGGCACTGCCGAGCTGGTGTTCTCCAGCCCGATCAAGCGCCGCGACTACCTGCTCGGCCGCCTCGGCGCGGCGCTGCTGGCCTGCCTGGTGATGTACGTCATCGTCGCCGCCGGCCTGTTCATCGCGCAGTTCATGCCGTGGATCGACGCCGCGCGGCTCGGCCCGGTGTCACTGCAGCCCTACCTGTGGGCATTCGTGGTGATGGTGCTGCCCAACGTGCTGTTCACCACCGCGCTGCTGTCGCTGCTGGCGGCCACCACCCGCAGCATCCTGTGGGTGTACATCGGCGTGATCGTGTTCTTCGTGCTGTATGGCGTCAGCCGCGTGATCCTGGCCGACATCGACAACCAGCAGATCTCCGCCCTGCTCGACCCGCTGGGCATCCGCGCGATCAACCTCGTCACGCGCTACTGGTCGGCCGAGGAACGCAACACCGCCGTGCCGGCGCTGGCCGGGTTCCTGCTGCAGAACCGCCTGTTGTGGCTGGCGATCAGTGCCGCCTTGTTTGCCGCCACCTTCGCCCTGTTCCGCACCCAGCGTGCCGGCACCGGCCGCGCCAGCCGCCGCCAGCGCGGCAGGCAGGACACCGCGCCGGCAGCAGTTGCACGCCCGGCTGCCACCGCGCCGCGGGTGACGCCGACGTTCGCCACCTCCACCCACCTGCGCCAGCTGCTGCGCCAGGTCCGCTTCGACACCTTCGGCATCTTCCGCAGCATTCCCTTCATTGTGCTGCTGTTGCTGGGCCTGGCCAACTTCATCCCGTCGTCGCTGTTCCGCCAGAACATGTACGGCACGCCGACCTGGCCGGTTACCTCGCAGATGCTGGAGGCGCTGCAGGGCAGCTACAGCTGGCTGCTGGTGCTGATCGTGCTGTTCTACGCCGGCGAGCTGGTATGGAAGGAACGCACCGCGCGCATCGCTGGCATCACCGATGCCACACCGGTCCCGAACTGGGTGCCGCTGGCGGGCAAGTTCCTGGCGCTGGTGGCCGTGGTGCTGAGCTTCCAGGCCATTGGCGGTGCGGCCTCGGTCCTGGTGCAGCTGTCCAAGGGTTACACCCACATCGAACCGCTGCTGTACGTGAAGACCCTGCTGCTGAACTCCACAGTGTTCGTGCTGATGGGCGGGCTGGCGCTGGTGCTGCAGGTACTGAGCAACAACAAGTTCCTCGGTTATGCACTGCTGATCCTGGTGCTGATCGGGCAATCGGTGCTGGGGCTGCTGGACTACGCGCAGGACATCTACAACTACGCCAGCGCGCCGAATGCGCCCTATTCGGACATGAACGGTTACGGCCACTTCCTGACCGCGCAGTTCGCCTTCCAGGGCTATTGGGCCCTGTTCCTGGGGGTGCTGTTGCTGCTGTGCGCGGCCCTGTGGGTGCGTGGCGTGGACGGCGGCCTGCGCACCCGCCTGCGGCTGGCACGCCAGCGCCTGCACGGCGGCCTGGGGGTTGCACTGGCCCTGGCCGTGCTGGCCTTCGTCGGCTGCGGCGGCTGGCTGTACTGGAACACCAACATCCGCAACGAGTACCTCTCGCCCGATGCCGAACTGGACCGTCTGGCGTACTACGAGAAGACCTACCGCCAGTTCAAGGACCTGCCGCAGCCGCGCATCATCGCCGTGGACAACACCGTCGACCTGCACCCGGAAACCCAGTCGGTGCGCATCGACGGCCACTACCGTGTGCGCAACACGCATGCCGTGGCGATCCCGCAGCTGCACATCTCCATCGCCGACGACAAGACGCTGACCGCACTGGACCTGGGCGCCGCCAGGCTGGACAAGAATGACGCCGACGTCGGCTATCGCATCTACACGCTGGATACGCCGATGCAACCCGGCGAGGAACGCGACATCCGCTTCACCGTCGACATCCACCCGGACGGCATCCCCGCCGGCCAGGCCCAGACCCGGATCGTCGACAACGGCAGCTTCTTCAACAGCGGCATCCTGCCGGGCTTCGGCTACAACGCCGGCGCCGAGATCGATGACCGCAACGAGCGTCGCAAGCGTGGCCTGGGCGAGCCCACGCGCATGCCCAAGCTGGAGGACGAGGCGGCACGCGCCAACACCTACATTTCCAACGACGCCGACTGGCTGGACTTCCGCAGCACCGTCTGCACCGCGCCGGACCAGATCGCGCTGGCCCCGGGCTACCTGCAGCAGGAGTACACCCGCGACGGCAGGCGCTGCTTCGACTACGCCATGGACCGGCCGATGCTGAACTTCTACGCCTACCTGTCGGCACGCTGGGCGGTGCGGAAGGCGGCCTACAAGGACATCCCGATCGAGATCTACTACGACCCCAAGCATCCCTACAACGTGGACCGGATGATCGAGGGCGTGCAGAAGTCGCTGGCCTACTACGAGGCCAACTTCAGTCCGTACCAGCACAAGCAGTTCCGCGTCATCGAATTCCCAAACTACGTGGGAAGCTTCGCGCAAGCCTTCGCCAATACGGTCCCCTACTCCGAAGCCGTGGGATTCATCGCCGACCTGCGTGACCCCGACAACATCGACTATGTCTTCTACATCACTGCGCATGAGGCAGCACATCAGTGGTGGGCGCACCAGGTAATCAGCGCCAACGTGCAGGGCGCGACCATGCTTACCGAGTCACTTGCACAGTACTCAGCTCTGATGGTGATGGAGAAGGAGTATGGCCGCGCGCACATGCGCCAGTTCCTGAAGACCGAACTGGACCGCTACCTGTCCGGGCGTGGTGGCGAAGATGTTGAAGAACAACCGCTGTACCGCAATGAAAACCAGCAGTACATCCACTATCGCAAGGGTTCGGTGGTGTTCTACCGCCTGCGCGAGGAGATCGGCGAGGAGGCATTGAACCGCGCACTGCACCGCTTCCTGCAGGCCAAAGCCTTCCAGCAACCGCCGTACACGACCTCGGCCGAACTGCTGGAATTCATCCGCGCCGAGGCCAGGCCGGAGCAGCAGGCATTGATCACCGACCTGTTCGAAAAGATCAGCTTCTACGACAACCGGGTGGTCGAGGCCACCGCGAGCAAGCGCGCCGACGGGCGCTACGACGTGACCCTGCAGCTGCACGCCGACAAGCGCTACGCCGATGGCCTGGGCAAGGAAACGGCCGGCACGCTGGACGACTGGATCGAGGTCGGCGTGTTCGCCAGCGGCACCTCGGGCAAGGAGCGCGACGAGAAGGTGCTGTACCTGCAGCGCCACCACATCACCGCTGGCAATCCGACCCTGACCGTGACCGTGGACCAGAAGCCGAACGAAGCCGGGTTTGACCCCTACAACAAGCTGATCGACCGGGTTTCGGCCGACAACCGGAAGCGGATCAGCCTGCGATGAGACAAGAGCCCGCAGCGCCGCGTGATCTGCTGCGCTGCGGATTCCGTACGGCGGCGAATGCGGGTACATTCGGCACCGTACCGGCGCCGCCGGAAGCCGAAACACACCCTGGGAGGGGATACATGCGCACCACCTTCAAAACCCTGTTGCTGGCCCTGCCGCTGCTGGCCGCCGGCTTCTCCGCCAGCGCCTCGGACAGTGCCGCCGGCCGCTGGCGGACCATCGACGACGAAACCGGCCGGGTGAAGTCCATCGTCGAGATCACCCAGGCCGCCAACGGCACCCTGAGCGGCCGCGTGCTGCAGGTGCTGCAGTCCGCCCAGGGCCCGAACCCGGTCTGCAGCAAGTGCGAAGGCACCAACAAGGACAAGCCGATCCAGGGCATGACCATCCTCTGGAACCTGCGCCCGGACGGCACCAACAAGTGGGCCAACGGCACCATCCTGGACCCGGCCAAGGGCAAGACCTACAGCTCCAAGGTCGCCCTGATCGAGAACGGCAGCAAGCTGGAGGTGTCCGGCTGCATCGCCTTCATCTGCCGCTCGCAGACCTGGCTGCGCGACCAGTAATCCGCTGTGAAGCCCCTCTCCCATCGGGAGAGGGGTTGGGGAGCGGGTGCGTCCGCCCATCCCTCACCCTCATCCGCCCCTTCGGGACACCTTCTCCCGGCGGGAGAAGGAAGCACGCCAGCCCCGGGCCTTCCCGGGGCTGGCTGTTTTCCGACATGCGATAATCCCGCGTTCCCCTGCACCAAATGATGGCCATGACCCGTACCGCGCTCGTCACCAATGCCCTGCCCTATGCCAACGGCCCGCTCCACCTGGGCCACCTGGTCGGCTACATCCAGGCCGATATCTGGGTGCGCGCCCGCCGCTTGATGGGCGAGAAGGTCTGGTACGTCTGCGCCGACGACACCCATGGCACGCCGATCATGCTGGCCGCCGAGAAGGCCGGGGTGAGCCCGGAAACCTTCATCGCCAACATCCAGGCCGGCCATGAGCGCGACTTCGCTGCCTTCGGCGTGGATTTCGATCACTACGACTCGACCAACTCGGCCGCCAACCGCGAGCTGACCGAGGCGCTGTACACCCGGCTCGACGACGCCGGCCACATCAGCCGTCGCTCGGTGGCCCAGTTCTATGACCCGGCCAAGGGCATGTTCCTGCCGGACCGCTACATCAAGGGCACCTGCCCGAAGTGCAAGTCCCCGGACCAGTACGGCGACAACTGCGAGGTCTGCGGCGCCACCTACGGCCCGACCGACCTGATCGACCCCAAGTCGGTGGTGTCCGGCGCTACCCCGGAAATCCGCGATTCGGAGCATTACTTCTTCGAAGTGGGCCGCTTCCAGGACTTCCTGCGCCAGTGGCTGGCCGGTGACGTCGCCCTGCCGGGCGTGAAGGCCAAGCTGTCCGAGTGGCTGGACGCCGAGGGCGGCCTGCGCGCCTGGGACATCTCCCGCGACGCGCCCTACTTCGGGTTCGAGATCCCCGGCGCGCCGGGCAAGTACTTCTACGTGTGGCTGGACGCACCGATCGGCTACCTGTCCAGCTTCAGGAACCTGTGCGCCAAGACCGGTGACGACTTCGATGCCGTGCTGGCCGCCGACAGCAGCACCGAGCTGCACCACTTCATCGGCAAGGACATCGTCAACTTCCACGGCCTGTTCTGGCCGTCGGTGCTGCACGGCACCGGCCTGCGCGCGCCGACCCGCCTGCATGTCAATGGCTACCTGACCGTGGACGGCGCCAAGATGAGCAAGTCGCGCGGCACCTTCGTGATGGCCCGCACCTACCTGGACGCTGGACTGGCGCCGGAAGCGCTGCGCTATTACTTCGCCGCCAAGTCCTCCGGCGGCGTGGACGACCTGGACCTGAACCTGGCCGACTTCACCGCCCGCGTGAATGCCGACCTGGTCGGCAAGTTCGTCAACCTGGCCAGCCGCTGCGCCGGTTTCATCTCCAAGCGCTTCGACGGCCGGCTGGCCGATGCGCTGCCCGACCCGGCCCAGTACGACCGCTTCGTGGCCGCGCTGGCCCCGGTACGCGAAGCGTACGAGCGCAACGACCCGGCCGCGGCGATCCGCCTGACCATGGCGCTGGCCGATGAAGCCAACAAGTACATCGACGACACCAAGCCATGGGTGATCGCCAAGCAGGAAGGTGCCGACGCCGAACTGCAGGCGGTCTGCACCCAGGGCCTGAACCTGTTCCGCGTGCTGGTTGCCGCGCTCAAGCCGGTGCTGCCGGCCACCGCGCTGCAGGCCGAAGGCTTCCTCAATGCACCGATGACCGGCTGGGGCGATATCGCCGCCCCGCTCACCGCCCACACCATCGCGCCCTACGTGGCGCTGTTCACCCGTATTGACCCCAAGATGATCGACGCAATGACCGACGCCTCCAAGGACACCCTGACCTCCCAGCCCGCCGCCGAGGCCAAGCCGGCCAAGGCCGAGAAGCCCGCCAAGGTGGAAGCCAAGGCCGAGCCCAAGGCTGACGGCGAGGCGGCCGCGTACATCGGCATCGACGATTTCGCCAAGCTCGACCTGCGCATCGGCAAGGTCATCGAGTGCGGCTTCGTCGAAGGTTCGGACAAGCTGCTGCGCTTCCTGCTGGACGCCGGTGACCTGGGCCAGCGCCAGATCTTCTCCGGCATCCGCGGCAGCTACGCCGAGCCGGAAACGCTGGTCGGCCGCAACGTGGTGTTCATCGCCAACCTGGCCCCGCGCAAGATGCGCTTCGGCCTGAGCGAAGGCATGATCCTGTCGGCCGGCTTCGACGGCGGCGCCCTGGCGCTGCTCGATGCCGACGCGGGTGCATTGCCGGGCATGCCGGTGCGTTGATGGACCCGGGGCGCGCCCCTGCGGTGCGCCCTTCTCCCGGAGCGGACCATGCAACTGGCCCTGTTCGATTTCGACCACACCATCACCACCCAGGACACCTACAGCCGGTTCCTGCGGCGGGTGGCCACGCCGGAACAACGTGCGCAGGCGTGGTGGCGGATCGGCCCCTGGGTGCTGGCCTACCGGTTGAAGCTGATCTCGGCCGAGCGCATCCGCCGCCGCGTCACCGCGCAGGTGTTCACCGGCCGCCATGCCGGCGAGGTCAGCCAGCTTGCGCGCGAGTACGCACGCGAGCACCTGGCGGGCATGATGCGTCCGGAGATGCTGGAACAGATCCAGTGGCACAAGGCGCAGGGGCATACCGTCGTGGTCGTGTCCGGCTCGCTCGACCTGTACCTGCGCCACTGGTGCGAGCAGATGGGCCTGCAGATGATCTGCAACACGCTCGAAGTGCAGGACAACCGCCTCACCGGCCGCTATGCCGGCGGCGACTGTGGTCCGCGCAAGGTGGCCCTGATCCGCAAGCGTTTCGACCTGGACACCTACCAGCGCATCCACGCCTACGGCGACAGCCGCGAAGACAAGCCCATGCTGGCGCTGGCGCACGAGCGCTGGTATCGCGGCAAATGCCTTACCTGAGCCCCTCTCCCTCCGGGAGAGGGGTTGGGGTGAGGGCGAACAGCAGGACTCCCCAATGATTACCCAACCCTCATCCGACGCTGCGCGCCACCTTCTCCCGGAGGGAGAAGGAAGGGCTGCGCTGGTCGAGCGCCTCGACCGCCTGCTGCCGCAGACCCAGTGCGGCCAGTGCGGCTTTGACGGCTGCCGCCCCTACGCCGAGGCGATGGCCCGCGGCGAGGCCGGCGTGGATCACTGCCCCCCCGGCGGCGACGCCGGCGCACGCGCCCTGGCGCATGTACTGGGCGTGGCCGCCGTGCCATTCGACCGCAGCCGTGGCGAACACAAGCCCGCGCAGGTCGCCGTCATCGTCGAGGCCGACTGCATCGGCTGCACCAAGTGCATCCAGGCCTGCCCGGTGGATGCCATCGTCGGCGGCGCCAAGTACATGCATACCGTGCTGGCTGACCTGTGCACCGGCTGCGAGTTGTGCATTCCACCGTGCCCGGTGGATTGCATCGCGCTCCACCCGCTCCCGTAGGAGCGGGCCTCGGTCGCGAAGCCATTGAACGCCCGGATTGCGGGCATCGCCTTCGGCTTCATTGGCGGGCAAAGCCCGCTGCTAGGGTGACGGCGGCACCGTGTATTGCCGGCCAAACCGCCGGCAATCGGCGATCAATGCCTCCACATCGCTACGCATGACAGCGCGCGTACCCAATGGAAAGCTACCGTCCTCGACGACGTCGCTGCGCAGGTCGGTCACCGGCGAGAACGAGGCCGATTCGGCATCCTCCTCCGCCACGCCGGCCGGGTCCCCGCCCTGCCACCGGATCAGCGATTGCGCGTTGTCCCACAGCAGCACCGTTTCCAGTGTCCCGCTCTTCAAGCGGTAGCCCACCGCGCAGAACCGGTTGGGAACGCTGCGATCACCGTGGCGGCGCACGGTGTTGCGCAGCTCCGCCTCGATCTGCATGAACTGCGGGTATGCCAGCGGATCGATCCGCTCCTGCGGCGGATGCGCGTAGATCATCGACGGTATCGATGCGCGTGCGGTGGAAGCCGCCCGCGCGGGCATCCCCGTTCCCAGCAACAGGCTGGCAGTCACGACAGACAACAGGCAACGCTTCATTCCCTTTCCCGTTACCAAGGCGGCGACCATGTCGCCGTTGCCCCGGATGCTTCACGCAGCCGGGGCGGCCAGCCTGCGCCTTACGGCACCACGGCAGTGATGACGATCTCGATCTTCCATTCCGGATTGGCCAGCTTGGCCTGCACGGTCGCACGCGCCGGGGTGGCACCGGCCGGCACCCACTTGTCCCAGGCCTGGTTCATGCCGGCGAAGTCGGCCATGTCGGCCAGGAAGATCTCCGCACGCAGGATGTGGGTCTTGTCGGTGGGCGCCAGCCGCAGCAGGTCGTCGATGGCCTGCAGCACCTGCTCGGTCTGGCCGACGATGTCGGCGCTGGTGTCTTCCGGCACCTGGCCGGCGAGATAGGCCACGCCGTGGTGGACGGTCATTTCCGACATGCGCGGGCCGGTATCGAAGCGTTCGATCATGGGGAGGTATCCCTGTTGTGGAGGTGTGCCCCATTGTGACCCGATCCGTCGGTTTCAGCTGTGCCTTTGTGCAGGCGCCGCCACAACGCCCAGCCCACCCAGAACAGCCAGCCCACCACCAGCGCGATCACCAGCTTCTGGCCCAGCCCGCGCGGGCTGCCACGCCAGAGCACGTGCAGCCACAGCGCGATGAAAGCCAGCCATGCCCAGCCCCAGGCCAGGGCGTACTGCGCACGCCAGCGCGGATCACGGCCAAAACACCACGCCTGGACCAGCATCGCCACGCTCGCGCACAGGAATGCGGTCTGCGCAGCCAGGCCGTGCACCAGCGGTGCCAGCAACGGCGCGTAGCCGGGCAGCCAACTGTCACCGATCGCCACCACCGCCAGCCCCAGACCGGCCATGCCGAACAGGCCCACCGGCAAGCCGCGGCGCCCTGGTCCCGGCCGCATCTGCGCATGCAGGCCAATCGCCAGCAGCGTGATCGCCACCGCCAGCAGGCAGTACGCGGCCCGCAGGAGCACCCCGTAAGGCCCATGCAGGTACAAGCTCAGGGTCGCCCGCACCCAGTCCAGGTCGGTGCGCTCGAACTGCAGCCACACCGCGCAGCCACTGAACCCCAGCAGGGCCGCCAATACCAGCAGCACCGCGCCGCGTTGTCGGCGGACCGATGCTGGTGCCGTGTCCTGCATGCTGCTCTCCCTCCCGCCATGGCAAGCGCCGAGTCTAAGGCGCCGGCCGCCAACACGCGCGGCTGAAGGCCACTGCAATCCCCGCCACCGCCCTGCTGCCGTCCTCCCGCGGTGGCGCTACTCTTTGCAGCTTCCTCCCCTGCCCCGCCTTCCATGCGCTCACCCGCCGCGATACCGGACCCCAAGGCCGCCCGCTGGCGCAGGCTGGCCGCCATCGCGGCGACCGTGCTCATCATGGTCATGGCGCTGCGCGCCCTGGCCGGTGAGTTCGACGACCACGGCTACCACCAGATCCGCATCGCCCTGCACGCCGTGTCCTGGCCACAGCTGGTGTTGGCGACCGTGCTCGGCATGGCCAGCTATGCCTGCCTGATCGGCTTCGATGCGATCGGCCTGCGTCGTGCACGACGCAACCTGCCCGCCAGTCGCGTGGGCATCACTGCGTTCCTTGCCCACGCAGCAGGCCAGACCCTGGGGTTTGCCGCCCTGACCGGCGGCGCCATCCGCATGCGCAGCTACGGCCGCGCCGGCCTGAGCCTGGCCGAGATCGGCCAGGTGGTATTGATGAGCACGCTGGGCTTCGTGTTCGGCGCCTGGCTGCTGCTGGCGCTGGCGTTGTGGCTGGAGCCGGCCGCCGCCGCGCGTGCCCTGCCGCTTTCGAGCGATGCGGTCCGCCTCATCGGCGTCGCACTGCTGGCTGCCTTCGCCGTGATGCTGGTCGCCGTCGGACGCGAAGGGCGCAGCATTGGCTGGCGCACCCACCGGGTGTGGCTGCCGGACCGCCGCACCACGCTGGAAGTCACCGCGCTGAGCGTGGTCGAGCTGTGCCTGGCCTCGGCGGCGTTCTACGTGTTGTTGCCCGGCCAGGCCGACGTTGGATTCATCGGCTTTGTCGGCCTGTACCTGGTCGCGGTGGTCGCCGGCCTGGTATCCACCGTACCGGCCGGGCTGGGCGTGTTCGAATGGAGCCTGCTCAAGCTGCTGCCGCAGGTGGCGCCGGCGGCGGTGCTGGCCGCGGCGGTGGCCTACCGGGTGACCTACTACCTGCTGCCCCTGCTCGCCTCCGCGGTGCTGGCGGCGCTGGCCAGCGTGCGCCAGCCGTTGCGTAGCGGCGCCGGCGCGGTCTGGGGCACGCTGCGCCCCTGGTTGCCGCAGATCATCGCCCTGGCGGTCTTCGCCGCCGGCACCCTGCTGCTGATCGACGGCACGCTGCCGTCACCGCGCCATCGCCTTCTCACCGCGCCGCTGCCGATCATCGAGACCTCGCACCTGCTGGGCAGCCTCGGCGGCGTGGTGTTGCTGTTGATCGGCCAGGGATTGCAACGCCGCAGCCGCGTGGCGTGGTGGATCGCGCTGGCGCTGTGCGTGCTGCTGCCGTTGCCGGTGTGGCTGCGCGGTGGCCACGCGTTGGTCGCGCTGGCCCTGCCGGTGATCGCCATTGCCTTGTGGGCGGCACGGCGCGAGTTCTACCGCGAGGGCGCACTGCTCGACGAGGCATGGTCCTGGCCCTGGCTGCGCAACGTGGCGCTGGTGCTGCTGGGAACGCTCTGGCTGCTGTTCTTCGTGTACAGCCACGTCGAGTACCAGAGCGAGCTGTGGTGGCAGTTCGCCATCTCCGGCAATGCCCCGCGTGCGCTGCGCGCGTTGCTGCTGGTCAGCCTGGTGGTGGTGGTGTTCGGGGTGGCGCGTCTGCTGCACAGCACCCGCACGCCGTTGCCGGCACCGGACGCGGCCACCCTGGCACTGCTGCGCCCGGTGCTCGCGCAGGCCCAGGACACCCAGGCCAGCCTGGCGATGACCGGCGACAAGGCGATCCTGCGCAGCGAGGCCGGCGATGGCTTCGTGATGATGCAGCGCTACGGCGGCTCGCTGATCTCCATGGGCGACCCGGTGGGACCGCCCGACGTGGCCCGCACCCTGATCTGGAAGTTCCGCGAGGAAGCCGACCGGCTCGGCCTGCGCCCGGTCTTCTACCAGACCAGCGGGAACTACTGGCAGACCTACCTCGACCTCGGGCTGACCCTGGTCAAGCTCGGCGAGGAAGCGCTGGTGCCGCTGCAGGGCTTCAGCCTGGAAGGCAGCGCGCGTGCCGACCTGCGCCAGGCCTGGAACCGCGGCAAGCGCGGCGGGCTGTCGTTCCGCATCGTCGATGCGGACCAGGTTGCCGCGCTGCTGCCGGCACTGAAGGCCATCTCCGACGCCTGGCTCGATGAGAAGGCCGGCGAGGAAAAGGGGTTTTCACTGGGCAGCTTCGACCCGGCTTACCTGTGCAGTTTCCCGATGGCGCTGGTGGAAGCCGACGACGGCGTGGTCGCCTTCGCCAACCTCTGGCAGGCGCCGGCCGGGCACGAGTTGTCGGTGGACCTGATGCGCCACCGCCCCGACGCACCGAAGGGCACGATGGATTTCCTGTTCATCGAACTGTTCCTGTGGGGCGCGGCCAACGGCTTCACCCGCTTCTCGCTGGGCATGGCGCCATTGACCGGGCTGGCCGAACACCGCCTGGCCGGCCGCTGGAACCGCTTCGCCAACCTGATCGCCCGCCATGGCGAGCGCTTCTATGGCTTCAGCGGCCTGCGCCGCTTCAAGTCCAAGTTCTCGCCGGAATGGCGCCCGCGCTATCTGGCCGCGCCCGGCGGCGTGCACCTGCCGGCGGCGCTGCTGGACGTCACCCGGCTGATCTCGCTGGACCCGCAGCGCTGACCCGTACCCGCCAGCTCTGGCGGGTAACGGTCCGGCTCAGACGTTGAGCAGCAGGAACTCGCGCTCCCAGGAGCTGATCACGCGGAAGAAGGTCTCGTATTCCTTGCGCTTGACCGAGATGTAGGCACGGCAGAAGCGCCGGCCCAGCAGTTCCTGCAGCGCTTCGCACGCCTCCAGGCCATCGAGTGCTTCGCCCAGCGAGCGCGGCAGTTCGTAGCCCAGCTCCTTGGCGTTGCCGGTGATCGGCGGGGTCGGGCTGAGCCCTTCGCGGATGCCGAGCAGGCCGCACGCCAGCGTCGCCGCCACCGCCAGGTAGGGATTGGCGTCGGAGCCGGCGAAGCGGCTTTCCACGCGGCTGTTCTCCAGGCTGTCCATCGGCACGCGCAGGCCGCAGGTGCGGTTGTCGAAGCCCCACTCCACGTTGCTCGGCGACACCTCGCCGAACACCAGCCGGCGGTAGGAGTTCACGTTCGGCGCGAAGAAGCCCATCGCCATCGGCACGTACTTCTGCAGGCCGCCCAGGTAGTTGCCGAACAACGGGCTGTACTCGCCCTCGTTGTCGCCGGCGAACACGTTGACCCCGTCCGACGGCCGCACCAGGCTCTGGTGGATGTGCATGGCACTGCCCGGCTCGGTCTCCATCGGCTTGGCCAGGAAGGTGGCGTACACGCCGTGGCGCATCGCCGCCTCGCGCATGGTGCGCTTGAACAGGAACACCTGGTCGGCCAGCGCCATCGCATCGGAATGGGTGAAGTTCACTTCCAGCTGGGCCGCGCCGGATTCGTGGATCAGGGTGTCCACGTCCAGCTTCATCGCGTCGCAGTAGTCGTACATCAGGTCGAGGATGGGGTCGAACTCGTTGACCGCGTCGATCGAATATGACTGCCGCGCCGTCTCCGGGCGGCCGGAGCGGCCGGCCGGCGGCAGCAGCGGGAAGTCCGGGTCGGTGTTCTTCTGCACCAGGAAGAATTCCACTTCCGGCGCCACCACCGGCTTCAGGCCGAGCGCATCGTAGGCGGCCAGCACCCGCCGCAGCACGTTGCGCGGCGCCAGCTCGTGCGGCTGGCCGTTCTTGGTGTAGCAGTCGTGGATGATCTGCGCGGTCGGGTCGGTGGCCCACGGCACCATGCGCACGGTGTCCGGGTCCGGGCGCAGAATCATGTCCGCGTCGGCCGGCGAGGTCAGCTCGTAGTAGTCGTCCGGGAAGTCGCCGGTGACCGTGGTGGCGAACACGCCCTCGGGCAGGCGCGTGCCGTAGTCGTGGCGGAACTTGTCGGCGGGGATGATCTTGCCGCGGGCGTTGCCGGTGATGTCAGGCACCAGGCATTCGACCTCGGTGATCTGCCGCTCCTTGAGCCAACGCAGCAGGGAGCTTTCTTCCTGCACGCTGGCGGCGGTCTTGCGGGTACGGGGACGCGATGTCATGGCGGATCAACTTTGCTTCTGTTTCTGGTAACGGCGACAGGCCTCGCCGAAGGCTTTGAAGATGCCCAGGTGGAACGGGTTTTCCAGCACCCGCCACTCCGGATGGAACTGCACGCCGAGCAGGAAACCCGGCCCGGGCCCGCGGAAGGCCTCGACCAGGCCATCCGGCGCGCGCGCCTCGACCTGCAGGCCCGTGCCCAGCCGGGACACGCCCTGGCCGTGCACCGAGTTGACCTGCACGGTGCCCGCGCCGGCGATGCCGGCCAGCAGCCCACCGGGGCTCAGTGCCAGCGCATGTGCCGGCCCATACTGCACGTCCAGCGGTGAATCCGGGTCTTCACGATGATCGGCCAGGCCCGGCACTTCATGCACCCGGGGATGCAGGCTGCCCCCGAAGGCCACGTTGACCTCCTGGAAGCCCCGGCAGATCGCCAGCACCGGCACGCCCATCGCCAGCGCCTGCGGGAGCAGCCCGAACACGTTGGCATCACGGGCCGGATCATGCGGGTTGCCGGCCCAGCTCGGGCCACCGTCGTAATGATGCGGCTCGATGTTGCTGGTGGCACCGGTCAACAGCAGACCATCCAATTGTTGCAGCCATGCCTGCGCGGGAAGCGGCGGCTGCAGCAGTGGCAGTACCAGCGGCATGGCCTGTGCCCCATCGACCACGGCACGCACGTATTTCTCACCGACGACGAGGAAAGGATGGGAGCCGATCGGTTTGCGGTCGGTAGGCAAGCCGACCAGCGGCAGGCTGGCCATGCGTCTGGCTCTGGTGACGTGCAGGCACGCTACCCCTGCCTCGCCGATTAGGCAACCACGCGTACCGTTCAAGCAGCGCGCGGCACAATGCAGGGCATCGTCCGCCGCCTGCGCCAAACCGACACACCGTGGCCGTTACACTGCCCGCCCCGACACAACCGCCATCCATCCCGATGTCCGTGGACGCCCCGTCCGACTACCCGCCCAGCTGGTACGCCGCCAGCCAGCCCTTGCCGCCGCCCCGCGCCGCACTGCAGGGCACGGCGCGTGCCGACGTGGCCGTGCTCGGCGCCGGCTACACCGGCCTGACCGCGGCGTTGGCGCTGGCCGAGCAGGGCTACCGGGTCACCGTGCTGGAAGCCGAACGGGTCGGCTGGGGTGCCTCCGGCCGCAATGGCGGCCAGGCCATCGTCGGCTACGGCTGCGAGCAGGACACGCTGGAACGGCTGGTCGGCGACGCCGACGCGCGGCTGCTGTTCGACTTCTCGCGCGACGGCATGCAAATGCTCAAGCAGCGCATCGCCCGCCATGGCATCGACTGCGACTGGCGCGATGGCCACGCCAGCGTGCCGATCCATCCGCGCCAGGAGCGCGCCCTGCGCGCCGACATCGAGCGCATGGCGCAGCGCTATGACTATCCGCTGGAATGGTGGGACCGGGCCCGGTTGCGCCAGGAGCTGGCCAGCGAACGCTACCTCGGCGCGATGTACGACGCCGCCAGCGGCCACCTGCACCCGCTCGCCTACGTGCTGGGCCTGGCACGCGCTGCCGAGGCCGCTGGCGTCACCGTGCACGAGCATTCGCCGGTGCTCCGGCTCGAACGCGGCCCGCGCCCCGTGCTGGCCACCGCGCAGGGACGGGTCGAGGCCGAGTTCGTGGTGCTGGCCGGCAATGCCTGGCTGCAGGGCATCGCGCCGGAGCTGGAGACCCGGATGATGCCGGTCGGCACCTATATCGGCGCCACCGAGCCGTTGGGCGAAGCACGTGCCCGGTCGCTGATCCGCAACGACATGGCGGTGGCCGACGTGAACTGGGCACTGGACTATTTCCGGCTCAGCCGCGACCACCGCCTGCTGTTCGGCGGACAGGCCAACTACTCGGCACTGCCGCCGCCCGGGCTGCGCGCCAGCATGACCCGACGCATGCGCCGGGTGTTCCCGCAGCTGGCCGACGTGTCGCTGGAATACGTCTGGGGCGGCTACATCGACATCACCCGCAACCGCGCCCCGCACTGGGGCCGGCTCACCCCGAATGTCTATTTCGCGCAGGGCTTCTCCGGCCACGGCGTGGCCAGCACCGGCCTGGCCGGTGAAGTGATCGCCGCTGCCATCGCCGGCCAGGCCGGACGGCTGGATGTGTTCGAGCGGATCCCGCACGGCATCTTCCCCGGCGGCAAGGCACTGCGCATGCCGCTGCTGGTCGCGGCCATGTCGTGGTACAAGCTGCGCGATCTGCTCGGCTGAGCGCGCGGAAAGCGTGGCGCTGGCGTGCCCTGCCGGTTCAACCCGAGGATGGCTCTCGTCCCGGCGCCCTCCCCGCTCCACGCCTAAAGTCCAGCCGATTGCTGCCGCTATCCCGTCCTGAGACCCCCAGAACCTTTCGCATGGCCGCCTCATCCCAGGCCGGCTTCACCAGCCCGCCGATCACGCCCCTGCCGCAGCGCATCCTGCTCGTGGAGAACTCGCGCACCTTCACCACGATGCTGCGCGCGGCCATCGAGCAGCGCCTGGAGCTTCCGGTCAGCATCGCCTCGACCCTGGCCGAGGCCGGCGAGCTGCTGGAACGCGAGCAGGGCTGGTTCCTGGTGCTCACCGGGCTGGTGCTGGCCGACGGTGACCGTGACCACGTGGTCGACTATTTCGTCAGCCGCGGGTTGCCGACCATCGTGGTCAGCGGCGTCTACGACGAAGACCTGCGCAAGCGCGTGCTGCAGCAGGAAATCATCGACTACGTGCTGAAGAACACCCCCGGCAGCGTCGACTACCTGGTCTGGCTGGTGCAGCGCATGGAACGCAACCGCCGCATCTCGGCGCTGGTGGTCGACGACTCCCCCTCGGCCCGGTCGTATGCCGCGGCGCTGCTGGGCATGTATGGCTACCACGTCACCCAGGCCGGTGATGGCCCCTCGGCGCTGCATGCGCTGGAAGCGGACCCGGCCATCCGGCTGGTGATCGTGGACCAGGAGATGCCGGGCATGGACGGCGTGGAGCTGACCCGTCGCCTGCGCGCCCTGCGCGCGCGCGACAAGGTGGCGGTGATCGGCATCTCCGGCAATTCCGACCCGTCGCTGATCCCGCGCTTTCTGAAGAACGGCGCCAACGACTTCCTGCGCAAACCGTTCTCGCGCGAGGAGTTCTTCTGCCGCGTCTCGCAGAACGTGGACCAGCTGGAGTTGATCGGCACGCTGCAGGACCTGGCCACGCGTGACTTCCTCACCGGCCTGCCCAACCGGCGCAGCTTCCTGGAACACAGCCAGCGCCAGCTGGGCCGTGGCGAAGGCAGCGTGGCGGTGGCCATGGTCGACATCGACCACTTCAAGCACATCAACGACAGCCTCGGCCACGAAGCCGGCGACCAGGCCATCCGCGCGGTCGCCAGCGTGCTGCAGGGCCATACCCGGCCACGCGACATCAGCGCCCGCTTCGGCGGCGAGGAATTCTGCCTGCTGGTCCACGGGCTGGGCGATGACGCCAGCGCGGCGCACTTCGAGCAGTTGCGCCAGGCCATCGAGGCGATCCGCCTGCAGATCGGCGAGAACGTCCTGCGCATGACCGTCAGCATCGGCGTCAGCCGCGACCCGGGCGGGCGCAGCAGCCTGCACCAGCTCATCACCGAGGCCGACCGCCAGCTCTACCTGGCCAAGGCCGACGGCCGCAACCGGGTGCGCAGCATGCAACTTGCGCCAGCGGCGACCACCGGTGCCGCGACGCCTGCACGACTACATTCGTGAACGCTTCCCTGCCGGCGCAGGGCCATTGATCCAGATCAACGCGCCGGCGAAGGTGCGCCCCTAGAGTGCCCCCAAGGAAATCACAGGGAGGAACTCGCGATGGCACTACTGGTTTGGCAGGACGACCTCAACACGGGGGTCGAGGTCATCGACCATCAGCACATGCGCATCGTGGAGATGCTCAACCACCTGCATATCGCCCAGAAGAGCCTGGAACGCGTCGCGGTGGCCGAGGTGATCGACGAACTGGTGGACTACACCATGTCGCACTTCGCCTTCGAGGAAGAACTGATGGAGGAAGCCGGCTATCCGTTCTGCGCCGCCCACAAGCGCGTGCACGAGGTGTTCGGCAAGCGCGTCTCCGAATACCGCATGCGCTTCCAGGCCGGCGAGGACGTCACCGACGAGCTGCGCAACATGCTCTCGCGCTGGCTGTTCAACCACATCCGCGGCGATGACAAGGCCTATGCCGAGCAGGTCAAGCGCCACCTCAACCAGTTTGCCCGCGATCACCAGGAAGGCAGCTGGCTGGGCCGCACGCTCAAGCGCCTGTTCAACTGACCGGCCCCGTGCAGGAACGACGCGGCGGCGGCCGATCCCCTCCCTACGTGGTGCTGCCGCGCCGTTCCTGCCCTTTCCGTCCTGCTGCCCCACAGGCTGATGACTTCCCAGCGCGCCGCCACCAGCGGCTCAGGCCGCTTCGGCACCTGCCCGCTGCTGGCGCCGGCCAATGGCCCACAACGCCAGCCCGGTAACCAGCGCGGTGACGCACAGGTAGCCGCCCACCGCGGCGATGCCGAACCGGCCTGCCAGCCAGGTGGCCGCGTAAGGGGCCGGTGCCGCACCCAGGATGCCGGCCAGATTGAACGACAACGACGCGCCGGTGTAACGCACCTGCACCGGATACAGGCTGGCCAGCATGGTGCCGCACGGGCCGTAGGTCAGGCCCATCAGGAACAGTCCCAGCGACAGGAACAACAGCACCAGCAGCGGGTGCCCGGCCTGGAACAACGGCTGGAACAGCAACCCGAACACGAAGATCGCCACCGTCGCCAGCAGCATCGCCTTCACCGTGCCCTGGCGGTCGCCGTAGCGTGCGGCGAGCGGGATGCCGGCGGCGAAGAACAGGATGCCGACCATCTGCAGCAGCAGGAAATCCTCGCGCGCGTAGCCCAGCGTCTTGGTGCCATGGCCCAGCGTGAACACCGTCATCAGGTAGAACAGCACGAAGGTGGCGAACGCAGCCAGCGTCCCCACCACCACCGCAAAGCCATGCCCGACCAGCACCTCGCGCATCGGCAGGCGCACGCGCTGGCCCTGGTCCAGCGCCTTCTGGAAGTCCGGGGTCTCGCGGATGTTCAAGCGCACCCACAGGCCGACGATCACCAGCAACGCGCTGGCGATGAACGGCACCCGCCACCCCCAGCCGAGGAAGGCCGCATCGTCGAGCACGCGCCCCAGCACCAGGAACACGCCGGCCGACAGCAGGAAGCCCAGCGGTGCCCCGAGTTGCGGGAACATGCCGTACCAGGCGCGCTTGCCCGGCGGTGCGTTCTCGGTGGCCAGCAGCACCGCCCCGCCCCATTCACCGCCCAAGCCCAGGCCCTGGCCGAACCGGCACAACGCCAGCAGCAGCGGCGCGACCAGGCCGATGTCGTGGTAGGTCGGCAGCAGTCCGATCGCGACGGTGGAAAGGCCCATGGTCAACAACGCCGCCACCAGCGTGGCCTTGCGGCCGATGCGATCGCCGTAATGGCCGAACACCGCCGAGCCGACCGGGCGGGCGATGAAGGCCACCGCGAAGGTCGCCAGCGACTGCAACAACGCCGCATCCGGGCTGCTGTCGGGAAAGAACAACCTGGGGAACACCAGCACCGCGGCGGTGGCGTAGATGTAGAAGTCGAAGAACTCGATGGTCGTACCGACCAGGCTGGCCGCCAGCACGCGGCGCGGGGAATTCAGGGGCACGGAGGCTGCAGCGGTCGACATGAGCCGGGACAAGGGAAACAGGTGCCGCAGTCTGCCACGCGTCGCCGCCCGGCCCCAGAAATGGTTGCAGCCGTGACCTTCCCACCCCTTATGCCCTCCACGGCCCCCCGCATGACGCCCGCTCACGCCGGGTTTCAACCCCGTGTAACCGCCCCGACGGGATTCCCGTGCAGACTGGATCGGCGGTTGCACCTGTCCCTCCCCTCACACCGGAGAACACCATGAGCACTCCCTCCCCCCGCATCGAACACGCCCCGGACGCCAGCGCCCGCTACTGGCACAACGCCCCGCTCAACACCTTGCCGCCGCCGGACATGGTCGGCAACTACCAGCGCTTCAAGCCCCTGCCCACCGAGGGCATCGCCGAGCGCAAGGCCTGGATCGTCGGCGGCGGCATCGCCGGCCTGGCCGCGGCGTTCTACCTGATCCGCGATGGCCACATGCCGGCACGCAACATCACCATCATCGAAGGCCTCGACATCGAGGGCGGCTCACTGGATGGCTCGGGCAACCCGCAGGACGGCTACCTGGTGCGCGGTGGCCGCGAGATGAACTGGAACTACGACAACCTGTGGGACATGTTCCAGGACGTGCCCGCGCTGGAACTGCCCGAAGGCTTCAGCGTGCTCGACGAGTACCGCCTGGCCAACGATGCCGACCCCAACTGGTCCAGGTCGCGGTTGATGCACAAGCAGGGCCAGGTGCTGCCGGATTTCACCCGCTTCGGGCTGAGCCGCAAGCAGCAATGGGAAGTGGTGAGCCTGCTGCTCAAGCGCAAGGACGAACTGGACGACCTGACCATCCAGGACCATTTCAGCGACGGCTTCCTGGCCAGCAATTTCTGGTTCCTGTTCCGCTCGATGTTCGCCTTCGAGAACTGGCACAGCCTGCTGGAGATGAAGCTGTACATGCACCGCTTCCTCGATGCCATCGACGGCTTCGGCGACATGTCGGCGCTGGTGTTCCCCAAGTTCAACCAGTACGACACCTTCGTCACCCCGCTGGTCCGCCTGCTGCGCGAACAGGGCGTGCAGGTGCAGCTCGGCACCCAGGTGCTGGACATGGACTTCGACGTGCAGGGCGAGCAACGCACCGTCACCGCGCTGCGCACCCGCACCGCCGAGGGCGAGGGCCACATCGCGGTGGCCGCGCGTGACCTGGTGATCGCGCTCACCGGCTCGATGACCGAGGACACCGCCTACGGCGACCTGGACACCGTGCCGGTGCTGAAGAAGCGCCACGGCGGCCCGGCCGAGGGTAGCAGCTGGGGCCTGTGGCAGAACCTGGCCCGGCAGTCGCCGGTGTTCGGCAAGCCGGACAAGTTCTGCGGCGACATCGACCGCTCGATGTGGGAGTCGGCCACGCTGACCTGCACCGCCTCGCCGCTGCTGGACAAGCTGACCGAACTGTCGGTCAACGACCCCACCTCCGGCCGCACCGCCACCGGCGGCATCATCACCTTCACCGATTCGAACTGGGTGCTGAGCGTCACCATCAACCGCCGGCCGCACTTCCCCGGCCAGCCCAGGGACACGGTGGTGATGTGGGTGTACGCGCTGCTGATGGACCAGCCCGGCAACTTCGTCAAGAAGACCATGCCCGAGTGCACCGGCCGCGAGATCGTGGCCGAGCTGTGCTACCACCTGGGCATCGCCGACCAGCTCGACGCGATCATCCCGCACACCAAGGTGCGGTTGGCGCTGATGCCGTACATCACCGCGCAGTTCATGCCACGCGCGGCCGGCGACCGCCCGCAGGTCGTGCCGCACGGCTGCACCAACCTGGCGCTGGTCGGCCAGTTCGTGGAAACCGCCAACGACGTGGTGTTCACCATGGAAAGCTCGGTGCGCACCGCCCGCATCGCGGTCTACACCCTGCTCGACCTGCCCAAGCAGGTGCCCGACCTGAGTCCCACCCAGTACGACATCCGCAACCTGTTCAAGGGCGCACGCGCGCTCAACAACGGCGAACCGTTCATCGGCGAACGCTTGCTGCACAAGCTGCTGGACAACACCTACTTCGCCCACATCCTGCCGCCGCTGCCGAAGCACGAGGGCGAAGCCACCCGGCGCGAGCGCCTGGAGGCGGAGTTGGCCAACCTGCGCGACAAGGGCGGCGTGGCCCTGCAGGGCTTCGCGCAATGGCTGGAGCGCTTTGCCGGCCAGTTGCGCAAGGGCGGCAAGGACTGAGCCTGGCCCGGGGTGCCCTGACGGCAGGGCACCCCGCCCACTCACGGAATCAGTCGCCGAGGTGGATCCAGGTCGCCTTCATCTCGGTGTATTTGTCGAAGGCATGCAGCGACTTGTCACGGCCGTTGCCCGATTGCTTGTAGCCGCCGAACGGAGCGGTCATGTCGCCACCGTCCCAGTAGTTGACCCAGACGCTGCCCGCGCGCAGGTTGCGGGCCACGCGGTGGGCCCGGGAGATGTCCCGCGTCCAAACGCCCGCGGCCAGCCCGTACTCACTGTCATTGGCCAACTGCAGCGCCTGCTGCTCGCCGTCGAAGGTGATCACCGACAGTACCGGGCCGAAGATTTCCTCACGGGCGATGCGCTGCTGCGGTGAGACCTCGTCGAACACCGTGGGTTCGAGGTAGCAGCCGCCCTCCACCACCTGCGCACGCTTGCCGCCCAGCAGCAGCCGCGCGCCTTCGGCGGTGCCTTCGTCGATGTAACCGAGCACCCGCTGCAACTGGGCTTCGTCCACCATCGCGCCCATCGGCGCCCCCGGTTCGAACGGATGCTTCGGCTGCATGCGCCGGCCATGCTCGACCACGCGCGCGACGAATTCATCCTTGATCGAGCGTTCCACCAGCAGCCGCGAGGCCGCCGTGCACACCTCGCCCTGGTTGTAGAAGATGCCACTGGCCGCCGCTTCGGCGGCCTTGTCCAGCTCCGGGGCGTCGGCGAACACGATGTTGGGACTTTTGCCGCCGCATTCCATGTACGCGCGCTTCATGTTGGACAGGCCCGCGCATTGCAGCAGCCGCTTGCCCACCGCTGTGGAGCCGGTGAACACCAGCCCGTCCACGTCCATGTGCAGGGCCAGCGGCTCGCCTGCGCCCTTGCCATTGCCCGGCACCACGTTGAACACGCCCTCGGGCACCCCGGCCTCGGCCACCAGCTCGGCGAAACGCAGCGCGCTCAGCGGCGACTTCTCCGAGGGCTTGAGCACCACCGAATTGCCGGCGGCCAGCGCCGGGGCGATCTTCCATGCCGCCATCAGCAGCGGGAAGTTCCACGGCACGATCGCCGCGACCACGCCCAGTGGCTCGCGCGTGATCAGGCCCAGCTCGTTGCTGCCGGTGGGCGCCACCTCGCCATACAGCTTGTCCACCGCCTCGGCGGTCCACTGGATGCAGCGGACCACCCCGCCGATGTCCACCCCGCGTGCTTCGCCGACCGGCTTGCCCATGTCCAGCGTTTCCAGCAGCGCCAACTCATCGGCATGGCGCTCCACCAGCCCGGCCAGGCGCAGCAGCACCTGCTTGCGCCGCGCCGGCTTCAACCCCGCCCACTGCCCCTTCTGGAAGGCACGCCGCGCCGCGGCCACGGCGTGGTCCACATCCCGTTGGCCGCATTCGGCCACCTGCGCCAGCACCCGCCCATCAATCGGGCTGATGCACGGGAAGCTCGCGCCGGACGCGGCATCCACGTAGCGGCCGTCGATGAAGGCGCGGGTGCGCAGCGACAGGCCGTCGGCCAGCGTCTGCCATTGTTCGCGGAGGTGCGGCGTATTCATGGTCTGCTTCCTGTTGCGGGACAACGCGGCGCGGGCCGCCACCGTGCATGGTACGCCGGCCACGCTGCACGGCCGTCATGAATCCCTGCCGTCGCACGGCCTACGGGACTTGCCCCGGCACCGCCCCGGGTCACTACAATGCCCGCCCACGTTTCAACCGGCAGCCGCATGGACATCATCGTCAACGAAGAACTCAAGGCCTACATCGACCCGCTCACGCAGGACGAACATGACGCGCTGGAGCGCAGTCTGCTGGCCGAGGGCTGCCGCGACGCGCTGGTGTTGTGGGGCAACATCCTGATCGACGGCCACAACCGCTACGGCATCTGCACCCGGCACGGCATTCCGTTCAACACCGTGCAGAACACCCGCTTCCAGTCGATGGACGACGTGCACCTGTGGATGATCGAGCAGCACCTGGGGCGCCGCAGCGTGTCCGATTTCCAGCGCGGCGTGCTGGCCCTGCGCAAGCGCGCCATCGTCGAGGCGCGCCGCCGCGCCGAGCAGGAGCAGTTGCGCCGGGAGAGCGAAGGTGAAGCCGCGCTGGCCGACGACCACGCCAGCGATGCCGACTCCCCGCCGTGGGACCCGGCACCGAAGCTGTCCAAGGCCGACCTGGCGCGTGAAGCCAAGCTCAGCGCCAGCCAGGTGACCCTGATCGAGAAGATCAGCGCACATGCCGCCCAGGAAGTGATCGAGGCGGTCAAGGCCGGGGAGATCTCGCTCAGCGCCGCCGCGGTGGTCGCCAGCCTGCCGGAAGCCGAACAGCGCGCCGCCGCCCAGGGGGGCAAGAGCGAGTTGAAGGAAGCGGCCAAGCGGGTACGTGAATCGCGCCGCAAGCCCAAGCCCGAAGCCCGCCCGGAGCACGACCAGGACGCCCACGACGAAGTGCAGTCCGCACCGTCCACCGCGGCGGCCAGCCCCGAAGTGGAGGCGTTGCGCCAGCGCGTGGCCTCGCTCACTGCGGAGAACCAGGCCCTGCGCATGGAACTGGACGCGCTGCGGGCGCGGCTGGCCGCCAGTCGCGCGGAGGAACCGGAAGCGGCCGCCTCCGACTATTGATCGCCACGCGGCCGGCCCCTTACGCTGCGGGCACGCATGGCAGGGAGCACGCGATGGCATCGGCTTCACCCGAACTCGAATCATTCGTCCGCGAGGCCCTGATGCGCGGCCACAGCCGCGCCCAGGTCAACCAGGCACTGCTGGCCGCCGGCTGGAGCCAAGCGCAGGTACGCGGGGTGCTCGATGGCTGGGCCGAGGTGGATTTCGCCTTGCCGGTACCGCGCCCGCGCGCCTCGCTGTCCGCCCGCGAGGCGTTCGTCTACCTGCTGCTGTTCAGCACGTTGTATTTCTATTGCTGGAACCTGGGCAGCCTGCTGTTCAAGCTGATCGAACACGCCCTGCCCGACCCGGCCGATGCACGCTGGCAGATGCTGCAGCTGGGGCCGTCGATCCGCTGGTCGATCTCGGCGCTGGTGATCGCCTTCCCGGTGTTCGCCTTCCTCAGCCACCGGGTCAGCCGCGACGTGGCCCGGCATCCGATCAAGCGGCTGTCGCCGGTACGGCGCTGGCTGACCTACCTGACCCTGTTCGTCGCCGCCGGGGTGCTGATCGGCGACCTGACCACGCTGGTCTACAACCTGCTCGGCGGTGAACTGAGCCTGCGCTTCGTGCTCAAGGTGCTGGCCGTGGCGCTGCTGGCCGGCACCGTGTTCGGCTGGTACCTGGCCGACCTGCGCCGCGAGGAGGTGAGCCCATGAGCCAGACCACTTGGGGCAGCCGCCTGCTGTGGGCCACCGGTGTGTTCACCGCACTGGCGATCGCGGCCGGCGTCTGGGTGATCGACTCGCCGGCGCAACAGCGCCTGCTCCGCCTCGACGAAAGCCGCCTGCAGGACCTGCGCTCGCTGGAGCAGGCGGCACGCAGCTACCGCACCGCACATGAGGCGCTGCCACCGGACATGGCCCGCCTGCGCGCCACACCCGGGCTGGACCTGCCGCTGCACGATCCCGCCGGTGGGCCGGACTACCGCTACCGCCTGCTCGACGACAGCAACTTCGAACTCTGCGCCCTGTTTGCCACCGACAGTGCCCGGCAACGGCGCTTCGGCGGCCTGGAAGCCGATTGGGCTCACCCGGCCGGCGAGCATTGTTTCCGGCGCTCGATCAAGAACGATGAAGACTGAGGCGTGAACGCCGTCGACGATCCGCGCCGCGCGCAGCTGCGCCGGCTCAAGCTGTATGCGGTGGCGATGCTGCTGGCAATGCTGGCCGGCTTCATCGTCAGCCATCTCAACGGCGAGCGCGGCATCTGGGCCTGGGTCAGCGCGTTCTGCGAGGCGGCCACGGTGGGCGCCCTGGCCGACTGGTTCGCGGTGGTGGCGCTGTTCCGGCGCCCGCTCAACCTGCCGATCCCGCACACGGCCATCATCCCGCGCAACAAGGAACGCATCGCCGACAGCCTGGCGGTGTTCGTGCGCGACCACTTCCTGGAGCCGGAAACGCTGCTGGCCAAGCTCAAGGTGTTCGACCCCGCCACCCGGCTGGGCGAATGGCTGGCGCAGCCACAGCAGGCGCGCATGCTCGCCGGCATGGCCCGCGGCTGGGCGGTGCAGGCACTGGACCTGCTCGACGAAGCCGCCGTGCGCCGCGCCATCCAGTCCTTCGTGGTCGAACAGCTGCGGCAATGGAATGCGGCGGCCACCGCTGGCGAACTGCTCGGCCTGCTGACCGCCGACAACCGCCACCAGCGCGTGCTCGACGAAGGCCTGAAGCGCGTGGCCACCTGGCTGGACAAGGACAGCGTGCGCCAGCATGCCTCGGCACTGATCGTGCGCTACATCCGCAAGGAATGGCCGACGCTGGCCAGCACCGTGGATTGGGTCAAGCCGATCGACGAGATCGGCGATTCACTGGCCGACCGCCTCGCCCGCGCCGGGCTGGAGGAACTGCAGGACGTCCTCTCGCAACCGGAGCACCCGCTGCGGCAGGACTATGCCCGCTGGCTGGGCGACTACATGCAACGCCTGCGCGAAGACCCGGCGCTGGCCGAGAAGGTCAACACGCTCAAGCAGCAGGTGATCGACCACCCGGCCGTGCAGGATTACGTGCAGGGGCTGTGGAAGCGCGTGCACGACTACCTGCGCGATGACCTTTCGCGCGAGGATTCGGTGCTGGCCGGCTACCTGGAGCGCAGCCTGTCCAAGCTGGGCACCGCCCTCGGCGAGGACCCCGCCCTGCGCGATGCCCTCAACCAGCACATGCTGGCCGGTGCCGAGAAGCTGACCAACCGCCTGCGCAACGGCGTGACCACGCACATCGCGCAGACGGTGAAGGCCTGGGACGAGAAGAAACTGGTCGAGCAGCTGGAACTGAGCGTCGGCCGCGACCTGCAGTACATCCGTTTCAACGGCACCCTCGTCGGCGGCCTGATCGGCCTGCTGCTGCATGCGATCACCGGCTGGCTGAAGTTCTGAGCATCGCGGCTTCGTGACCCTGCTCGCTCCTGCGGGGAGGCGGTCGTTTGTGACAATGACGCTTGCCATTGCCAATAAGAATCGTTATCGTTTCGTTCATAGGCAGTACGCTTAGCCTCCCGCGGCATGGACGCCCCGCGCGTTCCCCGCCAAGCCCCGTGTACCCCCATTACAACTCCTGCCACGCGATGCCAACGGCCTCGCGTTGTGCACGCGGCTGACTTCAGGGAGCACTACCCCGCAACGTTGCTCACGCATGGCGTGAGGCGTCGCCATGGGCGAATTCCAGGTCGGCCACCCTTTCGCCCACCAGGAAACCACGATGCAACGCCCTGCCCCCACGTCCCTGCACTTCTCGCTGCTGGCCAGCGCCCTGGCCGCCGCCCTGGCCACCCACGCCGCGCCCGTCCTGGCCGATGACGCCGCCCGCGACCCGGCCACGCTGGATACGGTCAAGGTCGTGGCCGAAGGCGAACTGGCCAACTCCTACACCGTCAAGCACACCGGCACCGCGACCAAGCTGGACCTGTCGCTGCGCCAGACGCCGCAGTCGGTCACCGTCATCACCCGCCAACGGCTGGATGACATGGGCCTGTTCTCGCTGCAGGACGTGATGGGCCAGGTCACCGGCGTGCACGTCTCGGTGACCGACAGCGAACGCATCAACTACGTCTCGCGCGGCTACAACATCACCAACTTCCAGGTCGATGGCATGCTCAACACGTTCGGCGGGTCGATCAAGACCAACACCGACAACGTGATCTACGAGCGCATCGAAGTGGTGCGCGGCGCCACCGGCCTGACCACCGGCGCCGGCGATCCGTCCGGCACCATCAGCTTCGTGCGCAAGCGCCCCACTGACACCCTGCAGATGGGCGCCAACCTCACCGTCGGCCGCTGGAGCAACCAGCGCATGGAGTTCGACCTCGGTGGACCGGTGGCCTGGGATGGCCGCATCCGCGCGCGCGTGGTCGGCGCCAAGCAGCAGAGCGACTCCTTCCGCGACGTCTACAAGCTGGACAAGGACGTGTTCTACGGCATCGTGCAGGCCGACCTGAGCGACAGCACCCTGCTGGAGCTGGGGTACGAGTACCAGTCGCCCAAGACCACCGGCGTGACCTGGGGCGTGGTGCCGTACTGGGGCGTGGATGGCAAGCCGGCCAACCTGCCGCGCTCGACCAACCTGTCGGCCAGCTGGAGCCAGTGGCCAATCGTGGAGAAGACCAGCTTCGCGCGCCTTGAGCAGCAGTTGGGCAGCAACTGGACGATCAAGGGCAGCTTCACCCATGCCGACCGCGATACCGATGGCAGCGTCTGGTACGGCGCGGCCGGCAACCCGCGGCCCGACGGCACCGGGGTGACCGCCTACATCTCGCACTTCGCCGAAAAGAGCACGATGGACGTGGCCGACGTCAACGTCACCGGCGCCTTCGAGCTGTTCGGCCACGCCCAGGAAGTGGTGTTCGGCTACGGCCAGTCGCTGCGCAAGAGCAAGGCGCCGTCGATCAGCATCCCCGACTACCCGGACAGCTACGCGCAGGTGCCGGACTGGCGCAACTGGACCGGCGACGTGCCGCAGCTGCCCATCGTCCGCAATGGCTACCTCGGCTCGCAGGACGAACTGCGCCAGCGCGGCGCCTACCTGGCCGCGCGCCTGCAGTTGGCCGACCCGCTGCTGGCCGTGGCCGGTGCGCGCTACAGCACCTGGGAAACCCGCAGCTGGCGCTACAGCTACGACAACGCCGGCAACCGCACCGGCACCACCCGTGGCGGCTACAAACCCGACAACACGCTGACCCCGTACTTTGGCCTGATCTACGACATCAACCGGACCTTCAGCGCCTACGCCAGCTACACCGACATCTTCCAGCCGCAGAACTACCGCGACAAGAACAACAGCTACCTGGAGCCGGTGGTCGGCGACATGTGGGAAGCCGGCCTCAAGGCCGAGTTCTTCGACGGGCTGCTCAACACCTCCGTGGCCGTGTTCAAGGGCGAGAAGGACAACGTGGCCGAGCTCGATGACAGCGTGCCGGCCAAGTTCCTGCCCGATGGCAGCGATGCCTACCGCTCCACCGGCAAGGGCAACAAGGTCCAGGGCTGGGAAGTGGAAGCACAGGGCAGCCTCGGCGAGCACTGGAACCTGTCCACCGGCTACGCGCATACCGTGATCGAGAACCAGAAAGGCGTGCGCCAGAACACCACCACGCCGGTCAACACCTTCCGCCTCAACGCCAGCTGGCGTCCGGGCGGCATCGACGGCCGCTTCTGGCTGGGCGGTGGCGCTACCTGGCAGAGCGAGATCTGGCGCAACGGTGCCAGGCCGGCACCGGACTACCTGGTTACCGGGCGTACCGAGAGCGTGCGCATGACCCAGGACGCGTTCTACCTGCTCAACCTGTCCGGTGGCTACCGCTTCAACGCCAATTTCAGCGCCCAGCTCAACGTCAACAACCTGCTGGACAAGAAGTACTACAGCAACGTCGGCTTCTACAACGGCGTGTACTGGGGCGAGCCGCGCAACGTGCAGTTGACCCTGCGCTGGAAGCTGTAACGCCTTTGGGGACGCGCCGCACGCGGCGCCGGCCAGGGATGGCCACTTCATGCAGCGCCGGTCGCCACCGGCACTGCCCGCTCCAGCCTTCACCGCAGGTTTCCGTGGACAGCACGCCCATCGCCAGCTCCTGGCTCGCCCGAATCGAGCACTTCCTCGCACGCCCCTGGCTGGGCGTGCTCTCGCGCAGCATCGCCGCCATCGTCGGCGGGTACGCGCTCGCCGCCACTTCCGCGATGTTCTTCGCCCTTGCCCTGCCGCTGCCACGCAGCCAGGCCGTGCTGACCGGCATGCTGGTCGCCATCGTGCTGTGCGCTTGTGCCGCGCTGTGGGCGTTCGCCACGCGCAGCGCGCTGCGCGCCTGGCTCGGCATCGTGCTGCCCGCCGCGCTGTTCTGGATGGCCGCCGAATGGCTGGGGGTGATGGCATGAAGAACGGATTCCGCCAATCGATGGCATGGCTGCACACCTGGACCGGCCTGCTGGTCGGCTGGTTGTTGCTGCTGATCTTCATGGCCGGCACCGCCAGCTACTACCGCGAGGAAATCAGCCGCTGGATGCGCCCGGAGCTGCCACGCAACACGGTCAGCAGCGACGTCGCCGCTGCCAATGCAGTGCGCTTCCTGCAGCGCAAGGCCCCGCAGGCCGAGAGCTGGACCGTCACCCTGCCTGATGCACGCAACCCGGCCATGCGCATGTTCTGGCGCAACCCCGAATCGATGGCCACGCCGCCGGCTGAAGGCGAGAAACGCCGCCGTCGCGGTGGCGGTCGCTTCGGCGACGCCACCGTCGACCCGAACAGCGGCCAGGAGGTGCGTGCACGCGAAACCCGCGGCGGTGACTTCTTCTACCGCCTGCACTTCGACCTGCACTACATCCCGGTGATCTGGGCACGCTACATCGTCGGCTTCTGCGCGATGTTCATGCTGGTGGCGATCATCACCGGGGTCATCACCCACAAGAAGATCTTCACCGACTTCTTCACCTTCCGCCCGCAGAAGGGGCTGCGTTCCTGGCTGGACTTCCACAACGTCAGTGCGGTGATGGCGCTGCCGTACCACGCCATGATCACCTACACCGGCATCGTCACCCTGATGTTCCTGTACCTGCCATGGGGCGTGAAGGCGGCCTACCCGGCCGACCCGGATGCGTTCTTCTCCGAAGCCTTCGCACGCATGGCCGACGTCGAGGGCCCGGCCGAAGGGCGCGCGCCGCCGCTACCGATCCAGCAGTTGCTGGACAGTGCCCGCAAGGAATGGAACGGCGCCGAAGTGGCGGGTTTCACTGTCCATCGCCCGGGCGCGGACAATTCGGTGGTCGACGTGCTGCAGCGGGACGGCCATCGCCTGTCGATCGACACGCCCTCGCTGCGCTACGACGCCCTCACCGGCGTGCGCCTGGAGGGCAGCCCGGCACCGGGCGGTGCCACCCAGACCCGCGGCGTGATGTACGGCCTGCACCTGGCCCGCTTCGCCGACTGGGGGCTGCGCGCCCTGTTCTTCGTCTCCGGCCTGATCGGCTGCCTGATGGTGGCCAGCGGCGTGGTGCTGTGGGCGGTCAAGGAGCGCCCCAAGCACGCCAAGTCGGGCAGGACCGGTTTCGGCCTGCGTCTGGTCGATGCCCTGAACATCGGCGCGGTGGCGGGTTTGCCGATCGCCTTCGCCGCCTACTTCTGGGGCAACCGACTGTTGCCGGTGGAACTGGCCGAACGCAGCGCGGCCGAAGCCAACGTGTTCTTCTACGCGTGGGGGGCCGCCCTGCTCGCGGCATTCATCTGGCCCAAGCGGATGATGTGGGCCTGGCAACTGTACGTGGGCGCGGCGATGTTCGCGCTGATTCCGCTGGTCAATGCACTGACCACGCACGCCCATCTGGGCGTGACCCTGCTGCAGGGCGACTGGCCGCTGGCCGGCGTGGATCTTTTCATGCTGGTGTTCGGCGTCGTACTGGCCTACTGCGGCTGGCGCATGCAGCACTGGCAGCCCACCTTGAGTGCGGCGGAGAAGAAGCGTCGCCAGCAGGCGGCCGCCATGGGAGCGGGCGCATGATGCTGCTCGCCCTGGGGCTGTCGTTCGCGGCGTTCACCGCGCTGTCGCTGGCCATGGAAAAGCACCAGCGCGAACTGCAGCGCGGCTCCGAACGCACGCCGCTGTGGCGTTGGCTGGGCTGGGGCCTGCTCGCGTTGGCCTTCGCGGTCTGCGTCGCCGACCACGGCTGGGCCGCCGGCCCGGTGTTGTGGCTGGGGGCGCTGACCGCCGCCGGGCTGCTGCTGGCGTTCGGCCTGTACCCCTACCGGCCCCGCTGGATCGTGCCATTGGCCTGGGCCCTGCCGGTCATCGGCCTGGCCGCGACCGTCGTGCCCTGAGCCCGTACGAGCGACCCTGGTCGCCAAGCCGATGATGCATCCGGATACGCCTTCATCGTCCAACGACCGGGCGAGCCAGGCGGTATCGGCTTCGCGGCCAAGGCCGCTCCTGCCCACTTCGGTCAGGGCACCAGCGAGAACAGGTGCGCCGGGACGGGCCGGTCATGGACGATGAGCCGGTTGCGCGCGATACCCTCGTGCAATGCGCCGGACTTCACCGCCACCCTTTCGCTGGCGGTGTTGCCCACCGCCACCACGATCTCGATGCGCTGCAGGCCTTCGTGGTCGAACCCATGCGCCGCCAGCGCGCGCACGCAGCGTGGCGCGATGCCGTGCCCCTGGCGCGACGTGCGCACCCAGTACCCCAGGTTGCAGAACCGGTGCCCACGCCGGATCTCGTTCAAGCCCGCGCCGCCAAGGAAGGCCCCGGTCTGCGCGCAGAAGACCCCGAACTCCAGTGCATCCCCCCGCTCGCGTCGTGCACGGCAGTCGGCGAACCACGCCAGCGCCTGCACGGTGTCGTAGTCCGGTGTTGCCCATGGCATCCACCGGCCCACGCTCTGGGCCGATTCGCGTACCGCTTCGGCGAACGGCTCCGCGTCGCTGTCCTCGAAGGGCCGCAGCAGCAAGCCTTCAAACACGATGGACGATGCTGCCATGCTGCCTCCCGCGCTCATCGTCTCATCCCAACCGCTGCAGTTCCCAGGCGCGGTGGATGCGGGCGTTGCGCTCGAAATCCGGGCCGATGGTCCTGGCACTGATCTCGCGGCAGCGCGCGAACTCGGCGATGGCGTTCTCTTCCAGCTTGAAGCGGCGGAAGTTGTTGGAGAAATACAGCACGCCGCCCGGCGCCAGGCGCGCCACCGCCGCGCGCAGCAGGCGCAGCTGCTCGCGCTGCACGTCGAAGTCCTCCGCGCGCGCGGAGTTGGAGAAGGTCGGCGGGTCGCAGAAGATCACGTCGAACTGACCCTGCTCGGCCTCCAGCCACTTGATCGCATCGGCCTGCACCAGCTGGTGGCGGCTGCCACCCATGCCGTTCAGGGCCAGGTTGTCGGCGCACCACTGCAGGTAGGTGCCGGACAGGTCGACGCTGGTGGTGGAGACCGCGCCAGCCACCGCCGCTTCCACGCTGGCCACGCCGGTGTAGCAGAACAGGTTGAGGAAGCGCTTGCCGCGCGCCTGCTCGGCCATGTGCCGGCGCAACGGGCGGTGGTCCAGGAACAGGCCGGTGTCCAGGTAGTCGAACAGGTTCACGCGCAGCAGCGCATTGTTCTCGCGCACCAGGATGAACTCGCCACGCTGCTCGAAACGGCCGTACTTGCTGCCGCCCTTGCCGCGCTCGCGCGACTTCAGCGCCACCTGCTCGGCCGGCACCTGGAGCACCTCGCGCGCGGCGGCCAGCAACTCGTTGCGGCGGCGGCGCACGTCGGCATCGGGAATCGTGGCCGGCGCAGCGTACTCCTGCACATGCAGGAAGGTGCGGCCCTTGCCGCCATCCTCGCGGTAGACGTCGATGGCGGCGGCGTACTCGGGCAGGTCGGCGTCATAGGCGCGGAAGCAGGTAACGTCCTCGCGCGCCAGCCAGCTCTTGAACTTCTTGAGGTTCTTGCGCAGGCGGTTGGCCACCATCTGCGCACCTTCGCTCAGCTCGCGCGGCTGGCCATCGTTCTCGCGCGCCGGCACCGCGATCGGGTCGCAGACGATCAGCGCGCACTCGATGGCACCGTTGAACAGCTGGTAGGTCTTGCGCGCACGCAGGCCCGTGGCGAAGGCCAAATCGGCGCTACCGCACAGCAGGCTGGCCTTCCATTGCGGCACCGCGCGCTTGAGCGCATCACCGATGCGACGGTACAGCACCGCGTCGGCGGCCAGGCGTTCGTCGTACGGCGGATTGCAGACCACGCAGCCGATTTCCTGCGGCGGCACCTGCATGTCGGCGACATCACGCACGCCGAACCAGATCGCTTCGCTGACACCGGCCACCTCGGCGTTCTCCTTGGCCGCACGGATCGCCTGCGGGTCGATGTCGCTGCCGTGGATGACCTGCTTCAGCGCGGCACGCCCGGCCTGCTCGCGCTCGCGCGCCTCGCCCATCAGCGCCTTCCACTGCGCCTGGTCGAAACCCCGCCAGCGGCTCGGCGGAATGCTGCCGTGGCGCTGCAGGCCCGGCGCGACATCGGCGGCCATCAGCGCGCCCTCGATCAGCAGCGTGCCGCTGCCGCACATCGGGTCGAGCAGGCCACCACCTTCGGCATGGATCTTCGGCCAGCCGGCGCGCATCAGCACCGCGGCGGCCAGGTTTTCCTTCAGCGGCGCGTCGTTCTGCGACTGACGCCAGCCGCGGCGGTGCATCGGGCCACCGCTCAGGTCGATCGAGATGGTGGCGCGGCCCTTGCGCAGCGACAGGTTGATGCGCACGTCCGGCAGATCGACGTTCACCGACGGGCGTTCCAGGCCTTCACCGCGCAGGCGGTCGACCACCGCGTCCTTGACCCGCTGCGCGGCGAAGCGCGCGTGGGTGATGGCGGTGCCGGACACATGCGCGTCCACGGCCAGGGTCAGGTCGGCGTCCAGGTGGTCTTCCCACGGCATCGACACCACGCCCTGGTACAGCGCGGCTTCGTCGGGGCAGTCGAACTCTTCCAGCGGCCACAGCACGCGGCTGGCCAACCGCGACCACAGCACCACGTGCTGCGCATCGCGCAGCTCGCCTTCGGCATTGACGCCGGCAATGGTGGCGGTGGCCTTGGGCAGGCCCATCGCCAGCAGTTCGTCGGCGAGCAGGTACTCAAGGCCCTTGGCGCAGGAAACAAAGAATTTCACGGGATCGGATCAACTGTCGGAAAGGAGGGGATGCGGGCGGGCACGACGGCCGGCCCCGGACGGCATCCAGGGGCGCCATTGTAGGCAGTTGCCGGCCAACGCGCCGGAACGCCGGCTTGACAGGGCTCAGAGCGAGCGCAGCAGGGTCTCGAAGGCCTGCGCGGAGGCCTCGACGTTGCGCATCAGCCGGTGGCTGTCATTGACCATCAACAGGCGCGCCGAGCGCTGCCCGGCCCAGCGGATCACCTCCTCGGCCGGGATGATCTCGTCATGCCAGGCGTGCACCACGCTGATCGGCACCGCGGCCGCGTCCAGCGCCGGCATCGGCCCCATCGTGGTCGGCGGCACCATCAGGAACAGACCCTTGACCGGCACCTGCAGCGAGGTGATCGCCGAGATGTAGGCGCCCAGGCTGGAGCCGCCCAGCACCAGCGGGCCACACGCGGCCATTTCGCCGGCACGCTGGACCAAGCGCTGCAGCCGCGCCGGCACGTCACCGACCGGGCTGATCTCGCGGCGGGCATCCAGGTCGGTGTAGTCGGGGCGCTCGTGGGTCCAGCCCAGCCGCTCGGCGACTTCGGCCAGCGCGGTGACCTTGGTGGCGTCCGGGCCACTCTCGAAACCGTGGGAAAGGATGCAGTGGCCGCGGCTCATGGCTGGCAGGCGGGAAGATCGGGATTCATCGACGAATGCTAGCATCCGCACATGCCTCTGCCGCCCCCGATCATCGCCGCGCCCCTGCCCTACGAACCATTGCTGGGCAGCCGCGCGCTCACCGACGTCGACCTGGTGGTCGTCCACTGCACCGAACTGCCGGACCTGGCCACGGCCCGCCAATACGGCGAGCGCACCGTCTACGACAGCGGCACCGGCAACAGCGGCCATTACTACATCGACCGCGACGGCAGCATCCTGCAATACGTGGCGCTGGAGCGGGTGGCGCACCACGTGCGCGGCATCAACCCGCGCTCGGTCGGCATCGAACTGGTCAACACCGGGCGTTACCCGGACTGGTTCGACTCACGCACCCAGCAGATGGGCGAGCCCTACCCCGAGGCCCAGATCGCATCACTGGTGCGCCTGCTGCAATGGCTGCCGGACCAGCTCCCGGCGTTGCGCTGGATCGCCGGCCACGAGCAGCTGGACACCGCGCGCGTACCGGCCAGCGACGACCCGACCCGCGAGGTCGCGCGCAAGCTCGACCCCGGCCCGCAGTTCCCGTGGGCGCAGGTGCTCGGCGCGGTCACCCTGCAGCCACTGCCGCTCTGAGCCTGGCCTATTCGGCCACGAACTGGTACTTCTCGCCTGCGGTCACCCGCAGCTCGAGCCGGTTGACCGCCGGCGCGATCGGGCACACCACGTGCCGGCTCAATGCGCAGGGCGGGTTCTGCGCGCGGTTGAAGTCGAGCACGACCTCGCCGTCACGCGGCGCCGATGCATTGAGATAACGCGCGCCGCCAAAGGTCTCGCGGCCGCCGGTAAGGTCGGTGAAGATGAAGAACAGGTTGGGCGACAACGGTTCGGAGGCATCCTGCATCGCCTGCAGGCGATAGTGGCGGCCCCCGACCTCGAACTCGGCCTCCCCGGGCGCGACGGCCGGCAATGGCGTGCCGATCGAACTGAGCAGCATCGCCGGAGCCGGGCGCGGGAATGGTTTCCAGCGCGCCACCACCCGCCAGCGCGGGTCCACCGGGAAGTGCTCGATGCCACGGAAGCCGCGTCGCAGCGCCGCGTTGGTATCCCGGCATCGCCAGCCCAGCACGTTGCCGATCCGCACCAGGTAGAACTCGGCGCTGCCGAAATGCAGCCGGCTGGCCTCCTTGCCATCACCCGCCGGCTGCAGCGTGGCGCCCCGCAGCGGCTGGCCGTTGAGGGTGACGCCGGTGCCCGGGTAGCCCTCGATGGTGGCCTTGCCGGCCGCGTCGATGCTCAGCCGGCCCACCCGCTCCGGCCCCAACGGCAGCCGCACGTCGCTGTCGGGCGCGCTGCCGACCGAATAGGTCGTCCCGGCCTCCAGCCGCCCCGAGCCCACGTAGCTGAGCCAGCCCTGCGGCCCGCGCAAGCGCGCCAGGCGCTGCGTGCGCCATTGCTCCACGTCACGCTGGTACTGCCGCACGTCGTAGGGGTGCTGCAGCGCGTCGTTGGCAAACGGGTCATTGGCCGGCGTACAGGCCGCCAGCACCAACGCCAGCGACAGCAGGAATGCCCCTTTCATCGAAACCATGTCTCCCCCGAGGCCCTTGGTTCTTTCGCGTGTCAGCCTACCGCCACGGGTCGTGACGGATCACTGGACCAGCCACTCCAGGAGTCGGCGAACACGCGCGCCCCCGCCAGGCCGGCATGTTCGAACGCCAGCAGCAGGTGGCAGGCGGTCACCCCGGACCCACACATCAGCACCGTCTCCCAAGCGGGCTGGTCACCCAGCAGCGCGCCCAGTTCGGCCTGCAGTTCCGCCGCCGGGCGCAGGCGCCCTTCATGCACGTTCATGCCGAACGGCCGGTTCAATGCCCCCGGCACGTGGCCGGCGACCCGGTCCAGCGGCTCGACGTCACCGCGATAGCGTTCGGCCGCGCGCGCGTCCACCAGCCACCCCGGCCGCTGTGCCAGGCGCGCCTGCACCTCGTCGGCGCTCACCACCTGGGCCATGTCGAACCGGCCCGGATACGGTCCCAGCGCGGTCACTTCCGGCACCTCGCTGTCGAGCGGATGGCCGGCCGCCTGCCAGGCCGCCAGCCCGCCATCGAGCACGGCAACGTTGCGGTGGCCGATCAGGCGCAGCAGCCACCACAGGCGCGCGGCCGCCATGCTGCCGTCGGCGGCGTCATAGACCACCACCTGGGTGTCGGGGCCGATGCCCCAGCGGCCCAGCGTCGCGGCGAAGGTGTCGCTGTCCGGCAGCGGGTGGCGGCCATGTCCCTGCCTGCCCAGGTCGGACAGGTCGCGGTTGAGGTCGGCATGCAGCGCGCCGGCGATGTGCCCCGCCGCGTACTGCGCCGCCCCCGATTGCGGGTCGGCCAGCGAGAAACGCGCGTCCACCACCCGCACCGCGGTGCTGGCGGTGGCGCGTGCATCGAGCACCTGCACCGACGGCCCGACCAGCGCGGCGGCCAGGCGGGGAACATCGACCAGCGTGGTCCACGGCAATCCGGTCAGGCTCATCTCACGTGCTCCAGGCGACGACGCAGGTTGTAAAGGATGGCGGCCGTGGCTCCCCAGATGCGCTGGCCCGGCCAGGTGTACTCCAGCACATGCCGCACCCGGCCGCGGTGCTCCACGTCCACGTGGCGCAGGTTGGCCGGATCCATCAGGTAGTCCAGCGGCACTTCGAATACTTCGGCCACCTCGCCCGGCTCCGGGCGCGGCACGAAATCCGGGTCCACCACCGCCACCACCGGCGTCACCCGGAAGCCACTGATGGTGATGAACGGGTCCAGGTACCCCAGCGCCAGCACCTGCTGCGATGGCAAGGCGATTTCCTCGTCGCTCTCGCGCAGCGCGGCGGCCAGGGGATTACGGTCGCGCTTTTCCATCCGGCCGCCCGGGAAGCCGACCTGCCCCCCGTGGTTGCGCAATGCCTCGGTGCGGCGCGTCAGCAGCACCTGCGTACCCTGCGCGCGCGGCACCAGCCCGGCCAGCACCGCGGCCTCCACCGGCGGCCCCGGCGGCAACAGGTCTTCCAGTTCACTGCGGTTCCAGCCCGGTCCGGCCGGCACGCGGGTCAGCGGAAGCAGGGCCTGCTGCAGGCGATCACGCCCGGCCAGGCGCTCGGCGAAGCTGGCCGCCTGGCGCGCACGCCCCGGCAACACCTGCTCCATCAATCCGCGACGCTCGCTCTCGCTCATGCGCATCCAGCTCCCGATCTCGTTTCCCGTGCGCCAGCACCCTCGGCAAAGGCCTTCCGCGTCCAGTGCGCACACACCGATGCAGGGGCTGGAGACGGCACGAACCGGAGAACCCATCAATTCAGACATCTCCCCAGCTTAGCGCGGCGCGAGGACAGCGCACAGGCTGGACAGGGCGTGATGTCGCGCTGTTCCACGCGGGTCGGTGATCGCGATGCGGGCGGAACGGCCGTGCCCCAACGGCGGCGCCCTGCCGCCTGCACAGTAAAATTTGTGACGGGCATCAAGTCTATTGAACTGACGTTCATCCCCATGCACACTCGGGTTGCCGTCAGGGGGAAACACGAAACCACGTCACGCAGTCCGCAGGGTCCGGTGGCACGCCCACCACACCACTGCTGCCTTCGTTGCGCTGGGGCCTCTCGTTTTTCACTCTGTAACGGAGCCAGAAATGAAAGTGGCAAAACCTTCCCTGTTGTTGACCGCGCTTGCGCTGGGCACCTGCCTTGCCGCCCACGCCGCCGAACCACCCACCACCGAAGCCCCGGCCACCACGGCCGAGAGTGGCATGGTCGCCGGCATCGACCCCACCACCGGCAAGCTGCGCAAACTCACCGACGCAGAAATCCGCGCCCTCTCCGAGAAGGCCAACGCCATGCCCGCCACGGCGCGTAGCGCCGCCGGCAGCAGCACCGCCACCAACGCCGCCTGGGCACGCATGCCGCAGAACAGCGCCCAGGCCACCGCCACCATCCGCACCCATGCCAACGGCATGAGCAGCGCGGAACTGCCAGTCTCGGCAATGAATTCGCTCACCGTCGAACGCGCTGCCGATGGCAGCGTGCAGGTGCTGGAGAACGGCGCACCGCCGTCGCATGGACGCCAGGAGGTCAGCAAATGAAGACGCATCTGCTCTGCGCCCTGATCGGCGCCAGCCTGTTCGCCGCGTCGGCCGAAGCGGCCGTGATCACCCCGGTCAACCAGGACCCGGTTGGCAAGGGCCTCAATGACCCCACCGCACGCGCGCCGGAAGGCGGCAACCCGGGCAAGACCGTCGGTGAACAGCGCCGCATCGTCTACCGCTACGCCGCCGACCTGTGGGGGGCAGTGCTGAACAGCGACGTGGAAACCTTCGTCGGCGCCAGCTTCCAGGACCTGACCTGCACCGCCACCGGCGGCACCCTGGGCTCGGCCGGCGCCGCATGGATCGCCACCTCCGCGCCCTCGGGCAGCCAGCTCGGCATGATCTACCACGGCCCGCTGGCCAACGCGATCAACGGCTCGCGCATCAGCATCAGCTCGTCCGGCACCGACATCACCAGCCGCTTCAACAACAACCTGGGCGGCACCAATCCGGACGGCACGCCGTGCATGACCGGCTCGGGCTGGTACTACGGGCTCGATGGCAAGACGCCGGCCGGGCAGATCAACTTCCTGGACGTGGTGCTGCATGAGATCGGCCACGGCCTGGGCTTCTCCGGCTTCGTCGGCTACACCAGCGGGCGCCTGGGCGAACGCACCGGCATCCCCAGCTACTACGGCTATTCGGACGTGTACACCGACAACGCGTTCGACAACCTCACCGGCAAGCGCTTCACCGACGCGAGCATGACCAACGCGCTGCGTGCTACCTCGATCAAGACCCGCGGCGGCCCGGCCTGGAATGGTGCCAGCACCCGTGCGCAGGCGCCGTTGTGGCTGGATCCGGCGGTGGTGCTGTCCATCAGCGGCATCAGCCCCACCTTGGTCACCCAGTTCTACGGCACGGCTTCGTTCGGGCCCAAGGCCACCTCCGACAACTTCGCCGGCAGCGTGGTGGTTGCCAATGACGGCACCGGCAGCGACACCGCCGATGCCTGCGAGGCCCTGCCGGCCGGCAGCCTGACCGGCAAGGTGGCCTACATCAACCGCGGCGGCTGCGCCTTCGAGATCAAGGCCGCCAACGCCGAAGCCGCCGGGGCGGTCGCGGCGATCATCGGCAACGTGGCCAGCTCCGGTGATCCGGGCACCGCACCGGGCATGGCCGAGGATGCAACGGTCACCGCCAACATCCCCACCGTCAGCGTCAACCTGACCGATGCCAACCGCATCAAGGCCGGAGCCCAGGGCGGTGCGGCGATGACCGCGGCGTTGGGCGAGGTGGCCGGGCAGATGGCCGGTGCCGATCCCAGCGGGCGTCCGCTGCTGTACGCCCCTGCCACGGTCGCCAGCGGCTCGTCGTTCTCGCACTTCGAGAGCGTGCTGATCCCCGACGCCCTGATGGAGCCGGCCAACAGCGATGAAACCGACGGTGCCCGCATCGTCGACCTGACCCTGGGCGTGTTCGCCGACGAGGGCTGGGTGTTGAACACCGGCACGGCGCGTATCGGCACCTGCGATACCGGCGTGAAGCTGTTCAAGAACCCGGGCCTGATCGCCGGTGCCAACGTGCAGGCACAGGACCGCCTGTGCCGTACCAGCGCCAACGGCAACCGCGGTGCCTACCTGCGATGCATGAACGACACCGCCTCGGACCTGAAGGCACTGGGCATGGTCAGCAACGTCGAGCAGGCCAGCATCCGCTCCTGCGCAGCCAAGGTGACATCGCTGTAAGCCCGCGCTTCAACCCTGCAGTACCACGACCGGCGCCCGCGTGGCGCCGGTCGTGTGTCAGGCCCCTTCCCGCGTAGGCCCGGAATCGATCCGGATGTACACCCACAAAAAAGCGCCGGTGCTTTCGCACCGGCGCTTCGTGTTTCCGTGCAACTGGCGTGGATTACTTCACGCTGACCAGCTTGATCTCGAACTGCACGGCCACGTTCGGCGGGAACGGGGTACGCGGGTCGGCACCGTAGGCCTGTTCCGGCGGCAGGGTTACTTCCCACTTGGCGCCGGCCGGCATCTGCAGCAGGGTTTCGCGCATCGCGGCCATTTCGACTTCGCTGACCTTGATCGACGGAATCTGCTGGGCCGGACGGGCTTCGGTCGGACGCTGGCCGTACGGGAACGGACCGGCCACTTCCAGCGCAACGGTGCTGGCCTGGGTCGGCTTGGCGCCGTTGCCGGCTTCGATCACGCGGTACTGCACGCCGCTGGCCAGCGCCTGCACGCCCGGCTTGGCCCGGTTGGCGGCGATGAACTGGTCGCTGCGGGTCTTGTTGTCGGCAGCGGCCTTGTCGTACTCGGCCTTGGCGGCCTGGGCACGGCTCTGCTCACGGCGCTGGAAGGCTTCCACGGCCGGCTTGAGCTGGTCGGCGGTGATCGCCGGCTGCTTCTTGGCGTAGGCATCCTGCAGGCCCTTCACCACCGAAGCGATGTCCAGCTGCTCGCCGCGACCGGTGAGTTCAGCCAGGTTGTTGCCGTAGTCATAGCCGAAGTAATAGCTCAGCTTGCCCTTTTCGGACGAGACGTCCTGGGCGAATGCAGTGCCGGTGATGGCCAGAGCGGCCACGGCGACCGCGATAGAACGCAACTTCATCAAACTGTTCTCCAGGGAAGGTGTCTCAGGGCAACCATGCCGCTTGAGGCGACGGGTTAGGATAGCCGTCACAAAGGCGCTCCGCCACTGACGACCCGGGCTCTGACCCACATGGGTTCGATTTAGTTCAAAACTCACTTTTTTTTAACTTTTCAGGAGCTTCACCGTATGTCCGACGCCCCGGTCTCGATCGCCACCCGCGACGGTATCCGCACCATCACCGTGCAACGTCCGGAAAAGCTCAATGCATTGAACCGTCAGACCCTGGAAGCCTTGGATGCGGCATTCGCCGCGGCCGGCCAGGCCGACGACGTGCGCGTGGTGGTCCTGACCGGGGCCGGTCCCAAGGCGTTCGTGGCCGGTGCCGACATCGCCGAGATGAATGGCCTGACCCCGGTGCAGGGGCGCGACTTCTCGCTGGTCGGCCAGCGCCTGATGCGCCGCATCGAACGCCTGGAAAAACCGGTCATCGCGATGATCAACGGCTTCGCGCTGGGCGGTGGCATGGAGCTGGCCATGGCCTGCCACCTGCGCATCGCCGCCGACAGCGCCAAGGTCGGCCAGCCGGAAATCAACCTGGGCCTGCTGCCGGGCTTCGGCGGCACCCAGCGCCTGCTGCGCCTGGCCGGCCGTGCCGCGGCGCTGGAGCTGTGCCTGCTCGGCGCGCCGATCGACGCCGCCCGCGCCCAGCAACTGGGCCTGGTCAACCGGGTGGTGCCGGCCGCCGAGCTGGAGGCGGAGACGCTGAAGATCGCCACCCAGTTGGCCCATGCCGCGCCGCTGGCACTGCGCGGCATCCTGGACGCGATCAACGTCGGCGGCGAGTGCGGCATCGAGGAAGGACTGGAGTACGAAAGCGCGCAGTTCGGCCTGGCCTTCTCCACCGAAGACATGCGCGAAGGCACCTCGGCCTTCCTGGAACGCCGCAAGCCGGAATTCAGGAACCGCTGAGCTGCACCGATGCCTGTCGTGACCGCCACACCGCAACAGCTGCTGCAGTTCATCGCCGCCGACGACCTGGACGCGGCCGTGCGCGCCGGGCTGATGGAGTACGCGCCCGAAGCCGCCGGGCTGGACACCGCGCAGGTACAGCCGTTGCTGGAAGCACAGCAGCGCCTGCGCCAGGCCTGGGCCGCGCGTGAACGCCACCGCGCGCGCGACGCACGGCTGGCCCGGCGCGCGGCCGAGCGCGAAGCACGCCGCGCGCCACCGCCGGCGCCGGACCGCAAACCCGCCCTGCCCTCGGCAGCGGCCGCCATCCTCGCCCGTGCCAAGGCACGGGCCGCGGGAAAGCCCACTGCATGACTGCCCCCACCGTGAAGAAAGCCGCGGCACGCAAGGCCGCGCCCCGCAACGCCGCCACCCCACCAAACGCCACGACGGTGAAGAAGCCGTCGACGCCGCGTGCCGGCAAGCGCATGAGCCGCGAGGAAGTGCGGGAGATGTTCACCCGCCTGCGCGAGCTCAACCCGCACCCCAAGACCGAACTGGAATACAGCACGCCGTTCGAACTGCTGGTGGCGGTGACGCTGTCGGCGCAGGCCACCGACGTGGGCGTCAACAAGGCCACCCGCAAGTTGTTCCCGGTGGCCAACACCGCCCAGGCCATCCTCGACCTGGGCGAGGAAGGGCTCAAGCGCTACATCGCCACCATCGGCCTGTTCAACGCCAAGGCGAAGAACGTCATCGCCGCCTGCGCGATCCTGGTGCAGAAGTACGGGGGCGAAGTGCCCGCCGACCGCGCCGCGCTGGAAGCCCTGCCCGGCGTCGGCCGCAAGACCGCCAACGTCGTGCTCAACACCGCCTTCGGGCAACCGACCATGGCGGTGGACACGCATATCTTCCGCGTCGCCAACCGCACCGGCCTGGCGCCCGGCAAGGACGTGCGCGCGGTGGAGGATGGCCTGTTGAAGGTGATCCCCGGGGAATTCCTGCAGGACGCGCACCATTGGCTGATCCTGCACGGCCGCTACGTCTGCAAGGCGCGCAAGCCGGACTGCCCGCAATGCGTGATCCGCGATCTGTGTCACTTCAAGGACAAGACAGCCGACGCCTGAGCGCGGCCGGCTGCCATCTGCACGACACCTGACCGTAACAGCGCCCGCGTCCAATACGCGGGCATGGGCGTTGCGTGCGCGGAAGGTCGTCGCCGGACTGTCACATTTACGCAATCTTTACGCCCTAGCCTTCGCAGCATCCTCAACCTGCCTGCAAGGCTACCCATCCATGAAACTGCATCGCCAACTCCTCACTGCAGCCGTTGTGTCGGCGCTGTTTGTCCCGGCCGCACACGCCGAAATCGCCATCGATGTCATCGGCGGCTCCGAAATCACCTTCGAAGGCCTGGTGCAGGCTGATGGCAACTGGTTCGACAACGACCGCGCCGACCTGAACGGCGTCGCCAAGAACGGCAAGGACAGCGAGTTCGAGCTGCGCCGCGCCGAGCTGGTGCTCAAGGGCAAGGGCCCGGGCAACGTGGAATGGGTGGTCGGCTACGACGCCAAGGCCGACAAGTTCCTGGACACCAACCTGAAGTACAAGCTGGGCGGCAACAGCAACCACTACCTGCAGGCCGGCCAGTTCAAGCAGCCCAACAGCCTGGAAGAGCTGTCCAGCACCAAGAACAACGACTTCATCTCCAAGGCCACCGTGACCAACACCTACGCCGTGGCCCGTCGCCTCGGCCTGGGCTACAGCATCGGTGACAGCGACTGGTCGGTCACCGCGTCGGCGTTCGGCCGCGAACTGACCCGCGACCTGGCCCATGGCAGCGGCTACGGCGTGCGCGGCACCTTCGCCCCGATCAACGAGAAGGGCAACATCCTGCACCTGGGCCTGAGCTACGTCGATTACGACACCGACGCGGACACCCTGCGCTGGCGCGCCCGCCCGAACGCCGACCTGGCCACCGTGCGCCTGGTCGACAGCGGCGACCTGAAGGACAGCGACCGCATCAGCACCATCGGTGCCGAAGCCATGTACGTGCAGGGCCCGTTCAAGGCCCAGGCCGAGTACTACAACTCCAAGGTCAAGCGCTACGACCATGACAACTACACCACCGACGGCTACTACGTCAGCGGCGTGTGGAACGTCACCGGCGAAACCTGGGGCTACAAGGGCGGCACCCCGAGCCTGGGCCTGCCGGACGATCCGGGCCGTGGCATGTGGCAGCTGGGCGCCCGCTTCGACAGCATCGACCTGAACGACGGTGGCCTGCGCGCCCCGGCCGTGATCGGTGGTGCTCCGCTGGTGGACGGCGTGCTCGGTGGCAAGATGGACATCTGGACCGTGGGCGCCAACTGGTACTGGCGTTCGAACTTCAAGGCCTCGCTGAACTACGTGATGGTCGACAGCAAGAAGTACAGCTCCAGCGCCCGCACCTTCCTCAGCGACAAGCCGAACATCCTGGAAGCCCGCCTGCAGTTCTTCTGGTAAGCCCAGGCAGCGATGATCGAGGAGGACGCCCCGCAAGGGGCGTTCTCTTTTTCCTTGGGGGAACGACCTTGGCCGCGAAGCCCGTCGTCGTTCCGAACGCGGGAATACCCATTGTCGTGATCCTCGCCGGAAGCCATGGTCCGCCGTTCGTCGTTTCGCGGCTGGATGCATTCCCGGCTTCGCGGCCAAGGCCGTTCCCTCGCCGGGCGAGCGGCTATGCTGCGGGCCTACGTCGTCAACGGATTGATCATGCGCATCGCCCTGCTGTTGTTCCTGCTCGCCCTCCCCGTCACGGCATTGGCCCAGGACTGCGGCGCCGACAGCGCCACCCGCATCCGCCAGGCCTATGCGCAACTGCCCGCCGGCACCCTGCCGGAACATGGCCAGATGCGCATCGAGGCCACCCAGGGCGTCTGCCGTGTCTGGCCGGCCGACACCTCCCTGACCCTGATGGCCGTGCCGCTGCTCGGTGAATGGCAGGAGGACGGCTCTTACCGCGACGGCGACCTGGACCTGCTGGTGGTCGACACCACCACGCTGCACCCGCGCGCCACCCTGCGCCTGCCCGGTGCGATGAGCAGCGACGCCGTCCGCATCGAGGGCGTCAGCCTGGACACCGCCCGCTACCGCCTGTCCGCGGACGTACGCGCGTTCGGCGTGCGCATCTCGCGCAGTGGCTCCTCGCAGCCCAACCCGTTCTCTGACACACGCCTGCAATTGTTCGTGCTGGACAAGGACCGGCTCACGCCGGTCACCGGCCAGATCGTGATGAACCTTTTCAGCGGCGAATGGGACACCCGCTGCACCGGCGAGTTCAACGACGTCGAGCGGACCCTCGAAGTGGAGCCACCGCCGGCACAGGGCTTTGCCACCCTGCGGGTGCGCGAGCGCATCACCGGGATCATCAACCGCGAGGATGCCGCCGGCCAATGCGTGGAGGATCGCCACACGCTGCCGGTCAAGCACTACACCCTGCAACCCAAGGGCCGCAGCTACCCGCTGCCGGAGGCGATCACGGCCAGCTTCTGAGCAGGTTGCGGCTGTCACCGCGTCGTCATATGACAGACGCTGCGTTGTCATCAAATGGTTATGGAATAGGCGCCGGGCGGAACTCACCGCACATTCACCTCCCAGGAGCCATTCGTGATCCACGCCATCAAATCGCGCGCCGTCGTCGCCATCCTCGCCGCGTCGTCCGTGTTCGCCGCCAATGCCACCGATGTCACCGGCGCTGGCGCCTCCTTCATCTACCCGGTCATGTCCAAGTGGTCGGCCGACTACAGCGCCGCCACCGGCAAGCGGGTGAACTACCAGTCGATCGGCTCCGGCGGCGGCATCGCCCAGATCAAGGCCAACACCGTCGATTTCGGCTCCTCCGACGCCCCGCTGCGTCCGGAAGAACTGGCCTCCTCGGGCCTGGTGCAGTTCCCGTCGGTGATCGGCGGCGTGGTGCCGGTCATCAACGTGGCCGGCGTCGAGGCCGGTGCCATGAAGCTCGACGGCCCGACCCTGGCCAACATCTTCCTGGGCCGCATCACCAAGTGGAACGACCCGGCCATCGTCGCCCTCAACGCCGGCCTGGCCCTGCCCGACGCGAAGATCACCGTCGTGCACCGCTCCGACGGTTCGGGCACCACCTTCAACTTCGTCAACTACCTGTCCAAGGTCAACAACGACTGGAAGACCAGCGTCGGTGAAGGCACCAGCGTGCAGTGGCCGGTCGGCATCGGCGGCAAGGGCAACGAAGGCGTCGCCGCCTACGTCAAGCAGATCAAGGGTTCGATCGGCTACGTCGAGTTCTCCTACGCGCTGCAGAACCGCCTGACCTTCTCGCGCATGAAGAACGCCGCCGGCAACTTCGTGCAGCCGCGTGACGAGACCTTCTCGGCCGCTGCCGCCAGCGCCGACTGGGCCAATGCCCGCGACTTCTACCTGGTGATGACCAACGCCCCGGGCGAGCAGGCCTGGCCGATCACCGCCACCAACTTCATCCTGATGCGCAAGCAGCCCAAGACCGCCGAAGGCGCCAAGGCCGCGCTGGACTACTTCCGCTGGATCTACGCCAACGGTGATGCACAGGCCCGCCAGCTGGACTACGTGCCGCTGCCGGACAGCCTGGTCCGCCAGATCGAAACCTACTGGCAGCAGAACGCGCGTTACTGAGTGTAGAGCCGACGAGTCCCTCTCCCTCGTCGCCTCAGGCGCGGATCGAGCGATCCGCGCCTTTTTTTTGCACATCCCGGCAGCACGGAACCACGCACCGCCGCGGCGCCACCGGGAAGGCCCTGCCGGGCATGCCCCCGGCATTCCGCCCTGGCGTCATCCGGAAGGCCAAACGCGTCACACAGCACCGCTGTCCCGGCCGTTTCCGGACGCCCCACTGCATCCTGTAGCCCATTGATGAACATGGGGTTTTCAGATTTTTTTCAGCATGTAATCAGGCTGTAACAAAAACATCATTTCATAGCCGCATCCGCTGGCGCCGCCAGCCTTTCTCCCGCTATGGAGTGACGCATGAAGCTGCACACGACCGGCCTTGCCGCCCTTTCCCTGGCCATTGCCCTGGGCCTGTCGGCCTGCGGTGGCAACAACGGCAACCCCGCCGCTTCCAACCCGGAAAACGCTGCTGCCGGTGCCCCGGCCGCGGGTGACAAGGTTGCCGCCGAGATCTCCGGCGCAGGCGCCTCGTTCATCTTCCCGCTCGTGTCGAAGTGGTCGGCCGACTACAACACCGCCACCGGCGCCAAGATCAACTACCAGTCGATCGGCTCGGGCGGCGGTATCGCCCAGATCAAGGCCGGCACCGTCGACTTCGGTTCCTCCGACAAGCCGCTGTCCAGCGAAGAGCTGGCCCAGGCCGGCCTCGGCCAGTTCCCGTCGGCCATCGGCGGCGTGGTCCCGGTGGTCAACCTGGAAGGCATCCAGCCGGGCCAGCTGCGCCTGAGCGGCGCCCTGCTGGCGGACATCTTCCTGGGCAAGGTCACCCAGTGGAATGACAAGGCCATCGCCGATGCCAACCCGGGCGTGACCCTGCCCGACACCAAGATCACCCTGGTGCACCGCTCCGACGGTTCGGGCACCACCTTCAACTTCTCCAACTACCTGTCCAAGGTGAGCGGCGAGTGGAAGGACAAGGTCGGCGAAGGCACCTCGGTGCAGTGGCCGGACGGCGTGGGCGGCAAGGGCAACGAAGGCGTCGCCTCCTACGTGCAGCAGATCAAGGGCTCGCTGGGCTACGTCGAGCTGGCCTACGCGCTGCAGAACAACATGCCGTACGCGTCGATGCAGAACGCCGCCGGCAACTGGGTGCAGCCGACCGCCGAGACCTTCGCCGCCGCTGCCGCCAGCGCCGACTGGGCCAACGCCAAGGACTTCAACCTGGTCATCACCAACGCCCCGGGCGCCAATGCGTGGCCAATCACCGCCACCAACTTCATGCTGATGCACAAGCAGCCGAAGGACGCCAAGCGCAGTGCCGACACCCTGGCCTTCTTCAAGTGGGCCTTCGAGAACGGCCAGACCCAGGCCAACGAACTGCACTACGTGCCGCTGCCGGCGGAGCTGGTGACCCAGATCGAAAGCTACTGGGCCGCCGAGTTCAAGTAATCGAACCGCACGGGTGCGCCACGGGCGCACCCGTGCAGGTTGCATGCAGTACCCGCAGGACCGTTGTCGTTGTTGCTGTTGTCGTCATTCCCGCGAAGGCGGGAACCGCTCCTGCTTCCGGGGTTGCATCGGGGGTAAAGGCAGGAACGATCCCCGCCTTCGCGGGAATGACGAACGCCTCCGCTTCCACCGCCACTGCGCGGACAACGTTGCCACCGCTGTGTCCTTCCCGGAATACCGGGGACAGAACCAAAACCGCCTCCCCCTTGGGCCTACGCCGCTGCCATGAATGCCATCGCACCGTCCCTCGCTTCGCCCAGCTCGCGTGATGTGCGCGATGCCCGCAATGACCGGCTGTTCCGCTGGTTCCTGATCGCCACCGTCATCTTCGTGCTGGTCGCCCTGGCCAGCGCCGCGCTGTCCATGCTGTGGGGCGGCCGCCATGCCCTGCAGGAACAGGGCCTGAGCTTCTTCTACTCCGCCGACTGGAACCCGGTGGAGAACAAGTTCGGCGCGCTGGCGCCGATCTACGGCACCATCGTCACCGCGCTGATCGCCATGCTGATCGCCGTGCCGGTGAGCTTCGGCATCGCCTTCTTCCTGACCGAGGTGGCGCCGCGCTGGCTGCGCGGTCCGGTCGGCACCGCCATCGAACTGCTGGCCGGCATTCCGTCGATCATCTACGGCATGTGGGGCCTGTTCGTGCTGGTGCCGGTGATGACCGAGTACGTCACCCCGTTCCTCAACGAGAACCTCGGCGGCCTGCCGGTCATCGGCGCGTTGTTCCAGGGGCCGCCGCTGGGCATCGGCATGCTCACCGCCGGCTTCGTGCTGGCGATCATGGTGATCCCGTTCATCTCCTCGGTGATGCGCGAGGTGTTCCTCACCGTGCCGACCCGCCTGAAGGAGTCGGCCTACGCGCTGGGCTCGACCAAGTGGGAAGTGAGCTGGGACATCGTGCTGCCCTACACCCGCTCGGCGGTGATTGGCGGCGTGTTCCTCGGCCTGGGTCGCGCCCTGGGTGAAACCATGGCCGTGGCCTTCGTGATCGGCAACAGCGTGCGCCTGACCCCGTCGCTGCTGGAGCCGGGCACCACCATCGCCGCGCTGATCGCCAACGACTTCGGCGAAGCCACCGAAACCTACCGCTCGGCGCTGCTGCTGCTCGGCTTCGTGCTGTTCATCGTCACCTTCGTGGTGCTGGCCATCGCCCGACTGATGCTGCTGCGCCTGTCCCGCAAGGAGGGCAACTGATGTCCACCGCCGCTTCCCACAAGGCCGCCGACGCGCTGTACCTGCGTCGTCGCATCACCAACGGCCTGGCCCTGCTGCTGGCCTGCGCCACCGCGCTGTTCGGCCTGTTCTTCCTCGGCTGGATCCTGTGGACCCTGCTGTCCAAGGGCCTGCCGGGCATCAACCTCAACCTGTTCACCAAGATGACGCCGCCGCCGATGCAGGAAGGCGGCCTGCTCAACGCCTTCTTCGGCAGCGCGGTGATGTGCGCGCTGGCCATCGCCATCGGCACGCCGCTGGGCGTGGCCGCCGGCACCTGGCTGGCCGAGTACGGCAATGCGCGCAAGGCCGGCACGGTGGTGCGCTTCGTCAACGACATCCTGCTGTCGGCGCCGTCGATCGTGCTGGGCCTGTTCGTCTACACGCTGTACGTGATGCAGACCGGCGGCCAGTTCTCCGCCTTCGCCGGTGCCCTGTCGCTGGCCTTCATCGTGCTGCCGGTGGTCATCCGCACCACCGACGAAATGCTGCGGCTGGTACCGGTGCAGATGCGCGAAGCGGCGCTGGCGCTGGGCGTGCCGCAGTGGAAGGTGATCATGCAGGTGCTGTACCGCAGCGCCATGGCCGGCATCGTCACCGGCATCCTGCTGGCGCTGGCACGCATCTCCGGCGAGACCGCGCCGCTGCTGTTCACCGCCTTCGGCAACCAGTACTGGAACAGCAACGTGTTCCAGCCGATGGCCTCGGTGCCGGTGGTGATGAACCAGTTCGCCGGCAGCCCGTATGAATCCTGGCAGGTGCTGGCCTGGGCCGGCGCACTGGTCCTGACCGTGTTCGTGCTGCTGGTCAGCCTCTCCGCCCGCGGCCTGCTGCTGCGCAATCGAATTTCAAACGACTGATCCCATGGACCTTCCCATGAACGACCTCAACAACGCCGTGCCCATGCAGCGCATCAACGTGCCTGCCTCCAACCAGGAGCTGCACGCACCGGCGCCGGTGAAGCTGGCCGCACGTGGCCTGGACTTCTACTACGACAAGTTCCATGCGCTCAAGGGCATCAACCTGGAGATCCCTGAAAAGCGCGTGACCGCGCTGATCGGCCCGTCCGGGTGCGGCAAGTCCACCCTGCTGCGCATCTTCAACCGCATCTACGCGCTGTACCCCAAGCTGGAAGCGCGCGGCGAAGTGTTGCTGGACGGCGAGAACATCCTCTCGCCCAAGTACCCGATGAACCGCCTGCGCTCCAAGGTGGGCATGGTGTTCCAGAAGCCGGTGCCGTTCCCGATGACCATCTTCGAGAACGTGGCCTACGGCATCCGCCACCACGAGAAGCTGTCCAAGGCCGAGATGAACGTGCGCGTCGAGCAGGCGCTGCGCCAGGGCGCGCTGTGGGACGAGGTGAAGGACAAGCTCAACCAGAGCGCGCTGGGACTGTCCGGCGGCCAGCAGCAGCGCCTGTGCATCGCCCGCGCCGTGGCCCTGCGCCCGGACGTGCTGCTGCTCGACGAACCGACCTCGGCGCTGGACCCGATCTCCACCAGCCGCATCGAGCAGCTGGTCGAGGAACTGAAGAACGACTACACCATCGCCATCGTCACCCACAACATGCAACAGGCCGCGCGCGTGTCCGACTACACCGCCTTCATGTACCTGGGTGACCTGATCGAGCATGACCGCACCGAGGTCATCTTCTCCAACCCGTCCAAGCAGCAGACCGAAGACTACATCACCGGTCGGTTCGGCTGAGCCCGGGCAATGGGGAGCCGGCAGGCGGGAGCCCAGTCCTCCCGCCCCCTGCCCCACCGGACTTCAACGCCCTGCCTCCCCATTCCTGTTTCCCCTTTTCCGGCTGACGCCCATGAACAACCCCAACGACCACATCGTGAAGAGCTACGACGAAGAACAGCAGCGCCTGGTAACCGAGATCGTGCGCATGGGCGAGATGTCCGTCGCGCAGCTGGAAGCGGCGCTGGACGTGATCGAACGCCGCGACGAGAAGGCCGCCCAGCGCATCGTCGCCAACGACGAGGCCATCGACCAGCTCGAACAGCAGATCAGCCATGACGTCATGCGCCTGGCGCTGCGCGGCCCGATGGCGCGCGACCTGCGCGAGATCCTGGCCGGCCTGCGCATCCCGGCCGACATCGAACGCATCGGCGACTACGCCGCCAACGTTGCCAAGCGCTCGATCGCGCTGGTGTCGGTGCCGCCGATGCCGCAGATCCAGGGCGTGCGCGCACTGGGCCGCCTGGCCGCCCAGCAGGTCCGCGCCGCGCTGGTGGCCTACCGCGACAACGATGCCGAAGCGGCGTTGAAGCTGCGCGAGGAAGACGCCCGCCTGGACGCGCAGTACACCGCGCTGTTCCGCGAACTGCTGACCTACATGATGGAAGACCCGCGCAACATCACCCCATGCACGCACCTGCTGTTCATGGCCAAGAATCTGGAGCGCATCGGCGACCACGCCACCAACATCGCCGAGAACGTCTGGTTCCTCGTGCACGGCGAACAGCCGCTGCCGCCGCGCGAGAAGCGCGACGAAACCAGCACGGTCGACCACGCCTGAGCCTGGCAACGGCCCGTCGGATCCTCGTCCCGGCGGGCCGTTACATGCCGATACAAAGCGATACCGCGGCGGCGGGAAATTTAATTACGCGTTCATGGATTTTTTCCTAGCGTGGTGTTGCACGCGGCATCCCCGCCACGTCCCCCAGGAAACCACCATGAAGCGCATCTTCGCCACCGCCCTGTCCCTGTCCCTGCTGGCCTCGGCCAGTGCCTTCGCCGGCCCCGCGCAGGACCGCGACCGCCACGACCCGCCGGCACCGTCGCATGCGCAACAGCACCCGGCAGCCGCGTCGTCCAATGGCGCCCGCCATGCCGCCCCGCAGTCGGCCCATCACGCCCCCCGCAAGGGCGAGCGGCTGTCCCAGCACCAGCGTGGAACACGCGTGGCCGACTACGCTCACCATGGCCTGCGCAAGCCCGGAAGGGGCAATGAGTGGCGCCGGATCGACGATCGCTACGTGTTGATCGCCATCGCCACCGGCCTGGTCGTGGACATCGCCAGCGGTCGCTGAACACCGCCCGTACCGCAACCCCGACAGGCCCGAACCGGGCCTGTCGACACATGCGCTACCCGCACGCCCGCCACCGCGCTTGCTAAGCTCCAGCCTCCCCCGCACACCTCTGACACTGGAGCACCACCGCATGGCCATCGATCTCCGCAAGCCTGCTTCCCTCGCCTTGGGTGTCGCGTTGCTCGGGGGCAGCGCCGCCCCGGCCTTCGCCATGACCGACCTGGCCCAGGGCTACGCACTGGCCGCCACCGGCCAGACGCCGCCGGCCGAACAGAAGCCGGCCACGCCGCCGCCGACCGGCACCACCGAGGCACCGGCCAAGCATGCCGAGGGCAAGTGCGGCGAAGGCAAGTGTGGCAGCAGCCACGCCGGCGCCGCTGCGACCGCCACCCCGGCACCGGCCGCTGCCCCCGCACCGGCCAAGGCCAGTGACGACAAGGCCGCCGACAGCGCCAAGACCCACGCCGAAGGCAAGTGTGGCGAGGGCAAGTGTGGCGGCAACCACTGACCGCCTCCCCGGCAACCTGCGCGCGCCGGCAGCGGCCAGCGCAGGACTGGGCCTGCGGCGGTCACTGCTGGATGCACTGGCCGCCGCGCCGGCAGGCGCGTTCGATTTCCTCGAATGCGCCCCGGACAACTGGGTGGGCGTCGGCGGCCGGCTGGGCGAGGTACTGGCCGAGCTGTCGCGGCGTCACCCCCTGACCTGCCATGGGCTGTCCCTGTCGCTCGGCGGCCCAAGCCCGCTGGACGTGGCATTCCTGCAGCGCACCCGTCGCTTCCTCGACCAGCATCAGGTCGCGCTGTACAGCGAACACCTGAGCTGGTGCAGCGACGACGGCCACCTGTACGAGCTGCTGCCACTGCCGTTCACCGCCGAGGCCGTGCGCCACGTGGCGGCCCGCATCCGCCAGGCGCAGGACATCCTGGGCCGCCGCATCGCCGTGGAGAACGCCTCCTACTACGCCGTGCCGGCCGCCGACATGGACGAAGCCGGCTTCATCAACGCCGTGCTGGAGGAGGCCGACTGCGACCTGCTGCTGGACGTCAACAACGTCTACGTCAACGCCATCAACCATGGCTACGACGCGCACGCCTTCCTCGCCCGCCTGCCGTCGGCACGCATCGCCAGCTATCACGTTGCCGGCCACCATGACGAAGCCGACGACCTGAAGATCGACACCCACGGCATGCCGGTCAAGCACGATGTCTGGCAGTTGCTGGCGGCCAGCCATGCCCTGCACGGGGTCCGCCCGACGCTGCTGGAGCGTGATTTCAATTTCCCGCCCCTGCCCGAGCTGCTCGACGAGCTGCAGGTCATCCGCCGGTTGCAGCAGGCCGCCGCGACGGAGCACGCGCATGGCTGAAACCTTGGCGCAACTGCAGCAGCGCTTCGCCGCCCACCTGCGCGACCCGGAGCGGCAGCCGGCGCCCGATGCCATCGCCGGGCGTCGCATGCAGGTGTATCGCGAACTGTATTTCAACAACCTGCAATCGTTGCTGGCGGCCAACTTCCCGGTCATCCGCCGCACCCTGGACGATGCCGAGTGGTTGTCGCTGGTCCGCGCCTTCTGTCGCGACCATCGCGCCCACACGCCCTTGTTCACCGAGATCGCGCAGGAGTTCATCCTGTTCCTCGACCAGCGGCCAGCGGACCCGCGCTACCCCTGGCTGCTGGAACTGGCCCACTACGAGTGGATCGAACTGGCCCTGCAGATCAGCGACGCCGCCCTGCCCGCCCACGACCCGCAGGGCGACCTGCTGGACGCCGCGCCGTTGTGCTCCCCCTGGTGCCGGGCCCTGGCCTACCAATGGCCGGTGCATCGCATTGGCCCAGCGTGGCAACCGACGCAGCCCCCGGCCGAGCCGACCCTGCTGCTGGCACGGCGCAGCATCGATGGCAGCGTGGCGTTCTCCACCGTCTCGCCGCTGCTGTTCCGCCTGCTGGAGCGGCTGGAGCAGTTCCCCGGACACAGCGGCCGCGCGCATCTGCAGGCGCTGGCCGAGGAAGCCGGCGTCGTCGCCGACCCCGCCTTCCTCGCCAATGGCGCTGCGATGCTGCAGCAGCTGCGCGAGCGCGCCTGCATCCTGGGCACCGCCCGGTAGGCGCGCCTGCAGGCGCGAAACCCGCCTATCACCGGCCGTTCTTACGCGCTCTGCTACCCTATTGCGATGAACGAACACGTTGAATCGCCCGTCCCGCGCCCCGTTTTCACGCCCATGGCGCAACGCTTCCGTGGCTTCCTGCCGGTGGTTGTGGACGTGGAGACCGGTGGCTTTGACTGCAACCGGCATGCACTGCTGGAGATCGCCGCGGTACCGGTGGAGATGGACGAAAACGGCCTGCTGTATCCCGGGCAGACTGCCAGCGCCCACGTCATCCCGGCCGAAGGCACCGAAATCGACCCCAAGTCGCTGGAAATCACCGGCATCGTGCTGGACCACCCGTTCCGCCTGGCCAAGCCCGAACGCGACGCGCTGGAGCATGTGTTCGCCCCGGTGCGCGCGGCCATGAAGAAGTACAACTGCCAGCGCGCGATCCTGGTCGGCCACAACGCCCATTTCGACCTGGGATTCATCAACGCCACCGTGGCCCGCAGCGGCCACAAGCGCAATCCGTTCCATCCCTTCAGCGTGTTCGACACGGTGACCCTGGCCGGCATGGCCTACGGCCAGACCGTGCTGGCCCGCGCGGTGCAGGCGGCCGGCTTCGAATGGGATGCCAACGAGGCGCACAGCGCTGTCTACGACACCGAACAAACCGCACGGCTGTTCTGCAAGATCGTCAACGCCTGGCCCACCCCGCTGGGCCGCTGAGCGGCCCGCCGCTATCGTGGCTCAGGCCGCGCAGGTGCGTGCGCGCCCGTCCTGCTTGGCCTGCGCCAAGGCGTTCTTGGCACGCTGGTAGAACAGCACCGGGGCCTGGTCGGCATCGCCCATCTGCACCGCGCCGGCACTGAAGGTCACGGCAATCTCGCCTTCACCGCGGCCACCCCATTCGCCGTACTGGCCAAACAGGCGCTGCAGGCGCTGGCAGACCATCTCGGCATCGGCCAGGGTGGTGTCGCCCAGCAGGATCGCGAACTCCTTGTTGCCCAGCCGCGCCGGCATGTCCGAGGCACGCAGGCTGCGCCGCAGCAGTTCGCCCACCTCGCACAGCACCAGGTCACCGACGGCACGCGACCAGGCCGCGTTGATCTGCTTGAGGTGGTCGATGCTCAGCACCACCAGGCACAACGGTCGTTCGCTGCGGCGCGAGGCGGCCATCTGCCGCGACAGCGCATCATCGAAGGCACGCCGGTTGGGCAGGCCGCTGAGGTCGTCCTCGTGCGCCAGCCGCGCGAACGACTCGGCCTGCTGCTGCATCTGCAGCTCCAGCTCAGCCACGGCCTGCTCGGCCGCGGCCAGCCGCTCGGCGGCCTGGCGCCCGTCGCGGGCCTGCCGTTCGGCATCCTGCATCAACCTGGCCAGTTGCATGCGCTGCTGGCCAAGCCGGTAACCGCACCACAGCAGTGCCGCCATCAGCAGCGCGCCGACGCCGGCCAGCACCGGTACCGTGGCCACCGCCAACGGCGGTGCCGGCGGCGCGCCAGCCGCCTGCGCGAACAGCGGCAACGCCAGCAAGGCCGGCGCCGCCAACACGGCCTTCCGGCGCTGTCTGCGCGTGCGCTTGCCACACCTGTCAACCGCCCCCGGCGTACCTGCCAGAACCGTATCCCTTGCCATCGATCTGCATCCCCGGATAGTGCGGCGATACTAGCAAAGACACCGGCCCCGCCAGGCGACCTCCTTCACAGCCCGGCGCTGCAGATGCCCGCCCCGCTCAACCGCGCTGACCGGTCTCCCACTGCGGCTGCTCCCACCGCACCACCGCCTCCAGGCCGCCTTCAGGGTGGTTGCGCAGCACCAGCGTGGCACCGTCCTTCTCGGCCAGCGCGCGGGCGATGGTCAGGCCCAGCCCGGCACCGCCGGTCTCGCGCGAACGCGAGGTCTCCAGGCGCAGGAACGGCGTGAACACCGCCTCCAACTCGTCCCTGGCCAGGCCGGGCCCATGGTCACGGATCACCACCTGCACCGCATCGCCCTGCCGGCTCGCATGCACCTGCACGCCACGCCCGTACTTGACCGCGTTGTCGACCAGGTTGGAGAACAGCCGGCGCATGGCCAGCGGGCGCAGCATCAGCACGGCACCGCAGCTCTGCTCCAGCGTGGCGTCATGGCCAGCCTCGGCGGCATCCTCGACCACGCTCTCCAGCAACGAATCCAGGTCCAGCGCGGCGCGCTGCTCGGCGCTTTCGGCGCTGCGTGCCAGCTCCAGGCCCTCGCGGATCAGCGCCTGCATCGCGGCCAGGTCGCCGATCAGGCGCTCACGCAGTTGTTCGTCGGCGACGTTCTCCAGGCGCAACCGCAACCGGGTCACCGGTGTCTGCAGGTCGTGCGTGATCGCCGCCAGCATCTGCGTGCGTTCGCCGAGGTGGCGCTGCAGCCGCTTCTGCATGGCATTGAAGGCTTCGGCGGCACGCCGCACTTCCAGTGGCCCGCTCACCGGCAACGGATCGCGTTGCAGGTCCTGCCCCAGTCCGGCGGCGTGCGCGGCCAGGCGTTCCAGCGGGGTACTGGCCATGCGCGCGACCACGTAGGCCAGCACCGCGATGGCCAGCCCCAGCAACGACAGGAACCACGGATCGAACGCCGCCGCGGGGCTGCGCGCGATGGCCGGGTACTCCAGCGCCAGCCGCACCGGGGTGCCGTCGCTCAGCTTCAGTTCGACCAGGCGACAGCGCGGCGGCGTGAACGCCGGGTCATGCACATGGCGACGGCGCTCGCCCTCCCGGCGCCCCTGCGGCGGGGCCGGTGGCCGCATGAACTGCGGCAGCGGCACCATGCAGGCGCGGAAGCTGGTGGCCCGCACCTGCGCACCGGCCACCACGCCACCGCGCTGCGCCAGGGTCTCCATCAGCGCCGTGTCCGGCGCGCCGGTACGGAACGTGTCCTTGACCACCCGCACGCTCGGCCCGCCCACCGCCAGCAGGCGGGCGCGCAGCTCCGGGTTGCCATCGAGCAGGTTGACGAAGCCCTGCAGGCGGTCGGCGATGCGCGCCAGGTTCTGCCGTTCGAACTCCTGCTGGCGGCGGGACTCGGCCAGCAGCGTGGCACCGATCGCCGCGACCATCATGCCGACCATCAGGATCACGAACAGGCGTCCCGTCATCGAGGACAGGAACCGGCGCAGGCGCTTCATTCCAGCGTCACCGCGCTGGCGAACACGTAACCCTCGTTGCGCACCGTCTTGACCAGGCCATCGCTGCCGCCGGCATCGCCCAGCTTCTGGCGCAGGCGACTGACCTGCAGGTCGATCGCGCGATCCTGCGACTCGTAGTTGCGGCCGGTGCTCAAGGCCACCAGCTGCTCGCGCGAGAGCACCTTGTTGGCATGCGCGACGAACACCCGCAGCAGCCGGAACTCGGCGCCGGACAGCATCACCACGCGCCCGGCCGGGTCGACCAGGTGGCGATGCTCCAGGTCGAACACCCAGCTGGAAAATCCCGCCCGGCGCATCGCCAGCGGCTCCAGGTTGGCCGGCAGCGCCTCGGTCCGCCGCAGCACGTTGCGGATGCGCGCCAGCAGCTCACGCGGCTCGAACGGCTTGGCCAGGTAATCGTCGGCCCCCATCTCCAGGCCCAGCACGCGGTCGATCGGCTCGCTGCGCGCGGTCAGCATGATCACCGGCGTGGCCGAGCGCGCGCGGATCTCGCGGCACAACGCCAGCCCGTCCTCGCGCGGCAGGTTCAGGTCGAGCACGATCAGGTCGATGTGCTCGCGCGCCAGCACCTGGCGCATCTGGCCGCCATCGCCGGCCGTGCTCACGGTGTAACCGGCCCGTCCCAGCTGTTCGGCCAGCAGGCTGCGGATGTCGCTGTCGTCGTCTACCACCAGGAGGCGGTGCATGGTCTGTACTTCCGTCATGGCGCCATGATCCATGCTAGCGGATCAACGTGCGCAGGCGCGCCTGTATCGGCATGTATCGATCGTCGCGGCCGATACACACCGTTACACAGCGTGCCGGACCGGACACAGAACGATACAACCCGTGCATTGAGGCGGCATCTTCCGCTGGCGACACTGGCACTGTCGCCGCGCCCTGCGGCCCGCCATGAGTGTCCGATCATCGTGAAGCTGCTGCCCTCCTCCCGCCGCAACCGCCTGCTGCTTGCCGCCGCCATCATTGTCCTGGCCGGCGCGGCCGCCGCCTGGGCGTTGCGCAAGCCCGCCGCGCCGTCAGTGGCCACCTCGCCCGTCACCCGCGGCGACCTGGAGCAGACGGTCGATGCCACCGGCGTGATCGATGCCTACAAGCTGGTCAGCGTCGGTGCGCAGGTGTCCGGCCAGATCAAGTCGCTGAAGGTGCAGCTGGGTGACGTGGTCAAGCAGGGCGACCTGATCGCCGAGATCGACTCGGTCACCCAGCAGAACAGCCTGAGGAACGCACAGGCCGCGCTGGAGAACATCCGCGCCCAGCGTGCGGTGCAGACCGCCTCGCTAAAGGAATCAGAGCTGGCCTTCGCCCGCCAGAAGGAAATGCTGGCCGCCGAGGCCACTTCGCGCGCCGACTACGAGGCCGCCGAGGCCAACCTCGCCAGCACCCGTGCGCAGATCCGCGCGCTGGACGCGCAGATCATGCAACGCGAAACCGAACTGAGCACCGCCCAGGCCAACCTGGGCTATACCCGCATCATCGCGCCGATCGACGGCACCGTGGTGGCGGTGGTCGCCGAGGAAGGCCGCACCGTCAACGCCAACCAGTCCGCGCCGACCATCGTCAAGCTGGCCCGCCTGGACCTGGTCACGGTCAATGCCGAGATCTCCGAGGCCGACGTGGTCAAGGTCAAGCCGGACATGCCGGTGTACTTCACCATCCTCGGCAAGCCCGACCACAAGTACGAGGCCAGGCTGCGCACGGTCAATCCGGCGCCTGCCTCGATCAGTACCGACAGCACCACCTCCAGCAGTTCGTCCTCCTCCAGTTCCAGCACGGCGGTGTACTACAACGCGTTGTTCGACGTGGAGAACCCGGACGGCACGCTGCGCATCGACATGACCGCGCAGGTTTCAGTACTGCTGGCGCAGGCCAGCGATGCGCTGCTGATCCCCACCGTCGCACTCGGCCCCAAGGTGCCCGAAGGCGGCCCGGCAGGCACGGGCGCGCAGCGCGAGCCGCGCAGCCTCGGCGAGGCCCAGCGCCAGCAACGCCAGGCGCGGGCGCGGCCGGATGCCGCCGCACCGGCCAACAGCAACAGCTACATCGTGCGGGTGCTTGGCAAGGACGGCCAGCCGGCACCACGCCGCATCAAGGTCGGCCTGAACAACGGCTCCAGCGTGCAGGTGCTCGAAGGGCTGGAAGAAGGCGAGCAGGTGGTGGTGGGCGAAGTCACCGATGCCGAGAAGGCCAGCGCACGTGGCAATACCCGGGGACCGATGAGTCCGATGATGGGCGGGCCGCGTCGATGAGCCAGCCGCTGCTGCAGCTGCGCGAGCTGCGTCGCGAGTTCCCGGCCGGCGAGGAAACCATCGCCGTGCTCAAGGACGTCAACCTGGACATCCATGCCGGCGAGATGGTCGCCATCGTCGGCCAGTCCGGCTCGGGCAAGTCCACGCTGATGAACATCCTCGGCTGCCTGGACCGTCCCACCGTGGGCTCGTACAGGGTCGCCGGGCGCGAGACCGGCCGCATGCAACCGGACGAACTGGCGCAGCTGCGCCGCGAGCACTTCGGCTTCATCTTCCAGCGTTACCACCTGCTCGGCGACCTGGACGCACGCGGCAACGTCGAGGTGCCCGCCATCTACGCCGGTACGCCGGCGCAGGCCCGTCGCAGTCGCGCCGAGGCACTGCTGGCACGGCTGGGCCTGTCCGACCGCATGGGCCACACACCGGGCCAGTTGTCCGGTGGCCAGCAGCAACGCGTGTCGATCGCGCGTGCACTGATGAACGGCGGCGAGGTGATCCTGGCCGACGAGCCCACCGGTGCGCTGGACAGCGCCTCCGGCGAGGAGGTGATGAAGATCCTCGGCGAGCTGCATGCCGAGGGCCACACCATCATCATCGTCACCCACGACATGCATGTGGCCGAGCACGCCCAGCGCATCATCGAGATCCGCGACGGTGTGATCATCGACGACCGCCGCAACGACGCCGCGCCACGGTTCCCGGCCCAGCAGCGCGCCACGCCGGTGAAGACCGGCGGCAGCGCCTTCCAGGCCGCGCGCGACCGCTTCCTGGAAGCCTTCCGCATGGCCTTGCTGGCCATGAACGCGCACCGCCTGCGCACCTTCCTGACCATGCTGGGCATCATCATCGGCATCGCCTCGGTGGTTTCGGTGGTGGCGATGGGCAATGGCTCGCAGCAGGAGATCCTGAAGAACATCTCGGCGCTGGGCACCAATACCATCGACGTCTACCCCGGCAAGGGCTTCGGCGACATGCGATCGGCGCGGGTGCAGACCCTCAAGTCCAGCGACGCCGACGTCCTGGCCCGGCAGAGCTACATCGACAGCGCCACGCCCAGCGTCTCCAGCTCGGTCACCGCCCGCGTCGGCAACAAGGCGGCCTCGGCGCAGGTCAGCGGCATCGGCGAGCAGTACTTCCGGGTCAAGGGCATGACGCTGGTGTCCGGGCGCTACTTCGATGAAAGCGAGGTCAAGGGCCTGGCGCAGGTGGTGGTGATCGACGAGAACACCCGCACCCAGCTGTTCGGCAGCGACGACCCGCTGGGCAAGGTGGTGTTGCTGGGCAACGTGCCGGCACGCGTGATCGGCATCGCCAAGCGCCAGTCGATGGGCTTCGGCGGCAGCACCAACCTGAGCGTGTGGGTGCCCTACACCACGGTGATGGCGCGCATGCTCGGGCAAAGCTACCTGAGCAGCATCACGCTGCGGGTCAAGGACGACACCCCGATGGATGCGGCGCAATCGGCCATCACCCGGCTGTTGACCCTGCGCCACGGAACCGAGGACTTCTTCCTCAGCAACACCGCCGAGATCCGCGAGACCATCGCGTCCACGACCCGGACCATGACGCTGCTGATCGGCGCCATCGCCGCCATCGCACTGGTGGTGGGCGGCATCGGCGTGATGAACATCATGCTGGTGTCGGTGACCGAGCGTACCCGCGAGATCGGCGTGCGCATGGCCGTGGGCGCGCGCCAGAGCGACATCCGCCAACAGTTCCTGATCGAGGCGGTGCTGGTGTGCCTGCTCGGCGGCATCCTCGGCATCGTGCTGGCGCTGGCCATCGGCTGGGCGTTCCGCACCTTCGGCGCCAGCTTCACCCTGCTGTTCTCCACCGGCTCGATCGTCGCCGCCTTCGCCTGCTCGACCCTGATCGGCGTGGCGTTCGGTTTCCTGCCGGCCCGCAATGCCGCCCAGCTGGACCCGGTGGAGGCATTGGCCCGCGAATGAAGATGACCATGACTGCCTATCGTCCCCTGCTGCTTTCCGCCGCATTGACCACGGTGCTGGCCGCCTGTGCCACCACGCCCAGCGCCGATCCCGCCGCCCATCTGCCGGTACCGACGCAGTACGGCCGCGGCGATGCCGCCGCCAACGCACCGGTGCAGGACATCCAGCGCGAGGTCACCGCACCGCCCGCCGACATCCGCGCCGACGCCTGGTGGCAAGGGTTCGCCGACCCACGCCTGGACCAGCTGATCGCACGCGTGCTCGACAGCAACACCGACATGGCCTCGGCCGGACTGAAGCTCGAGCGCGCACGCGCGCAGGCCGCCCTGGCCGGTGCCGACCTGTGGCCGCAGGCATCGGGTTCGGTCAGTGCCAGTGCCAGCCGCAGCACCGACCGCGGCGACGACTGGTCCCGCAACCACGGCGCCAGCGTGTCGCTGGGCTGGGAGCTGGACCTGTGGGGCAAGCTGCGCGGCCAGCGCGACATCGCCCACTGGGAAGCGCAGGCCACCGCGCAGGACCTGCAGAGCACGGCGTTGAGCCTGGTCGGCCAGAGCTGCGAGCTGTACTGGCAACTGGGCTACCTCAACCAGGCCATCGCCACCGGCCAGGCCAACCTCGATCGGTTGGAGCGTACCGCCGCGCTGGTGCAAAGCCAGTTCAAGGCCGGCGCGGTCTCGCGGCTGGAGGTGCGCCAGGCGCAACAGAACATCGAGAGCCAACGCGCCGCGCAGGCCCAGCTGGAACAGCAACGGGTGGAAACCCGCAACGCGCTGACCGTGCTGCTCGATGGCCAGCCTTGGCCGCTGGCCGATGAACCGCAGAACCTGGACGTGGCGCAGAGCCCGGCACTGGCAGAAGGGCTGCCGGCCGAACTGCTGGCACGTCGCCCGGACCTGCGCGCGGCCGAGCTGCGCCTGCGCCAGTCGCTGGCCAGCATCAAGGTCACCGCCACCAGCTACTACCCGAGCCTGAGCCTGAGCGGCAGCATCGGCAGCTCCAGCCCCTCGCTGGGTGAGGTACTGACCCATCCGGTGGCAACGCTGGGCGCGGGCCTGAGTTTGCCGTTCCTGAAGTTCCGGCAGATGCAGTTCGACATCGATTCGGCCGACCTCTCCTACCAGATCGCCGCCAATGATTTCCGCCGGACGCTGTACACCGCACTGTCGGACGTGGACAACGCCCTGTCCGCGCGCACGCGCCTGGCCGAGCAGCTCGCCGCCGCGCAGGCCTCGTACGAGGAAGCGGTGGAGATCGCGCGGTTGTATGAAGTGCGCTACCGCGCCGGCGCGACCGACCTGCGCACCTGGCTGGAAGCCGAGCAGACCCGTCGCAGTTCCGAGTTGTCGCTGGCGCAGGTCAAGCGCAGCCAGCTGGTCAACGACGTGACTCTGTACAAGGCATTGGGGGGTGGGACCCTGTGATGGAACCCCTTCTCCCGTCTGCGTGAGAAGGGAGCCCTCGCGCCATCCGGCAGTTCCCGCACCGCTCGCAATCCAAGCCCCTCTCCCGCGCCGCGGGAGAGGGGTTGGGGTGAGGGCACGTATCGCGGAACGCAAAAGCAACAGCGCCCTCATCCGGTGCTTCGCACCCCCTTCTCCCGCAGGCGGGAGAAGGGGGCCATCGCGCCATCCGGCAGTTCCCCGCACCGCCTGCAATCCAAGCCTTCTCCCGCAAGCGGGAGACGGGAGTCATCACGCCATCCGGCAGCTCACGCACCGCTCGCAATCCAAGCCCCTCTCCCGCCCCGCGGGAGAGGGGTTGGGGTGAGGGCACGTATCGCGGAACGCAAAAGCAACAGCGCCCTCATCCGGTGCTTCGCACCACCTTCTCCCGCAGGCGGGAGAAGGGAGTCATCACGCCATTCGGCAGTTCCCGCACCGCCTGCAATCCAAGCCCTTCTCCCGCAGGCGGGAGAAGGGAGTCATCACGCCATCCGGCAGCTCCCGCACCGCTCGCAATCCAAGCCTTCTCCCGCAAGCGGGAGAAGGGAGTCATCACGCCATCCGGCAGCTCCCGCACCGCTCGCAATTCAAGCCCCTCTCCCGCCTAGCGGGAGAGGGGTTGGGGTGAGGGCCGCTTTTACGACGCGGGCGCAATCCCATGCGCACGCAGCACATCGCGCACCTTGTCCAAGGGAATCGCCTCCACCGTCTTGCCGTTGCCACTCGTGGTGGTCGCCATGAACAAGGCGTTGTAGACCGCCTCTTCCACCGCATCGACGCTGGCCTGGAACACCGCGCTCATCGGCTCGTTGGCCAGCTCCGTGGTCTGCAGGCGGGTCGCATCGAAAGCCCGTCGCACCGACTCGGCGGTGGAGAACGCCAGCACGTAATCGCCGCTGCCGTTGGAGGCCGAGCTACCGGTGCGCCCCAGCCCCATCATTCCGCGCGATGCCAACCGCTTCAGGTTGCGGTCCGACAACGGCGCGTCGGTGGCGATCACGATGATCACCGAGCCATCGCCCCGGTCATCGGCCAGGCCGCGCGTGTTGTCCTGCATCGCCACCGCGTTCTGGAATGCATAGCGGTCCAGCGCGCGGCCGACCGGCGCGCCTTCCACCTGCAGCACGCCGCCGAAGTTGGCCTGCACCAGCACGCCGACCGTCCAGCCGCCGAGGCTGTCGGGCAGCTTGCGCGAAGAGGTTCCGATCCCGCCCTTCCAACCGAACGCCACCGTGCCGGTGCCGGCACCCACGCTGCCTTCCTGTACCGGCCCGCTCTTGGCGCCTTCCAGTGCATTCCGCACTGCCCCGGCGGTGATCGGCCTGGCGCGGATGTCATTGAGTCCGCCGTCGTTGGTTTCGCCGACCACGACATTCAGTGAGCGCACCTGCTGCATGTCCGGCTGGGCCAGCATCCACTCGGCCATCGCATCGGCCGCCTTCCACACGCACAACGTGCAGGTCAGCAGGATCGGGGTTTCCAGCTCGCCCAACTCGTTGACCTGGGTGCTGCCGACGAACTTGCCAAAGCCATTGCCCACGTGCACCGCCGCCGGCACCCGTGAGCGATAGGCATTGCCCGGGTGCGGCAGGATCGCGGTGACGCCGGTGCGCACGCTGTCGCCCTCGGCCAGCGTCACCTGGCCCACGCGCACGCCGGCCACGTCGGTGATCGCGTTGTAGTGGCCCGGCGCGAAGATGCCCGGGGCCACGCCCAGGTCACGGGCGCGGGCGCGCGGGGCTTCCTGTGCGGAAGCCACCAGGGCGCACAGCCCCAGCAGCGCCGCAGTCAGTCGAAGGGAGAGACGATACGGCGCAGGGAGCATGTGGTTTCCTCTTACAGTCGTTGGCGGACGGCTTCGAACAGCGCCACGCCGGTGGCGACGGAGACGTTGAGGCTCTCGATGTCGCCCGGCATCGGGATGCGCACCAGTTGGTCGCAGGTTTCGCGGGTGAGGCGACGCAGGCCATCGGCTTCGCCGCCCATCACCAGCGCCACGTTGCCGCGCAGGTCCAGCTGGTGGAGGGTGGTGTCCACCTCACCGGCCAGGCCGTACACCCACACGCCCAGCTTCTGCATGTCCTTGATGCAGCGGACCAGGTTGGTCACCGCGACCACCGGGATGCGGTCAGCGGCGCCGGCACTGACCTTGCGCACCGTGGCATTGACCGGCGCGCTCTTGTCCTTGGGAATCACCACGGCGGTGACGCCGGCGGCGGCCGCGCTGCGCAGGCAGGCGCCGAGGTTGTGCGGGTCCTGTACCTCATCGAGCACCAGCACCAGCGCCTTGCCCTCGGCGGCCGTGATCAGGCCTTCCAGTTCGTTCTCGGCCCACAGCTTGGGCGCGGCGTACCGCGCGGCCACGCCCTGGTGGCGCACCTGGCCGGCCACGCCGCCCAGCGCCTGGGCGTTGACCTTGCGCACGTCGATGCCCTTGCGCAGGGCTTCTTCCTCGATTTCGACCAGGCGCGGGTTCTTGGCACCGGCCTCGATCAGGACCTCGCGGACGTTCTCCGGGTCCTTTTCAATCGAAGAAGCCACGGCATTGACGCCGACGATCCATTGGTTCTGCTTGCTCATGGGCGTCACATGGGGAAATTCGGGGGGTGGCAATGGTAGGCCCAATCGAGCCGGCCCGCAGCTGCCACCGGCCTGCGGGGGACTGCCCGGGCGCCGCCACGCAGCGGCGGCACCCCGGTCCTCAGTACTTCTGCTTGGTCCGCTTGGCCGGCTTGCCGCGCTCGGGCAATGGCGGCAGGCCGCTGTCCATGGCCTCCCCGTCCAGCTTCTCGACCAGGCGGAAGTCGATCTTGCGCTCCTCCATGCTGGCCTTGAGCACCAGGATCCGGACCCGGTCGCCCAGCCGGAACGCGTTGCCGCGACGGTCGCCACTGAGCGTCTTGCGGATCGGGTCGAACTGGTAATAGTCGTGCGGCAACTGGGTCACGTGGACCAGGCCGTTGACCTTGGACTCGTCCAGCTCGACGAACAGGCCGAAGCTGGTCACGCCACTGATCACGCCATCGAACTGGCCACCGACGTGCTTTTCCATCCACGCCGCACGGAAACGCTCGTCGACCTCGCGCTCGGCCTCGTCGGCACGACGCTCGCGTTCGGAGCACTGCAGCGCCAGGGCTGCCATCTCGCGCGGGGTGTAGGTGTACTTCTCACGCGGCGCGCCGGTCAGCGCGTACTTGATCGCGCGGTGCACCAGCAGGTCGGGGTAGCGGCGGATCGGCGAGGTGAAGTGCGCGTACGCCTCCAGCGCCAGGCCGAAGTGGCCGTTGTTGTCCGGCGAATACACCGCCAGCGACTGGCTGCGCAGCAGCACCGATTCCAGCAGCGCCGCGTCCGGGCGCTCGCGCACCTTCTTCAGCAGCTTGGTGTAGTCGCCCGGCTGCACCTTGCTCCAGGCCGGCAGGCTGAGCTTGAACTCCTTCAGGAATTCCAGCAGGTCGGCGAACTTGGACTCCGGCGGCCGCTCGTGCACGCGGAACGGGGCCGGGATGTGCGTGGACAGCAGGTAGCGCGCGGCCTCCACGTTGGCCGCGATCATGCATTCCTCGATCAGCTTGTGCGCGTCGTTGCGCACCATCATGCCGGCCTGGGTGACTTCACCGCGGTTGTCCAGCACGAAGCGCACTTCGGAGGATTCGAACTCGATCGCGCCACGCCGCTCGCGCGCCTTGGCCAGGATGCGGTACAGCTGGTGCAGGCTCTCGATCTGCGGCAGCAGCGGGCCGATGAAGGCCTTGGCGTCGGCATCGTCCTCGCCCACCGCGGCCCACACCTGGGTGTAGGTCAGGCGTGCATGCGAGTTCATCACCGCTTCGTAGAACTTCGAGCCGGTCACCTGTCCGTCGCGGCCCACCTGCATGTCGCAGACGAAGCACATGCGGTCTTCCTTCGGCCGCAACGAGCAGATGCCGTTGGACAGGGTTTCCGGCAGCATCGGCACGACGAAGCCGGGGAAGTACACCGAGGTGGCGCGCTTCTGTGCCTCATCGTCCAGCGGCGTGCCGGGACGCACGTAGTTGGACACGTCGGCAATGGCCACCACCAGGCGGAAGCCGTCGCGGTTCGGCTCGCAGTACACCGCGTCGTCGAAATCCTTGGCATCCTCGCCATCGATGGTCACCAGCGGCATCGAACGCAGGTCCACGCGCGTGCCGATCATCGACGGCTCGACCGTCATCGGGATGGCGGTGGCTTCGTCCAGCACTTCCGGCGGGAACTCGTACGGCAATTCGTGGCCGTGGATGGCGGTTTCCACCACCAGCGACGGGGTCAGCTTGTCACCCAGCACCGCGATGATCCTGCCGATCGGCGGGCGCCGCGAATCCGGGGCATGGGTCAGCTCGCATACCACCAGCTGCCCATCCTTGGCCCCGCCGGTGGCATCGGCCGGGATCTGGATGTTGCGCTGGATGCGCTTGTCGTCCGGCACCACGTAGCTGATGCCGGCCTCGACGCTGAAATGGCCGATCAGGCGGTTGACGCCGCGCTCCAGCACGCGCGCGATGGCGCCTTCGCGGCGACCACGGCGGTCGATGCCGGTGACGTTGGCCAGCGCACGGTCACCGTGCATGACCTTGCGCATTTCATACGGCGACAGGAACAGGTCGTCGCCGCCCTCGTCCGGGCGCAGGAAGCCGAAGCCCTCCGGGTTGGCGATCACTACGCCGGGGATCAGGCTCAATGCCAGCACCGGGGCGAAGCCGCCACGGCGGTTCTGCACCAGCTGCCCATCGCGCACCATCGCCCCCAGGCGCTTGGCCAACGCATCGGCGCGGTCCGGTTCGGTCAGGCCCAGCTGCGCGCCGATCTCCTCGGCGTTCTGCGGCCCCTCGCAGCGCTCCAGCAACTGCAGGATCGCCTCGCGGCTGGCGATGGGCTGGGCGTAGCGCTCGGCCTCGCGTGCGGCGTAGGGGTCATCGAAGGCCGGGGCCGGGGCCGCCTTGCGGCGGCCGCGCACAAAACTCTGTGGCGAGGCGTTGTCCGACGTCTTCTTGCCGCGGCCGGGCTTGGCCGGGGCGGTCATGCTGTCCGGCATCCAGGCCGGCAGCTTGGTGGATTTGCGGGCCTTGCCCGGCGCCTTGCCCGGCGTGCTGCCGGAGGCGGACTTGTGGGCCTTGCCGGCCCCAGTGGTCTTTTTGTTTTTCATCGCCCTACATGGTACCTGCTGCGCCGTGGATACAGTGCGTACGCCGTCAAGCGCGGCGGATGTGAAAAAACGTTGACAAAGCCTGTCACCCCGGCCAAAATCGCCGGCCTGAAATGCCCAGGTGGCGGAATTGGTAGACGCACTAGTTTCAGGTACTAGCGGGTAAAACCGTGGAGGTTCGAGTCCTCTCCTGGGCACCAAGCACAAGATCAGACCCGCGCAAGCGGGTCTTTTCGTATCCGGCGTTCAACGCGGCCCTGCCGGCACGCAGGAGCCCTTCCCGCACCGGCCTTCACAAAAGTGTTGACGAAGGGAAAAACGACCTGCATAATCTCGCTCCTGAGTCGCCCAGGTGGCGGAATTGGTAGACGCACTAGCTTCAGGTGCTAGCGGGGGCAACTTCGTGGAGGTTCGAGTCCTCTCCTGGGCACCACGACTCAAGAATGAAGAAACCCGCGAAAGCGGGTTTTTTCATGCCCGCGATCCAGCACGGGACAGGCGGTGCCGAGCCACGCCCGGCAAGCATCCCGACGCAGCATGCCTGCGCCCACCCCTGCATCACCCCTGCACGTCAGCGCGCGAACTCCTTCGCACCGGCCACGCACGGCACCGCGGCCAGCATCACTGCACGCTCACCGCCTCGTGCAGCAACGATGCCACCGGCATTGCACTCGCCTTGCGCGCTTCCCCCTGAAGGAAGACATCGCGCCCGCCACCGGCAACGCCTTCGATCAATCGCACAACGCCGGCAGCGTCCTACGGTTCAACGCCGCCCAACAAGTGGATGAGCGCATCCACGAGGTGCTCGCACGCGCGTTGTCCGCCGCAGTTGGTGATGTCCGCAGGGACGCGATGCAGGACTGATGCAGCGCCAAAAAAAACCTGCGCATCGCCTGCGAAATCCTGTTGACATGTCGCGCGTTCTCCAACAGAATTCACGCCCTGAGTCGCCCAGGTGGCGGAATTGGTAGACGCACTAGTTTCAGGTACTAGCGGGTAAAACCGTGGAGGTTCGAGTCCTCTCCTGGGCACCACGACTCAAACAGATCAAACCCGCGAAAGCGGGTTTTTTCATGCCTGCAGTCCAGCACGAAAGAAGATCGAAGCAAGGCAGTGCCGGGCCATGCCCGGCACGTATCCGGCAGGGCACAGCGCAGCACGGCAGCGCTCTACCGCTGCACCACCCGATAGTGCCGAGCCACGCTCGGCACGTATCCGGCACCTGCTCCGCCAACGCCGATCAATGACCGCCCGCCGATGCCGCGCCACCGCCCGCACCGAACGGCGGCCTGGCCATCCACACGATGCCGGTGATCAACAGGAACACCCAACCCAGCAACAGGAAGATGTCGTTGAAGCCCATCTGCGAGGCCTGGTGCACGATCATGTTGTCCAGCACCGCGGCACCGCGCTGCAGATCGCCCTGCCCCATCGCGGTGACCTGCGCATGCATGCCCGGGTCGTACAGCGACACGTGCTCGGTCAGGCTGGCGTGGTGCTGCTGGGTGCGGCGCGCCCACAGCCAGGTAGTAAGCGAAGCTGCGAAGCTGCCGCCCAGGGTGCGCAGGAAGGTCGCCAGGCCCGAACCTGCCGCCACTTCGCGGCCATCCAGGTCGGACAGCACGATCTGCAGCACCGGCATGAAGAACAGCGCCACGCCCAGGCCCATCAACAGCTGCACGCCGGCCACATGCTCGAAGTTGACCTGCAGGTTGAAGCCCGCGCGCAGGAAGCAGGTCGCCGACAACACCACGAAGGCGAAGCTGGCCAGCGTGCGCATGTCGAAGCGGTGCCCGAACTTGCCCAGCAACGGCGCCAGCAACACCGGCAGGAAACCCAACGGCGCCGTGGCCAGGCCCGCCCAGATCGCGGTGTACCCCATGTCCCGCTGCAACCACTGCGGGATCATCAGCGCCACCGAGAAGAACGCGGCGTAGCCGACCACCATCGCCAGCGTACCGGCGCGGAAGTTGCGGTGGCGCAGCAGGCGCAGGTCCACGATCGGATCCTTGTCGGTCAGCTCCCAGATCACGAACACCGCCAGCATCACCACCGCGATGCAGGTCAGCACCACGATCTTGGTCGAGGCGAACCAGTCTTCCTCGTTGCCCAGGTCCAGCATCAGCTGCAGGCAGCCCACGCCGATCACCAGGGTGACCAGCCCGACGTAGTCCATCTTCGGCTTCTCGACCTGCTCCACACGGTGCCGCAGCTGGCCACCGACGATGGCTGCGGCGATCACGCCCAGCGGCACGTTGATCAGGAAGATCCATTCCCAGCTGTAGTTGTCGGTGATCCAGCCACCGAGGATGGGCCCGGCGATCGGCGCGACCACCGTGATCATCGCCAGCAGCGCCAGCGCCTGCCCCCGCTTCTCGCGCGGATAGATCGACACCAGCAGCGACTGGGTGATCGGGTACATCGGGCCGGCGACGAAGCCCTGCAGCGCGCGCGAAACCACCAGCATGCCCATGCTCTGCGCGATGCCGCACAGCAGCGAGGCGATGGAGAAGGCGATGGTCGCCCACATGAACAACTTCACCTCGCCGAAGCGCCGGCTCAGCCAGCCGGTCAGCGGCAGCGCGATGGCCGTGCTGACCGCGAACGAGGTGATGACCCAGGTCGCCTGCTGCGAACTGGCACCGAGGTTGCCGGCGATGGTCGGCAGCGAGACGTTGGCGATCGTGGTGTCGAGCACCTGCATGAACGACGCCAGCGCCAGGCCGGCCGTGCACAGCGCGACGTTGACCGGCGCCTGGCCGGCCTCCGCCTGCGGGGCTGCGGGAGCTTGAGCGGACATGATGACCTCAGCCGGCGCGGGCCGACGACGGCAGGTTGCCCTGGATGATGGTGTGGATCAGCGCGTCGGCTTCCTGCAGCTGCCTGGCGTAGACCTCGGTGCCATACACGGCGCCCTTGGCGACGTCGGCCGGCAGCACGCTGCCCTTCTGGTCGTGCAGGTTCACCTCGGCCTTCATCGACAGGCCGATGCGCAACGGGTGGTCAGCCAGCTGCTTGGCATCGATGGCCACGCGCACCGGCACGCGCTGCACGATCTTGATCCAGTTGCCGCTGGCGTTCTGCGCCGGCAGCAGCGAGAACGCCGAACCGGTGCCCAGGCCCAGGCTGGTGATATGGCCCTTGTAGGTCACCTCGCCGCCGTACAGGTCCGAGCGCAGTTCCACTTCCTGGCCCAGGCGCATGTGGCGCAGCTGGGTTTCCTTGAAGTTGGCCTCCACCCACATCTGCTCGGTCGGCACCACCGCCATCAGCGCGGCGCCCGGCTGCACGCGCTGGCCGACCTGCACCGAACGACGGGCCACGTAGCCACTGACCGGCGCCACGATGCCGGCGCGGGCATTGTTCAGATAGGCCTGGCGCAGCTGCGCCGCGGCGGCCTGCACGTCGGGCTGGGTGGCGATGACGGTGTCATCGACCAGCGCGCGGCTGCGCTCCACGCTTTCGCGCGAACCGGACACCGCCGCTTCGGCGGCCGCCAGTTCGTCGGCGGCGTGGGCAAGTTCCTCGCGCGAGATCGCGCCGGTATCGGCCAGGCCCTTGCGCCGCGCGTAGTCCTCGCGGGCGCGCTTGAGCGTGACCTGGCGGGCGTTCAACTCGGCCTGCGCGCCTTCCACGCTGCGGTACATGCCGCGCACCTGGCGCACGGTGCGGGCCAGGTTGGCTTCGGCCTGCTGCATGGCCACCTCGGTGTCGGCCGGGTCCAGCTGCACCAGCAACTGGCCCTGCTCCACCTTCATGCCGTCATCGGCGGCGATGGACACCACCGTGCCACCGACCAGCGGGGTGATCTGCACCTGGTTGCCGACCACGTAGGCGTCGTCGGTTTCCTCGGCCCAGCGGCCCATCAGGTAGTACCACGCCACGAAGGCGACCAGCAGGATCACCACGATCAGGAACAGGCCGCGCAGCAGCTTGCCGCGGCGGCTGGGTGCGGCGGCGGCCGCGTCATTGGAAGAAGTCTGGCTCATGGAAAGGACTCTCAGGAATTCGGAAGATCGGAAGCCTTGGCGGTACCCGGCAGCGCGTCGTCGCCGGGCTGGTAACCACCGCCCAGCGCCGCGCTCAACTGCACCGAGGACAACAGCTGCTGCGACTGCAGGTTGCTCAGCCGCTGCTGCGCTTGCAGCAGCACGTCCTGGGTGCCGAGCACGTCCAGGTAGTTGCCGATGCCCGCGCGGTAGCGCTGCTGCGCCAGCGCGTTGGCCGACTGCGCGGTGGCCACGGCCTGCTGCTGGGCTTCCACCTGGGTGGCCAGCGAACGCACCGCGTTGACCTGGTCGGCCACCTCGCGCAGCGCCTGCACCACGGTGGTGTTGTAGCTGGCCACGGCCAGGTCGTAATCGGCGTCACTCTTGGCCAACCCGGCGCGCAGACGGCCACCGTCGAAGATCGGCAGGCTCAATGCCGGTGCCAGCAGGCCGAAGGTGGAGCCGCTTTCCAGCAGGCTGCCGACGTCCTTGGACACCACGCCGCCGAGCGCCATCAGGTTGAGGCTGGGATAGAAATGCGACTTGGCGACATGGATCTGCTTGTCCGAGGCTTCCACCCGCCAACGCGCGGCGACCACGTCGGGACGACGACCCAGCAGTTCGCTGGGCAGCACGCCCGGCAACTGCAGCGCCAGCGGGCTCAGCGCCTCCGGCACGGTGATCTGCAGGCCGCGGTCCGGCCCCTGGCCCAGCAATGCGGCCAGCCCGTTGCGGGCGGCATCGATCTGCTGCTGCGCCGCCAACTGCTGCTGCCGTGCCAGCGGGATGCGGGCTTCGGCCTGGCGCACCTGCAGGTCGCTGTCGATGCCGGCGCTGCGGCGCTGGCGGGTCAGTTGCAGCAACTGTTCCGAGCGCGCCAGCTCGTCATTGGCCACCCGCTGCAGGGCACCGGCGTGGGCCAACTGGGCGTAACCCTGGACGATGGCCGCCGACAGGTCCAGCCGTGCCGCCTGCGCGTCCACCGCCGCGGCATGCCGGCTGTCCACCGCCGCTTCCCAGGCGGCGCGCTTGCCGCCCCACAGGTCCACGCCGTAGCTGAAGTTCAGCACGGTCTGCACGCTGCCGGCGTAGTGGCCACCGGCCTCGCCCAGCATCGATTCGGGCAGGCGCATGCCGGTGTAGCCCGGCGAGACCGACAGGCTGGGCATGCGTTCGGCCTTGCTGCCGGCCACCTGCGCCTGGGCCTGGCGCAAGCGCGCATCGGCCACTTCCAGCGACGGACTGTTGCGCAGCCCTTCGGCGACCAGCGCGTCGAGCTGGGCATCGCCCAGGGCACGCCACCAGTCCACGGCAGGGAAACCGGAGGCGCTCAGGTCATCACCGGCCAGGCTGCGGCCGGCCTGCAGGCCGTCCATGTCGAGCAGGCGTCCCTGCGGCTGCAGCCCACGGCTGCTGGCACAGGCGGTGAGCGCCAACGCCAAAACGCCCACCAACAGCGGGCGGGCTGATTGCAATGGATGAGTTTTCATGGGGAAGAGAGGGAGTCGCGGACTCGGGTCAACAGGGAAGTCAAAAGAGCGCGCTCGGCGTCGTCGAGGTCGCGCATGGCCAGGTCCATCACCCGGTCACCGCGCACCTTCAACTGCTGCCAGAGCGCCTGGCCTTTTTCGGTAAGCACGATCTGCAGCGCACGCCGGTCCTGCGCATGCGGCTCGCGGCGCAGGCAGCCCAGCGCTTCGAGCTTGTCCAGCAGGCGCGTGACCGCGCTGGGCACCTGGTTGATGGCCTGGCCCAGCTCGGCCGCCGTGCACGGGCCCATGTTGGCCAGCACCTTCAGGCCCACGTAGTGGGTGAAGTTGATGCCCAGGCCTTCTTCGGCCATGGCGGCATCGAGCTGGCGCACCAGCCCGTCGCCGACCTGGCGCAACAGCAGGCCGAAACTGGGGGGCATGGCGATCGGGGGCACGGACAGGCAGGAAATCATGGGGCGGCATATTATTTCCATTTGGAAATATTCTCAATGGAACATTTCCAACAAGAAGTGAATTCAGTGTTACAGATTTGGATCGAATCCTGCGCCGTGCCGGTTGCCGCGGCGGTACACGCTTGGCATCGCCGCCGCCATCCGGATAATCGGGCGGCTGGAAGCCGGCAGCCACGCCGCGGCTTCAACGTTCACAGGTAGCACCACCCGCAATGACCGACCTTGCACGCCCCGCGTTCCACGGCTTCGAACAGCAGCCGCTGCGTGAATACGCCGAACGCGCCTATCTCGATTACTCCATGTATGTGGTCCTGGACCGCGCCCTGCCGTTCATCGGCGACGGGCTCAAGCCGGTGCAGCGCCGCATCATCTACTCGATGAGCGAGCTGGGGCTCAGCGCCTCGGCCAAGCCCAAGAAGTCGGCACGCACCGTCGGTGACGTGATCGGTAAGTACCACCCGCACGGCGACAGCGCCTGCTACGAAGCACTGGTGCTGATGGCCCAGCCGTTCTCCTACCGCTACCCGCTGATCGACGGCCAGGGCAACTTCGGCTCCAGCGACGACCCCAAGTCGTTCGCGGCCATGCGCTATACCGAATCCAAGCTCACCCCCATCGCCGAAGTGCTCCTGGGCGAGCTGGGCCAGGGCACCGTGGACTGGACGCCCAACTTCGACGGCACCCTGGAAGAGCCCAGCTGGCTGCCGGCGCGCCTGCCGCACCTGCTGCTCAACGGCACCACCGGCATCGCCGTGGGCATGGCCACCGACGTGCCCTCGCACAATCTCAATGAGATCGTCAGCGCGCTGGTGCACCTGATCGACGACCCGGACGCCACCGTGGCCGAGCTGTGCGAGCATGTGAAGGGCCCGGACTACCCGACCACCGCCGAGATCATCACCTCGCCGTCGGACCTGCGGAACATCTATGAGACCGGCAACGGCAGCGTGCGCGCCCGCGCCACCTTCCTGCGCGAGGCCAGCAACATCGTGGTCAACGCGCTGCCGCACCAGGTCTCCCCGTCCAAGGTGATCGAGCAGATCGCCGCGCAGATGCGCGCCAAGAAGCTGCCGTGGCTGGAAGACATCCGCGACGAGTCCGACCACGCCAACCCGGTACGGGTGGTGCTGATCCCGCGTTCCAACCGCGTCGATGCCGAACAGCTGATGGGCCACCTGTTCGCCACCACCGACCTGGAACGCAGCTACCGCGTCAACCTCAACGTGATCGGCCTGGACGGGCGCCCGCAGGTCAAGAACCTGAAGATGCTGCTCGGCGAATGGCTGCGCTTCCGCCAGGACACGGTCACCCGCCGCCTGACCCACCGCCTGCAGAAGGTCGAGCGTCGCCTGCACCTGTTGGAAGGCTTGCTGATCGCCTTCCTCAACCTGGATGAGGTGATCCGCATCATCCGCACCGAGGACGATGCCAAGGCCGCGCTGATCGCCCGCTTCGCGCTGAGCGAGGACCAGGCCGAGTACATCCTGGAGACCAAGCTCAAGCAGCTGGCCCGCCTGGAGGAAATGAAGATCCGCGGCGAGCAGGACGAGCTGGCCAAGGAACGCGACAAGATCCTGTCGATCCTGCAGAGCAGCGCCAAGCTGAAGAAGCTGGTCAAGGACGAGCTGCTGGCCGATGCCAAGAAGTTCGGCGATGCCCGCCGTTCGCCGCTGGTGCAGCGTGTTGCCGCCCAGGCCATCGACGAGACCGAGCTGGTCGCCAGCGAACCGATGACCGTGGTGCTCTCGGAGAAGGGCTGGGTGCGCGCAGCCAAGGGCCACGACGTGGACGGCGCCACGCTGTCCTACCGCGAAGGCGATGGCCTGCTTGCCGCCACCCGCACCCGCAGCACCCAGCAGGTCGCCTTCCTCGACAGCGAGGGTCGCGCTTACTCCACGCCGGTGCACACCCTGCCCTCGGCGCGCGGCAACGGCGAGCCGCTGACCGGCCGCTTCTCGCCGGCGGCGGGCAGCTCCTTCGTCACCGTGGCCAGCGGCGAGAACAACACCCGCTTCGTGCTGGCCTCCTCGCACGGCTATGGCTTCGTCACCCGCTTCGAGAACCTGGTCGGCCGCAACAAGGCCGGCAAGGCGATGCTCAACCTGAGCACCGGCTCGGCGGTGCTGTCGCCGTCCGTGGTCGCCAACCCGGAGACCGACCGCATCGTCGCGGTGACCAGCGCCGGCAACATGCTGGCCATCCCGGCCGCCGACCTGCCCGAGCTGGACAAGGGCAAGGGCAACAAGATCATCGAGATCCCCAAGGCCAAGCTCTCCACCGAGCGCGTGGTGGCGGTGGTCGCGGTGGGCCCGGGCAACACCCTGCTGGTCCGCAGCGGCCAGCGCACGATGAACCTGTCGTTCAAGGACCTGGAAACCTACCTGGGCACCCGGGCCACGCGCGGGCATTTGTTGCCGAGGGGGTGGCAGAAGGTCGAAGGGCTGGAAGTCCAGTAATTCGCTTCACTGGCGCGCGGCGGCGCGTTCGGCAATGCGATTGCCGGATGTGTGCATGGCGCGGCAGAGGTCGAAGGGCTGGAAGTCCAGTAATCACGAAAAAGCCGGGCAGAACGCCCGGCTTTTTTTTCGCAGGAGCGGCCTCGGCCGCGAAGCCGATGAACGCGTCGGTCAGGCACGGCCTGCATCTGCAGCATGCCCGGCATCGCGGCCGAGGCCGCTCCTACAATGGTGCCCTCTTCCCTTGGACGAACCCCATGCATCCCGACTTCTGGCTCCAACGCTGGCATGACGGCCAGATCGGCTTCCATCGCAACGAGGTGATGCCGTTGCTGCAGAAGCACTGGCCCGACCTGCAGCTGCCCACCGGCAGCCGGGTGCTGGTGCCGCTGTGCGGCAAGACCCTGGACATGCATTGGCTGGCCGCGCAGGGGCACCGCGTGCTGGGCGTGGAGTTGTCATCGCTGGCCGTGGAGCAGTTCTTCGCCGAAGCCGGTCTCACCCCGCAGCGCCACCGCAGTGCCAACGGCGAGCACTACGTCGCCGGGCCGATCGAGATCATCTGCGGCGATGCCTTCGCGCTCGATGCAACGCTGCTCTCCGACATCGCCGCACTCTACGACCGTGCTGCGCTGATCGCCCTCCCGCCGGCGCTGCGCGAGCGCTATCGCGACACCGTCTATGCACGCGTGCCGCAGGGCTGCCAAGGCGTGCTGATCACCCTGGAATACCCGCAGGACGAAAAGCAGGGCCCACCGTTCTCGGTCGAGCAGCCCGAGGTGGAGCAGCTGTCCCGGCTGGGTTGGAAAGTGCAGCTGGAAGAGCGCCGCGACATCCTCGACCAACAACCGGACTTCCGCGCGCAGGGCGTGAGTGCGCTGTCCACGGCCGTGTATCGCTTGCTGCACGGCTGAAGACCGCCCTCACCCCAATCCCTCTCCCGCAAGCGGGAGAGGGGCTTGTCACAACCAGTCCACGGACTCCGAGCCCCTCTCCCGCTTGCGGGAGAGGGATTGGGGTGAGGGTCGCTTCAAGGAAAGACCCCAGAAAGAAGAAGGGCGGCTTGCGCCGCCCCTCCTCCGTCATCCCGATCAGTGCGCCGGGGTGCCCTTGGCGTCCATCTTGCTGGTCTGGTACAGCGCCAGGCCGATCCGCTTGATCAGACCCAGCTGCTGCTCCAGCCACCAGGCATGGTCTTCCTCGGTGTCACGCAACTGCGCGATCAGGATGTCGCGGCTCACGTAGTCGCCGTGCGCTTCGCACAGCTTCACGCCCGCGGCCAGGTTGGCGCGCACCTGGTATTCGACCTGCAGGTCCTTCTCCAGCATCTCCACCACGGTCAGGCCCGGCTCGAAGCCGTGCGGGCGCATGTCCGGGTTGCCGCCCAGGAACAGGATGCGGCGCAGCAGCGCATCGGCGTGCTCGGTCTCCTCCTCCATCTCGTGGCCGATGCGTTCGTACAGCGCCTGCAGGCCCTGGTCTTCATAGCGACGGGAATGGATGAAGTACTGGTCGCGCGCAGCCAACTCGCCGCGCAGCAGCTCCTTCAGGCATTCGATGACTTCGGGTTTGCCCTGCATGGGGGTGCTCCTGATGGTTCGGAATGGGCATAGGGTGCCCTATCCCGCCGCGCAATGATCTAATCGGAATCACTTTCAGTTGCGCTTCCCCTCGCCGGCCCGCCTTTTGACACCTGCCGGCTTCACAAGCTGTCTACAATCGCCGGACACACCTGACCGGGGGTAGGCCTGTGCTGCGTTGGCTGATGCGTTCACTGGGGATCTTGCTGGGTCTGTTGCTTGTTCTGGTTCTGGTCGTCTGGCTGCTGCTGCGCGGCAGCCTGGCCCAGTTGGATGGCGAGTTGCTGTTGCCCGGGCTCAGCGCCCCGGTCAGCCTTGATCGCGATGCCAACGGCATGCTCACCGTACAGGCCGCCAATGAGGCGGACATGGCGCGTGCGCTGGGCTACGTGCACGCGCAGGAGCGCTTCTTCGAGATGGACCTGATGCGGCGCGCCGCCGCCGGCGAGCTGTCCGAACTGTTCGGCGCCGCCGCCCTGCCCCGCGACCGCGCCATGCGCGTGCACCGGCTGCGGGCACGCACCCATGAAAACCTGGGCGTGGCGCTGGGCGACAAACGCAAGGTCATCGAGGCCTACCGCGAGGGCGTCAACGCCGGCCTGGCCGCCCTGCCGGTGCGCCCCTGGCCGTACCTGCTGCTGCGCCAGCAGCCACGGCCGTGGGAACTGGAAGACTCGGTCCTGACCGGATTGGCCATGTATGCCGACCTGCAGGACACCAGCAATACCCGCGAACTGGCGCTGGGGCGCATCCGCGAGGTCGTGCCTCCGGCCCTGTATGCCCTGATCAGCCACGACGGCAGCAGCTGGGACGCGCCCCTGTTCGGAAACGCGCGTGGCGATGCGGTGCTGCCGGGGGCGGATGCCTTGGATCTGCGCGTTGCGCCGCCCGCGCAGGGCGACGCGACGGCAGCCCTCTCTCCACCCTCCGCGTCGCAGAGGGCCCCCCTCTCTCCCGCGCGGCGGGAGAGAGGCCTCGGCGGGCCGCCGGAGGCGGCCGATTACTTTCCGGGGAGCAACAACTTCGCCGTGTCCGGGACACTCACCGCCGACGGCCGCGCGATCATCGCAGATGACATGCACCTCACCCTGCGCGCACCCAACATCTGGTTCCGCGCGCGCCTGCGCTATGCCGAACCCACCGCGCCGGACGGCAACATCGATGTCACCGGCTTCACCCTGCCCGGCCTGCCGGCGGTGATCGTCGGCAGCAACACGCGCGTGGCTTGGGCGTTCACCAACAGCTACATCGACACCGCCGACTTCGCGCCGCTGCCTGCGGACACGCCGCTGCGCGAGCACGTGGAATCCATTACCGTCGCCGGACAGGCACCGGAACGGCTGCTCGTGCGTGAATCCGACTGGGGCCCGGTGCTGCATGACACCCCCGATGGCTCGCTGCTGGCGCTGCGCTGGGTGGGCCAGCTGCCCGGCGCGGTACGCCTGGACTTCGCCGACATGGCCAAGGCCGCCGACCTCGATGCCGCCTTTGCCGTGGCCGACCGCTCCGGCATCCCGGCGCAGAACCTGCTGGTCGGTGACCGCAAGGGTCGCATTGCCTGGCGGCTGATCGGCGCACGTCCGGACCGGAGCCCGGACTGTTCGCATGGCATCGACACCCCCACCCAGGCGGTGCCCGCCATGCCGGCGACGTGTAGCGCGTGGGCGATCCGCTCCGACCAGGCCCCGTCACTGGTCGACCCGCCGGACCACCGCCTGTGGACCGCGAACGGGCGCGTACTCGACGGCCCGGCGCTGGCGGTGGCCGGCAACGGGGGCTACGACTTCGGCGCACGCGCCCGGCAGATCCGCGACGGCCTGTTCGCACGCCAGCAGTTCACCGAACGCGACCTGCTCGCCATCCAGCTCGATGACCGCGCCCTGCTGATGGAACGCTGGTGGAAGCTGTTGCGGCAGACCGTCGAGCACAGCAGCGATCCCGCGCTGCAACGGCTGGAAGCGGCCACCCGCAGCTGGGAAGGCCACGCCAGCGTCGACTCGGTCAGCTACCGGCTTGCCCGCGGCTTCCGCGGCATCCTGCTCGACAACCTGCAAGCCGCGCTGCTGGCACCCGCGCAGGCCACCTTGGGCGATGACTTCATCGCGCCCAACCTGCCGCAGCTGGAGGGCGTGGCCTGGCCACTGCTGACCGAACGGCCGGTGCACCTGCTGCCGCCACCGTTCAAGAGCTGGGATGCGTTGCTGGCCGAGAGCGCCGTCCAGCTGGAGAAGGACCTCACCGCCCAAGGGGCGGACCTCACCCAGCGCACCTGGGGCGAACGCAACACGGCGGCCATCTGCCACCCGGTCAGCCGCGCACTCCCGGAACTGTTCAAGCGCTGGCTGTGCATGCCGCGCCAAGCCCTGGCCGGTGATGGCGACATGCCGCGCGTGGTCGGCCCCTCCTTCGGCGCCTCCGAGCGCATGGTGGTCTCACCCGGACATGAAGCCGATGGCATCGTGCACATGCCCGGCGGCCAGAGCGGTCATCCGTTGTCACCGTTCTGGGGCGCGGGCCATGAGGACTGGGTCAAGGGCACGCCGACCCCGTTCCTGCCCGGGGAACGCGTGCACACGCTGCGCCTGAGCCCACGTTGATCCCGGCCGGCCGGAGCGCGTCCGGTCGGCGGGGCCACTGCAATGAAGCCCGGCCGGCCATGCGCCGCCGGGCCATCCCTCATGCGGCGGTCACTTCAGCCGCACGGTCCACTCCACTTCCAGCATGTCCTGCGCATTGAACAGGCGCTCCACCTGTACCCAGGAGGCGGCCGGATAGCGGCCATCGGCAAAGAACGCCTTTCGTTCCGGGATGGCCTTGACCAAGGCATCCATGTCGGTGGTGAACGCGGTTTCCTTCACCACCTGGCTGCTGTCGGCACCGAAGCGCTGCAGGATCTCGTTCAATTTCCCGTAGCAGCGCTGCACCGCCTCCTGCATGTCCTTGCCCCGGCACGGCACGCCGGAGATATGCAGCGTGTCGCCGTCACGGACCACGCCGCTGTAGCCGATGTCGGCCTCCCAGCTGCCCAGCGAATGCCGTTCCAGCGGGACCTCCGTCGCCTGCGCCAGGCCACACGCCAACAGGCCGGCAATTCCCGGCATCAATGCACGCATCATTCCTCCTCCCTGTCATGGAAATGCCGTCACCGGCGATGGATACGACGGGACCCGCATCCGTGCGGGCCCCGCCGCGCGGCTCAACCGGCCAGTGCCTGCTCATGCACGCCGGCCACGGCGCGACCGGAGGGGTCGGCCATGTTGGCGAAACTGGCATCCCAGGCAATCGCGGCCGGCGAGGAACAGGCGATCGACTTGCCGCCCGGCACCGTCTCCGACGCCGCGCGGCTCGGGTAGAACTGTTCGAACAGGTGGCGATAGTAGTACGCCTCCTTGGTCTGCGGCGGGTTGTACGGGAAGCGCTTGTCGGCCGCGGCCAGCACGCGGTCGCTGACCTGCTCCTCGGCGTGCGCCTTGAGCCCGTCGATCCAGCCGTAGCCGACGCCGTCGCTGAACTGCTCCTTCTGCCGCCACAGGATCTCCTTCGGCAGGTAGCCCTCGAAGGCTTCGCGCAGCACCGCCTTCTCGATGCGGCCGGTGCTCTTGTCGACCATCTTGTAGCGCGCGTCCAGCTGCATCGCCACGTCCATGAACTCCCGGTCCAGGAACGGCACGCGCGGCTCCACGCCCCAGGCCATCATCGACTTGTTGGCGCGCAGGCAGTCGTAGTAGTTCAGCGCATCGATCTTGCGCACCAGCTCCTCGTGGAACTCGCGCGCGTTCGGCGCCTTGTGGAAGTACAGGTAGCCGCCAAAGATCTCGTCGCTGCCTTCGCCGGACAGCACCATCTTCACGCCCATCGCCTTGATCCGGCGCGCCAGCAGGAACATCGGCGTGGAGGCGCGGATGGTGGTGACGTCATAGGTCTCGATATGCCGGATGACTTCCGGCAGCGCGTCCAGCCCTTCCTCGAAGGTGTACTCGAACCCGTGGTGGACGGTGCCCAGTGCCTCGGCGGCAACCTTGGCCGCGGCCAGGTCCGGCGAGCCCTTCAGGCCGATGGCGAAGCTGTGCAGGCGCGGCCACCAGGCCTCGCTCTGGCCGCCGTCCTCGATGCGATGGCGTGCATAGCGCGCGGCCACCGCCGCGACCAGCGACGAATCCAGCCCGCCGGACAGCAGCACGCCATACGGCACGTCGGTCATCAGCTGGCGGTGCACTGCGCGCTCGAACGCCTCGCGCAGTTCCTGCAACGGCACGTCCACGCCCTGGACGGCGTCATAGTCACGCCACGGCCGCTCGTAGTAGCGGGTCAGCGTGTCGGTGCTGCTGTCGTACCAGTGGCCCGGCGGGAACTGCGCCACGTCGGCGCAGGTATCGGACAGCGACTTCATCTCCGAGGCCACGCAAAGGCGGCCCTGCTTGTCATGCCCCCAGTACAGCGGCACCACGCCGATCGGGTCGCGGGCGATGATCGCGCGGCCCTTGGCCTTGTCCCACAACGCGAAGGCGAAGATGCCGTTGAGGCGGTTGAGGAACGATGCCGGTTCGTCCTGCCGGTACAGCGCGTTGATCACCTCGCAGTCCGAACCGGTCTGGAAGGCGTAGGGCTGAGCGAGTTCCTTCTTCAGCTCCTGGTGGTTGTAGATCTCGCCGTTCACCGCCAACGCCAGCTCGCCGTCCTCGGACAGCAGCGGCTGCGAGCCGCCGGCCGGGTCGACGATGGCCAGGCGCTCGTGCACCAGGATGGCGCCGGTGTCGACGTAGACGCCGCTCCAGTCCGGGCCGCGGTGGCGCTGGCGCTGGGATTGGTCAAGCGCCTGGCGGCGCAGCGCCTGCAGGTCATCGCCCGGTTGCAGGCCGAAAATGCCGAAGATGGAACACATGGGAAAGCTCCTGGGGTTGTGTGGGGACAAGCATTCGAAGCAACGGCATGGGGACGGCGCAGCCGCTTGGTATTCCCGCCCGGCCACAAAAAAACCCGCATCGACCGATGCGGGTTTTCTGGTGTCCTGAGCGTGTTGCCTGTTCTAGCTCTGGTCGCAGTCCCGCATCGGCCGCGCACGATTATTCGCGCGCAGATTATTGCGGTTGTTGTTGACGGCGGTGGCCAGGAACGAGGACATGGCGCTGACCGTATCCCTGTTTTGGCGACCGCGCAACTGTTGCTCGCGCAACCGATTCAGCGGGTGGGCCGCCACGGTCCCGGATAATCCCCTGCCCTGCCAGGACTTCACGGATGATCCCCCACGCTCCCCGCCTGCTCCTGGGCGCGCTCGCCCTGTTCATCCTGGCCGGCTGCGCGTCCACCCGGACACACCGGCCAAGCGACGACGGCGAACGCCAGGCCCTGGCCGCCACCGCCGATGGCCAGTTCGATTCGGCCCTGCGCATGGCGCGCCTGTACCGGTCCCGCAACGATCCGCGGGCACTGGACTGGTACGCACGCGCCGCGGCGATCCCGCCCCGCACCCACCACAGCGCCAGCGCCGAGGAACAGCTCGGGACGATCCTGGAACGTGGCCGGCTCGACAGTGGCGATGCCCCGCAGGAACCCGGGCACGTCGTGCTCAAGCCATCGCCACGCAAGGCCTACCGCTGGTACCGCAGCGCCGCCTACCACGGCTCGCCCTATGCCATGGCCGACCTGGGGCGGTGGCATGCCGATCGCGGTGACATGGCCGGCGCGCTGCGGTGGCGGATGCGCCACGCGGTCTACATGCGCGAGTTGTACAAGCTCGCGCCCCTGCGCGCGGCGGCGGGTGAGCCGGCATCGGTCGGCCGCCTGCGCCTGGACGGGCCATCGTTGAACGCCGTGATCGCGCGCATCCAGCGCGACGCCGCGCGTGGCGACGCCGAGGCGCAGGTCGATCTCGGCGCGCTGCACGAAGCCGGACTGGGCGTGGCCGAAGACACCACCGAAGCGCTGCGCTGGTACCAGCGCGCGGGCGCACAGGGCAACGTCTACGGGCAGTACTTCGCCGGACTGGCGCTGGGACGCGGCAGCAAGGGACTGCAGGCCGACGTGGACGCTGCGGCCGCGTGGTTCGCACAGGCGCAGGCCCAACAGTTCTATCTGGCCGAAGAGGCCTACTGGCGCAAGGCCATCGCCCCGCCCTTCTTCATCTTCGAATAGGGCGCCTGCCCCGCGCCCGGGTCCTGCCTCGTCGAATGCCGGCCGCCGCGTCGCCGCCGGCGGGCAGCGGCTAGGCGAGCAGGCGCTCGATCAGCCGCTGGTACAGCGCCGGCAAGGCTTCCAGGTCGGCCACGCGCACGTTCTCGTCCACCTGGTGGATGCTGGCGTTCACCGGCCCGACCTCGATGCACTGCGCGCCCAGCGGCGCGATGAAGCGGGCATCGGAAGTGCCACCGCCGGTGCTTTCTTCCGGCGGCGCGCCGGCGAACCCGGCCAGTACCTCGCGCGCGACGCTGCGCAGGCGCCCTTCCGGCGTGTAGAACGGCTCGCCGCTGCGATGCCAGTTCAATTCGTAGTCCAGGCCATGGCGATCAAGCAATGCGGTGATCTCCGCCTCCAGCTGGTCGGCATTCCAATGCGGGTTGTAGCGCAGGTTGAACATCACCTGCAGCTCGCTGGGGATCACGTTGTTGGCGCCGGTGCCGGCGTTGATGTTGGACACCTGCAGGCTGGTCGGCGGGAAGCTCTCATAGCCATCGTCCCAATGCCGCGCGGTCAGCTCGGCCAACGCCGAAGCGGCCAGGTGGATCGGGTTGCGCGCCTTGTCCGGATAGGCCACGTGACCCTGCACGCCCTTCACCCGCAGCTTGGCCGACAGGCTGCCACGCCGGCCCACGCGCAGCAGGTCACCAAGCCTTGCAGTGGAAGAAGGCTCGCCGGTGATGCACCAGTCGATGCCCTGCCCGCGCTCGCGGAACAGGCGCGCCACGTGGCGCACGCCATCGATGGCATCGCCCTCCTCATCGCTGGTCAGCAGCACCGCCAACGTGCCCGGATGCTGCGGATGCGCGGCCACGAACTGCTCGGCGGCGACCACGAACGCGGCCACGCTGCCCTTCATGTCGGCCGCACCACGCCCATACAGCACGCCTTCGCGCACGACCGGGGTGAACGGTTCACTGGCCCATTGCTCGGCCGGGCCGCTGGGCACCACGTCGGTGTGACCGAGCAGCACCAGCACCGGCGCACCACTGCCGTGGGTGGCCCACAGGTTGTCGACTTCGCCCAGGCGCAGGTGCTCGCAGTGGAAACCGGCGGCGGCCAGGCGCCCGCCGATCAACTGCTGGCAACCGGCATCGTCCGGGGTTACCGAGGGGCGCGCGATCAACGCGCAGGTCAGGTCGAATACGTCGCTCATGGGGGCCTCGTTCGAGGGTGCGCCGGGGTTTGCGCCACGGATGTTTCAGCGGTGGTGGTTTCGCGGCCGAGGCCGCGCCTACGTTGAATTCAGGCGATGTCGAAGCGCTTCTTGAAGGCGTTGTCGCTGAAGCCCTGGCTGAACTGGCCATCCTCGGTGATCACCACCGGGCGCTTGATCAGCTGCGGGTATTCGCGCAGCAGCAGTTTCCACTCGGCATCGGACGCAGCGCCCTTGCGGTTGTCCGGCAGCTGCCGCCAGGTGGTCGAGGACTTGTTGATCATCGCCTCGAAAGCGCCGGCCTTGCCGGCCCATTCCAGCAGCGTTTCCGGGCTGGGCTTGTTGTCGCGGTAATCGACGAAGGTGTAGGCGACGTTGAAGCGGTCCAGCCACTTGGTGGCCTTCTTGCAGGTGTCGCAGTTCTTCAAACCGAAAACGGTGGTCATTGTTCAATGCTCGCGATGATGTACTCCCCTCTCCCGTGTACGGGAGAGGGGTTGGGGGTGAGGGCAAGCTCCAGGTTTGCGTGCATCAACAGCACAGAAGCGCCCTCATCCGGTGCTTCGCACCACCTTCTCCCGCTCGCGGGAGAAGGGAACGCCAGGGGCTGCTGCGTTAGTCGGCCAGGCCGCGCAGCAGGTCGTTGACGCTGGTCTTGCTGCGGGTCCGGGCATCAACCTGCTTGACGATCACCGCGCAATACAGCGAGTGGGTGCCGTCCTTGGACGGCAGCGAGCCGCTGACCACCACGCTGTACGGCGGGATGTAGCCGTAGCTGACCTCGCCGGTGGCGCGGTTGTAGATGCGGGTGCTCTGGCTCAGGAACACGCCCATGCCGATCACGCTGTGGTGGCCGACGACCACGCCTTCCACCACTTCCGAACGCGCACCGATGAAGCAGTGGTCCTCGATGATGGTCGGGCTGGCCTGCAGCGGCTCCAGCACGCCACCGATGCCGGCACCGCCGGACAAGTGGCAGTGCTTGCCGATCTGCGCGCACGAACCCACCGTGGCCCAGGTGTCGACCATGGTGCCCTCACCCACGTGCGCGCCGATGTTGGTGAAGCTCGGCATCAGCACCACGTCCTTGCCGAAGTGCGTACCGCGGCGGGCGATCGCGCCCGGCACCACGCGCACGCCGGCCTGGCGGAAGCGGGTTTCGTCATAGCCTTCGAAGCGCGATTCGACCTTGTCCCAGAACGGTGCCGGACGGCCTTCCATCACCGCCATGTCGTTGACGCGGAAATACAGCAGCACCGCCTTCTTCAACCATTCGTTGACCTTCCAGCCGCCATTGCCATCGGGCTCGGCGACGCGGAATTCACCCGACTCCAGTCCATCGATCACGCGGTTGACCAGCGGGCGGGTCGACCCTTCGATCTCGTCGACGGTCAGCATCGCGCGGCGCTCGAACGCGCTCTCGATGCTGAACTTCATTTCCGCCACGCCCGGCGCCGGCGGCTTGCGCAGGCTGCGCGGCCCCACCGATTCGATGGTCTTCGGCTTGGCGGCGGCCACCGCCTTCTTCGCTGCCGGCTTGGCCGCTGCAGCGGGCTTCTTCACCACCGGCTTCTTTGCAACGGGCTTCTTCGCAACAGGCGCGGGGGCTGCCGGCTTGGCGGCGGTCTTCTTGGTCGGTGCAGCCTTCTTGGCGGCGGGTTTCCGGGTGGCCATCAGTGGGGGTCTCCTGGCGTTTTTTCAGGCTCCAGGCTGGCCAGCAACGCTTCGCGCAGGGCCTGCCGGGAGGATTCGGTAAGGGGTTGGTCGTGCCGGTCGGTCAACTGGAACTGGTCTTCGGCGCGCTCGCCAAACGTGGCGATGCGCGCATCCTGCACGCGCAGTTGCTGGTCACGCAGGACATGCGCCACGTCGGCCAGCAGGCCGGGGCGATCCGGCGCCACCAGGTTCAACAAAGTGCGGTCGGCATGCGTGGACTCGATGAACTCGATACGCGGCGCGAAGCGGAAATGCTTGAGCTGGCGTGGCATCACCCGCCGCGCCGGCCGCAGGATCTGGATATTGCCGGCCAGTGCCTTGCGCAGCGCCGCCTCCAGCCGCGCGGTATCGCCATCGGCAAAGTTCACCGCCGGGGTCACTTCGAACGTATCGAAGATGGTGTCGTCCGGGCCGTCCAGCACGCGCGCGCGGTGGATGCCGTACCCGGCGCGGTCCAGCGTCATCACGATGGCGGCGAACAGGCCATCGCGGTCCGGCGAATGCACGAACACTTCCAGTGCATCGCTCTCCGGAGTGATGCGGCGCACCTTCACCAGCGTGCCGCCCTTGCGCACCTCCACCAGCGAGGCTGCCTGCCACACCAGCTGTTCGGGACGGAAGCGCAGGAAGCTCTCGTCCGGCATCGCCGCGAACTGGCGGTCGATCACCGCGTCGGCATGGCCGAGCAGCCGCATCTGCTCGCGCACGTTGTCACGTGCTTCCTGCACGCGCTCGGCTTCGGGCAAGGTGTGCTCGCCACCTTCGCGCAGCGCGCGACGGGTGGCGAAGTACAGGTCGGCCAGCAGGCGGTCCTTCCAGGCATTCCACAGCTTGGGGCTGGTGCCGGCGATATCGGCGCAGGTCAGCAGGTACAGGTAATCCAGCCGGTCGCGGTCGCCCACCAGCGCGGCAAACCGCTGGATGACGTCCGGGTCGGTGATGTCCTGCTTCTGCGCGGTCACCGACATGCGCAGGTGCTGTTCCACCAGCCACGCCACCAGTTCGGTGTCGGAGGTGCTGAGCTCATGTGCGGCGCAGAACCCGCGTGCATCCACCGCCCCCAGTTCGGAATGGTCGCCGCCGCGGCCCTTGGCGATGTCGTGGAACAGGCCGGCCAGCAGCAGCAACTCGGGCTTGCGCAGGCGCGGCCACACTTCATGGGCGATGGAGAAGCGCTCATCCGCGCGCCCGGAAGCGAACAGGCCGATGTTCCGCAGCACCATCAAGGTGTGCTGGTCCACCGTGTAGACGTGGAACAGGTCGAACTGCATGCGCCCGGACACCTGCGCGAACGCCGGGATCCACTGGCCGAGCACGCCCAGGCGCGCCATCCGGGCCAGCGTGTCGACCGCGCGCGGGCCGCGCAGCAGCGCCATGAACTGGTCGCGCACCGCCACGTCCACCTCGGTGTACGCGGGGATCTCGTCCAGCATCTCGGCCAGGCCACGCGCGGTCATCGAATGCAGGCCACGCACGTCCGGGGTGCGTGCCCAGCAGGCAAACAACGCGAACAGGCTGCGGATGTCGCCGTGCGGCCAGGCGGGGTCGTCGGCGGACAGGTAACCGCGGCGCAGCGAGAAACCATCGCCCACCGGCTCCGGGCTCGCCTCGCCGTCGAACTGTTCCTCGAAGCGCTGCAGCAGGCGGTCGCTGATGCGACGGATCACCGCGGCGCTGCGGTAGAAGCCCTGCATCATCTTTTCCACGCCCAGGCTTTCGGCGTCATCGACGAAGCCCATGCGCGCGGCGAGCGTCTTCTGGTGATCGAAGCGCAGCCGCTCCTCGGCACGCTGGGCGACCAGGTGCAGGCCGAAGCGCAACCGCGCCAGCACCAGCCGCTCGCGCTTGAGGGCGGCGGCCTCGTCTAGGCCCAGGTGGCCCAGGCCCACCAGCGCGTCGATGTTGCTCACCCCGAACGCGCGCAGCGCCATCCAGCCCAGCGTGTTGAGGTCGCGCAACCCGCCCGGGCCGTCCTTGATGTCCGGCTCCAGGTTGTCGGCGGTGTCGCCAAAGCGCTGGTGCCGCCGCTGCAGTTCCTCGCGCTTGGCCAGGAAGAATTCGCGCGCCGGCCAGACCAGCCCGGGGGCGACCGCGCGCGCCAGCGCCTGCTGCGCGGCGTTGCCCGCGCACAACGGGCGTGCCTCGATCAACGCAGTCAACACGGTCTGGTCGGCGGCGGCCCGGGTGCACTCCTCGGCCGAACGCACTGCATGGCTGGCCGGCAGGCCGGCGTCCCACAGCAGCGCGAACAGGCGCGCCAGGTCCGCCTCATGCGCCTGTTGGGCCGGCACCTCGCCCAGCACCAGCAGGTCGATGTCCGAGCGCGGGAACAACTCCCCCCGCCCGTAACCGCCGACCGCGAACAGGGACAACGCGGCATCGCCAATGCAGCGCTGCCAGGCCTGGCGGATCAGCAGGTCGGCCGCGCGCGCGCGCAGCCCGAGCAGGCGCTCGACGTTGTCGCCCTGCTCGAAGCGTTTGCACAACCGCGCATCGGTATGCGCCAGTGATTGCCGCGCCTGCGCGGCCCACTGCGCATCACCGGCAGGATCTGCCGGCGCGTCCGGTACGGAATCGACCTGACCCGCCGGCAGTTGGCTCATGCCTGCGCGGATTCGGCTGGCGACAGCGTCAGCACTTCCACGCCGTCTTCAGTCACCGCGATCATGTGCTCCCACTGGGCCGACAGCTTGCGGTCCTTGGTCACCACGGTCCAGCCGTCGGGCAGTACCTTGGTGTAGCGGGTGCCTTCATTGATCATCGGCTCGATGGTGAAGGTCATGCCCGGCTTGAGCACCAGGCCCTGGCCCGGACGGCCGTAATGCAGCACCTGCGGCTCGTCGTGGTAGACCTTGCCGATGCCATGCCCGCAGTACTCGCGCACCACGCTGAAGCGTTCGGATTCGGCGTACTCCTGGATGGCGTGGCCCACGTCGCCCAGCGTCGCGCCCGGCTTGACCGCACGGATGCCGCGCCACATGGCTTCCCGGGTGGTCTCCACCAGGCGCTTGGCCATCACCGACGGGGTGCCGACGTAGTACATGCGGCTGGTATCACCGTGCCAACCGTCCTTGATGACGGTCACGTCGATGTTGACGATGTCGCCGTCCTTCAACACCTTGGCTTCGCTCGGGATGCCATGGCAGATGACGTTGTTGACCGAGGTGCAGACGGTCTTGGGGAACCCGCGGTAGCCCACGTTGGCCGGGATCGCACCCTGCACGTTGATGATGTGATCGTGGCAGATGCGGTCCAGTTCCTCGGTGGTGACACCGGGCTTGACGTGCGGACCAATGATGTCGAGCACCTCGGCAGCCAGGCGGCCGGCGATGCGCATCTTCTCGATTTCTTCAGGGGTTTTCAGTTGGATTGCCATCGGCGGATTATCGCGCATTTGGGGAGATCGCTGAACCTTTCACATCATTAAACGTTTAGGTGCCCCGGCGGCCGCCCGGACCGGCCGACCCTGCCGTCAAGCACGCGCCCGCTCCGCCAGCCTCCGGTTGCCGCCACGGCCCAGCTGACAGCAGCTCTGTCAAATTGGCGGCAATTTGGCCGACAAGCATCACAAAAACCCCGGATCCGGCCATATCTCATCCTTTGGCCCGGCGGCCAGACAGCACACTGGATCCCGCACCTGCTCCCACATTCCTGCCTTGCTGCAAGGGCTCGCCAACGCGGCAGCCGGTGCCCCACTCCCCCCGCGCAAGGATCCCAATGAACGCTCGTACCGCTCATCTGTTCGCCGGCCTGTTGGCTGCCTCCCTGCCCGGCGCCGCCCTCGCCGCCACGGATGCCACCCAGTTCCAGGTCAAGATCGTCATCACCGAGTCCTGCGATGTGCACACCATCAGCGCCACGGACATCGACTTCGGCACCCACGCGCGCTCCACCGACGCCACCCCGATCGACAAGCAGGGCGCCCTGCAGCTCAACTGCACCAAGGGCACGCCCTACCAGATCGCCATGAATGCCGGCCTCAACCCGACCAGCCCCACGGCATCGGCCGACAACCGCAGGATGGTCAGCGCCGACAACCGCTACGTCCGGTATGGCCTGTACCGCGACGCAGCGCGCACCGACTTCTGGGGCGATGTGAGCAACACCAACACCCTGGCCGGCACCGGCACCGCGGCCACACAGTCCATTCCGGTGTACGGGCGCGTCCCGGGTACCGATGCCCCCGCCGGCACCTATGTGGACACGGTCACTGCCACCGTCACGTACTGAGCGGGCCCCTCATGTCCCCACGCCACCCGCCCGCATCGCGGGTGGCGGGCCTGCGCGGGCTCGCCACCGCCGCATTTGCGTTGCTGTTGATCGCCGCGGCCAACACACATGCGGGCAACCTGCAGGTCGCCCCGATCCTGCTGGAGTTTGCCCATGGCCAGCACTCGCAGACGCTCTGGCTGGCCAACACCGGGCAGCACCCGCTGCGCGCGCAGATCCGCGTCCAGCAGTGGACACAAGCGGGTCAGCAGGACGTGTTGCATTCCTCCGACGCCCTGCTCGCCAGTCCGCCACTGATCGAGATCGCGGCAGGCCACAGCCAACTGGTACGGCTGGTACAGGCCGAACCCGTTATCAATAACCAGGAGAAAGCGTTCCGCCTGATCGTCGACGAGTTGCCCGGCGACGCGGATACCCCCGCCCCTGGCCTGCAGTTCCTGCTGCGTTATTCCATCCCCGTGTTCGTACTGCCGCCCGGTGCAGTGCCCCAACTGGAGCGCAGCGGCGGCCGCCTGCCAACGGACGCACACCACCTGCAGGGCCACTGGACGAAGGAACGCGGCAACCTCTCCCTGGCGCTGCACAACCACGGCACACAACGCATCCGCATCAGCCAGCTGCGCTGGGTGACGCCCACGGGCCCGGACATCGAATTGTCCCCGGGCCTGCTGGGCTACGTGCTGCCGGGCGCCGGCGTGCGCTGGACACTGCCCCTGCCTTCGCCCCTGCACGGCAACGGCACGCTTCACGCAAGACTCAATGACGACACCGACCCACAAGCGCTGCCGCAGATCACTGCCAGCCAGTAGGCTTCGGCAGGCCGTTGCCGCCGCGGTCACCGGGCTCGCCCTGGCCGACGCCCCTGCCAATGATGCGATGGATATCGCGGTCGGCGAGCACGTGCTTTACCTGGACACCCGCGTCAACGAGGCCGCCACCGGCAAGCTGGCACGCTTCGTACGACGCGGTGACGTGCTGCTGGCCAGCCCGGCCACCCTGTGGAAACTGGGGCTCCGACTGCCGGCCGGGGCTGCCACCCGGCACCTGGTCGAACTGCCCTCGCTGGCGGGGCTCAGCGTGCAGTACGACGCACCACGGCAACGCCTCGACCTGCTGGCGCCGGTGGAGATGCTCGACCGCCCGATGGCGCATATCGACCTGACCCGCACCGAGGCCGCACCGCGCGATGCACGCCAGCGCGTGCCCGGTGCGGTACTCAACTACGACCTGTACGGCCAGCGCTCCGGTGAGGGAAGCAACCTCAGCGGCTTCAACGAACTGCGCTTGTTCGGCGTGGGCCGTGGTGTCTGGAGCAACACGATGCGCAGCCGCCTGCATGCCGGGCCCGCCAAGGCGGACGTCCGCGCCCGCAACACGCGCCTGGACAGTCGCTGGCAGCTGGATCTCCCCGAATCCATGATCACCCTGACCGTGGGCGACACCACCACCAGTGCGCTGGAATGGTCACGCGCGACGCGTATCGGCGGCATTCGACTGTCGCGCAACTTCGCCCTGCAGCCTTACCGCATCACCACGCCCCTGGCCGCATTCTCCGGCGAGGCGGTGTTGCCCTCCACGGTGGACCTGTACATCGACGGCATCCGGCAATCCACCCATTCCCTGCTCCCCGGCCGCTTCCAGCTGGATGGCAGCCCTTCGCTCAACGGCACCGGACAGGCGCAACTGGTCATCACCGATATCAACGGACAACGTCGCGCGCTGGACTTCAGCCTGTATGGCAGCCCCCGCCTGCTGCAGGCGGGGCTGTCGGACTGGTCGCTCGAGGGTGGGGTAATCCGACGCGAATACGGCCAGCGTTCCCTCCGTTACGGCGACTTCCCCCTGGCCAGCGCCAGCCTTCGCCATGGCATGAGCAAGCACCTGACCCTGCAGACCCATGTCGAGGGCAGTCACGGCATCGGCCAGGCCGGAGCCGGCGCGGCCCTGCTGCTTGGCCAGCGTGGCGGGGTAGTCAGCGGCTCGTGGGCGAGCAGTCGCGCCGGTGCCAGGACGGGCCAGCAACGGGGGCTGGGTTACCAATGGACGTCATCGCGGCTTGCCGCCGCGGCCAGCACGTTGCGCCGCAGCGCGGACTATCGCGACGTGGCCGCCGTGCATGAGGGCGCCACCTTGCCGCGCCGGACCGAACAGGCCTCCCTCGGCATCAGCACCCCAGCCGGACAGCTGGGCCTGAGTTATGTGATGCAGCAGCACCCGGATACCTCGCGCAACCGCCATGCAGGACTGAACTGGTCCATGACGTCCCCCGGCGGTGCGCTGCTCAACCTCAGCGTCAACCGCGACCTCACCGACCACCGCGGCGAGAGCGCGTTTCTGTACTGGTCGATGCCCCTGGACCGGCACACCGCCACGGCCGCGTCCATCGGCCATGACCGCGGCGGCAGATGCAGCAGCACCCGGATACCTCGCGCAACCGCCATGCAGGACTGAACTGGTCCATGACGTCCCCCGGCGGTGCGCTGCTCAACCTCAGCGTCAACCGCGACCTCACCGACCACCGCGGCGAGAGCGCGTTTCTGTACTGGTCGATGCCCCTGGACCGGCACACCGCCACGGCCGCGTCCATCGGCCATGACCGCGGCGGCAACAGCCTGTCCGTGGAAGCCCATCGCAGCGCCAGCCGCGAGCAGGGCAAACTGGGCTGGCGCGCGCAGGCCAGCGTGGGCAATCGCCGCTTCGGCGCGCGCGGGGAAATCAGTCAGCACGGCAACCATGGCCAATGGACGGCCGGCCTGGACCACGACAACCGCAGCGGCAACAGCCCGCTGCTCTACGCTGGTGCCAACGGCGGACTCGCCTGGCTGGGCGGGCGCCTGCACACACTGCCCCGTGTCGATGACGCCTTCGCCCTTGTATCCACCAGCGGCGTGGCCGGCGTCCCGGTGCAACTGGAGAACCGCACCGTCGGCGTCACCAACAAGCATGGACAGCTGTTGATTCCGCAACTCACTGCCTGGCAACGCAATCAACTGTCCATCGACCCGCTGGACCTGCCGGCCGACATGCTGCTGGAGACCGTCCGGCATGACGCCGTACCGGAAACACGCAGCGGGATCCAGGTGGCGTTTGCGATGCGTCGCACCCTGGCCATCCAGTTCGGCGTGCGCGACCGGGCCGGCCAATGGTTGCCGGCTGGCAGCCGCCTCACCCTCAAGGCACCCGGCGCCCCACCGGCCACCACGCTGGTGGGTCACGAAGGCAAGGTCTACCTGCTCGATCCGCCCCCGCTGGCACACCTGCACTTCCGCTCCGACAGCGACGCCTGCAACACCGCCGTGCCCGAAACACCCTTGCGCGAAGGGCGCATCAACCTGGCCGATGTGGTCTGCCAATGAGCCATTCCTGCATTCCCCTGCGCCGTCCCGGCCCCCTGATGTGCATCCACTCCAGGAGCCACGCCCACGCATGGCCAACGCAGGTGCTGTTGGCCCTGGCCATCCTGTTGGCGCCCTGCCTGTCGTTTGCTGCCTACCCGGTGTGCACTGTCCGCCAGCAGGCATCCCTGGATTTCGGCACCGTCTCCGGCAGCGGTGCGCGCGATGCCAGCGCTTACCTTCGCGTGGAATGCAGCGGTGACACCAACACCTTGATCAGCACCGCCCTGTTCCGGGTCTGCCTGTTCATCGGCGAAGGCTCGCCTGCCGGCATCGCACCACGGCGGATGTACAACGGCACGGATGCCTACATGAACTATGACCTCTACTCTGATTCCAGCCGGACGCTGATGATCGGCACACCGGGATCCAACCATCCCCTGCACAGTGCCACCTTCGGCGTCGCCCCGCGGGCCACCTACTACCATGACTTTCCCATCCATGGCCGGGTACGGGCGGGGCAGAACCTGCCCGCCACCTCGGCCTACAAAGGGCTGCCAACCAATTCGATGGTGCGGTACAGCTACGGCTACGTGTACACACCGACGGAAAGCGAGTGCCGCGCCGGGACGCCAGGCCACTTTGGCGGTGCCGGCATCGCCAATTTCACCTGGAGCGGGATCCACGCACGCGCCGCCAACACCTGCAGAATCTCCACTGCTACCGACATGGATTTCGGCACGGCCGGCGGCTTGGCTGCCGCGCTGGAGCAGACCTCGACCATCCGGTTCAAGTGCCCGACCAATACCGCATGGCACGTCACCCTGAACGATGGCGCCTACGCCCAGGCGGGCCGTCGCTTCATGAACGCCGGCGGCAAGCGCCTCGGCTACGAGTTGTACCGGGACCCCGCGCTGCTCGAACGCTGGGGCAATACCCGGGCCACCGGGGTCAGTGGCATCGGCACCAATGTCGAACAATCACTGACGGTCCATGGCCGTGTCTCCAGCGACCCCACCGCCGCACCGGGCAGCTACCGCGACACCATCACGGTCACGCTCACCTTCTGAAGGTGCCGCCCGCCCAGCCCGGCACCCGCGCCGACAGCTACACGGACACCGTGACCGTGACCCTGACCTACTGATCCGCCCATCTGCCCGCCCCCAGGCGCCGCCGGGCCTGGCAATTTGCGGCCGACACCCGCTACCGCTATACTTCGCGGGCTTTGCCGGGCCCTGCCCTGTCAAATGCCGCCCACGCCGTGCGTCATCGGTGAATCCACACCCTTCGCCCCCATCCGTGCCGGGGTGCCCTGCCAGTCAGGGTTCGGCCACGGAGGCGTCGGGGAAGCCCAACCCCGGAACCTACCGCTTCAATGCGGACTGCCCTTCCTTTTACCCGGCAGCCGGTTCCCCGTCAGGAGTTTTTGCAATGCCCCAGATCACCATGCGTCAGATGCTGGAAGCCGGCGTCCACTTCGGCCACCAGACCCGCTACTGGAACCCCAAGATGGCTCCGTACATCTTCGGCGCCCGCGGCAAGATCCACATCATCAACCTGGAAAAGACCGTCCCGCTGTTCAACGATGCGATGAACTTCATCTCCTCCGTTGCCCAGAAGCGCGGCACCATCCTGTTCCTGGGCACCAAGCGCAGCGCGCGCGAAGCCATCAAGGAAGAAGCCGAGCGTTGCGGCATGCCGTTCATGAACCAGCGTTGGCTGGGCGGCACCCTGACCAACTTCCGCACCGTGAAGCAGTCCGTTGCCCGCCTGAAGGAACTGGAAGCCGGTGAAACCGACGGCACCTTCGACAAGCTGGTCAAGCACGAAGTGCTGGGCCTGCGCCGCGAGCGCGACAAGCTGGAAGCCTCGCTGGGCGGCATCAAGGAAATGAACCGCCTGCCGGACGCCATCTTCGTCATCGACATCGGTCACGAAGACATCGCCATCAAGGAAGCCAAGAAGCTCGGCATCCCGGTGATCGCCGTGGTCGACACCAACTACAACCCGGAACTGGTGGACTACGCCATCCCGGGCAACGACGACGCCATCCGCGCCGTGCAGCTGTACGCCCGCGCCGCCGCTGACGCCGTGCTGGAAGGCAAGGCCGCTGCTCCGAACGCCGCCTCGGTGCGCGAGGAAGAGTTCGCCGACGCCGACGCCGGCGAAGAAGCCAAGCCGGCTCGCCGCGCTCCGGCCAAGAAGGGCGCCAAGAAGGGCGACGAGGCTTCGGCCTGATGCACCCGGCGGGCGCAGCCCCTGCGCCCGCTCTCCCTGTACCGGCAGCCCAGCGCGCCGGCTTCTGACAGGGCCACGTAACAACGGCCGGCGACCATTGCCGGCCTGCCCCTTTCTATTCGTGAGGAAATTCCATGGAAATCACTGCTTCCCTGGTCAAGGAACTGCGTGAGCGCACCGGCGCCGGCATGATGGAGTGCAAGAAGGCTCTGTCCGAAACCAACGGCGACATCGACGCCGCTGCCGAGGCCCTGCGCAAGTCCGGCGCCGCCAAGGCCGACAAGAAGGCTGACCGCGTCACCGCCGAAGGCCGCATTGGCGTCGCCGTCGACGGCGGCAAGGCCGTGCTGGTCGAAGTGAACTCGGAAACCGACTTCGTCGCCAACGACGTCAACTTCAAGGCATTCGTTGATTCCGTCGCCCTGGCCGCCCTGGCCTCCGGCGCTGGCGACGTGGAAGCCCTGAAGTCGGCCAAGCTGCCGACCGGCGAGACCGTCGAGGAAACCCGCGCCACCGCCATCCAGAAGCTGGGCGAGAACATCCAGATCCGCCGCCTGGTCAAGGTTGACGGCAACAACACCGTGGGCGCCTACGTGCACTCCAACGGCAAGATCGGCGTGCTGGTCGACCTGGCCGGCGGCAACGCCGAGCTGGCCAACGGCCTGGCCATGCACGTGGCCGCGATGAACCCGCCGCACAACAAGGCCGCCGACGTGCCGGCCGAGTTCGTTGCCAAGGAAAAGGAAATCGAGCTGGCCAAGATGACCGACAAGGACAAGGCCAAGCCGGCCGAAATCCTGGAAAAGATCATCAGCGGCAAGATCAACAAGATCATCAGCGAAGTGACCCTGTACGGCCAGGCTTACGTGCTGGACAGCGACAAGACCGTCGAGCAGGCCGTCAAGGCCGCCGGTGGCGACGTCGTCGGCTTCCAGCGCCTGATGGTCGGCGAAGGCATCGAGAAGGTGGTGGAAGACTACGCCGCCGAAGTTGCCAAGGCCATGCAGGTCTGATCCCTGCCTGAGCCCGCAACACCGAAGAAGCCGCGGACCTCCGCGGCTTCTTTGTTTTTCCGCAAACCGAAGCACACGGGAAGTGCAACCACTTTCATGCAAAACCATGACGCCCCTTTCATATTCGGGGGGTGTCTGTATGCTTTGAGGGATTGCCTCCTGCCTGCCTGTCATGTCGCCCGAGCTCAACGCTGCACTGTCCCTCTGCCGCAACCTGCCCTCGCCGCCTGCCATCGCCGTCCGCCTGATCGAGCTGGCGCAGGATCCGGAGACCGATATCGCCACCGCGGCCGATGTCATTGCACTGGATATGGGCCTGAGCGCGCGCATGATGCGCATCGCCAACTCCCCGCTCTACGCCAGCCGCCGCCGCATCGAGAACCTCGGCCAGGCGCTGACCATGCTCGGCCTCAACGCCACCCTGCAGCTCGCACTGGGTTTCAGTCTCTCGCGAGCCCTGGAGGACGACGCACGCAACGCGCAACTGCATGAGGCGGTCTGGCGCCGCGGCATCCTCAGCGCACTGGGCGCCCGCTACCTGGGCCTGGCCATCGGCGTGCGCCGCCTCGAGGAACTGATGCTGGCCGGTCTGCTGCAGGACATCGGCATCCTGGCCCTGCTGCAGGTCCGTGCCGACAGCTACCCGGCCATCCTGGCCGATGCCACCAGCAACGACAGCCTGCTCGACCACGAGCGCGCCCTGTTCGACTGCACCCACGCCGACATTGGTTCCCGACTGGTGGAGATGTGGGGCCTGCCCCACTACCTCACCCACGCCATCGCGCACAGCGAACCCCCGGCCGAACCGGCCGACCCGTTCGAACGCTGCGTGGCGCTGTCCGGCGCGCTGGCCGAGATGTGGCTGGCCGACGACGTCGACGCGGCCCGTGCCCACGCGCTGAACCTGGTCCACACCCAGCTCGGCCTGGACAGCGCCCAGTTCGAGCAGGTCCTGCAGCAGATGAGCCAGATGCTGCCGGAGATCAGCGCACTGTTCGACATCCCGGTCCCCTCGCCGGCACGCATCACCTACCTGCTCGACCACGCCAGTGAGCTGATGGCCCTGCGCAACCTGCGCGAGCTGCAGGACGCCAGCGCCTCGCACCGCCGCGCCGACGATTTCGAGGCCCAGGCCCGGCGCCTGTCCGAACAGGCCCACCTGGATGCCCTGACCGGCGTGCTCAACCGGCGCCAGCTGGAAGTCGTGCTGGAACAGGAGTTCACCCGCGCCAGCGCCGCCGCCCGGCCGCTGTCGGTGGCCTTCATCGACCTGGACGACTTCAAGAAGATCAACGACCAGCACGGCCACCTGGTCGGCGACCAGGTGCTGCAGGCCTTCGCCAGCCGGCTGCAGGGCCAGCTGCGCGGCACCGACACCGTCGCCCGCTTCGGCGGCGAGGAGTTCGTGGTGCTGTTCCCAGGCGCGAACGAGCAGATCGCGGTGGAAGTGATCCGCCGCGTGCTGCAGGTCATCACCCAGACCCCGATGGCCATCGTCAACGAGGCGCCGCTGTACGTCACCTTCTCCGCCGGGGTGGCCACCCATGGCGCCTACGAGCGCTTCAGCGACACCCGTGGCCTGCTCCAGGCCGCCGACGACGTGCTCTACCGCTCCAAGAACCTGGGGCGCAACCGGGTCATCGCCCGCGCACCGTCCCCGGTGTCGCAACCGTCCGCCTGCTGAACCGGCGGGCGGCAATTCCCGCAAATTGTCGCCGCACTGCAACAAAGCTCTGACTGTACGACCCGGGTTCCGTTAGAATTCCCGCGTTTTCCAGCCACCAGAGGTCGTCATGTCCAAACTCGCCTACCAACGCATCCTTCTGAAACTCTCCGGGGAGGCGCTGATGGGAGATGAGGACTACGGCATCGACCCCAAGATCATCAACCGCCTGGCGCGTGAGGTCATCGAAGCCCAGCAGGCCGGTGCCGAAGTGGCGCTGGTGATCGGCGGCGGCAACATCTTCCGCGGCGCCGGCCTGGCCGCCGGCGGCATGGACCGCGTCACCGGCGACCAGATGGGCATGCTGGCCACGGTCATCAACGCGCTGGCCATGCAGGACGCGCTGGAGAAGCTCGGCGCCAAGGCGCGCGTGATGAGCGCGATCAAGATCAACGACGTGTGCGAGGACTACATCCGCCGCCGCGCCATCCGCCATCTGGAAAAGGGCCGCCTGGTGATCTTCGCCGCCGGCGTCGGCAGCCCGTTCTTCACCACCGACTCCGGTGCCGCGCTGCGCGCCATCGAGATCGGCGCGGACCTGCTGCTCAAGGCCACCAAGGTCGACGGCGTCTACGACAAGGACCCGAACAAGCACGCCGACGCGGTCCGCTACGACACCCTGAGCTACGACCAGGTCATCAGCCAGGGCCTGGAAGTGATGGACACCGCCGCCTTCGCCCTGGCCCGCGACAGCGACCTGCCGCTGCGCGTATTCGACATGGGCCAGCCGGGCGAACTGCTCAAGATCCTGCACGGCGAGAACATCGGCACCCTCGTCCACGGCCGCGACGCACACTGACCTTCCACGGTTCCGGTCCGATGGAGGGGGGTCTTCGCCTATAATCGCCCGGTTCCAGCACCATCAAGGATTCGGGCGATGATCAACGACATCAAAACCACGGCGCAGACGCGCATGGCAAAGAGCCTCGACGCTCTGCGCCACACCCTCACCACCATCCGTACCGGCCGTGCCTCCCCGGCGCTGCTGGACGGCATCAAGGTCAAGGCCTACGGCACCGACACCCCGCTGAACCAGGTGGCCAGCATCAGCGTGTCCGAAGGCCGCTCGCTGGTCATCACCCTGTTCGACAAGAACATGATCAAGGAAGTCGAGAAGGCCATCTACGCCTCGGACATCGGCATCACCCCCACCACCATGGGCACGGTGATCCGCCTGAACCTGCCGCCGCTCACCGAGGAGCGCCGCAAGGAACTGGCCAAGTCGGTCAGCAAGGAAGGCGAGGAGACCAAGGTCGGCATCCGCAACATCCGTCGCGATGCCAACCAGGACGTGGCCAAGCTGCTCAAGGACAAGGCCATCACCGAGGACGACGACCGTCGCGCCCAGGACGACATCCAGAAGCTGACCGACAAGGCCATCAAGGACGTCGACGACATCGTCAAGCAGAAAGAACAGGAACTGATGGCGGTCTGACCGGTGCCATCCGTCCTGCCCAGCGGCACACCCGCACCGCGCCTGCCGGGCCACATTGCCATCATCATGGATGGCAATGGGCGCTGGGCGCAGCAACGCCGTCGGCCGCGCATGATCGGCCACCGCGCCGGCGCGCGCGCGGTCAACCGCACCATCGACTTCTGCCTGGAACGCGGCATCGCCGCGCTCACCCTGTTCGCGTTCTCCAGTGAAAACTGGGGTCGCCCGCAGGACGAGGTGGACGCGCTGATGAAGCTGTTCCTCGGCGCGCTGGACCGCGAGGTGGATGAACTCCACCGGCGCGGCGTGCGCGTGCGCTTCATCGGCGACCGCTCCCGCTTCGCCGCCAGCATCGTCCAGCGCATGGACAAGGCCGAGCAGCGCACCGCGGCCAACGCTACGATGACCCTGAGCATCGCTGCCAGCTACGGCGGCCGCCAGGACATCGCCATGGCCGCCCGACGCCTGGCCGAGCAGATCGCCGCGGGCACGCTGCGCCCCGACCAGGTCGACGAGACCCTGCTCGGGCAACACGTCGCCCTGGCCGACATGCCGCCGCCGGACCTGTTCATCCGCACCGGTGGCGACACCCGCATCAGCAACTTCCTGCTGTGGCAGTTGGCCTATACCGAACTCTGGTTCACCGAGGTGCTGTGGCCGGACTTCGATGCTGCCATCCTTCAACAGGCACTGGATGACTATGCCGGGCGCGAACGCCGCTTCGGCCTGACCAGCGCCCAGATCGCCGCCGGCAAGGCGGCCGAGAGCGCCCTTCCATGACCAAGACCCGAGTGATCGCCGCGCTGATCATGGCCCCGGTGGCCATCTGCGCGATTCTGCTGCTGCCCACCCAATGGCTGGCGGCCGCGGCCGCGCTGGTGTTCCTGGTCGGGCTGTGGGAGTGGCTGAAGCTGTCCGGCGTGGACGGCCTGCCGCGCACCGTGCTGCTGGTCCTGAACCTGCTGCTGATGGTGCTGCTGGTCTGGGCTTCGGCCGGCTATGACGTGCTGTTCCAGCTGACCGCGCTGATCGGCGTCGGTTTCTGGTTGCTGGCCCTGCTGTGGTTGCGCTTCTTCAATTTCGGCGCGCACGAGGAAAGCGGCGCCCGCCCGCTCAAGCTGGCGGCCGGCACGCTGGCGATCGTGCCGGCCTGGGCCTCGCTGGTGCTCATCCACGGCAGCGAGCCGAACGGACACCGCTGGCTGCTGACCGCCCTGACCCTGGTCTGGGCGGCCGACTCCGGCGCCTACTTCGCCGGCCGCGCCTTCGGCAAGCACAAGCTGGCCCCGCGCATCAGCCCCAACAAGACCATCGAAGGCCTGCTTGGCGGCCTGGTCGCCGGCATGGTCACCGCGGGCGTGTTCGGCTGGATCGCCGGAGTGCAGATGTCGCAGTTCGGCTGGCTGATGCTGGTGGCGGCCATCGCCGTGCTGGCCTCGGTGCTCGGCGACCTGTTTGAAAGCCTGCTCAAGCGCCACGCCGGCGCCAAGGATTCGGGCCACGTGATCCCGGGCCACGGCGGCGTGCTGGACCGCATCGACGGTGTGCTGGCCGCGCTGCCGGTATTCGCGCTGGGCAAGGAAATCTTCGGTTTCTGACCATGTCCTCCTCCTCGACCCCGCGCCAGGTCGCCATCCTCGGCGCCACCGGCTCCATCGGCACCTCGGCGCTGGACGTCATCGCCCGCCACCCGGAGCAGATGCGCGCCAGCGTGCTGGCCGCCGGCAGCAACGTGGATGCGCTGCTCGCGCTGTGCCGCACCCACCGCCCGGACCACGCCGCGATCGCCGACCCGGCCCTGTTCGAACGCCTGCGTGACGGGCTGGCCGACGCCGGGCTGGCGACCGAAGCCCATGCCGGGCATGCCGCCATCGAGGCGCTGGCGGCCAGCGCCGCCTGTGACACCGTGGTGGCCGCCATCGTCGGCGCCGCCGGCCTGGCCTCCACGCTCGCCGCCGCCCGCGCCGGCAAGCGTCTGCTGCTGGCCAACAAGGAATCGCTGGTCCTGGCCGGCACCCTGCTGACCCGGGAAGCGGCCGCCGCCGGCGCTGAAATCATCCCGATCGACAGCGAACACAACGCCATCTTCCAGTGCCTGCGCTCGCGCGATGCCAGCCTGGACGCCGGCGTGCGCCGGATCATCCTCACCGCCTCCGGCGGCCCGTTCCGCGGCCGCAGCCGGGCCGCGCTGGAGACGGTCACGGTCGCCCAGGCCGTGGCCCACCCGAAATGGTCGATGGGGCCGAAGATCTCGGTGGATTCGGCGACGTTGATGAACAAGGGGCTGGAGGTCATCGAGGCCCACCACCTGTTCAACGTGCCCGGTTCGCGCATCGACGTGCTGGTCCACCCGCAGAGCCTGGTGCATTCGCTGGTCGAGTTCATCGACGGCTCGACCCTGGCCCAGATGGGCCTGCCGGACATGCGCACCACCCTGGCCGTGGGCCTGGGCTGGCCGCGCCGCATCGAATCCGGCGTGGCCGGGCTGGACCTGCTGAGCCAGGGCCGGCTGGATTTCGAGGCCCCGGACCTGGACGCCTTCCCCTGCCTGCGCCTGGCCTGGCAGGCGATGGACGCCGGCGGCACCGCCCCGGCCATCCTGAACGCGGCCAACGAAGAAGCGGTTTCAGCCTTTCTTCAGGGCCGCATAGGCTTCCTGTCGATCCCTGCGCTGGTGGAACATGCCCTCTCCACCCTGCCTCACGCGGCCGCCGATACACTGGAGGCCCTGCTGGCCGCTGATGCACAGGCCCGCCATACCACCCGCACCGCCATCGCCCACCTGCCGCATGTCTGAGCCCTTCCCCCAACCGAGCGCTGCACATGGCTGACTTCCTCGGTTCCGTGTGGTGGATGATCGTCAGCCTTGGCCTGCTGGTGACCTTCCATGAATTCGGCCATTACTGGGTGGCCCGCCGCTGCGGGGTGAAGGTGCTGCGCTTCTCGGTCGGCTTCGGCAAGCCGCTGTGGAGCCGCTACAACAAGGACGGCACCGAGTTCGCGATCGCCGCGATCCCGCTGGGCGGCTACGTGAAGATGCTCGACGAGCGCGAGGTCGAGGTCCCCGCCGGGGAGCGCGCGGTCGCGTTCAACAACAAGACCGTCTGGCAGCGCATCGCCATCGTCGCCGCCGGCCCGGCCGCCAACCTGCTGCTGTGCATAGCCCTGTTGTGGGTGATGTTCGTGATCGGCCGGCAGGACTATTCAGCCACCCTCGGCCGCACCACCGGCGTCGCTGCCAGCGCCGGCTTCGCCAGCGGCGACCGCGTGCTGGAGGTGGATGGGCGCAAGGTCGACACCTGGGCCGAGGCCAGCATGGCGCTGACCACCGCGGCCATGGACCGCCAGGACGCCCATGTGCGCGTCCGCGACGCCCTGGACAACGAGCGCACCCGGGTGCTGCCGCTGTCACAGCTGCCGGCCGGCTTCGACGAGCGCCAGGTTCCGGCCCAGGCCGGCCTGGTCTGGCAGTTCTCGCTGCAGCCGGCCCGGGTCGACAGCGTGGTCACCGGCTCGGCCGCCGCCAACCTGCTGCAGAGCGGCGACCTGATCCTGGCCGTCGATGGCCAGCGCGTGGACAGCATGGACCAGGTCACCCCGCTGGTGCAGGCGCTGGGCAAGCGCGGCGGCCCCGGCATGGTCGAGGTCGAGCGCAATGGCGAGCGCCTGGCGCTGGAACTGACCCCGAAGCCCGGGCAGGGTGCCGACGGCAAGCCGCAATGGCTGCTGGGCGTGGGTTTCCAGCAGGGGCAGGCCCCTGCCTATGACGCCCGCCAGCAGTACGGTGTGCTGGCCGCCCTGCCGGCCGCGGTGCGCGAGACTGGCAAACTGGCGTCAGATTCGCTTGGCATGATGCGCCGGATGCTCACCGGCCACGCCTCGTTGAAGAACGTTTCCGGCCCGATCACCATCGCCCGCGTGGCCAATGCCTCGGCCGAGCGCGGGGTGGACTGGTTCCTGTATTTCCTGGCCCTGCTGTCGCTGAGCCTGTGCATCATCAACCTGCTGCCCATCCCTGTCTTGGACGGCGGGCACCTGCTGTATTACCTTATCGAGTTGGTCAAGGGCAGCCCGCTGAGCGAGCGTGCCATGGCGACGGGTCAATTCATCGGCCTGGCGCTGTTGGCCGGGCTGATGGGCTTGGCGTTCTACAACGACATCCTCAGCCTGGTCCCGCGATGAACTTTTTCCCGCTGACGTCGTCATACGCCGGCACCCACGCAACTCTGAAATCGACTCCAACCGGACGTGATATGACGCGACTCCCCAATCGCCGCCTGCTAGCCCTCGCCCTTGCTGCCGGCCTGGCACTGCCTGCGCTCGCACAGGCGGCCGAGCCGTTCACCGCCAGCGACATCCGCGTGGACGGGCTGCAGCGCATCTCCTCCGGCACCGTGTTCACCTACCTGCCGGTGGAGCGTGGCGACGTGGTCGACGATGCCAAGGTCGGCGACACCATCCGTGCGCTGTACAAGACCGGCTTCTTCGAGGACGTGCAGCTGGACCGCCAGGGCGACATCCTGGTCGTCACCGTCAAGGAACGCCCGGCGATCAACAAGCTGACCGTCACCGGCAACAAGGACATCAAGAGCGAGCAACTGCTCAAGGGCCTGGCCGACATCGGCCTGAGCGAGGGTGGCACCTTCGACCGCCTGAGCCTGGACCGCGTGACCCAGGAGCTGCGCCGCCAGTACAACGACCGAGGCAAGTACAACGTCGAGATCACCCCGACCGTCAGCCCGCTGGACCGCAACCGCGTGGACGTGGCCATTGCCGTGAAGGAAGGCAAGGCTGCCAAGATCCGCCACGTGAACCTGATCGGCACCGAGAAGTTCCCGGCCGAGGACATCCTGGAAACCTGGGAGTCCAAGGAGCACAACTGGGCCTCGTGGTACCGCCGCGACGACCAGTACTCCAAGGAAAAGCTGTCCGGCGACCTGGAAAAGCTGAACTCCTGGTACCTCAACCGCGGCTACGTGGACTTCAGCGTCGATTCCACCCAGGTCTCGATCAGCCCCGACAAGCGCGACATGTTCATCACCACCGGCGTGACCGAGGGTGAGCAGTACAAGATCTCCGACATCAAGGTCACCGGCGACACCATCCTGCCGCAGGAAACGGTGGAGAAGATGGTGTTCCAGAAGTCCGGCGACATCTTCTCGCGCGGCCTGCTGGAGCTGAGCGCGGACAGCATCACCAACAGCCTGTCCAACATCGGCTACGCCTTCGCCAAGGTCAACCCGATCCCGACCAGCAACCGCGGTGACCGCACCGTGGCGGTGAACATGCAGGTCGTGCCGGGCCCGCGCGTGTCCGTGCGCCGCATCGTGTTCAAGGGCAACTCGCGCACCGCCGACGAGGTGCTGCGCCGCGAGATGCGCCAGTTCGAGAACAGCTGGTACTCGCAGGCCGCCATCGACCGCTCCAAGATCCGCCTGCAGCGCCTGGGTTACTTCGAGTCGGTGGACGTGGAAACCACCCCGGTCACCGGCAGCAACGACCAGGTCGACGTGGTCTACAACGTCAAGGAAACCACCTCCGGCAGCTTCGTGTTCGGCCTGGGCTACTCGCAGTCCTACGGCATGACCACCTCGGTGCAGCTGTCGCAGAACAACTTCCTGGGCGGCGGCAACCGCGTGTCGGTCGAGGCTTCGCGCAGCAGCTACCTGCAGCGTTATGGCTTCTCCTACACCAACCCGTACTTCACCGATGACGGCGTGTCGCTGGGTTACAACCTGTCCTGGCGCGAGCTGGACTACTCCGACTTCAACACCGCCCAGTACAACAGCACCAACGGTGCGGCGCAGGTGGTGTTCGGCGTGCCGATCACCGAGAACGATGCGTTCTCGCTGATGTTCGGCATCGACAGCAACCAGATCACGACCTACCCGGGCTACACGCCGGCGGCGATCATCAACTACATCGAGGCCGTCGGCGCCAAGACGTTCCACTCCTGGCGTACCGAGCTGGGCTGGGCGCGCGACACCCGCAACGATTACTTCATGCCGACCGCCGGTACCTACCAGCGCGTGGGCCTGGAAGCCACGCTGCCGGGTTCGACCGTGGAGTACTACAAGCTCAGCTACCAGTTCTCCAAGTACTGGCCGATCATCCCGTCGCTGGTCATCAACACCCGCCTGGAACTGGGCTACGGTGATTCGTACGGCAGCGACAAGGTCCGTGACATCTGCTGGAACGTGATCCCCGGTACGCCGGGCACGCCGGCCAACGGCAGCACGCCGGCGGTCCCAGGCACCCCGGACACCACCCAGGTCGTCGACTGCGCCACCAACCCGACCGCCAACCACCGTCAGGTGAAGGCCACCGGCCTGCCGTTCTTCGAGAACTTCTACGCCGGCGGCACCAACTCGGTGCGCGGCTTCGAGGACAACACCCTGGGCCCGCGCTCGGAAGTCATGGCCGGCTACTACAACGGCCAGCCGCTGGGTGGCTCGGTGAAGACCGTCGGCTCGATCGAAGCCTACTTCCCGAAGCTGTTCGACAGCCCGTCCGCGCGCGTGTCGGCCTTCGTCGACTTCGGCAACGTCTACAACGGCGTGGACAACTTCAAGGCCAACGAGCTGCGTGCCTCGGCCGGTGTCGCCCTGTTGTGGCGCGCCCCGGTCGGCCCGATCTCGATCAGCTACGCGATCCCGCTGAAGAAGGAAGACGGCGACGAGATCGAACGCCTGCAGTTCACCTTCGGTGGGCAGTTCTAAGCAACTGCCACGCTGACCCCGGGGCGACCCGGGGTACCCGGCATCACGCCATGGGCGCGCTGCCGGGGCGCGCTCCGGGACTTCCAGATCCCCACGCGCCCTTACCAAAGGGGCTTTCCTCCAGAACCGCCGGCGCGCGGTTCTGGTCGTTTAGGGCTTCCGGTTTACTGCCCCCTCCCCGGCCTGCATGGGCGGTGGCGGGCGCTGGCTTCCTTTCCGGTCCACGCCCTGACCGCTGTTGGCCGGTCCACGTCCGTCTGGCTCGCGCCACGTCGGCCGGGCCGCCCGCATGACCACCACCTGCACAGGCTGTAAACTCGCCACGTGAATATTCCTACCCATACCGCACAGGAACTTGCCGACCGCTTCGGCCTGCAGGTGCACGGCGATCCGGCTGCTGCCATCTCCGGCGTGGCCACGCTCGCCCATGCCGGCCCCGGCCAGCTGACCTTCCTCGCCAATCCCCGCTATCGCGCGCAGTTGGCCGACAGCAAGGCGTCGATCGTGGTGCTGCGCGCCGATGATGCCGAGGCCGCACCCGGCACCGCGCTGATCGCCAAGGATCCCTACACCACCTTCGCCAAGATCGGTGCACTGTTCGAAACCGTGCCGGTCCGCGAGCCCGGCATCCATCCCAGCGCGGTGATTGATCCCAGCGCGACGGTGGCGGACAGCGCGCACATCGGTCCCCACGTCTGCATCGGCGCACGCTCGATGATCGGTGAGGCCGCCATCATCGGCCCGGGCTGCGTGATCGGCGATGACTGCATCGTGGAGGCCGGCAGCGAACTGCTGGCCCGCGTCACCCTGGTCGCCCGGGTCAAGCTGGGCAAGCGCGTGCGTATCCATCCCGGCGCAGTGCTTGGCGCCGAGGGCTTCGGCCTGGCGATGGACAACGGCCACTGGATCAAGGTGCCGCAGCTGGGCGGCGTGCGCATCGGCGACGACTGCGAGATCGGCGCCAACAGCTGCGTGGACCGCGGCGCGCTGGAAGACACCGTGCTCGACGAAGACGTGCGCGTGGACAACCTGGTGCAGATCGCCCACAACGTGCAGATCGGCGCGCACAGCGCCATCGCCGGTTCCACCGGCATCGCCGGCAGCGCCAAGATCGGCCGTTACTGCCTGCTCGGCGGTGCGGTAGGCGTGGTCGGCCACCTGGAAATCTGCGACCACGTGGTGATCACCGGCAAGTCGGTGGTCCGCAACTCCATTACCGAACCGGGCGAGTACTCGTCCGGTACCCCATTGACCGATAACCGCACGTGGCGCAAGAACGCCGCGCGCTTCAAGCAGCTCGATGCGCTCGCGCGGCGCATCCTGGCTGTGAGCAAGGAGAAGGAATGAACGCACCGCTGCAGCTGCCCGTCGACGTCAACACCATCCAGACGTTGATCCCGCACCGCTACCCCTTCCTGCTGGTCGACAAGGTCGTCGAGCTGGACGTGGAAGGAAAGCGCATCGTTGCGCACAAGAACGTGACCATCAACGAGCCGTTCTTCCAGGGCCACTTCCCCGGCCAGCCGATCATGCCGGGCGTGCTGATCATCGAGGCGCTGGCGCAGGCCGGTGGCGTGCTGACCCAGCTGAGCCTGGGCCGTGATGCGCAGTCCAAGCTGTTCTACCTGGTCAAGGTCGACAACGTGCGCTTCATGAAGCAGGTGGTGCCGGGCGACGTGCTGGAGCTGCATGTGCAGGTCAAGCGCGTGATCCGCAACATGGCCGTGTACTACGGCGAAGCCAAGGTCGACGGTGAAGTGGTCGCGCACGCAGAAGTGCTGTGCGCCGGCACCCGCGAGTAATCCAGCCGGAGTCTTTGCATGAGTGACAGCGCCCCCCTGATCCATCCGACCGCGGTCATCGACCCTTCCGCCAAGCTGGGTAGCGGCGTGCGCGTGGGCGCGTTCACCCTGATCGGGCCGGAAGTGGAGATCGGCGACGGCACCGAGATCGGCCCGCACTGCAGCGTCCACGGCCCGACCCGCATCGGCCGCGACAACCGTTTCATCGGCCACGTCGCCGTCGGCGGCGAGCCGCAGGACAAGAAGTTCGCCGGCGAACGCACCGAGCTGGTCATCGGTGACCGCAACGTGTTCCGCGAGTTCGTCACGCTCAGCCGTGGCACCGCCGGCGGTGGTGGCGTGACCACCATCGGCAACGACAACTGGATGCTGGCCTACACCCACATCGCCCACGACTGCCATGTGGCCGACCACTGCGTGTTCTCCAACAACACCACGCTGGCCGGGCATGTCAGCGTCGGCAGCTGGGTGATCATCAGCGGCTTTGCCGGTGCCCACCAGTTCTGCCGCATCGGCGACCACGCCTTCCTGGGCATGGGCTCGCTGGTGACCGGTGACATTCCGCCGTTCACCATGGTCGGCATCGATGGCCATGGCCGCCCGCGCGGCATCAACAGCGAAGGCCTCAAGCGCCGCGGGTTCGATGCCGAGCGCATCAGCGCGATCAAGCGCGCCTACCGCACCATCTACGTCGCCGGCCTGCCGCTGGCCGAGGCCAAGCAGCAACTGGCCGAACAGGCGCGCGACAGCGACGACGTGAAGCAGCTGCTGGACTTCATCGAAAGCGGCGAGCGCCCGTTGCAGCGATGAGCATGGGGAACCGCCCGGGGAACGGGGAGCTGGCGGCAGCAAGTGCGCCGACCACGGCGCAGCCAGCTGCCCTTCCCGCCTCCCTGCTCCCTGTTTCCCGCCGCAAGGTCCGCATCGCGCTGGTCGCGGGCGAGGCGTCCGGCGACGGCCTCGGCGCCGGCCTGATCAAAGCACTGCGCGCGCGCTATCCAGACGCCGAATTCGCCGGTATCGGCGGCGATGCCATGCGCAACGCCGGCTGCGAAACCTGGTTCGATGCCAGTGAACTGGCGTTGATGGGCCTGGCCGAGATCCTGCGCCATCTGCCGCGCCTGCTGAAGCTGCGCAAGGCGTTCCGCCAGCGCGTGCTGGACTGGCAGCCGGACGTGTTCATCGGCATCGATGCGCCGGACTTCAACCTGGCCGTGGAGAAGTGGCTCAAGCAACGCGGCATCCGCACCGTGCACTACGTCAGTCCGTCGGTCTGGGCATGGCGCGAGAAGCGCGCCGAGAAGATCGGCGCCAGCGCCGACCTGGTGCTGTGCCTGTTCCCGATGGAGCCGCCGATCTATGCCCGGCACGGCATCGACGCGCGCTTCGTCGGCCATCCCATGGCCGATGACATCCCGCTGCAGAGCGACCGCCTGCAGGCACGCCAGGCACTGGACATCCCCGCGCAGGCACCGGTGCTCGCGGTGCTGCCCGGCAGCCGGCTGGGCGAGGTCAGCCGCCTCGGCCCGCCGTTCTTCGCCGCCGCCTGGCAGCTGTGCGAGGACAGGCATGACCTGCACCTGGTGGTGCCGGCCGCCAATGCCAGATGCGAGGCGATGCTGGTCGAGCAGATCCGCGCCGCGGCGCTGCCCAGCGCGCGCGTGCACCTGCTCGATGGCCGCGCCCGCGAGGCCATGACCGCCGCCGACGTGGTGATGCTGGCCTCCGGCACCGCCACGCTGGAAACCATGCTGGTCAAGCGACCGATGGTGGTCGGCTACCGGGTGTCCGAGCTGACCTACCGCATCGTCAGCAGCCTGGGGCTGATCAAGGTCAACCGCTATGCACTGCCCAACGTGCTGGCCGGCAAGGATCTGGCACCGGAGCTGATCCAGCACGACTGCACACCCGACAACCTGGCCGGCGCCGTGCGTGACTGGTTCGACAACCCGGCCCGCGTGGCCGGACTGCAGGACGACTACCTGCGCCTGCACCAGCAACTGCGCCAGGACGCTTCCGCCCGCGCCGCCGATGCGGTGGCAGGCCTGCTGGATGCACCGGCCCGGCAAGCCCAGCCGTGAACGCCCGCCGTGTTCCTGCCAGGACAGCGGACCTTTCGCTGTCCCTGTTCGACGATGCCGCGCTGGCGCAACGCCAGGGCCCGCGCCTGGTCGCAGGCGTGGACGAAGCCGGCCGCGGCCCGCTGGCCGGCCCGGTGGCCGTCGCCGCGGTGGTGTTCGACCCGGCACGCCCGCGCATCAACGGACTGGACGACTCCAAGGCCCTGACCGCCGGCAAGCGCGAACTGCTGTACGACCGCATCGTCGAGCGCGCCCTGGCCTATTCGATCATCTTCGTCGACGTGGCCGAGATCGACAGCCTGAACATCTTCCAGGCCACCATGCAGGGCATGCGCCGCGCGGTGGAAGGCGTCGGCCACGTGGCCCAGTTCGCCCGCATCGACGGCAACAAGATCCCCAAGGGGCTGCCCTGCCCGGCCGAAGCGCTGGTCGGCGGTGATGCCATCGACCGCGCGATCATGGCCGCCTCGATCCTGGCCAAGGTCAGCCGCGACCGCTACATGCTGGAGCTGCACCAGCGACACCCTGAATACGGCTTCGACCAGCACAAGGGCTACGGCACGCCATTCCACCTGGCCGCGTTGAAAGCCCACGGGCCCTGCGCCGAACACCGAAGGTCGTTCGCGCCGGTCCGGGACGCCCTCGGCTAGCGCCGGAGGGCTGCGCAAGGCGGCAACGGCAGGACAACGGCGCAACCTGGCCGCGCTCCTGCTCCTGGCCTTCGTTCCCGCAAGGGGGAACGAAACCGTGCCGGCAGCCGCCCCGCCCCCTGTTCACCCCTGAGCCCTTGTTCCCCCGTTCCCCCGTCGCTACCCTGCTTCGGCACACTTCTGGCCCGGCATGTCTACTTCTTCCCGATTCGTCCATCTCCACGTCCACACCGAGTTCTCGATGGTGGACTCCACCATCCGCGTGCCGGCCAAGCCGGACCAGGCAGACCCGAAGAAGGCCAAGCAGGCCAACATCCTCAGCCGTTCGGTGGAGATGCAGGCCCCCGCGCTGGCCGTCACCGACCTGAACAACATGTTCGCGCTGGTGAAGTTCTACAAGGCCGCCGAAGGCGTGGGCATCAAGCCGATCGCCGGTGCCGACCTGCTGATCGCCGAGGAGAACCAGGACCCGTGGCGGATGACGCTGCTGTGCCGTGACCGCGAGGGCTACCTGAGCCTGTCGCGGCTGCTCACCCGCGCCTGGATGGAAGGCCACCGCAACGAAGGCGGCGTGGCGGTGCACCCGCAATGGCTCAAGGACGGCGGCCAGCACCTGTTCGCGTTGGCCGGCCGCCACAGCCTGGCCGGCCGCCTGGTCGCCGAAGGCCGCCACGACCTGGCCGAGCAGCAGCTGGCCGACTGGCAGCGCGTGTTCGGCGACGGCCTGCACCTGGAGCTGACCCGCACCCAGCGCGAGGGCGAGGAAGCCTTCAACCAGTTCGCGCTGATGGCCGCCGGCCAGCGTGGCCTGCCGGTGGTCGCCACCAATGACGTGCGCTTCCTGTCGCCGGAGGATTTCGACGCGCACGAAGCGCGCGTGTGCATCTCCACCGGGCGCGTGCTCGATGACCCCAAGCGTCCGCGCGAGTACAGCCGCGAGCAGTACCTGAAGACGCCCGAGCAGATGTGCGAGCTGTTCGCCGACATCCCCGACGCGATCGACAACACGCTGGCGCTGGCGCAGCGCTGCAACGTGGAGATGCGGCTGGGCACCTACTTCCTGCCCAACTACCCGGTGCCCGACGACGAGACCCTGGATACCTGGATCCAGAAGATGTCGCGCGACGGCCTCACCGAGCGCCTGGAGAAGAACCCGCTGGCGCCGGGCATGAGCCGCGAGGACTACTTCGAGCGGCTCGAGTTCGAGCTCAACACCATCATCAAGATGGGGTTCCCGGGCTACTTCCTGATCGTTGCCGACTTCATCCAGTGGGGCAAAAACCAGGGCATCCCGATCGGCCCGGGCCGTGGCTCGGGCGCCGGCTCGCTGGTGGCTTGGGCGCTGAAGATCACCGACCTGGACCCGCTGCCGTACAACCTGCTGTTCGAGCGCTTCCTCAACCCCGAACGCGTGTCGATGCCCGACTTCGACATCGACTTCTGCATGGACCGCCGCGACGAGGTGATCGACTACGTCGCGCGCAAGTACGGCCGCGAGCGCGTCAGCCAGATCATCACCTACGGCACCATGGCGGCCAAGGCGGTGGTGCGCGATACCGGCCGCGTGCTGGGCTTCCCGTATGGCCTGGTCGACGGCGTGTCCAAGCTGATCCCCAACATCCTGGGCATCCACCTGAAGGATGCGCTGGGCAAGGGCAAGGAAGGCGTGGATTCGGAAATGGCCTCGGCCGAGCTGATCCAGCGCTACGAGACCGAGGACGACGTCCGCGACCTGATCGACCTGGCGCTGCAGCTGGAAGACCTCACCCGCAACGCCGGCAAGCACGCCGGCGGCGTGGTGATCGGCCCCGAGCCGCTGAGCGAGTTCTGCCCGCTGTACGCCGAACACGACGAAGGCGGCATCGGCAAGAACCCGGTCACCCAGTTCGACAAGAACGACGTGGAAGAAGTGGGCCTGGTGAAGTTCGACTTCCTCGGCCTGCGCACGCTGACCATCATCGATTGGGCGGTGAAGGCGATCAACAAGCGCCACGAGCGCGCCGGCATCCCGCCGGTGGACATCACCCAGATCCCGCTCGACGACGCCCCGACCTACAAGGACATCTTCGCCAACGGCAACACCGGCGCGGTGTTCCAGTTCGAATCCTCGGGCATGCGCCGCCTGCTGAAGGACGCACGCCCGGACCGCTTCGAAGACCTGATCGCGCTGGTGTCGCTGTACCGCCCCGGCCCGATGGACCTGATTCCCTCCTTCAACGCGCGCAAGCACGGCCAGGAAGAAATCATCTATCCCGACCCGCGCACTGAAGCCATCCTCAAGGACACCTACGGCATCATGGTGTACCAGGAGCAGGTGATGCAGATGGCGCAGATCGTCGGCGGCTACTCGCTGGGCGGCGCCGACCTGCTGCGCCGCGCGATGGGCAAGAAGGTGCCGGCGGAAATGGCCAAGCACCGCGAGATCTTCCGCGAGGGTGCGGCCAAGGGCGGCGTCGACGGCCCCAAGGCCGATGAAATCTTCGACCTGATGGAGAAGTTCGCCGGCTACGGCTTCAACAAGTCGCACGCCGCGGCCTATGCCTTGGTCAGCTACCAGACCGCGTGGCTCAAGCGTCACTACCCGGCCGAATTCATGGCCGCGACCTTGTCCTCGGACATGGACAACACCGACAAGGTGGTCGGCTTCCTGGCCGAGGTGCGCAACCTCAACCTGACCGTGCTGCCGCCGCGTGTGAACGACTCGGCCTACATGTTCGAGGCCGCCAACGCCGACACCATCCGCTACGGGCTGGGTGCGATCAAGGGCGTCGGCCAGGGGGCCTGTGAGGCCGTGGTGGACGAGCGCCTGCGCAGCGGCGAGTACGTTTCGCTGCTGGACTTCTGCACCCGCGTGGAGTCCGGCAAGCTCAACCGCCGCACGCTGGAAGCGATGATCAACTGCGGCGCGCTTGACGGGCTGGGCAAGAACCGCGCCACGCTGATGCTGCAGTTGCCGGAAGTGCTCAAGGCCACCGACCAGATGGCGCGCGAGAAGGCCTCCGGGCAGAACTCGCTGTTCGGCGCGCCGGACCCGGTCAGCACCGCCAACCAGCTGGACCTGCCCGAAAGCAAGGAATGGCCGCTGGCGCAGTTGCTCGGCGGCGAGCGCGAGACGCTGGGCTTCTACCTCAGTGGCCACCCGTTCGACCCCTACGCCGAGGACGTCAAGGAACTGGTCGGCACCGACCTGGGCGGCCTGGACAAGATGGTCACCCCGGCGTTGCCGTCCAAGGACGGCGAAAAGCGCGCCTGGCGGCAGGAGGCGCAGGTGATCCTGGCCGGCATGGTCATCGGCGTACGCCGCAAGGGCGACAGCCAGGTGTTCGTGACGCTGGAGGACGGCAAGGGCCGGGTCGAGTGCAGCGCCTTCTCCGACGGCCTGGCCGAATTCGGGCACCTGATGACCAAGGACCGCATCCTGGTGGTCAAGGGCGGCCTGCGCGAGGACGAATTCAACGGCGGCTATGCCCTGCGCATCCGCCAGTGCTGGGACTATGAACAGCTCAGCGCCGACCATGCCACCGGCATGTTCCTGCGCGTGGACGGCCGCGGCGGCCCGATCTGGCAGCGCATCGACGCCCTGCTGGCTGGCAGCCGGCCCGGCCGCACGCCGCTGCGCCTGGACCTTCTGCTCAACGGCAAGCCCAACGGCAGCGTGGCCGGCATGCTCGACCTGGGCGGCCAGGGGGCGGTGCGGGTCAGCCCGCAGCTGCTCGATACCCTGCGCGAGGACCCGGCCGTGCGCCGGGTCAAGGTCAAGTACAGCCCGCCCTGGGCGAACTGAACCGGACGGACGCGTACGGGTTCATTCGACGCGTTCGGCTACACTTCCCCCCTTTAATTCATGACGGTTTCCGATGAATCCGAACTACCTCGACTTCGAGCAACCCATCGCTGATCTGGAAACCAAGATCAAGGACCTGCGCAGCGCCAGCGCCGGGCCGGCGGTCAATGTCGATGCAGAGGTGAAGGCGCTGGAAGACAAGCTGCGCCTGCGTACCGCACAGATCTTCCGCAACCTGACCCCCTGGCAGGTGCTGCAGGTGGCCCGCCACCCGTCGCGCCCGTACCCGCTGGACTACATCCGCATCTTCTGCGACGAGTTCCAGGAACTGGCCGGCGACCGCGCCTTCGCCGATGACAAGGCCATCGTCGGCGGCCTGGCCCGCATCGGCGGCCGGCCGGTGATGCTGATCGGCCACCAGAAGGGCCGCGACACCAAGGAAAAGATCAAGCGCAACTTCGGCATGCCCAAGCCGGAGGGCTACCGCAAGGCATTGCGCCTGATGAAGATGGCCGAGCGCTTCAAGCTGCCGGTGCTGACCTTGATCGACACCGCCGGTGCCTGGCCGGGCATCGATGCCGAAGAGCGCGGCCAGTCCGAGGCCATCGCCCGCAACCTGATGGAAATGGCAGAACTGAAGGTGCCGGTGATCTGCACCGTGATCGGTGAAGGCGGCTCCGGCGGCGCGCTGGCACTGGGCGTGGGTGACCGCACCCTGATGCTGGAGTACAGCGTGTACTCGACCATCACCCCGGAAGGTTGCGCCTCGATCCTGTGGAAGGACGCCGGCAAGGCCAAGGACGCCGCCGAACAGCTCGGCATGACCGCCCCGCGCCTGAAGAGCCTGGGCTTGATCGACAAGATGATCCGCGAGCCGATCGGCGGCGCCCACCGCAACCCGAAGCAGATGGCCACTCGCCTGAAGGCCGTGCTGCTCAATGAGCTGGACGCGCTGGACAAACTGAGCGTGGAAGCATTGCTGGAGCAGCGCTACAAGCGCCTGCGCAGCTACGGTGCCTACGAGGCCGCCTGAGCCAACGCCGCCACGGGGACACAGGGATGAGCCCGATCATTCTGCTTTCGCTGGTATTGCAGGTTGCCTGCTGCGTGCACGTCGTGCGCAACGGGCGGCCGCTGTACTGGATCGTCATCATCCTGATGTTCTCGTACCTGGCGGTGCTGATCTATTTCATCGCCGAGATCCTGCCGGGGTTGCGCAACAACCCCAGCGCGCGGCGCGGCCTGCGCCAGATGCGTGACCAGCTTGATCCGTCCCGTGGCAAGCGCCAGGCCGACCAGCGCCTGCGCGTGTCCGACACCGCCGAGAACCGCCGGCAACTGGCGCAGCAGCACCTGGACCACGGCGAGTACGCCGAGGCTGCCACGCTGTTCGAAAGCGCCCTGCGTGGCATCCACCGCGAAGACCCCGACCTGATACTGGGCCTGGCCAAGGCCCAGTACGGGCTCGGCCAGGCAGCGCAGGCCCGGCAGACACTGGACGCGCTGATCGCTGCCAATCCCTCCTTCCGCTCGCAGGAAGGGCACCTGTTGTATGCCCGCGCCGTGGAGGACAGCGGCGATGTCGATGCCGCCCTGCACGAGTACGAGGCCATGGTCGACGGCTTCGCCGGCGAGGAAGCACGCCTGCGCTATGCCCTGCTGCTCAAGCGCGCCGGCCGCCCCGACGAGGCGACCGTACAGCTGCGCAAGCTGCTGGATCGTGCCGAGCTCTCACCGAAGTACTACCAGCGCGCCCAGCGCGAATGGACCGACCTGGCCCGCAAGGAACTGCGCCAGCTCACCGCGTAGCCTCGGCCGCGAAGCAGGGGACCCCTCCCCTCACAGGAGTGCCCGCCATGGCAGCCCATTGGCGGGCGGTTTTCATGCGCGCGGACGCCGCAATGGCATCGCGGGTACAAGAAAGGCCTGCATTGCCGGCCTTTCTGCTTGATACCCGCCGCGTATCAGAACGGCTTGGCGATCACGAAGTACACGATGGCGATGAACAGCACCAGCGGCAGTTCGTTGAACCAGCGCAGCGCGCGCGAGGACGGCAGTCCCCTGCCCTTGGCCACGCCCTTCAACCAGCGACCGGTCACGGTGTAATAGACCATCAGCAGCACCACCAGCCCGAGCTTGGCGTGCAACCAGCCCGCCCCGCCGGGAGCCACCATGGTCGGGAAGTCCGGCAGCACCTTGTAGCCCAGCCACAACACCAGCCCCAGCAGGAAAGCGATGCCGAACATCATGTGGCCGAAGCGGTACAGGCGCATGCCCATCAACTGCAGGCGCTGCTGTACGGGCGCCTGCCCGGCGGTCTCGGTCAGGTTGACCAGGATCCGCGGCAGGTAGAACACCGCCGCCATCCATGCCACCACGAAAACAAGGTGGAAGGTCTTGACCCAAAAATAGGACTGCATGCACTGGCTCCAGCGGCGGCGTAGGATGTGCGCCATTTTCGCCCATCCGCACAAGACACGCACATGCAGGAAAAACAGTACGACGCCGCCTACTTCCAGCGTTGGTACCGCCGTGGCGATATCGGCGGCGCCGCGCGCCTGGCGCGCAAGGTGCAACTGGCGGTGGCCAGCGCCGAGTACTACCTGGAACGGCCGATCCGCAGCGTGCTGGACATCGGCGCCGGTGAAGGCGCCTGGCGCGCGCCCCTGCTCAAGCTGCGCCCGAAGCTGCAGTACATGGGCTTTGACGGCAGCGAGTACGCGGTGCGCCGGTTCGGCCGCACCCGCGACCTGCACCTGGCGCGTTTCGGCGACTTCCAGTGGCTGCGCCCGTGCGCGCCGGTGGATCTGCTGGTCTGCTCGGACGTGATGCACTACGTGCCCAGCCGCGAGCTCAAGGCCGGGCTGGAAGGCCTGGCCGAGCTGTGCGGCGGGGTCGCCTTCCTGGAAACCTTCACCGCCGAGGACGACTTCCACGGCGACCATGACGGCTTCCAGAAGCGCCCGGCGCGCTGGTACCGGCGGCAGCTGCAGGAGGCCGGCTTCCGCGCGGTGGGCTCGCACTGTTGGCTCGGCCCCGCATTCAGCGACGACGTCGCCGCGCTCGAAAGCCCCCGCTGAGCCAGTCCGGCCGGCCTTAACGCCATCGCTGCCAGACTGGAGTATGCTGCGCAGCACCATATGACCATACATATTTGGACGTCATGCTTTATCAACTGCATGAATTGACCCGCAACCTGCTTGCCCCGTGGGTCCACCAGGCCCAGGCCAACGCGGCGTTCTTCAACAACGGCGGGCACTGGTGGTCGTCCATGCCCGGCGCCGACCGCCTGGCCGCGATGAACGAGCTGTTCCATCGCCTCGGCAAGGATTACGAAAAGCCGGAATGGGGCATCCACGAGCTGGAGCTGGACGGCGAGATCGTGCCGATCGCCCAGCTCACCGAGGTCGAGAAGCCGTTCTGCAAGCTGCTGCGCTTCAAGCGCCACAGCAACGAGACGTCCAAGGTCGAAGCCCTGCTGGCCCAGCCGATCGTGCTGGTAGTGGCGCCCTTGTCAGGCCACCACGCCACCCTGCTGCGCGACACCGTGCGCACGCTGCTGCGTGACCACCGCGTCTACGTCACCGACTGGGTGGATGCGCGCATGGTGCCGGTCGAACAGGGCGAGTTCGGCCTGGACGACTACATCGAGTACGTGCAGGAATTCATCCGCCACCTCGGCGCCGACAACGTGCACGTGGTCAGCGTGTGCCAGCCGACCGTGCCGGTGCTGGCGGCGGTGTCGCTGATGGCCAGCCGTGGCGAGGCCACGCCGCGCTCGCTGGTGATGATGGGCGGCCCGATCGACGCCCGCCACAGCCCGACCGCGGTCAACAACCTGGCCACGCGCAACCCGTTGTCGTGGTTCGAGAACAACGTCATCCACACCGTGCCTGCGCCGTACCCGGGCCAGGGCCGCCGGGTCTACCCGGGCTTCCTGCAGCACGCCGGTTTCGTCGCCATGAACCCCAGCCGGCACCTGATGTCGCACTGGGATTTCTACACCGACCTGGTCAAGGGCGACCTGGACGACGCCAACGCGCACCGTCATTTCTACGACGAGTACAACGCGGTGCTGGACATGCCGGCACAGTTCTACCTGGACACCATCCGCGTGGTGTTCCAGGAGTTCCTGCTGCCGCGCGGTGAATGGTACGTACGCGGTGAGCGCGTGGACCCGTCGGCGATCCGCGACACCGCGCTGCTGAGCATCGAGGGCGAGCTGGACGACATCGCCGGCCTGGGCCAGACCGAAGCGGCGCAGGCACTGTGCACCGGCATCCCGGCGTCGCGCCGCAACCACTTCATCGTCGAGGGTGCCGGCCATTACGGCATCTTCAGTGGTCGCCGCTGGCGCGAAGTGGTCTACCCGAAGATGCGCGACTTCTTCAGCGCGCAGTCGCAGCCGAGCGCGGCGAAGAAGAGCCGCAAGGCAGCGGCGAGCAATGTCACGCCACTGCGCCGTCGCGCGCAGCGCTGAGTACATTTGGACCTTTGCAGCCCCTCTCCCGCCTGCGGGAGAGGGGTTGGGGTGAGGGCAGATCGAAACGATGGCAATGCGCTTGGCAGCGTACTGCCCAAAACCCGCTGTCAGGGCCAAGGCAGAAGCCTCAAATGCTCAAGTGCTCAGAATCCCCTCATCCGCCCCTAGCGGGGCCCCTTCTCCCGCTCGCGGGAGAAGGGATGCAATCAGCGCCTGCCTCATTCAATACAAAGGCCCCGGCAATCACCGGGGCCTTCTGCGTTTACGACACTGCCTTCAATCCGACCACCCCAGCCACGATCACGCCCAGGCTCAGCAGGCGCGCGGTGCTGCGTGACTCACCGAAGAACAGCATGTTCACCAGCACCGCCGCCGCGGTGCCCAGGCCGATCCATACCGCATAGGCCACGCTCAGCTGCAGGTAGCGGAACGACTGGTACAGCAGCACGAACGAGGCACCGAAGCCGCCGAAGAACAGCAGCGCATTGAGCGCATTCCTGCGCTGGCTGTAGCGCTTCAGGCCAACCACGCCCAGCGTTTCCATCAGCGCGGCGATCACCACCAGGAACCAACCCATTTCAACCTTCCTTGCCGGTCGCACCGGCAGTGTCTGCTTCCTTGCCATCGGCCAGCTTGAGCGCGATCACGCCCGCCACCAGCAGCGCCATGAAGGCACCCTTGGCGACGCTGAAGCTGCCACCGAACAGGAAGATGTCCATCAATGCGGCGCCCACCGTACCCACTGCCGCGAACACCGCGTACACGGTGCCGGTCGGCAAGGTTTCGCAGGCGCGGGCCAGCCATTGGAAGTCGACCAGGATGACCGCGATGATCGGTATCCAGTGCCACCAGGCCGAGGCCACGTTGAACCCATACACCCAGACCAGCTCGAACACGCAGGTCAGGGCAACAAACAGCCAGCCTTTCCCGGCCATGTCGTTCTCCTTGCTTCTCGTTGTTGTGTGCGGTGCGCATCGGCACCGCCGTGATCAGACCGCCGGCGCGCGCCCCAGTCCGGCGCCGATGAAACGCTCCAGTTCGGCCAGATGCGCCCGCGCCTCGTCGGCCGATGTATCGGCATACAGGTGCACCTGCTCGGCGGCGGCCTCGATGGCACCGACCAGCACCCGCGCGGCATGCCGCGGCTGCACGCCGGCGGCGATCGCACCGTCCGCGCGTGCCTGTTCCAGCAGTTGCTGCAGCCACGCGTACAGCGGCGCGTAGATCTGCTCCCAACGCCGCATCTGGTCGGTCTGGGTCATGCCGCTGTACAGCAGTGCCACCTCCTGGTGCTGCGCGCCGACCTCGGCGAAGATCACCGCCGCCAACCGGTCCAACTGCTTGCCGGCCGGCAGGCCATCGAGCTGCGCATGCAACCGCGCCAGCAGCTGGGTCAGCACGCGCTCGGCGATGCCGCCCATCACCGCCAACCGCGACGGGAAGTACAGGTAGTACGTGCCCTGGGCGATGCCGGCGCGCTTGACGATGTCCGATACCGTTGCCTTTTCGACGCCCTTTTCGGCGAACACGGCGATGGCGGCGTCGATGATGGCGGCGCGCTTGTCCATGGCGAACCCAACTGACTGACTGTCAGTCATTTTAGGGATCCGCTCCGCAAGGTCAACCCGGACCCGCGCCGGGGCTGAACCACGATTTAGAAAGACCCCTTGCCCGCGTTCCGGAAGGAACACCCGGCCCCACCAGACAAGATCGCTTGCCAGCGGCCGGCGCGGCCCCTAACATGCGCGCCGTCGTCCCGGTTCTCGTGGCGACCGTAAGCGTTCACGTCAACCAACGCGCCCATCAACTCCGGCCCTGCCGGGGCTGTTTGCCCGCTCGCGGGCGATAGGCGCCTTTGCTTGACCGGATCCTGGAGATCGCTCTTGAACGCTTCACACAAACCCACCATTTTCCTCGGCATTCCCAAGCTTCCCGTGCGTTACGGCGCCCTGGTCATGCCGTTGCTGCTGTCCCTGCTGATGACCAGCATCGTGTCGTTGATCAGCACCCTGAAAAGCATCGGCCTGTCGCCGCAGCTCACGTCCAAGTGGCTGGGCGCCTGGGGCGTTTCCTGGCTGATCGCCTTCCCCGTGCTGTTGTTGCTCCTGCCGGTGGTACGCCGGGCGACCGCCGCATTGGTGCGCTCGCCCTGAGCATCCGCGCAGGGCTCCACCGTCATGCCACAAACGAACGGGGCGCCAAGGGCGCCCCGTTCGTTTGTTCCTGCTGGCATGTGGCTTACAGGCGCACCAGCAGATGCTTGGCCATCGCGCCATGCAGCTTGCCGATGCCCCGTGCCAGGTGCAGCGTGCCGAACAGCAGCAATGCACCCACCGCCACCGATACCGGCCACACCCAGAAGGCGGTGGCCACGTTCACGCCGTCGATCCAGATGCCGGCCGGATGGTCGAACAACAGGTCCCCCAGCGGCGCGAACATCAGTGCCAACGACAGCGACAACAAGGTCGTCGCAATGGTGAAGTAGGCCACGCCCAAGGGCAGCATCAGCAGGAAGTACAGCATCGTCAGCCAGGTGCGCCCGTCGGCGAACATCGCCCCGATGCGCGCCAGCCAGCCCTGGCTCTTGTCCGTGTAGGCCGGGCGACGCGGCATGCGCACCCCGAGCATGGTCTCGATGATGCGGCCCTCCACCAGCGACAGCACCCGCACCGACCCCAGGAACAGCAGCAGGATCGGGATGCCGATGATCAGGATCAGCAGCGATACCGACAGCGACAGGCCAGTCACCACCCAGGTGAAGAAGAACGTGCCGGTGGCCAGCGACAGCAGCATGTAAAACAGCGCGCCGTAGGTATGCGGGTCGAGCACGACGCCAAAGAAGCGCGCCGCCAGCGACCGCTGCGGCGCGGCGGCCGGCGGTGGCGACGCCGCCGGCCCGGCCGGGGC